>NZ_KI912270.1:3233430-3880116 GCF_000243415.2 Mycolicibacterium tusciae JS617
GCGGCAGCACCACGACGTTGTCCATCGACAGCAGTGCCTCCGGCACGTTCGGCTCGTCCGCGAAGACGTCCAGGCCCGCGCCTGCCAACCGGCCGTCGACCAACGCCGCAACCAATGCGTTCTCGTCGACGACGCTGCCGCGCGCGATGTTGATCAGGTATCCGCTCGATCCGAGCGCGTCGAGAACCTCGGCACTCACCAGCTTCTGCGTGCCCGCACCACCGGCGGCAGCTACGACCAGCACGTCGACCCCGGCCGCCAACTCCACCGGCGAGCCCACATAGGTGTACTCCGAGCCCTGGACCTCATGCCGATTGTGGTAGGAGATCGTGCATCCGAAAGCGCTGAGCCGCTTGGCGATTGCGCTACCGATCCGGCCCAGTCCAATGATCCCGACGCGGGTATTGCTGACCTGGCGCGTCAGCGGATAGTTGCCGTCGACCGGCCACCGGCCCGCCCGCACATAGCGGTCCGACGCCGAGAACTGGCGCAGCGTGTCGATCAACAGGCCCACCGCCGTATCGGCCACGCAGTCGGTCAGCACGTCCGGGGTGTTGCTCACGCCGACCCCGCGAGCGGCCGCCGCGTCGACGTCCGTCGTGTCGTAGCCGACACCGAAGTTCACCACCGCGCCGAGGTTCGGCAGCGCGGCCATCAACTCCGCGTTGACCCCGGTGCGGCCCGAGGTCACCACCGCGCGGATCTCGCTACCGTGCTCAGCGAGGAACTCCGCGGGCTCATCGGGCAGTACGTACGCCGCGTAGTCGTCCTGCAGCGTCTGCGCCAACGACGGTTTCAACGGGCCAACCTGCAACACCGAACGATTGCTCATAGTGCTGCCCACGCTACGACGACCTGCGGATACCCGTCCAACATTCGATTCGCATGGACTTATATCCAAAGAGCATCACTGGCAGGCCACCAGCCGTCGCGAGGTATCGGTACGTTGCTACGTCACACAACGCCGCAGCTCAAGTCATATTTATGGGGCTCCTGAAAAACGGGACGACCGTCCCATAATCGTCCGATATCGCCATTTGGCCCGGGTTGACGCTATCGAAACAGCGTCCTTACCGTGTGGTTGCGATCACAAGTCTCATCCACATACGTGGACGTCACTCCAGCCCAGGAGGATCGATGCTTTTCAGGAGTCCACGCACCGCGCTCCGACGCCGGGTGCTGGCCATGACGCTGGCGGCGGTCACCGTCACCGCCTCCGGGTGCACCGTCGCCAACTCTCGCCACGGCGGCTACGACCCCAACACCCTGCGCATCGTCCTCGCCCAGGAGCCGCCGACCCTGGAGCCCTGTGAGAGCTCACTGACCTCCACCGGCATCGTCGTCCGCTCCAACATCACCGAGCCGCTCATCGAGCGCGACCCCAACTCCGGCGACCTGCAGCCGCTGCTCGCCACCGAGTGGCGCCAGAGTGCGCCGAACCAGTGGACGTTCAAGGTCCGCGACGGCGTCACTTTCTCCAACGGCGCACCGATGACCGCCAAGGACGCCGCCTATTCGATCGATCGCGCGGTGAACTCCGACTTGAACTGCAACGTCGACGGCTACGTGTTCGGCGACGACCCCTTGGAGGTCGCCACACCCGACGACAGCACCCTCGTGGTGGGCACCAAGTCTCCCGATCCGATTCTCCCGCTGCGCATCTCGTTCGTCGAGATCGTGCCGACCGGCACCTCCATGACCGAGAAGGTGCGCGAGCCCATCGGCACCGGCCCTTACGCGATCGACGACTGGGAGTACGGGCAGCGGCTCTTCCTCAAGCGCAACGACACCTACTGGGGCTCCAAGCCCCCGTTCGCCAAGGCCGAATACCAGTGGCGCAGCGAGGGCAGCGTCCGCGCGGCGATGATCACCAATGACGAGACCGACATCGCCGTGAGCCTCGGACCCGAGGACGGCGCCGAGGATCTCGGTGTGCCGTTCCAGAACAACGAGACCACCGCCCTGCGCATGCAGGCCACCGAGGCGCCACTCAACGACATTCGCGTCCGCCAGGCCATCAACTACGCCGTCAACCGTGAAGGCATCGTCAAGGCGCTGTTCCGCGGACTCGGTGACCCCGCCTCACAGCTGATCCCCTCCGGCGTCGTCGGATACAACCCGGATCTGCAGCTGTGGCCACACGACCTCGACAAGGCCAGGGCGCTCATCGACGAGGCCAGGGCCGACGGTGTGCCCGTCGACACCGAGATCCGCCTCATCGGCCGCACCGCCCAGTTCCCGAAGATCAGCGAGACCATCGAGGTGCTGCAGAGCGAGTTCTCCGACATCGGCCTCAACGTGAAGATCGAGATGATGGACACGTCCAACCAGCTGCTGTACCAGTTGCGGCCGTTCCTCGAGGGCGCCGGCCCCTACCTGCTGATGATCATGCATGGCAACCAGGCCGGTGACGCCGCGTTCACCATGGACCAGTACATGCTGTCCGACGGACCTCAAGCCGCCTACGGCACACCGGAATTCGACACGAAGATCCGCGCCGCCGAGGAGCTCACCGGACAGCAGCGCCAGGATGCCTTCGCGAAGCTCTTCGCCGACGAGCCGCAGGAGATCATGCAGATGGCCTACCTCGCGCATATGAAGGGCATCCTCGGCAAATCGCCTCGAGTCGACTACACCCCCAACTCCGCCACCGGTGACGAGATGCGGCTGGCCGAGATGACGCCCGCCGGCTCCGCCACCCCCACGGTCGCCCAGTAAGGAAGGCCAGACCCCATGTTCTCCTTCATCCGGCGCCGGACATACACCAGCGCACTGCCTTTGATCATCGTGCTGCTGGGAGTGTTCCTGCTCGCGCGCCTCACCGGTGACCCCACCAACCTGTACCTGCCCGAGTCCGCGACGCCCGAACAGCGCGAAGCCTTCGCCAAGGCCAACGGTTTCGACCAGCCGGTATGGACGCAGCTCGTCGACTACTTCAAGGGCGTCCTGCATTTCGACTTCGGCACCTCACTGCGCACCGGTGAGTCCGCCTCCGAGATGGCGTTCCGCGCATTCCCCGCCACCCTGCAGTTGGCCTTCACCACAATGCTTCTCGCCGTAGTCGGCGCCATCGTCGTCGGCTGCTGGGCCGCCTACCGGCCCAACTCGCTTGCCGACCGGTTCTCCAGCCTGCTGTCCATGACCGCAGCGTCCATCCCCGACTTCTGGTTCGCCATCACCGGCGTGTGGCTCTTCGCGGTGCTCCTCGGCGTGCTGCCCACCTCCGGCGTCGACAGCGGCATCCTGTCCTGGATCCTGCCGATCGCCACCCTGATGATCCGGCCCCTCGGTGTGCTCACCCAAGTCGTGCGCGGTGCAATGGTTTCCGCACTCTCCGCGCCGTATGTACGGCTGGCCCGCAGCAAGGGCGCCAGCGACTTCCGCGTCGTGTCCCACCACGCGCTCCGCAACGCCGCCGCCCCCGCGCTGACCGTCGCCGGCGACCTGGCCGTCGGACTGATCAACGGCGCGGTCGTCGTCGAGGCGATCTTCGGCTGGCCCGGTATCGGCAAGCTGATGATCGACGCGATCCTGCAACGCGACTTCGCCGTCCTGCAGGCCGCCGTCCTGCTGACCGCCGTGAGCATCTTCCTGCTCAACATCTTCATCGACGCCTGCTACGCGCTGCTCGACGCACGTGTCCGCGAACCGGTAATGGCCTAAGGGAGAAAGAGATATGAGTACTGGAATCGATCTCGTACCCGTCAAGCCGACCACCGCCATCGTCGGTGAGCCTGGGCAAGACGACGCCAAAAAGGGCACTGCGTCGAAATGGTTCAGTATGCTGCTCAACGACCGCGTCGCTGCCGCCGCGGCCCTGATCCTTGGCTTGGTCTTCCTCACCGCGATCCTCGGCCCGACGCTCGTCGGTGACCTCGCCACCAAGATCGACCTGGACAACTCCAACCAGGCACCGTTCACGTTCGCGCACGGCTGGGCCAACTTCCTCGGCACCGACCCACTGGGCCGCAGCATGCTGGCCCGGCTGATCGTCGCGTGCCAGACGACCCTGTCGGTCGCGATCCCTGCCGTGGTGATCTCCGCGGTCGTCGGCTCGGCCGTCGGTATGTGGGCCGGCTACTACCGCGGCTGGCGCGAGACGGTCGCCATGCGCGTCGCCGACGTGATCATGAGCTTCCCGTCGCTGCTGCTCGCGGTCGTCGTGCTCTACGTCTTCTCCCCCAGCGCGGCGAATATCGTTCTGGTGCTTGCGATCACCCGCATTCCGGTCTACCTGCGCACCGCTCGCGCCGAATCCGCGGAGCTGCAGAGCCGGCTGTTCGTCGACGCCGCCCGCACCTTCGGCGCACCTGCGGGCTCCATCATCTTCCGCCACGTCCTGCCGATCGTGCTGCCGACACTGCTGACCGTCGCGACATTGGACTTCTGCTACGTGATGTTGGCGGAGAGCTCGCTGAGCTTCCTCGGCATCGGCATCCAGCCGCCCGACGTCAGCTGGGGCCTGATGGTCGCCCAGGGGCGGACCTACCTGCACACCGCGTGGTGGCTGTCGTTCTTTCCCGGCCTGGCCATCGTCATCACCACCGTGTCGGCGACCATCCTGGCCGCGTGGGCCCGCATCGCCACCGATCCCGCGCAGCGGTGGCGCCTCACCGTCCCGCAGAAGAAGCTGTCCCGCTTCACCAAGACGACCAAGCGCATCTGAGAGAGGGACGTCATGACCGCTGCAATAGACCACAAGCCGACCGTTGGCCAGACCGACGCCAAGCCCGTGCTCGACGTCGACGGCATGAGTGTCGAGATCCGCACCATCGGCGGCACCGTCCGCGCCGTCAACGAGGTCAGCTTCACCGCGCGTCGCGGTGAAACCCTCGCTCTGCTCGGCGAATCCGGCTGCGGCAAGTCGATGACCGCCACCGCGCTCGTCGGCCTGCTCGAACCCGTCGCGGACGTGGTCGAGGGTTCGGCCACCCTCGGCGGCGTGGACCTGTTCAAGGCGGGCCCCGCGAAGCGTCGCGAGATGGCTGGCACCGAACTCGCGATCGTGTTCCAGGACGCGCTCACCGCGCTCAACCCGCTCTACACCGTGGGAACCCAACTCGCCGAACCGTTTCGGATTCACCACAACCTGTCCGCCAAGGAAGCCAAGCGCAAGGCCGTCGACCTGATGACCCGCGTCGGCATCCCGCAGCCAGAGTCGCGGCTCAACTCCTACCCGCACCAGTTCTCCGGTGGTATGCGCCAACGCCTGCTCATCGCGATGGCCGTCGCGCTCAACCCCAGTGTGCTGATCGCCGACGAGCCCACCACCGCGCTGGACGTCACCGTGCAGGCACAGATCATGGCGCTGCTGCGCGATCTCCGCACCGAGTTCGACATGGCGGTCGTCCTCATCACCCACGATCTGGCCCTGGTCGCCGAGGAAGCCGACCGGGTCGCGGTGATGTACGCGGGCAACATCGTCGAAACCGGCGCGGTGGCCGAGGTTTTCGCCAACCCGAAGCACCCCTACACCAAGGGCCTGCTGGACTCGGTGCCCGTGAACGCCCGCCGCGGTGACGACCTCAAGTCCATCGGCGGAACGCCACCGGACCTGCAGGCGATCCCCGACGGCTGCGTGTATCAGGCCCGCTGCCCGCTGGCCCGCGAGATCTGCGCGACGACCCGGCCGACGCTCGACACCGTGGCAGCTGGCCGCAAGGCCGCCTGTCACTTCCCGGAAGAGGTCTCCAATGTCTGAAGTATCTGAGAACCTGCTCGAGGTCCGCGACCTGCGCAAGTCCTTCCGGGTAGCAGGTGCAGGCAAGAAGAAGCTGTGTGCGCTGGACGGCATCACGCTGGACCTGAAGCGCGGCGAAACGCTCGGCCTGGTCGGCGAGTCAGGCTGCGGAAAGTCCACGCTGGCAAGGACATTGTTGATGCTGGAGCGCCCTGATGAAGGGACCGTGCGCTTTGACGGCGTCGACCCGTACAGCCTGCGCGGCAAAAACCTGCTGAACTTCCGCCGCCGGGTGCAGATGGTGTTCCAGGACCCGTACGCATCGCTGAACTCCCGCATGTCGGCCGGCGACATCATCGCCGAGCCGTGGCGCAGCCACAAAGACATGTACCCGACTCGCAAGGACCGCGACATGCGGGTGCGCGGCCTGCTCGACCTCGTCGGCCTCGGCGCCAACGCGGCCGACAAGTACCCGCAGGAGTTCTCCGGCGGCCAGCGTCAGCGCATCGGCATCGCCCGCGCGCTCGCACTCGACCCCGACGTGATCATCTGCGACGAGCCGGTGTCCGCGCTCGACCTGTCGGTGCAGGCGCAGGTGCTCAACCTGCTCAACGAACTCCAGGGCGAACTGGGCATCAGTTACATCTTCATCAGCCACGACCTGTCGGTGGTGCGCCACGTCGCCGACCGCGTTTCGGTGATGTACCTGGGCCGCATCATCGAGAGCGGACCCACCGAAGCGGTTTTCGAGCGCCCCAACCACCCATACACCGCGGCGCTGATGTCGGCCGCCCCGAAACTCGACAGCGCGCAGCGCAAGGACCGGATCCTGCTCAAGGGTGAGGTGCCGTCCCCGATCGACCCGCCGTCGGGCTGCCGGTTCCGCACCCGCTGCTGGAAGGCCACCGAGATCTGCGCCACCACCGCACCACCAAGCGCGGCGGACCCAGCGGTCGCCGGGCACGCCGCCGAATGCCACCATCCCCTGCTGGCGGAAGGCAGCATGCTGGCCACGGCATGAGCGTATGGGGATATTGCATAGTGGCGGCGGCGATCATGCTGGCATCGGCGCTGCAGGCGTCGATCGGATTCGGCATCGGCATGCTCTCCGCGCCGATCGTCGCGCTCGTCGACCCCGCCCTGATACCCGGCACCCTGATCATGGTCGCGACCCTGGTCACGCTGATGGTACTGGTGCGCGAACGCGAAGACATCGACCTGCACGGCGCCAAATGGGCTCTGGTGGGGCGGGTTCCGGGCACCATAGCCGGCGCACTGCTACTGGCGATACTGCCCGAACGCGGCCTGGCGATCATGCTCGCCCTCGTCGTGCTTCTCGGTGTCGGCTTGACCAGCTTCGGCTGGATCCCGGTGGCGCGGCGGCGCAACGTCGTACTGGCCGGGGCGGCCTCGGGGGTGCTCGGTACCGCGACGGCGATCGGAGGACCGCCGATGGCTCTGGTGTGGCAGCGCAAGGAGGGTGCGGTGCTGCGCAGCACGATGAGCGGGTTCTTCCTCGTCGGCTCGATCATGTCGATCGCCGCGCTGGCGGCCACCGGCGCGGTCAACGGCCACACTATGGCGATGTTCGCGATTCTCATTCCCGCCGCGGCGGCCGGCTACATGCTGTCCCAAGGCCTGAACCGGTTCTTGGATCCGAATCGATTGCGCTGGTTGGCGATCGGTATGTCAGGAGTGGGCGCCGTCGTGCTGATCGGCCGCGAACTGTTCGCGATGGGAGGCTGACATGTCAGAAGAACTCGTCGTACGCTCCTCGCGTGCGGGTGTGAAATCCGCGGTCCGCACCGTCGAGCTGCTGGAATTCCTCGCCGCCCGCCACGACGAGCCCGCGCGACTGCGTGAGATCAGCCACGCCCTCGACATGCCACGCAGCAGCGCCCACGCCCTGCTGCGCACACTCGTCGCCCAGGGATGGGTGCGCACCGACGCGACGGGCACCCTGTACACGATCGGCGTGCGAGCGCTGCTGGTCGGCACCAGCTACCTCGACAGCGACCCGTACCTGCCGCTGATCACACCGTTCCTCGACGACCTGCGCGACGACCTGGACGAGACCTTCCACCTGGGCCGGCTCGACGGCACTGACATCGTCTACCTCGCGACGCGGGAGTCCAAGAGCTACACCCGCACGTCGAATCGGGTCGGCAGGAGGCTGCCCGCCTACGCCACCGCGCTCGGAAAGTCGCTCCTTGCCGAGCGATTCGGCACCGAACGTGACGAGCACGTCCCGGCGGCGCTCAAGCCGCTGACCGACAAGACGATCGTCGACCGCGCCGCTCTCGATGCCCAACTCGACACCGTGCGCATCCGTGGCTTCGCCACCGACGACGAGGAGAACACCCCCGGGCTGCGGTGCTTCGCCGTGGCGCTGCACTACTGCCAGCCCGCGCAGGATGCCATCAGCGCATCCGTGCCGCTCGGCCGACTGACCCCACAACGCGAACACGAGATCGCCGACGCGCTGCGCACCATGGGCGACAAGGTGTCTCGCGTGGTGCGGCCCCTGGCCAACGGCGACAAGTGGTTCGCGACCCACCTATCAGGAGATTCGCTGTGACAACCCCCAAGAGCACGCCCGCAATACGCGACATCACCGTGATCCCGGTTGCCGGACGTGACAGCATGTTGCTGAACCTCAGCGGGGCGCACGGCCCGTTCTTCACCCGAAACCTGCTGATCCTCACCGATTCCGACGGCAATACCGGCGTCGGCGAGGTTCCAGGGGGCGAGCCGATCCGCCGCACCCTCGAAGATGCCCGCACGATCATCACCGGCCGCAGCATCGGCGACCACCACGCGATCCTCAACGATATGAGGCGGGCGTTCGCCGACCGCGACGCCGGTGGCCGCGGCACCCAGACGTTCGACCTGCGCATCGCCATCCACGACGTCACCGCCGTCGAGTCCGCACTTCTCGACCTGCTCGGCAAGCATCTCGAAGTCCCGGTCGCCGCGCTGCTGGGCAACGGCCAGCAGCGCGACCGCGTGCAGGCGCTGGGGTATCTGTTCTTCGTCGGTGACCGCACCAAGACCGACCTTGCATATCAGTCACCTGCCGACGAACCCGCAGGCGCCGATGACTGGCTGAAGGTTCGCCATGAGGAGGCGCTGACCCCCGACGCCGTCGTGCGCCTCGCCGAAGCGGCCGCCACCCGGTACGGCTTCCGCGACTTCAAGCTCAAGGGCGGGGTGCTGCCCGCGCCCGACGAGGCCAAGGCCGTCATCGCCCTCAAGGACCGGTTCCCCGACGCACGAATCACCTTGGACCCCAACGGCGGATGGCTGCTCGCCGATGCGATCAAGACCTGCCGTGAGCTCACCGATGTGCTCGCCTACGCCGAGGACCCGGTCGGACCCGAGGGTGGATTCTCCGGCCGCGAGGTGATGGCCGAGTTCAAGCGTGCCACCGGCCTGCCCACCGCGACGAACATGATCGGCACCGACTGGCGCGAACTCGGCCATGCGATCCGCGCCAACGCCGTTGACATCCCCCTTGCCGACCCGCACTTCTGGACGATGGCGGGATCGGTGCGCGTCGCGCAGCTCTGCGACGCGTGGGGCCTGACGTGGGGTTCGCACTCCAACAATCACTTCGACGTTTCGCTGGCGATGTTCACCCACGTCGCCGCGGCCGCTCCCGGTGACATCACCGCCATCGACACCCACTGGATCTGGCAGGACGGACAACGCATCACCAAGCAGCCTCATCAGATCGTCGACGGCTATCTGACGGTGCCCGAGAAGCCCGGTCTCGGTGTGGAACTCGACGACGATGCGGTCGCCGCCGCACACGCGCTGTACCAACGTGAAGGACTCGGCAGCCGCGACGACGCGATCGCCATGCAGTACCTGATCCCGGGCTGGACGTTCGACAGCAAACGTCCGGCGCTGCAGCGATGAAGATCGTGATTGCCGATATCAACCTGCTCCCGCATCGCGAGCGGTTCGAAGCCGCGATGCCCACAGGCGCGGTCGTTCAGTGGCACCCGGGCGGTGTGCCGCACGACGACTTGCGGGACGCCGACGTCCACATCGGCAGCCGGTTCACCGCGGAAATGGCGTCGGCGGCCGAAAAGCTTCGGCTGATCCACATCGCCGGCGCGGGCACCGACAAGGTCGACTTCGACGCATTGCCGCCTGACGTGCTGGTGGCCAACACCTTTCATCACGAGCGATCGATCGCCGAATACATCGTCGCCGCCGCCGTCATGCTGCGCCGGGACTTCTTGGACCAGGACCGCAAGCTCCGCCGCAATACCTGGGCGACCTCCGTCTACAACCCCGCGATCCCGCAAGCGCCGACCCTTGGAGCCGCGCACATCGGATTCGTCGGATTCGGGCACATCGGGCAGCAGGCCTGGAAACTGTTCCGCGCCTTCGGATGTACCGCAGCGGCCGTGACGGGATCCGGTCGCATTCCCGACTGCGGGCTGTCCTGGGCTGGTGACACCTCGCATCTGAACCGGCTGATGGATGATTGTGACGTAGCGGTGGTTTCGGCGCCGCTGAACGCACACTCGGTCGGAATGATCGGCGACGAACAGCTGAGGCTGCTCGGCGTGGACGGGGTGTTGATCAACGTCGGACGCGGCCCGTTGGCGCAGGAGCCGGCGTTGCACAATGCCCTGGCCGACAGGGTGATTCGGGCCGCCGCGATCGACGTCTGGTACCGCTACCCGACCAACTGCACCCAGAGCGCACCGAGCAACCTACCGTTCGCCGATCTGCCGAACATACTGATGACGCCCCACTCGTCGGGGGTTACCAGGGATACGTTCGCAGGCCGCGCCGACGACATCGCCGCCAACATCGGACGGCTGGAACGGGGCGAGCCGCTGGAGAATGTCGTGGCGCCCAACTAGCTCTTGCCGTTGTTGTCGCGCGCCGCCTGCCGCTCCTCCTTCTCTGCCTCGGCCAGGTCGCCAACACGCTCGGCGTGCACGCGCTTGTCCACCGCCTCACTGCGCTTGTCGGCTGCATCATCCAACTCGGCCTTGGCGGCCGCGGTCGTCGCTTCCTCCGCCGCTGTGATCGTCTGCTGCTTGGCGCGTTTCGCCGTTTCAACGGTCTCTACCTTCTTGGCAGCACCCTCGTCGATGCGCTGCTTGGTTTCGGTCGTCCGCTTGGCCGCGCTCTGCACCGCCTGCCCCTTGCGCTTCTCGGCCGCCGACCGCGTCTCTTGCACCTTGCGGTCCGCAGTCGCGCGGGCTTCGCTGGGCGCGGCCGCGACGTCATCCTGCTTGCGCCGCAGCTCGTCGTCGGCCTTCTCTCTCTTCTGGGCCGCCAGTTCGTCGAGCCGCGCGGCTTCGCCCAATGCCTCACTGCGCTCGATCAGATCGGTGCCGCGCTTTGCGACGTCGGTGTCGCGCAGCATATTTCCCACGGCTGAGTCGACCGTTCCGACCGAACGCTCATAGAGCAGTCGGGCAGGCGCTTCCGAATCGATGCGGGTGAGTACACCTTGTTCGAAAAGTCGCAATGGCGCCCGGGCAATCCGGTATTGCAGCCGCAATGCGGCGAACGGGATATCAGTGATCTTCATGTCAGCTCCTGTCATCCGCGTGTTCGATGGTCTCCGCGCGCAGCCGCGCCTGATTTGCCTGTGCCTGTGTCCGGACGGCGTCGCTGACGGAGTGCCGATGCTCGTCGACCGCGTCGCTGTACTCCTGCGCAGCGGCTTCGACGTCGGCGCGCTCGTCGGCTTTCGCGCGCACGATGTCGCGTTGTGCGTCCATCTCCGCCTTCGCCTGCTCCTGGACCGCCTCCCGGTTCCCGGCCTCATCGGCCGCGGATTTCGCGACGGCCTCCTCACCACGCACCCGCTGGACGGCCGCCGCCGCCTCCGCACCCGCCTCCAGGCGTCCTTGCGAGCCTTCGCGCTTCGCGTCATCGGCCAGAGACATCGCCTGTGCGGCCTCGGCGTCGGCCTGGGCTTCGGCCTTGGCGGCGTCTTTTCGTTCCTTCGCCTCGGTCTGCTGGAGCTGTCCCTCAGCGGTCAACGAGTCGTTACCCGTCACCGCGCCGGCGATTTCCTTCGCCTTGCCCTTCACCGAATCGACCATGGTTTTGCGGGCCTCGCCCGCCTTTTCGCCGTCAGTCATTGCATCTCCTCTCCACTGAGAGGTTCCACATAACCGTCGATCGAAAACCTGCCGCAGCTACGCCGGCAATCCGACGGGCTCGTCAGCTCGGATCGGTGGCCGCTTCCGGGACGTGCCTGGCCACGGTCTCGTCCAAGGTCTCACGCAGAGCACGTACTTCGGTGAGCAAGCGTTCGAGGTCGTCGCGCTCGATGTGCAACACCTCGGCCCTACCCGTGGTCGTCACGGTGGCATTGCGCAGTTTGCCGCGGCGAAGCGCGGATTCACCGATGATCTCGCCCGGCCCCACGAGGGCGATGCGGTCATGACCGACGTACACCCCTGCCTCCCCGCTGAGCAGGATGTAGCAGGCGTCTGAGGGTGTTTGTTCGCGGATCAGCGGCCAGGGCCCCGAGGTCGAGGTGCGGTGCGCAGCTTCGACGAGACGCTTCAGGTCATCGTCGGAGAACTTCTCGAAGGTCGGAAATTCGCGTAGCCGGCGGACGCTTTCCTGCCGTTCCTGCATGAGGGCCTCTGCGCTGGCGCGTTCGTACTTGCGATTGTCCATTGTGGGTCCCCGATCCGCGATGTGGCCCTGACGTCGAGGAGCCTATCCACAGCGGGGCCCCTACAAGATCAAAACCCTGCGATTTCGGTGCGCATACGTTCGATGAGCGACCTGTCCTGTTCGGGGACATCGCTGACACCGGTATGTCTTGAGACATCGCTGACACCTGAGTAGGGCCTCGACCACGATGGTTCATGGCCCAGAAGGTGACGGCAATGGACATTCGGATGGCTGCGGCGTTGGCCGGGCAAGTGGACAACGTGGCGGAGTTCTGTCGCCGCGAGCACATCAGTCGGCAGACGTTCTACAAGTTTCGTGGGCGCTTCCGTGACGGTGGGATCGACGGGCTGCAGGATCGGTCCCGACGGCCATTGACCTCGCCGGGTCAGACCTGCCCCGAGGTCGAGGACCTGGTGGTGCGCCGCCGCAAACAGTTGATCGAGCAGGGGCGAGATCACGGCGCCCAATCGATCGTGTGGTCATTGCAACGCGACGGTGTGCAGGCAGTGCCGTCGCCGTCGACGGTGTGGCAGATCCTGACCCGCCGCGGGCTGATCACCCCGCAGCCGCAGAAACGTCCGAAGTCGGCGACGAAGCGGTTCGTGTTCGCGCGGCCCAATGAATGCTGGCAGTCAGATTGGACCGGATGGTGGCTTGCCGGTGGCAGTGCGGTGGCCATCGCGGGCAGCCTCGATGACCACTCCCGCTATGCCGTGGGGTTGCGCGCCGATGCCGGCGACGCCGACGGTGACCTCGTCTGGTCGGTCATCATGGCTGGTATCGACGAGTGTGGGATACCGTCGATGTCGTTGTCGGACAACGGAATCGTCTACACCGGTAGATTCCATGCGCATGAATCGGCGTTCGAGATCAACCTGCGCGCCCTTGGTGTGCGCACGATCAACTCGGCACCGTTTCATCCGCAGACCTGCGGCAAGATCGAGCGGTTCTGGCAGACACTGAAGAAGTGGCTGTCCGCGCGGGACCCGGCGGCCACCGTCGCCGAACTCAACGACCTGCTCGAGGAGTTCCGCAGCTTCTACAACCACCAACGGCCCCACCGTGCGCTGCGTGGAGCCACCCCGGCCGAGGCGTTTCACGCCACCGCCAAGGCCCGCCCAGCCGACCGCCCACTTCCCGCACCCGTGTTCGTCAGCCACCACACCGTCGGCGAGCAGTCGGGCTACGTGTGCGCTGCGCCCTACAGGATCAACGTCGGCCTGCGCTGGGCCGGCCACGAATGCGACGTCATCCGCGACGGTGACCACATCGCGATCTTCAGCGGCAACCGACTCGTCCGCGCATTCACCGCCGACCCCGCCCGCTACCACCAACCCGCCGAACCAAACACCCGTACCTATCGCACTCGCGAGCCCAAACCGGCACCATGAGTGTCAGCGATGTCCCAAGACAAAAGTGTCAGCGATGTCCCGAGACACCACAGTTCGATGAGCGACCGTACGCGCACCGAAACCACAGAGTCAGCGCCGATCCGTGCCGTACTCCAGAGCCGGCTCGGCGGAGTCGACGCCGCTCCTGCTGAGGATGGTCAGCATGTCGGGCTGCACCTCGTAGCGCGCGCCGTCGGCGGGGTTGGTCGCGGTGAATCCGCTGCCGGACGGGGTGGCATCGGACAGCTGGAGATTGGCACCGTCGCGCAGACGTTCTCCGCGGTAGTAGTACGTGCCCGGGCCCGACTCGCACACGACCGCAATGGATTTCGCGGTTCTGATCGCAGCCGCGGGCGAGCTCCCCGCGTCACATCGCGCCGTGCGGCCGACGAACCCCTGCGCGTCTGTTCCCGACACTCCCGAGATGGGTTCGGAACTGGCCGACGGCGACGTCGTCGTGGTGCTGGTCGTCGTGGTGCCGGTCGACGGCGACTCCTCCGACGGCGTGGTCGTGACCGTCGTCGTCTCCGGCGGTGGCGCGGCGAGCCTGGTCTGCGGCGCCGAGGCGCCGCCGCGGTCGCCGAAGACCAGCACCGAGGCGAGCACCACGGCCGCGGTGAACATCACGATCGTCGCGGCCACCAGCGCCACCTGCGTAGTTCCGAACCGCGACCTCTTGCGCGGCGGAGCAGGCGGCGGAATCGGGGCGTGCGGCTGCTGGTAGCTCGTCCGCGCCGGATTCGGGTCGACGGCGGAGAACTGCCTGGTATTGGTCGGCGCCGGCGGCATCGGCACGGGAGCCGGCGTCGAATCCGAGATCGCCGACGCGGCGGCCTTGGCCAGTTCGCCAGCCGTCGGATAGCGGTCGGTGGGCTGCTTGGCCATGCCCTTGGCGATCACGTCGTCGAAGGCGCGGTTGATTCCCCGACGCATGATGCTGGGCCGTGGCGGCGGCGAGAACATGTGCGCGCCCATCATCTGCCGCACATCGCCCGCCTCGAACGGGGCACGGCCAGTGAGGCACTCATAGAGCAGGCAGGTCAGGGAGTACACGTCCGCGGCCGGACCACCTCGCCCGCCGCTGAACCGTTCGGCGGCCATGTAGGCACATGAGCCGATGACCAGTCCGGTGCTCGTCACATTCGCCTCGCCGCCGCCGTGCGCGATACCGAAGTCGACCAGGTAGGCGAAGTCGTCGGGCGTCAGCAGTACGTTCTCCGGCTTGATATCGCGGTGCACAAGGCCATTTCCATGTGCCGCGTCCAGCGCGGCGGCCACCTGACTGACGATCGACACCGCACGCCCGGGCGGAAGCGGGCCCTTGGCCAGCAGTTCGTCTTTCAGGCTGGCCCCCTCGACCAGGCGCATGTCGATATAGAGGACGCCGTCGATGTCGCCGAAGTCATGCACCGGGATGACGTGCGGTTCCTGAAGACGCGCGGCGACGCGGGATTCGCGCCGGAATCGTTGCTGAAAGCTCTGGTCCGCCGCCACCTCGGGGCGAAGCAGCTTGATCGCCACCAGACGCTCTCTGACGGTGTCATAGGCGCGGTATACCTCGCCCATTCCGCCTTCGCCGATCAGAGACTGAAGCTCATACGGTCCGAATTGCGTACCCACGCGAGTGCCGCCGTTCGGGGAACCCATATGAATCCTTCCATCCTTTCGAAAGTGTGTGTGCAGGTCGATCCGCTGCGCTCATCCGAGTTCCCGCAACGCGATCTTCCTTAACCCGCTCCCCGCAGCAGGTAGCTTGTGGCACCATCATTTGGGCCTTTGAAAAGGCCAGTGAAAGGGCCTTTGAAAGCAAAGCAGCACAAGCGATTTGCTTCAGTAGCCGAGTCTACAAAGGGTCGCGGAGCATTGCGAACTGATGACCGTCGACCTGCGCTGACGCCACCTGGGTGGTTCACCCTGAGTAGTTCGTCACAAATTCACAGGCATAACGTTGGCAGCGAAGGGGAACCCCCATCTGTCGACGACAAGTCGGAACCCGTAAAAGATTTGCGACAGGAGCCGCAGTGGCTAGTTCAAGTGAAAAATCCCAGGTGAGTGCCCCCACTGCGCAGTCCAAGTGGCTTTCCGACTCAGCGGCCCAGACCCGTGGCTCTGACAAGGACGAAGTCCAGTTCCACTACGACATCTCCAATGAGTTCTTCAAGCTGTGGCAGGACCCGACCCAGACCTACAGCTGCGCGTACTTCGAGCGTGACGACATGTCCCTCGAGGAAGCGCAGATGGCCAAGGTCGATCTCTCGCTCGGCAAGCTCGGCCTTCAACCGGGGATGACGCTGCTCGACATCGGCTGTGGCTGGGGTTCGACGATCATGCGCGCCGTGGACAAGTACGACGTCAACGTCATCGGGCTGACGCTCTCGGAGAACCAGAAGCAGCACATCGAGGACCACTGGTTCGCCAACTCCACGAGCAATCGGTACATGGAAGTCCGGCTGCAACCGTGGGAGGACTTCGACGAGCCCGTCGACCGCGTCGTATCCATCGGCGCGTTCGAGCACTTCGGGTTCAACAAGTACGACGACTACTTCAAGAAGACGTTCAGCCTGATGCCCGACGACGGGGTGATGTTGCTACACACGATCATCATTCCGGAAGACGAGGAGATCAAAGCCAAGAAATTGCCGCTGACCATGTCGCGCGTGCGGTTCATCAAATTCATCATGGACGAGATCTACCCCGGCGGCCGGTTGCCCTTGGCGTCGATGGTCACGCAGCACGCGGTGAAGGCAGGCTTCGACGTCACCCTCGAGCAGCATCTGCAGCCTCACTACACCCGCACTCTGGATACCTGGGCGGCCAATCTGGAATCCAACAAGGACGCCGCCATCGCCGTCACGTCCGAACAGATCTACGAGCGATTTCTGAAGTATCTGACGGGATGCGCCGACCTGTTCCGCGCGGGCTACACCGATGTGTGTCAGTTCACGTGTGAGAAGAAGCAAGACACTTAGATTAGTTTAGTAGGGTCGTCGACAATGACTGACGTGAAATCCGGAACACCCGATATGCGGCCACATTTCGAGGAAATACAGGCCCACTACGACCTTTCGGACGAGTTCTTCGGCTTGTTCCAAGATTCCTCGCGAACGTACAGTTGCGCGTTCTTCCAGCGCAACGACATGACGCTCGGCGAGGCGCAGTTAGCCAAGATCGACCTGGCGCTCGGCAAGCTGGATTTGCAGCCGGGCATGACGTTGCTTGATGTCGGCTGCGGCTGGGGTTCGGTGATGAAGCGCGCCGTCGAGCGCTACGACGTCAATGTCGTGGGGCTCACGCTGAGCAAGAACCAGCACCGCTACTGCGAGCAGCTCTTCGCCACGCTCGACACCGATCGCAACGCCCGCGTCGAGCTGCACGGCTGGGAGGAGTTCGACGAACCCGTCGACCGCATCATCAGCATCGAGGCGTTCGAGGCGTTCCCCAAGGAGCGGTACTTGCCCTTCTTCGAGACGTGCTATCGAATCCTTCCCCACGGTGGCCGACTGGTGCTGCAGACGATCATGGGTCATCCGCTGAAGCGCTGGCCCGACCTCGGCATCCCCATCGTCATGTCCGACCTGAAGTTCATGCGGTTCATCGCGAAGGAGATCTTCCCCGGCGGCTCCATCCCGTGCGACGAGGACATCATCGGGCTCTCGAGCGACGCCGGCTTCTCGATGCACCACTCCGAGACCCTGAACCCCCACTACGTCCGCACGCTCGAGACCTGGGCCAAGAACCTCGAGGCCGCGCACGACGAGGCGGTCGCCGCCACCTCCGAAGAGGTTTACGAGCGCTACATGAAGTACCTGACCGGATGCGCGGACTTCTTCCAGCGGGGCATCAGCGAACTCGGCCAGTTCACTTTGATCAAGGGCTGACCGCGGGTCAGGGTGCGCCGAAGGCCAGGGCGACGTTGTTGCCGCCGAGGCCGAATGAATTCGACACCGCGTACCGGTAGTCGCCGTGGCGGGGCCGATCGGCCACCACGTCCAGATCGATCTCGGGGTCCAGCGTCTTCAGGTTGCGGGTCGCCGGAATGACGCCGTCGCGCAGCGCCTGCACCGTCAGCACCGCCTCCACCGCTCCGGCGGCACCCAATGAATGCCCCAGCGCCGCCTTGGGCGCATACACCGCCGCGGCATGGTCACCCAGTGCGCGCCGGATCGCACGGGCTTCGGCCAGGTCACCGAGCCTGGTGCCGGTCGCGTGCGCATTGATGTGGTCGACGTCCGTTGGCTTGATGCCCGCGAGCGTGATCGCCCTGCTGATGGCGTCGCCCGCCCGCTCACCGCTGGGGTCGGGGTCCACCACGTCATAGCCGTCGGACGTGATGGCCGCGCCCATCAGCCGGGCCAGGATGGGCGCACCGCGCGCCTTGGCGTGTTCTTCGGTCTCGATGAGCATCAGCGCGCCGGCCTCGCCGAACACCATGCCGTCCCGGTCGGTGTCGAACGCGCGGCACGCGCCTGCCGGATCGTCATTGTTGGTCGACAGCCATCCGAGGTTGTTGAACGCCGCGACGGGTACGGCCTCGATGCAGTTGTCGACACCGCCGCAGATGGCCACGTCGGCCTCGCCGAGAATGATCCCCTGCCAGGCCTCCGCGATTGCCGCGGCACCCGACGCGTCCGCCAGCACCGGCGACGTAACTCCCGCCTTCGCCTGGAAGTCCAGCCCCACCGAGGCGGCCGGAGCATTGGGCATGTGCATCTGTACGGCCAGGGGGTTGGCGGCTCGCAATCCACGTGCGTTGAGGTCGTAGTAGAGCTTGATCATCGCCTCGGTGCTGGCCAGCGCGAGCCCGATCGAGACGAGGAGGCGGCGGGTGTCGACTTCGGGAGATCCGGCGGCGTCCCACAGCCGGCGGCCCAGCACCCGCGACATTTTCTGCATGTACGACAGCCGACGCAGCTCGACGCGGTTGAGATGTTGGTCGAAATCCTCGCGGAGTACACCACCGATGCGAACGGGAAAGTCGTACTCGTCGACGAAAGGCTTATCGAGCCTGCGGATCCCGCTCTGCCCCTCCAGCAATTGCTGCCAGGTGTCCTCGGCATTGGTTGCGAGGGCATTGCTCGACGCGAGAGCGGTAACGACGACATCGGGAAAACCGTCGCCGGTGGTCTTGCTCGCCATGGGCCACCAAAGTCCTTTACTCAGCTAGCTGACCTGGTCGAGATTTCCCCAATCTACGACGGAATATGCACCGTCGTAGCGACTTTTTGAACCCGCCGGAAACCCCACAGGACCCGCAACTGTCCTAGCGTCGATTCTATGACGGATATCGATCTCGAGGCACTCTCGACGGACACCCACGGCTACACCGTCGACGACGACGACGATGACGACCCGATCCTGCTCGACCGGGACGGCAACCACATCGAAACGTGGCGGGAGCGATATCCGTATGACACTCGGCTGCCCCGCGAGGAATACGAGCGAGTGAAGCGGCGGCTACAGATCGAGTTACTCAAGCTGCAGAACTGGAGCAAGCGCACGGGTGCCCGGCACGTCGTCGTTTTCGAGGGCCGCGATGCCGCCGGGAAGGGCGGCACCATCAAGCGGTTCATGGAACATCTCAACCCTCGCGGCGCGCGGGTGGTGGCGCTGGAAAAGCCAACCGACCTCGAAAAGGCGCAGTGGTATTTCCAGCGCTACGTCACGCATCTGCCGACGGCCGGCGAGATGGTGCTGTTCGACCGCTCGTGGTACAACCGCGCGGGCGTCGAGAAGGTGATGGGCTTCTGTACGCCCGAGGAGCACGCCGAATTCTTAAGGCAGGCACCGATGTTCGAAGACATGCTGGTCAGCCAGGGCTTGGACCTCACCAAGTTCTGGTTCTCGGTGTCACCTGCCGAGCAGCGCACGCGGTTCGCGATCAGGTTGGTCGACCCCGTGCGCAACTGGAAGTTCTCGCCGATGGACATGGCGTCGGTGGACAAGTGGGAGGAGTACACGGCGGCCAAGGAGGAGATGTTCGCCGCGACCGATACCGATTACGCGCCGTGGATCGTGGTCAAGAGCAACGACAAGAAGCGCGCCCGCATCAACGCGATGCGCCATCTGCTGGCGAAGTTCGACTACGACGAGAAGGACGAAGAAGTCGTTGGCGAGCCGGACCCGTTGATCGTGGGCCGAGCGCTGGAGGACTGAGGAGGCTTGGTCAGACCTCGACGGCGTTCTTGGCGGCGGCCTTGCGCAGGCGACCTGCCCAAATCGCACTCTCGGCCTTCGCGACGCCCATGACGTTGTGCGCGGTCTCCCACAGCGTGCTGCCGCGGTCGGCATGTACGGGGGGCAGGCCGGCGGCGCAGCGCATGACCATGGCACCGAGGTTCGCCGAGGTCATGTAGGGCACCACGAGAAGCTTCGCGCAGGCACCCTTCCCCTCGACCTTCATCAGGCGAGGACGTCGTGGACCCGGCCGGTCGATGGTCCGTGCGCCGGTGACGATCGAATCGAGGTCGACCGGCCCCTCGGTGGGCGACCAGTTGATACCGATATCGACGATCTCGCCGAGGGACGCGTGCAGCACGCCGATGAGCTCAGGCAGCTCAGAGGCAACCGAAGCGGTATGCGGCCACCACGCCCCGTCGATATCGGAGCCCAATTGGCTGGCCATCACGAGTCGCACGGGACGGGCCATCCGCCGCGTCCCAGAGAGACCGTTCACGACGAAGGCTTAGTAGAAGACGACTTCTTTGGGTCTTCATCCGAGAAAGTGGGGTTCTCCGTGGGCTCGGTGGAGGGCCCGCGCTTGTCGACGACCGCCGGCTCGTAGGGGTGTGAAAACAGGTCCGACGAATCCATAGAACACGTCCTTAAAACGTACGGGTACAGCCCATACATGCGATGTGGGCGGACTTAGATCGGTCCGCAGGCTGATCGCAGCAGCGACGGAATAGAAGTGCTGGGCGAAAGGCCTGACATCCAATTTACCCGACCGGCAGCATTTACGGTGACGCGGCTCATCGTCCGAGGGGCGAAAGGCCCCTAAAACGTGTTGTGGGCTGGCGGGAAGAACCCACCAGCCCACACGACGAAGATTTACTTATACGGCTGTCACACCGACTGCCTGCGGGCCCTTGGCCCCCTGCTCGACGGTGAACTCAACGCGCTGGTTCTCCTCGAGCGACTTGTAACCATTTCCCTGGATTTCGCTGAAGTGAACGAAAACATCGTCCGCTCCGCCATCCGGTGCGATGAAGCCGAAGCCCTTATCGCTGTTGAACCACTTCACAGTTCCCTGCGTCATACTTTCCTACTTCTTTCGTTCTGAAAACGGATGTCGACAAACACCCGGGTAAAAGGGTATCACGGCTTGCGCACAAAATGTATTCGCTTGCACTGGAAGGATTTTGGATTATCTGTCGATGGCGGGTGGCTCGTCTGCGGCGGATACTCTTGCCACCACCGTTGTCGACTTCAGTTGGGCAGCAATACTTCTGACGCGAACGCGAGCTATCGGTTGCGACACGGTAACGGAAGGATACCCATCCGGGTATCAGTAGTCACAAATATCCCACTGGTCACTATCGTCACATCAGCCAGCTATGACGTCCGTGCGACGTCGTGCCACGAAAGGTGTGACATGTCGCCGCGTCATCTCATCGCATCGATATCGGTGGTATCGGCGACCGCACTCACCGTCGCCATCGGCGTCGCACCAGCGGCTTTCGCCCAGCCCTGCAGCGGTGCCGCGGCGGCCATCCAACCGCCTGCGGCCTCGAACACCGGCGAGACCCCGGATCTGCCAGGACGAGACAGTCGGCCACGAGGTCAGCGACCGACCGGCGCGGAGGACGGTGCCGCCTTGCCCAGCCTGGGCCAGGTTCCGGGCGCTAGCCCCCGCTCCGCGCAGGTGGAACAGCAAGCCGCCGTCGTCGATCCCGCCCGGCCCGCTGTTCCGGACGCGAATCCCGTGGCCCCGCCGGCACCGCCACCGGCACCCCCCGGCACGTCGCTCGTCGGCTGGGTGACCGGGCCGCAGAGCCCGAACGACACCGTCAACCGGTTCGCCGTCACCGGCACCGACCTCGGCATCATGTGGGACAACGGCAGCGGCGAGGTGCTGATGGCCTTCGGCGACACCTACGGCTATTGCGGGGTGCGAGGCCAGCAATGGCGCTACAACGTGCTGTTCCGCAGCCGCGATGGCGCCCTGTCCAACACCGTCGCCGCCACGAGTTCGCCCCTGTGGTCCCAGGGACTTTCCAAACAGATCATCAACAGCATCAAGTTTTCACCGACCGAGAAGGGCATCATCCCGACCGCCGGCATCGCCGTCGGCAACACCCAGTACCTCAATTTCATGTCGATCAAGAACTGGGACAGCGACGGCCGGTGGACGACGAACTTCTCGGGCATCGCGGTGTCGCCGGACAACGGTGAGCACTGGGGCGTCTATCCGGACTCCATTCGTCCGTCCTCGCCGAACAGCGTCGACCGCGTTCAGTACGTCGCGGGCAACGAGAACTTCCAGCAGGGCGCGTTCATGAAGCCGGGCCCCGGTGACCCCTACATCTACTCTTTCGGCACGCCGTCGGGGCGCGGCGGTGCGGCGTACATATCGCGCGTTCTGCCCGCAGGGGTGCCGGACCTCCGCAGGTACGAGTACTGGAGTTCGGCTTCCAACACGTGGGTGCCCGGCAATCCAGGGGCTGCGACGCCGGTGATCCCCGGGCCGGTCAGCGAGATGTCGGGGCAGTTCAACAGGCACTTGAACCAGTACTTGGTGATGTATGGCAACGGCGCCAACGACATGGTCATGAGGACTGCGCCTGCGCCGCAGGGGCCGTGGAGTCCGGAGCGGTTGCTTGTGCCGTCGATGCAGTTCCCCGGTGGTATCTATGCACCGTTCCTGCATCCGTGGTCGACGGGCAGGGAGCTCTACTACAACGTGTCCCTGTGGTCGGAGTACAACGTGATGTTGATGAGAACCGTTCTGCCCTAGGCGCGGGCTGGGGAGGCACCACGGTCCTGCGGCGCGTCATCAAACGAGGCTCTTGTGACTCATTCGTGGGTCATTGGCGGCCAGGCAAGGTGGGGCGGTGTCCTCCGAGAGTGAGCATGGCTAGGGCGATTAAGGCGCCGGGGTGGGCGAAGCCGAAGGCGATGCGGGTGATGAGTCGGATCTTGGTGTTGACCGATTCGATGAGTCCGTTGGAGAGGCCGTGGGCGATGGAAGCGAGGATCTGCTCGCGGTGGCCGGCGATGCGGCGTTGGAGCTTGACGAATGATTCGATGCGGCTGCGCCGTGCCCAAGCGATCCACCTGTCCAGCGCTTCGGCGGCGTGGTCGGCAGGGAGTTTGAAGACCGTCCGTAGGCCTTCTTTGAGCAGGTAGGCGCGGTAGAGCCGAGGGTCGGTGGTGGCGATCCAGCGCAGCTTCGCTTGTTGGCGGTCGGTGAGGTTTTCCGGGTTCTTCCACAGCGCGTAGCGGGCGCGCCGCAATGCTTGGGCTGGCCCGGTGGAGATGGTGGCGCGTCGGCCATGGGCCCACCCGTGCGAGCGGGTATGCCCGCTGCGGCGAGCATCGCTCCAGGCCTGTTGACGCACGGCATCCAATGCCTCAGTGGCCCAACCAACGACGTGAAACGGGTCGGCACAGCCGATGGCGTCCGGGCATCGTTCGCTGACCACGTCGGCGATCCATTTGGCCCCATCAGCGGTGACGTGGGTGATCTGGGCGCACCGACCTGCACCTGAGGCTTCTAGCGCGTCGAAGAAGGCGCGCACGGTCGCGCGTTCGTGACCGGGATGCGCCCACACCAGGCGGCCGCTGTCGTGGTCGACGACCACAGTTAGGTACTTGTGATGGCGCTTGTAGGAGATCTCATCAATCCCGATCCGCGTCAGGTCGGCGAACCCATCGACTCCGGCGACGGTGTCGGCCCACACTCGAGTGATGATCGATCCGACTGTGCGCCAGGCGATCCGCATCAGCTCGGTGATTGCCTTCTTGGAGCAGTGTGTGGCCAACCAGGCCACCTGCTGGTCGAACGAGCGGGTATGTCCCGCGCCGTGTCGGGCCCAGGGGACTTGTCGCACCGTCGGGCCGTGGGTGGGGCAGTTGACCCGTGGGGCGTCAGCCTCCAGGAAGACCTGAACGGTTCCCAAATCGAGTCCGCGCCACCGCCGCCGCCCCTGGCCGCGGTCATACCAGGAGGCTCTCGATCCGCAGTCTCCGCATCGACCCTTAAGCGGTCGTCGCGGTCGCATATGGACCACGAGAGCCTGCGTTTGGTCGTCGAACTCGACGCCCTCGACCACCGCGTTCTCGACGCACAACACGGTGCGCCATAGGCTGGCATTCCGCACGCCGTTCTCCGATCTGTAGTTTTTGACCTTCGACAAGCCAAAAACCTAGACCGGAAACGGCGTGTGGCCGTTCAGGCGCAATCAGCAACCCACGAATGAGTCACAAGAGCCTCAAACGATGACGCCGTCTGAAGACAACTGCTTATCCTGACGCCATGGACGACATCAGCCGTCGCCGCCTGCTCTGGCTGGGCGGCGCCGGATTGACGGCGACCGTCGTGCCGATCACCCTGCCGTCGTTGTCGTCCGCTGCACCCGCAGCGCATGAGATTTTGTGTCGAGCCGCCTGGGGCGCAGCTGCTGCTCACCCCGGGGGCAGGACGCACACCCTCAATCGGATGACGGTCCACCACACCGAAGTGGTCCTTGGCGACAACTCCAACGCCCCCGCCCGGCTCCGCCAGCACCAGCGCTACCACCAGGAAACGCAAGGGTGGATCGATATTGCCTATCACTTCAGTGTCGACCGCCGCGGCAACATCTACCAGCTGCGCAGTCCCGACCTGGTGGGCGACACGGCGACGAGCTACGACCCGACCGGTCACTTTCTTGTCGTCTGCGAAGGGGACTTCGACCAAGACGAGGTCTCGGAAGACCAGCTGAACGGTACTGCTCTGGTATTAGCTTGGGCCGCACAGCAATTCGGTATCCCGACTCAAACTCTCGCAGGCCACCGCGACTTCAGCTCGAGTACGACGTGCCCTGGTGCCGGCCTTTACCAACACATCACTTCGGGCGACCTGCAAAGCCGCGTGGACAGTCTGTTGGCGGCCGGCCCAGTGGATCTCGCGATGAGCTGCGGGCCCGAGGCGACCGAGATTGTCGCAGAAATCGAAGCCGGTCTCCGCTGACTGCTACCGCGGACCGTCGACCTCATAGGTACCGAGGTCATCTCGGAAGACCACCTGCACTCTGCGCTTCGCACCGTTGATGGTCACGTCACACGTGAAGCCCTGGCCCACTTCGACCTTCGGGTTCTTGCCGTCATTGCACTTGACCGCCGAAACATCGTTGGCGCCATAGCCGTTGATCGGATCGCTGAGAATTTGCGTCACACCAGCCTCAGCCTGCCCGACATCGAGAACCGTGCCGGTGCCGAAGACGCCGGTCACCCAGAGCCCGCCGACCAACGCCACCGCCCCGATCACGACGATCGCGACGGCCGCACCGGCGATCATCGGCCCGCGCGCCTGTTTGGCAGGCGGCGGCGACGCGGACGCTGGTGGCGGCGCAGGCTGTTGGCCGTACTGCGGCGACGCCGGTTGCCAACCAGGCTGCTGCGGCGGGGGGTAGTACGGCGGGGGCTGTTGTTGCGGCGGCGGGTAGTAGGGGCGCGGCTGCTGTCGCGGCGGGTACGGCGGGCGCGGGTGCTGCTGCGGTGGCGGGTACGCGGGCCTACCCGGCGGTTGCTGCGCGCCACCGGGGCGAGCCCACCACGGCTCGCCCTGGCCCTGTCCTGGCGGGCGCGTCATGAGAATCGCTCGAAACACTCGTCGGGGTCACTGGACAACCCGAGCCGATAGGCAAGTATCCGGGAGAATCCCGCGGGTGCCGGTATCCCGTTGACATCGCTGGCGGCCAGCCCGTTGGCCAGCAGCCCCGCCACCGCCTCGTCGGTGTCACCCGGCGACAAGACGAAGTCAGCGCCGTCCTCATCGGTCATCTTCCCTTGCGCCACGCCGGTCAGACAGGCCGTACGCAAAGCCGATACCGGGGTGTCGATCTTCACGCCGCGCTCTTTTTGCACGGCCAGTGCGTAACGGGATGTCACCATCGACAATGCGGTGTTGTCACCTTGAACCAGAACCTCATCCTGCTCCTCGTTCCTGGGCGCGCCTGCCGCTTCCAGAGCAGGCATGTCGACGAATATCTTGTTGGACTCGGGGCAGTACGCCGTCGGTTCGGTGACCGTGGCACCGGTGCATTCGGACCGGTCGCTGGTCAGCGTCGGAGCCTCGGACGGCTGGAAGGTGTTGCCGAGCACGTCCATCAACTGCCCGAGGGTGTCGTCGTTGATCGGGCTGTCCAGCGACTGCGTATCGGAGCCGAAGGTCACGTGTTCGGGCAGATCGCCCTGCCGCCTGGTGATCTCGTCCATGTCGATCGCGGCGCACTGATCGGCGCCGCCGGTGAAGCCCAGTTGAAAGGCGCTGACCCGGTCGAGGGCCGAACCGTGTGGGTCGTCAGTGGGTCCACCCTCCAATCGGTCGCGGATGTAGATCACCCCGGCGAGCACATGGTTGAGACCGTCGCCGGTGCTCAACGTGAACCGCGGTGAATCTCCGGCCGCCACCCAATGCAGGTACACGCCGGCGAAGCAGTCGGCCTGCTGTTCCCTGACCAGACCGGGGGTATCCAGGTCGGCCAGGCCGGCCATCCACTGCAGTGCGTGTCCGTACTCGTGGGCGATCACCCCGACCACACCCATGTCACCGAAGTACTCCTGCGCGACCGGCAAAAAGACACCGCGGTCCCAGATCATCGTGTTGAGCTTGAAGCAGTAGGCAGCGTTGGGGGCCTGGTACATGTCCGCCCCGCACAACTCCGGACTGTTCGGATCGTTCGAGTCGTATGACGCAAGAGTGTCCACAGGTTCGAACTCGCCGGGCAGATAGTTCGCGTAGTTCTTGGTCCAGAAATCCTGAATATCGTTGACCGACAACAGCGCCAAGCGATCCATCGGGCCGTCGTCGGTGTACTCGACGGTGCCCTCGGGCGGCGGTGCATTCGGTCGGGGACCGCTCGGCCCCTCGGTGACGGGCAGGCCTCCGACGCGTTCGGGGTTGAAGAGCATGGACGTCGCACGACCGTTGACCACGGTCGGTGTGCACGCCGTCACCAACAGCGCCGCACACGCGATCGTCAGCGCGAACCGAGCCTTCACTCGTCTTTACCCCTTGTCAGTGCCGAACCGCTTGCTCAACTTTGCCGTTTCCACCGGACTTCAGCAGGAAGATTAGGCGAATTGTCCCGACGTCGGCGGGACTGCGTGGCCCGAACACCGGGCACGGCCCCTGCGCGCGACGGATACTGCTGGTGAGGAGGTGGGATCGAGGTGGCTTCAGGTAGCTCTCGGGTGGGCCAGATGTTCGGCCACTACCGACTCACCGGACTGCTGGGCCGCGGCGGCATGGGCGAGGTGTACCGGGCCGAAGACACGCGGAAGGGCCGGACGGTCGCGCTGAAGATCCTGGCGGAGCAGTACTGGCAGGACGAGAAGTTCCGGACCCGTTTCCAGCGTGAATCGCGGGCGGCCGCCGTTCTTCAAGAACCACACGTGATTCCGATCCACGACTGGGGTGAGATCGACGGGCACCCCTACATCGACATGCGGCTCGTCGAGGGTCAGACGCTGGAGGACTTGCTGATTGCCGGGCCGCTGCCACCAGCGCGGGCATCGTTCATCATCGGCGGCGTCGCTGCCGCTCTGGATGCCGCCCATGCCGCGGGTCTGGTGCATCGGGACGTCAAGCCCCAGAACATCATCGTCACACCTTCGGATTTCCCCTACCTCGTCGACTTCGGCATCGCCTCGGCCAAGGGTGAGAGTGGCTTGACGATGACCGGAATGCAGATCGGCACGTTCGCCTATATGGCTCCCGAACGATTCCGCGACGGGGAAGCTTCGCCGGCGGTCGATGTCTACGCCCTGGCGTGCGTGCTCTTCGAATGCCTCACCGGCGAAGCGCCGTTCCGGTCGGGCAGCATGGAACAGGTCATGACGGCGCATCTGTTCACCCCGCCGCCCCAGCCCAGTCTCGTCAATCGCCGCCTGTCACCGGCGTTCGACGAAGTCATCGCCCGCGGCATGGCGAAAGAGCCGGATGACCGCTACGGAAGCTGCGGTGCGCTGGGCCGGGCCACCCAACGGGCGGTGGAATCCGACACGGTCGTCGGGATGACCCCGGGCCCGACGGTGCAGGCGCCGACCCATCACGCCCAGCATTACGCCCCGAATTACGGCAGGCCCGCTGCGGAGTTCAGCAATCCGGCAATGCAGCGACCGACGGACGTCGTGCCACCTCAGCCGGCATACAGCGCACCGCCGCCGACGGCGCCGGCGCCTACCTCACGCGCATGGCTGAAGCCCGTCGTCATCGCGGCCATCGCGGCGGTGGTGCTTGGCGGCATCGGCGTCGCGATCGGCCTGGTGACCAACCGGGAGCCGCCAGTCGCCGAGTCACCCGATCTGCCCGATCCGCCGGTACGGCGACCTGGTACGGAGGTGGATTCGAAAGGTCCAGGCCCGCCAGCGCCCACTGCGGACCCGCTGGGCGTGGGAACGCCACCGCCGCCGCCGCTGGTCGGCAGAGACACCAGCGCGAATCCACAGAGCTGCACGGGCGACTTTTCGCTTCCCGGCCGAAACGATGTCGGAACGCATGCGCGCAGGGGTTCGGCCGATACCTCATGCCTTTTCACCGAGAGCGTTCTGCGCGCGTACTGGTCGACCTTCAGCGATGCCAGCCGTGATCGCCGCCAGGTGCTGGCTCCCGGAGCCGTCGACTGTCGCACCGTGCTCGGCGATGGAACCGGTTGCAACGGACCAAATTTCGTCATGGAGTGCGCTGCCCGCCCCGGTGACGCGTTCATCACCTGCACCGGCGGCCGCGACGCCGTCGTCTATCTGTACTAAGCGCAGTTGCCGACCGGCAGCAGGTCGGCATGCTCGGTGAGCCAGGTCGCGATCCGCGTCAAAGCCTGTGTGCCGTCGTCGAATGCACCGGAATTCGGCTCAACCGCCACCGCGACCACCGCCAGGCCATCGTTTACCGGGACCACTCCGAACTGGCGGACCAGATAGTCACCCGCTGGCGACGGACCCCAGCCGCCTTTGAATTTCGCGCCGGGAATCTGGCCGAGTCCCCAGGTCTGATCGGGCTCAATCTGTCCCATCAGATCCATGATCGGCTGGTTCCTGGGGTCACACGCCGCGGACGACAGAAACGTCGCCTGGTCGGTGAGCGACCATGTCGTCTGACCGAATGCGGTGAACTCGGGCCTGAGCCTTTGCGATTCGACGGCGGTCGGTGCGCCGGCCTCCGCGAGCACTGCTTGGACCTTGGCCGCCGCGGTAGCCGGGTCACCCAGGCTCGCCCAGATCGATTCGGCTGCATCGTTGTCCGATTGCGTGATCGCGGCGCGCATCGCCTCGGTGACCCCGGGCGGGTCAGTTTCACGAAGTCCCGCGATGGCCAGCGGCACCTTGATGGTCGACCACGCGGTCCCCGTGAACCATTCGCCTGCCGTCACAGGTTCCGGGCCGACACCGACGGGCCGAACGACGATGCCCACTTGCGCGTTGAGTTCGGCGGCGAGTGTGGCGAACTCGGTGGCGAACAACGCGGCGTCGACGGGCGCCGGGGTTCCCGGGGCGAGTGTGGCCGGGGATGGGGGTTGCGGGGCCGGTGCACTGCTCTGTGCGGACGACGGCGCCGAGGCGAGATCGCGGCCGATGACGTAGCCACCGCCGAGGATTCCGATGGCCGCCAGCGCGGCGATGAGCACGACCAACAACAGAGATCGGCGGGGACGATTCTGCTTCGAGCGGGTGTGTCTGGAACCCGGAGTCGGTCGGCTGTTGGTCGTGGTGGCCATCTCCCCCAGTATCACCGCTGATAGCGCGGAGTCCGCGCAGCAAGGCGGCACCCTGTTGATAACAATGTCATCACTGCGGTGCCGCCGATCAACATTTCACCGCGACGCGGTTACTTCTCCGCGCCGTTGATCCTCGGCGTGATGAGCATGCCCTTCTCGACGCCCCACATCGTCGCGATGGTCTTGTACTCGCCGGTCTGCATCAGGTGTTCGAGCGCCTTCAGCAGCGAGTGCGCGAGGCCGGATCCCTTGGCGACCGGCCAGCCATAGGGCGCGGAGTCGAAAATCTCACCCGCGGTTTCCAGTCCACCGCCGGACGTCTTGATCGCGAACGACGTCACCGGTGAATCCGCCGACATCGCATCGACTTCCCCGTTGATCAGCGCAGCGGTGAGATCGTCCTGGCTGACGAACACCTTCTTGTCGATCGGTGGCTGCCCGGCGGCTTCACATGCGCTGCTCTTGGCCGGAATCTCCTCTGCCTCTTGCAAAGACGGGTATGCGACACCGACGGACAATCCGCACGCATTGTTCGGATCCACTCCGCCGCCTGGTCGTTGCGCCCACAGCGTGCCGGCCTCGAAGTAGGTGACGAAGTCGGCCGACCCCTCACGCTCCTTGGTGTCGGTGAACGACGACATCCCGACGTTGAAGTCGCCCCCACGCACGGAGGGAATGATCGCCTCGAACGCGGTTTCCCGATACTCGGGCACCAGGCCCAGCGTCCGGGTGACCGCATTCATCAGGTCGACGTCGAACCCGACGATCGCCCCGCTGGCATCCTTGAATTCGTTTGGGGCATAAGGCACATTCACCCCGATGATCAGCCGGCCCGTCGACCTGATGTCTTCTGGCACCGTGGCTGCGATCGCTGCCACCGCGCCCGGGCGCGCCTGCGGCGTCATCGTCGACGAACTCTCCGCCACACTCGCGGGCTCGGCACCACCGGACCCGCCGCCCCGCCACTGCCAGACCCCGAGGCCCCCGGCCACCACCACCGAAGCGACCGCGACGGCGACCGCGATCAGGCGCCCGGACACCCGTCGACCGGTCGGGGCGGCTCGTCGCGCCGAGTGCCGCCCGCTGCCTGCCATTCGCACCGGGGCACTCAGCGCACGCCGTGCGGCAGCGGCCAATTCGGCGGCCGACCTATACCGTTTCGCGGGCGACTTGGCCATGCCCTTGGCGATGACCGCGTCGAAGGCCGCCAACTTCGGATCCATCGCCGAGGGGCGCGGTATCGGCTGGGTCATGTGCCCGGCGATCTGCTGTTCGAGACTCTTCGCCGGATAGGGCCGGTCGCCCGTCAGGCATTCGTAAAGCACACACGTCAATGCGTAGATATCAGACGTCGGGTCGACCGGCTTGCCCTCGAACCGCTCGGGGGCCATGTACGCCATCGTCCCCAGCGTGCTACCCGCCGTCGTCAGCCCTACTTCCCCGGCACTGCGCGCCAGGCCGAAGTCGATCAGGTAGACGAAGTCGCGGTCGGTGATCAGGATGTTCGACGGTTTGACGTCGCGGTGAATCAGCCCGGCGGCATGCGCGGCGTCCAGCGCCGTCGCGACCTGTTCGGCCACCTTCACCGAGAACTCCGGAGCCAGTGGTCCGTCCGTATCGGTGAGCATGGTTCCGAGGTTGCGGCCTTCGATCAGCCGCATATCCAGATACAGCCGGCCGTCGATCTCGCCGAAACTATGGATCGGCACCACATGTGGGTCGTTGAGTCCGGCCGCCGCCTGCGATTCTCGGCGGAAACGCGCCTGGAACGTATCGTCGGCCGCCATATTCGGCGGAAGCACCTTGAGCGCGACTATTCGGTCGGTTCTGGTGTCGTAGGCCCGGTAGACCTCGCCCATTCCCCCTCGCCCTATCAGCTCCTGCAGCTGATAGGGCCCGAATGGTGTCGCATCCACCGTCAACTCCTCGGCAAGCGGGCCCCCCGCGTCGCGTGTCGCTCGAAACTACCTCACGTTTGCCAGAAAGTCGTAAATGTGTCGCGGTAGGACCGTCGCTCAGAGGCGTCCCGACGGCACTTCTGGCGCGCCGGCTGCGACCGATGCGACCTGTTTGACGGCGCGGACGGTGACCCGCCCGCCGCGCGCGGGCGTCATGATCACGTGCTTGAGTTTCGTCTTCTCACCAGGCTCGGAGGTCGCGGCCAGCTCGACGCGACGAAGGATCTCGCGCAGCACGATGCGCATCTCCACCATCGCGAAACCCGCACCGAGACAACGCCGATTGCCGCCACCGAACGGGAACCACGTCGTCGGGCTCAGTGTCGCGCCGACCATCCGGTCCGGATCGAATTTGTCCGGATCCGGGTAGACGTTCGGATCGGCGTGAACCGATGTGATGCTGGGGACCACCATCACCCCGGCCGGTAGCTGGTAGCCCGCCACCTCGACAGGTTCCTTCAGGATCCGACCCACATCGGGCACCACCGGGCGGATCCGCAGCGTCTCCTTGGCAATCGCATCGAGGTACTCGTCGCCGGCGGCATCACCGGCTTCGGCCGCGGCGACCGCCTTCGCCAAGATCGCCGGGTGGCGGGTCAACCGCTCCAACGCCCACGCCAGCCCGGTGGCGGTGGTGTCGTGGCCGGCGACCAGCAGGGTGATCAGCTGATCGCGCAATTCCTTGTCGCTCATGCCGCCCGCCTGGACCAGCATCGCCAGGGCGTCGGTGCGCTCGGCGATATCGGGATCGGCGCGGCGTTCGGCGATTTCGGCGTACAGCAGCCGGTCGGATTCCTCGATGTTGCGCGCCAACCGCCGCCACGGGAGGCGGCTCTGCAGGCTCGGTTTCGCGATCGCCAACGACTCCCACGGGCCGACTCTCAACAGCCGCGGCATCACGTCACGCAGCGCCGCCAGCCGTACCGGGTCGCTGGCTCCGATCACCGTCCGCAGGATCACCTCCAGGGTGATCTCCGAGGTCCTCGGTGCCACCGGGAACGGCTCGCCCACTGGCCAGCCCGCAATGCTGTCCGCCGCGATCTCGGCCATCAACTCGGCCTGCCGCGCGACGGCGTCGCGATGGAACGGCGCCATCATCAACCGGCGGCGCTCACGATGGACGTCGTCGTCGATCACCAGGACCGAGCTGTCGCCCAACAGACCGCCCAACATCGAATTGGCTTCGCCCGCATGGAAAATCCGCGGGTCACCGGCGAACACCGTCTTGATGACGTCCGGATCGGCCAGGTAGACCATCTCCCCCATCATCGTGTTGCGCAGCGTGAAGATCTTGCCGTGACGGCGCCGGCATGCCGCGACGAACTGCGGCCACCAGCGCATCATCAACACCAGCTGCAGCGCCGCGGGCAACTTGGGCCCTGCGGGCAGGCCATTCTGCGCTGTTGGACTCATGCCTAATACGCTACGTGCGCGAGTCAGCCCGGGCAAGCCTCGGCGTTTCCGGTCGGGACGGGAAGGGGGGACGGAAACGACCCAAACCCAGATCTGCGGCTAATGTGTCGGCGAGTCGCGCACCCGCGCGGCGCATCGGAAAGATCCTTGATACATGCGAGTTGACGGGCGGGACATCACCGTCACGGGCAGCCTGCTGCAGCCCTTGACCCGCCGGACCAACGACATCATCCGCGTGGCCCTGTCCGCGGTGTTCCTGGCCGTCGTCATCACCAGTTCGCTGATCACCCGCAACGAGTGGGTCGCCCTCGAACAGTCGGTGTCCGAGATCGTCGCCGTCCTGACTCCCACCCAGGCCAACCTGGTCTACCTGGTTTACGGCGTCGCAATCCTGGCGTTGCCGTTCGTGATCCTGGTCAGCCTTGTCGTCGCACGTCAGTGGAAACTGCTCGGTGCGTATGCGGCCGCGGCCGCGATCGCCGGGCTCGCGCTGTCGATCACCAACGCGGGTATCGCGGCGCCGCAGTGGCATTTCGACCTCTCCGACCGCCTCGACACGCTGCCTTCCCAATTCGTCGACGATCCGCGCTGGATCGCGATGCTCGCCGCGGTGCTCACCGTCTCGGGGCCATGGCTGCCCGCGCGGTGGCGGCGTTGGTGGTGGGCGCTGCTGCTGGCGTTCGTGCCGATCCATCTCGTCATCAGCGCCGTGGTCCCCGCGCGCTCGCTGTTCGGGCTGGCCGTCGGCTGGTTCATCGGCGCCTTGGTCGTGCTCGTCGTTGGAACTCCCGGGCTCGACGTGCCGCTTGAGGGGGCGGTTCGCGCGATGGCCCGTCGCGGGTGCGTCGTGTCCGCGCTCAAGGTGGTGCGGCCGTCCGGGGCCGGGCCGCTGATCCTGCAGGCGGAGTGCGAGCACCAGCAGACGACGGCCGTGATGGAGATGTACGGACCACATCAACGCGGCGGCGGGGTTCTCCTGCAGCTGTGGCGCAAGGTGCGGCTGCGCGACCGAGAGACTGCACCCCTGCATGCATCCATGCGCCGCGCCGTCGAACACCGGGCGTTGATGGCCATCGCGATCGGTCAACTCAAGATCGCCAATACCTCCACAGTCGCCGTGGCCGCGCTCGAGCGCAGCTGGACGTTGTACGCCCACACTCCCGTCAGCGGAACGCCGATCGGCGACTGCACCGCGGCCATTCCCGTCAGCCGGGTCTGGGAATCACTGCGCGAACTTCACGACTGCCAGATCTCGCACGGAGATCTGCGCGCCAGCGAGATCACAGTCGACGAGTCCGTGTTGTTCGGCGGTTTCGACAGCGCGGAGTACGGCGCAACCCAGGCGCAACTGCGATCCGACATCGCGCAGCTGCTGGTGACGACGACACATCTATACGACGCGCCGACAGCGGTGCGGGCCGCCATCGACGTGTTCGGCAAGGACACCGTACTGTCCGCCTCGCGGCGGCTCACGAAAGCGGCTGTGCCGTCACGCATCCGGCAATCCGTACGGGATCCGAAGGCCGTCATCTCCGCCGCGCGCGACGAGGTGAAGAGTCAGACCCGCGTCGACGAGATCCGCACCGAGACCGTCACCCGGTTCACCCGCGGCCAGCTGATCCAACTCGTGCTGTTGATCGCTCTGGTCTATGTCGCCTATCCGTTCATCAGCTCGGTGCCGACATTCCTCACCGAATTGCGCACAGCGAACTGGTGGTTCGCACTGCTGGGGTTGGCGGCGTCGATGCTGACGTACCTCGGTGCCGCGGCCGCGCTGTGGGCGGCCGCCGATGGCGTGGTCAAGCTATGGGGCCTGATCGTCATGCAGGTGGCCAACAAGTTCGCAGCCACCACGACCCCTGCGGGCGTCGGCGGTCTGGCGCTCAGCGCCAGGTATCTGCAGAAGGGCGGCCTCACCGCGATACGCGCGACGACCGCAGTCGCGCTGCAACAGTCGGTTCAGGTGATGACCCACATCCTGCTGCTGATCTTCTTCAGCACCGCAGCGGGCGTGTCGGCCAACCTTTCTCGGTTCGTTCCCAGCGTCGACGTCCTGTATTTGGTGGCCGGCCTGCTGCTCGGCCTCATCGGCACGTTCTTACTGGTGCCCAGGCTGCGGCGATGGCTGGCGACGTCGGTGCGTCCACGGCTGCAGGAGGTGATCGGTCATCTCATCGAACTCGGCCGCGAACCCAAGCGCCTGGCCGTGGTCGTGCTCGGCTGCGCGGCAACCACTCTCGGCAATGCGTTTGCGCTGTGGGCCGCCATCGAGGCGTTCGGCGGCGACACGTCGTTCATCACCGTCACCGTCGTGACGATGGTCGGTGGCACCTTGGCTTCGGCGGCGCCGACACCTGGCGGCGTGGGTGCGGTCGAGGCGGCGCTGATCGGTGGTCTGGCCGCCTTCGGGATGGCCGCGGCGATCGCGGTTCCGTCGGTGCTGCTCTACCGGGTGCTGACGACCTGGCTGCCGGTGTTCGTCGGCTGGCAGGTCATGCGGTGGATGACGAAGAACTCCAAGATCTAGACGGTATGAGGGGCTGGGGCCCCGCTCACATGTGAACGTGGGTTGCCGACAGGAATGTGGTCCTGGCCGGTAGAGCCACAGATGTGGGAGGCCCCAGTGAAGGTTCAGCGTACGAGTGTTGGTTTGGATGTGCACGCACGATCGGTGGTCGCATGCGGTCTTGATGGTGAGACCGGGGAGCTCTTCGAGCGGCGGTTGACTCCGGATCACGGGGAGATCCTGGCGTGGTTGGGTGATCTGCCTGGGCCGGTTGCTGCGACCTATGAGGCGGGCCCGACGGGTTTCGTGTTGGCGCGCAGCATCAACGCCGCCGGGATCAGGTGTTCAGTCGCCGCGCCATCGAAGTTGCAGCGCCCGGTCGGCGATCGGGTCAAGACCGATAAACGCGATGCTCGTCATCTGGCCCGGTTGTTGCATCTGGGTGAGATCGTCGAAGTCGAGATCCCCGGCGTGGAGCAGGAATCTGCGCGTGATCTGTTCCGGGCGCGGGAGGCCTGCCGCAAGGACCTGATGGCCGCCCGCCATCGACTCTCCAAGCTGCTGCTGCGCCGAGGGATCGTCTACTACGGCGGAACGGCCTGGTCACGAAATCACGAACGGTGGCTGCAGAGCCAGCGGTTCGACGACCCCGCGCTGGCGATCGCCTACGACACCGCCTTCGACACGGTGTTGACCACCACCGCTCGCCGGGGCCGCCTGGATGCGGCGATCACCGCGATGGCCGCCGATTCCACGTTCACCCCGGTGGTGACGCGGCTGGGGTGTCTGCGCGGGGTCTCGACGTTGACGGCGTTCGGGTTGGCCACCGAGATCGGCGACTGGCACCGGCTGAGCGGGCGTTCGATCGGCGCCTATCTGGGGCTGGTGCCATGCGAGTACTCCTCGGGAGACAACAGGGTCCAGGGCGGGTTGACCCGCACCGGCAACGGCCACGCCCGCCGGTTGTTGATCGAGGCGGCTTGGCATCACCGGCCGTCGTATCGGCCCGGTGAGGTGATGCGGCGTCGCTGGGATGCCGCCCCACCGGCAGCGCGAGCTCGCGGGCAGGCCGCCAACCGGCGACTGCACGCCCGCTGGCTGCGGTTCAACGAACGCCGCAAGCGTCCAGTGGTGGCCAATGCCGCCATCGCCCGCGAGTTGGCCGGCTGGTGCTGGTCGTTGGCCGTCATGGACGACTGAGAACAACTGAATCGTCCAGGTGTCCGTATCGAGGTGATCGGCAAGCGTCTTGGAGTGACCCGCGGAAATCGCTATGAGCAATCATGTTGCCCTGCAACTGATCACGCTCGATTACTAGACCTGCGATCCACTCCGACTCGAAGACCCGTCCTGCGGTAACCAACCCGCGCATATCAGACTGACACGCGTCGACACGACACGCTCGGCACCCACGAACGCTCACCTGGTCAACGAAGCGGCGGCCGCAGCGACGGTTGCGGCCGCCGCTTCACCCTGCCCACTTGACAAACCACTCCCCATATCAGTGCGATTTCGGTGCGCTGACGTTCGATGAGCGACCGTACGCGCACCGACATCACTATCTGAGGGAACCAAACGACGCTGGCAAGCGTCCATTGGTTGTGCTGAACGACGTGCTTCGTGACCAAGACGGAGTCATCACCCTGGCTCAGGCCCGCAGCGTCGGACTCAGCTTGGAGTCCGTAGAGCGCCGAGTACAGGCCGGCGCATGGCGGCGGTGCAGCCGTGGGGTGTATTTCGTCGACGACCGCGAGTTCGGCGATCGAGCGCGTATCCGCGCCGCCGTATGGGGTTACGGGGATCGCGCGACGGCCAGCGGACTTGCGGCCGCGTGGCTGCACAAGCTGACGCAGTTCGCTCCGGACATAGTTGACGTGACCATGCCGCGTACCGGGCACGGGCGTTGCCACGATGGAACCCGACTGCGGCGGCGAGATCTCGATCCCAACGATGTATCCGTCATTGACGGGATACGTGTAACAGCAAGAGCGATAACAATTCTCGAGACTGCGATCATTCGTCCTGGCGGTGCCGAACTGATGGATAGAGCTCTGCAACGTGATGTTGATCTGCGACAGCTGTGGCGAGCGCATCTCCGCAACAAAGGTCGATACGGATCACCCGCAGCCCGGCGCTTGCTGAACGCCGCCGATGACGGAGCGCGGTCGGCCGCAGAGCGTCTACTCGTGAAACTCCTACGTGAAGCGGGCATCACCGGCTGGCGAACGAACTACCCGGTTGCGGGCTACAAGGTCGATGTCGGATTTCCCGCGGCCCGGGTGGCTGTCGAGACGGATGGCTGGGCGTTCCACTCGGATGCGAAGGCATTTCAGATCGACCGGAAGAGGCAGAACGCTATCGCGCTGGCGGGATGGCAGGTCCTGAGGTTCACCTGGCTGGACTTGACGGAGCATCCGCAGCGCGTGATAGCCACCATCCGCCACGCGATTTCGGTGCGCTGACGTTCGGTGACGGGCGTTGTCAAGCTGCGTGGAGTCGGTTGGGGTCGGTTTCGGCGGGGAGGTTGATGCCGACGACGGGGCTGGGACTGTTGGTGTGTGGACGGTTGCGGAAGCGTTCGGGGTGGGCGTCGTAGTAGGCCTGTAGGGCGTGGTCGCGGCGATCCCATTGCCGCGTCCACGTTCCGTTGTGAACCTCGTCCGGAGTGAACAGCGCGATGCCGCTGTGGCGGTGGTGCTGGTTGTACCAAGGCACGTAGGCGCTCACCCAGGCGCGGGCGGCGTCGAGATCGTCGAAGACGCCCGGGTAGTTCGGTCGGTACTTCATCGTGCGGAACTCCGATTCGGAGTACGGGTTGTCGTTGCTGACGTGGGGCCGGTTGTGGGTCCGGCCGATTCCGAGATCGGCGAGGAGGTCCTTGAGCACGGTGGAGCGCATCGCCGGCCCGGAATCGGCGTGCACCACCAAGGGTGGTCCGTGTTCGGTGAACGCGGTCTCGAACATCTCCACGGCCATGTCGTCGCACTCGCGTTCCTCGACCCGCCAGCCCACGATCTTGCGGGAGTAGATGTCGATGATCGAGTACGCCTTGAACGCCACACCACGCCACGGGCTCCGCAAGTCGGTGATATCCCAACTCCAGATCTGTTGCGGTCCGGTCGCTTTGAGCACCGGCGCCGACCGTGGCGCCTTGTTATTCGAACGGGTCGGCGCGACCGGCCGCGCACTTTGATCCTCGATCGCGGCCGCGATGCGCCACCACGACCGCCGCGACGCCAACACCACACCGGCATCCCACATCTCGGCGAAGGACTGATCCACCGACATCCCCGTCAGCCAGCCGGCGAGGATATGTTCGGCGATCGCCGCACGGTCGGAGACGCCGATACGCGAGGGGTAGGCCCGATCCTTGTGCGGCACCGGGTCGGCCACGCGCGGGCGCGGGTGCGATCGGTAGTGCCAGCTCGAGCGCGACAGATCGATCATCGCCAGCGCTTGCCGTTGCGAACCGGTCGCCGCGGTCAGCTCGGCGACGAGTCCGTTCTCGGCGTCGAGGAATCGTCGAGATTGCGGATCGTCGGGGTGGAGTCGGGCCCTGGCACGTTCAATTCGTGCAAGAGCCCGATAGCTTTTCCCAACGCCTCGTTGGTCGCCTCGAGCTCGCGGACCCGCGCCCGCAACCCAGCCAGTTCGGCCGCCTCGCGTTCCTGCTTTGCCGTCTTCGCCTGAACGAACGCCGCTCGTCTCCCAGGGGGACCTGTCATACCGCTACCCTCTCGCGGAATCAGGCCCCGGTCGAGATCACCGGCGAACACCGTGGCTTCCCAGCGCCTCAACTGGCGGACAGAAACCCCCTGAGCAGCACGCCAGGCCTCCTTCTGGCCATAAGGCTGCAAGTGATACTCAACGACGAAATCATGAATCTCCGCAGCCGTGAACCCCGGACTGATCGACACAACCCAACTCCCCACTCTGGTCGTCAACATGACTCACAACCAGCGTGGCAAAGAGGGTGAGCGATCGTACGCGCACCGAAATCGCTACCTGCATACTGAGCCCATGGCTGAACTCAACGTGCTGGGCGGCCCGTTGGAGCCGTGCGGCACTGACCCGATGACGGGCTTCTTCCGCGACGGCTGCTGCTCGACCGGACCTCAGGACATCGGCAGACACACCATCTGCGCTGTCGTGACCGCCGAGTTCCTCGAGCATCAACGCTCCATCGGCAACGATCTGTCGACACCGATGCCGCAATACCGCTTTCCTGGTTTGGAGCCCGGCGAACGCTGGTGCGTCACCGCGGTGAATTGGCAGAGGGCATATCAGGACGGCTGCGCGGCCCCCGTGGTCCTGGCCTGCACCCACCAGCGCACCCTCGAGATCGTGCCGATTGAGGCGCTGCGCGAGTACGCCGTCGACGTACCCGACGACCTGGGCAGCCTTTAAGGCAATACCCGTCAGCACATCACCGATCGGGCATAGCGTGTCCGCTATGACAGATCAGGTCCCCGCGGTGGCCCCCGGGCATCCGCCGGAGAAGCTTCTGAAAGCCGTCAACCCACTGCTCCGCTTCCTGCTGGGTACACCGTTGGCGGGACCGCTGCGCCGGCAGCTGATGGTGCTGAACTTCAAGGGACGAAAATCGGGCCGGCAGTTCTCGATTCCGGTGAGCGCCCATCACATCGACGGTGCGTTGTACGCGATCGCCAATGCGGGGTGGAAGCACAACTTCAGCGGCGGCGCCGACGCCGAGGTTCTCCACGACGGCAAGACGACGAAGATGCACGGCGAGGTGATCTCGGATCCGGCCGTCGTCGCCGATCTCGCGCACCGTTGCGCCCAGTCCTACGGCGTCAAGAAGGCGCAGACGATGATGGGGCTCAACTTCCGCGACGACCGGATCCCGACCGTCGACGAGTTCGCCGAGGCGGTCGCCCGCGACAAGCTCGTCGCCGTCAAGTTCACCCCGCGCTGAAGCGTTGATGCCCGGCTGCTGCTGAAATCCCGCCCGACACCGGAGATTCCGGCTCGCTGAGGTCTGGGCACCCATCAGGGCGACAGGAGGCAAGGAGATGGCCGAGGTGTCTCCAGAGTCGAACGTCGCCGACGGGTTCGGCGGGTACGAACCCGAACTGAAACGAACGCTCGGCCAGTTCCAAGTGTTCGCGCTCTCGTTCGCGTTCATCTCGGTCGCGGTAGGCGTCTTCGGTACCTACGACGACGTTCTGCAGAACGCCGGGCCGGTGGGCATCTGGCTTTGGGTGATCGTGGCGATCGGACAGACCCTTGTGGCTCTCGTGATCGCGCAGTTCGCCGCACGCATTCCCCTGAGTGGCTCGTCCTACCAGTGGGGTTCACGACTGGCCAACCCGAAGGTCGGCTGGTGGTTCGGCTGGGCCAACTTCTGCATCTTGGCATTGGGTGTGGTGGCCATCAACAATGCGCTGTCCAAAATGGCACTGATGCCGCTGCTCGGCATGGCAGAAGACGAGGGCACCGCGCGGGTGATCACGGTGGCGCTGATGATCATCGAGGCAGTGGTTGTCATCGCCTCGACCCGCCTCTTGGCGATGATCAACAGCGGTGCGGTGGGTCTGGAACTGTCGCTGGTGATCGTATTGACCATCGCGCTTTTCGTGGCTGTCGCGGTTTCCGGGAAGGGTTCGGTCGCCAACCTCGTATCCCGAGGTATTGCCGAGGACGCCCCCAACTATTTCGCTGTCGGCGGTGGGTTGATGCTCGCGACGGTCCTGGGCATGACCACCCTCGTCGGTTTCGATGCCGCGGCAAACCTCGCCGAGGAAGCCAAGAACCCCTACCGCAATGTCCCGCGTGCGGTGGTCGGCTCGGTCGTCGCGGCCGGGGTCCTCGGACTGGTGTTTTTGATTGCACTCACCGTCGCGATCGACGACATACCGAGAATCAGCGCCAGCGACTCACCCGTGGTGCTGATCCTGCGCGATCAGTTGGGTCCGGTCACCGAGAGCATCCTGCTCGCCGCAATCGTCTTTGCGTTCTTCGGCGCCGGTTTGGTGACCCTGGCCACCGGCTCGCGGATCGTCTACGCGATGGCGCGCGACTCCCGCTTTCCCGCCCACGGGTTGATGCGCCGCGTCAATCCACGGACGCAGACACCGATTCCGGCCACGATCTTGATCGTCGTTCTGGGGATCGTCCTGATGGTCGCGATGCCGGGTGACGCACTGCTGGAGCTGATCACCACCGGGACGATCATCGGTCCCCTCCTGTACGGCGCGACCATCGTTCTCTACCTGTGTGTACGTAAGGGACTCGAGCGTGTGGAAGGCGCGTTCGACCTCGGCCGCTTCGAAATGCCGGTCGCGATCAGCGCCTTGGTCTGGTCGGCCATCGCGGTGTTTGTGATCGTGGCCCCCTCGTCGGCGAGGGTGCCCATCGTGGTTGTGGTCGGACTGTTCCTCATCGGCGGTCTGTACTTCCTGAAATTGTGGACGTTCGACCGCGGCGTCCTGGAGACCGAGCCGGAAAACACCGAAATGTTCAAACACTGACCGAGGGGTTCGCGGTGACCACCATGTTGACCGGTGAGGTTGTACGCCAAGGAGATTCGGGCTACGACGCCGCGCGGATCAGCTACAACCAGTTGTTCTCCCATCATCCCGAGGCCGTCGTGTTCTGTGGTGAGACGCAGGATGTGGTCAACGCCCTGACGTGGGCCCGGCAGAACGACGTTGCCGTTCGGATCAGGAGTGGTGGACATTGCCTGGAGGGATGGTCGGTGGTCGACGACGGTCTTGTCATCGACGTGAGCCGGCTGAAGTCCGCGACGGTCGACGAAGCATCCATGACTGCCACCGTCGGCGCGGGGCTCAACCAGCTCGAAGCGGTGACCGCGCTCGGTCAGACCGGCTGCGCTGCGCCCACCGGCACCGAAGGAACAGTCGGGCTGGTCGGTGCGACGCTCGGAGGTGGCTTCGGTCTGCTCACCCGCAATTTCGGCATGGCATCCGACAATCTCTTGGCAGCAGAGGTCGTTGTTGCACCGGTAGGCGGCGGCGCCACGACGATCATCGCCGACGACGAGAACAACGCCGACCTGCTGTGGGCGTTGCGGGGCGCAGGCAACGGCAATTTCGGCGTCGTCACCTCGCTCACGTACCGAATCCATCCACTGACGCACGCCGTGTACGTCGTCGCGACGTGGCCGGGGCTGGACGATGTTTCGGACGTCTTCGAGCTCTGGCAGCAGTGCGCCCCTCATGCCGACCATCGCTTGACGAGCCAACTCGAAATTCGTCGCGATGAGGTCGTGCTGGTCGGTGCGCTGGCCGCCGGCTCGAAGTCGGAGGCATTGCGGATGCTGACGCCGATCCTTTCTGTCGGCGACCCGCGGGTGATCGCAAAGGAGGCGAGTTGGGCGGACACGTACACGGGATTTCAAATACTGCCAGGCGACGAGGCGGCGAACTGGAAGTTCGTCTCGCAGTTCATTTATGACCCGTTCCCGCTGGACGCGGTGAACCTCATCAAGACGTTCATGGCGCAGGCGCCGACACCGGACTGCAGCTACTTCACCAACGCATTCGGGGGCGCCGTCAAGAACACTGAGCCTTCCGGCGGCTCCGCGTTTGCGCACCGCAACGCCCTCTACTACGCCGAACCCGGCGCAGGCTGGGGTACTCGCGGTGGGGTCCCCGCTGCGGTCGACCCGTTGACCGCGGAGTGCGAAGCCTGGGTCGCGAAATTCGGTGAAGCGTTGCAGCCCTATGTGAATGGGGCCTACGTCAACGTCCCGAACGCGGGTATGCCGGGTTGGGAAACCGCGTATTGGGGATCCAACGTGGACCGGCTCCGCACCATCAAGGCGAAATACGACCCCGACAACATGTTCAGTTACGAACAAAGCGTGCCTCGTTAGGCGCGCGCCGTGCTCACATTGCGTGCGATCTCGTCGAGATGCGTCTCCCAGGTGCCACAGCATCCGCCGAACACATCGAGGTGCGGGTACCGACCCGCGAGACCGCCGACGAGTTCACCGAGTGCAGCGGGGTCACCCATCTCCAAATGCCCCAGCGTGCACAGCGAGATCTTGTCCATCATCGCGGCGTTGGGGCGCAGCGCACGCACCCGCTCGAACCACGAGCCGGGTTCAATGGCGGGCATGAACTCGAACGGGTGTGAACAGTTGATGCCGTAGAACGCCGGCCGGTCCTCCCCGGTTTCCGCGTCGATCGTCTCGATCGCGTCCTTCACCGATGGACCCGAATTCAACCGGCTCGTGCTGTGATCCAGCGTGAACAGGACCGCCAACGGCAGCCCGACTTGCGCTGCGGCGCGGGACAATCCGATAACCTCCGGCACGCCGTTGAAGGTCATGGCCTGTATCAGATCCACGCCGGCTTCGGCCAGGGTGGTCAGCTGCTCGCTGTGGTAGTCCTGCGACTCGTCCGCGGTGATCGTGTGATTCGTCTCGTATGCGTCGCCGCGCGGGCCGACGATGCCCGCGATCTTGAGCGCGGGCACCTGCCCCTCGTACGGCTGCGTGACATCGCGCAGGAAGCCGATCGCCCGCAACTGGAAATCGGCGAGCGCCTCGCTGGAATAGCCGAGCAGTGAGCCCCAGTCAGGACTCGCGCGGTAGTCGAGACCGCCCACGATCACGCCGAAACCGTGCCGCGCGGCGGTGTCGAGGTAGCGGCCGTACATCCCACGCAGTTCGGTCATGGCGAGCGGGTTGTCGAGCAGGGGGAACATGGCGAAGTGCGGGAGATCGAACCCGTACTTGTACATGATCTCGGTTTCTTGGCCACCCTCGGTGAGGTAGTTCAGCCCGGGCTGCTGGTTGGAAAACTCGGCTGGCATTGCGGCCTTCCCGCAGAAGGGTGATGCGCAGCCATCAGAGTAGCCCCGGCATTCGGAACGACATCAAGAATCCTCCAAGGCGTCCGGCGCATCATTGCGCGACCGGAAAGGAACGCCCATGTCAAAGGTCTTGAGTAGCGCCGTGGTATTCGCGGCGACAGCTGTCGTGGTGGTCGGATGCTCGTCGTCGACGGAGCCGGCCGCGCACCGCAGCACACCCGCCCCGGCGTCGCCGTCCGCGACCCAGTCCGCGACCCCGTCCGCAGAGATGGTGGCTCACAACACCGAAGCACCGATCCAGGAAGTGCCCTGGTCGGAGGTGGGCCCCGGCTGGACGCTCGCGATGTGGAACGAAGCCACACCCTCGAATGCCGGCGACGAGTTCGCCCCTGGCGAACCGACGCCCTACAACGCGGCGACGACGTTGTACCTCGTCAACCCCGAGGGCGGTCGTTACGCCATCACGACGTTCGAAGCCCCGGGCGAGAACGGCTCGCTGCCCTCATTGGTCGACTGGTCGGGCGACGGGACTCGGGCGCTGTTTTCTCGGCGCGGCGACTACTTGACGGTCATCGAGGTCGATCTGCGCAGCGGCGAGCGGACCTCGTTCCCCGTCAAGGATGGGTTCTCCGTCAGCCCGCGCTACTCGAAGCCCGAGGGTAAGGCGGTGCTGCTGGCGACGTCGAACTCCGCCGATAGCCCGGCGTCGCTTCGGCGCGTCGACCTCACCGGCGCCCAGCAGCTGACGTACCCGGTGGACAACCTCGGCAGCGAGTTCAACTCCGACTATCTCTCCACCCCCGACGGCACGCGACTGGTGCTGGGCACCGACACCGGTCTGTCGTTGATGGGCAACGACGGCACACCGGGCGCGAGGCTGCCGGTTCCAGAAGCCGACAACTGCTATCCCCTGCGATGGTGGGAGACCGACATCGCGCTGGCACGTTGCAACGGACCGGATTTCAGCTATTCGCGGCTGTGGCTCGTGCCCCTCGACGGTGCGGCGCCGACGCCACTGACTTTTGAAAACGATGGGACGCGGGGCCAGGACTTGGCCGACCTCAACGCCTGGCAGCTGCCGGAAGGCACGTTCGTGCAGGCGGCCGGCGGATGCGGTCACGTCTACCTCGCCACGCTCAACCACGCCGACGGGACAACCACCCCGGTGTCCGTACCGGACGTGGACGAACAACGCAGCGTCCGGGTGCTCGGCGTCGCCGACGGTCAGCTCCAGCTGCAAGCCACGCTGTCGTGCGGCAGCGGCGAATCGCTCCTCGCCTACAACCCGGCGTCGGGAACATCGACGGTGTTGCTCGGTAGCGACATCAAGGGCGGCGGCGTCGTCGACGCGGTGACCTACCCCGATTCGCAATAGAGCCCTCGGGATCCCATGGGTTGCGCCAAGCCACCCGGTTCACGATAAATGGCCTGGTCATCATTTACTTCCCGCCCGAAATCTGCGACTGTGTCAATTTCAGGGGTCACATCTAAGGGGTTATGCCATGCGTAGTCGAATTCTGCCGGTGCTCGCGGCCGGGTTGGTCGTGGTCGGGTGTGGTAGCGGTACTCCCAAGGAGGAGGCCGACGCTCCCGAAACTTCCGCTGCCGCGGAACCTTCGGTGAAGGGGAAGGTCGACGCGGATGCCCCGGAGGCCCCCGCCGACGGCACCGGCGGAACGATGATCGTCACCTACGAGGACGCCGACACCCCAGAAGCGTTGAACGGGAAGAAGATCCAGCAGGACAATCGCATGCTCGAAGACCTCGCCGACGACATCAATCAGACGCTGGTGCTGCCCAACGACATCGCGCTGCGCGGCGCGCAATGCGGTACTCCGAACGCATATTGGAGTGAGGCCGATAACGCCATCACCATGTGCTACGAGGACACTGATTGGTCCATGAACGTTTTCACAAAGGCGGGCGACGCCGATCCCCTTCAGTCAGCGCTCGGCTCTGAGTACACGACGTTCTATCACGAGACCGGCCACATGGCGATCAGCATTTACGACCTGCCGGTCACCGGGCGCGAGGAGGACGTCGCCGATCAGGCCGCCGCCTACTTGCTGCTGACGCCCGGCGAGGACGGTCAGGCCGATCCGGAATCGGTGCAGTCCGTGAAGGACTTCGCGCGCGCGTTCGCCGCACTTGCCGAGGTGCAGACTGAGTTCACCGCCGAAGACATGGCCGACGAGCACTCACTGAACCTGCAGCGTGTGTACAACATGGAGTGCTGGATCTATGGGTCGAATCCAGACGCCAATGGCGACTTGGTCGCCAACGGTCAACTGCCCGAGGACCGCGCGTCAGGCTGCCCGGCGGAGTGGCAGCAGCTGGACGAGGCGTGGTCGACGTTGCTCGAGCCGCACTGGAAGTAGGCGGTTGCGACGGCGCCGCTTCCGGTCCGCCCGACCGCTGGGTGTGATCTTGATAACTCGCAGGTAGTCGCTTTGCAGGCGCGACGGTGAACATTATTGACATTCGCGTCGACGGCAATTGCTAAAGCACTGACAGAACCGCCGTCCGCCCATAACATTCCGTCCGTGGAACCCCAGAACCCGCAGGCGCCAGAGCGCCAAGGAAATTCGCGTCACGGCGCCCCCGAGCCGAAATCGGGCCGGCGGGTCGGAGCCATCGTCGGCGTCGTCCTCGTCGTCCTGTTGGCCTACGCCGGCACGCTGTTCGCCTATTGGTGGCTGTCCGGATCGTCGACGGAGTTGGGGCCGGCCGACACCGGCGACGGATCCGAAACCGTGGTTCTGGTGACGGTGAAAGCACTGCGCACGGTGGACTACCAAGCCGACGTCAAGGTGCTCGTCATCCCGCAGGATGACCTCACCGATGAACGTCTTGAGGTGCTCAACACCGACATCTCGGTTCGACTGTTTCCGTGGAACACCTTGGGGGACCTCAACTTCCCGTCGGGCGAGGCCCCAGCCGAGAAGACCACCACACTTGACCTCAACGGTGACGTGAACAACTGGCCGTTCGATTCGTATACGAGCGAACCGATCAGCGCCACCCTGCTCGTCGGCTCTGGCGACGAGCGGGAATTCATGCCCGCCCGGGTAGAAGTGGAAGGGGCGCTGCAGGGCTGGGACATCACCAGCGAAGAGGTCCCCCCTGGCCCGCAGACGACGGGCACCGACGAAGCAACCCAGGTGACGATGAAACGGTCACTCGGTCCGCTCGCCTTCGATCTCGGTATCTGCATTGTCCTGATCACGCTGCCGACGTTGGCGATCACCACTGCGCTGCAGGTGATCACGAGACGTAAGGCATTCCAGATGCCATTCCTGACGTGGTACGCCGCGATGCTGTTCGCGGTTGTCCCACTCCGAAATATCCTGCCTGGCGCACCTCCGCCGGGAGCATGGATCGACGTCGGCCTGGTGTTGTGGGTCCTGGTCGCCCTGGTGACCGCCATGTTGATGGCTGTCATCTCCTGGTGGAAGCAGGTCGACTAAACCGCGAATAGTCCTGGGACGTACCGGATCACGGTACGTCCCAGTGCTATATCCAAATGCCTTCGAGCTCTTCGGCGATGACCCCCGGATCCTGGGTGTCGGTATTGCAGCTGACGGCGACGGCCGTGCGTCGGTCCGCGCTGACGTGGAACGCGGTGACGTACCCGGCCCAGGAACCGTCGTGGTCGAGGCTGCCGTCGGACAGGATGAAGATTCCGGCGCCATAGCGGTCACCATCGTCTCCGGTGTCCGCGGCTCCGGTGAGTTGCGCATCGAGAAGAGCTTGACCACCCACCTTGCCGGTGCGGTAGTTGTCTGCCCACCGGACCAGTTGACTGGGTGTGGTTTGGACGCCGCCGTCGCCGACCTGCTCCCAGGCGGTGACCGCCACGTTGTACGTGCGGGTGTCCTCGTCATACTCATACGGCAAGGCACTGCCCGGAATCGCCTTGAAATCCATGACCATCGCCAGATCAAGCGGTTTGAAGATTTCGGCTCTCAGGAACGCGGGCAACGGTTGTCCGGATACCCGCGCCACGATCTCGCCGAGCAAGAAGTAGTTGGAGTTCGAATAGTCGAAGCGTTCACCGGGCTCGAATTGCAGCTCCGGCGCATCAGCCAACGCCCGCAGCGCCTGCTCCTGCGTCGTCCGATCGCTGTATTCGTACCCCTCGTCCTCCAGCAGGCCGATGTAGTCGGGGATGCCGCTGGTTTGGTTCATCACCTGTGCGACGGTCACCGTTTGTGCCCACGCGGGTAATCCCGGTACGTGGGTGGCGAGCGTGTCGTCGAGCGAGAGCTTTCCGGTCTGCGCAAGTAGCAGGATCGCAGCAGCAGTGAATTGCTTTGACACCGAAGCGATGTCGAACGCGGTGTCCTCAGTGATCGGTGCGCCGGTTTCCAGGTCCGCAAGGCCGCGAGCGCCCGCCCACACCACGTTTCCTTCGACTCCGACCGCGGCGGAGCATCCCGGCTCGTCGGCCTCGACGGAGCCGTCGAGCACGCTCTGACTGCGGGCTGCGAGCTCGGGGTCCGTCGCCGCTGCCCCGGTGGCTGCCGCCGTGCTCTCCTGTCTTGGTGGTGCGTGCGTCTGTGGGGAGTCTCCCCCGCCTGCGCATGCTCCGACTAACAGCACCACCGCGAGCAGCGCCGGCCAGCCTTTGACCGTTGCCGCACCGCGACCAGTCGCCATGGCGCCGAGGATATCGCCCCGAGCTTTGAATCAAGTGTCAGCGGCAGCAATTCGGATCGAGCACCCGCCGGTATCGCGCCCGGCTCAGTACCCGGCTTCATCGTCGCCCAGATCATCGGTGGACTCGTCGGGCTGGCGTCGAAACTCAATCCCGCCGCGGTGCAAATGATGCCCCTGAGACATCTGTGAACGGTGTGGCGGAAATTTTCCTGGCTAACCCAAGTTTTTCCCAGATTCAAGGTTGAATTTATCTGATTCGGGGAACATTGCCATTGGTCGGTGGCGTGATGGGAAACACCATCGATATGAATTCAACTGGATTCGGGCATCCACTTGAGGGGGGAAAAGATGGATCCTAGATTGAGTCCAAGCTGGATCATGGCGATTCTCGTGCCGGTGCTGATAGTGATGGCCATCGCGATCGTCGTAGAGCGTTTTCAACGCCGGCGGGATCACGCTGACGGCGTCCTGGTGTCCTTCGACGACCTACGGTTGACCGGAACTCAACTCCTTGTGGGGCGTGGGCGCGACGCCCAACGGTTCCCGCTCGCCGGGCTCCATGCCAAGGTCAACATCACCAGCTCGTCGGGCCAGGCCGGTACCGCCGATGTGCATCTCACCATCTAGAACGCGGGTCAAGACATCCACCGGTCGCAGCCGTACACCTACGGTGCCAGCGGCGGCGCGCAGGCGTTCGCGATCAAGTTCAACTTGCTCAGCGGCTACCGCCGCAACGCCACCGCCACGCCTGAGAACCACCTCTCGGATCGCCGCGTCGCCTGATTCGTCTCCCCGGCCGGTTGCGCTGGTGAGTCAGGTCTCTACTCCGTAGCCGCCACGGAGATCCTTATGGGCGGCTTTCAATACGCGGTCGCACAGCGCCACCAGCGCATCGACATCGAGCGCCGATTCGTCGCCGAGCTTCTTGAGCCACGATCCTTCTTCTTCCTTAAGCTCGGTCCACTTTCGCTCCCCAACGATCGCCTGATCGTCAGTCGGTGGGACGTCGGCGACTGCCTGAATCAGCTGCTTCTTGCACGTATCCAACTGTGTCAGCGAGTAGCCGTGCTCGCGGAATTGACGGTCCCATTCGTCAAGTACTAACTCGGTGAGGTCGCGGACGGGTTCGGCGGCATAAATCATCAACTCGGCGATTCCGTCGTCGAGGCCCAGCCGTCTACGAAATTCGTACAATTCCCTGATTGCCTCAGCCCGCCTCTGGCTGGGGCTCTGTTCGGTGACTTCCGCGCCGGCGAGTTGTTCTGCTCCGCGTCGAAGGTGGAGGGTCGCGGAGATGAGGGACTTCAGGACGGCCTTTTTGTCGTCGCCCGCCCGCTTCTCGTAGTCGAGGACCAACGCATGGTCCCTTTCCTCTTTCTTCGTTCTGGCGTCGATGCGCTTGGTCCAAATCGCCACCGCCGCAGTCGATACAACGGACGCGAACGGCACCAGCGTGGTCGAGAGCAACGTGACCCAACTCATCGCGTTGATAGTCCCCGAGGCGTGTGCACGACGCTCAGTGTGCCTGACTGTGTCGTAGCGCACGACGGATTAACAGGCATCGGTCGATGGTGATCCGAGGCGCGGAGCCCCCAAAGCCGCAAAGAAAAGTCGCGGACCTGAGTAGGTCCGCGACTTCTCCGATGTCATGCGACACCGCAGGCGTGGCAGGTACAGGATTCGAACCTGTGTAGGCGTTAGCCGACGGATTTACAGTCCGCTCCCATTGGCCGCTCGGGCAACCTGCCTGGGTGCTGCACCCCCGGGGTGCCGGTTTGGTGCGAATAGCAGGGTACAACGAGGATGGGGCTAAGACGAAAACGCACCGACATTCGAGGAGGGCCGAGTCCAATGGCGGATTCATCGTTCGACATCGTGAGCAAGGTCGACCGTCAAGAGGCCGACAACGCGCTGAACCAGGCGGCCAAGGAGCTGTCCACCCGCTACGACTTCCGCGGCACCGACACGTCCATCGCCTGGCAGGGCGACGAGACCGTCGTGATCACGTCTTCGACCGAGGAGCGGGTCAAGGCGGCGATCGACGTCTTCAAGGAGAAGCTGATCCGCCGCGACATCTCCATGAAAGCCTTCGATGCCGGCGAGCCGCAGGCCTCGGGCAAGACCTACAAGGTCAGCGGCCAGATCAAGCAGGGCATCAGCAGCGAGGACGCCAAGAAGATCACCAAGATCATCCGCGACGAGGGCCCCAAGGGCGTCAAGGCCCAGATCCAGGGCGAGGAGATCCGGGTCTCGTCGAAGAAACGTGATGATCTGCAGGCGGTTCAGGCGTTACTGAAGGGCGCCGACCTCGACGTGGCGTTGCAGTTCGTCAACTACCGCTGACGATCTCTAGCCGATCGACACCAACCCGTCGATCTGATCCGTGGGCAGGTCGCCGTCCACGATAGCGGTCACCGTCATCCAGTTGAGGTTGATGCCGCCCTTGTGGTTGTCCAAGAAGGCGGTGTCGGCGGCATCGCGGCCGGTGGCGATGCGAACCAACGTCTGCCGCGGCGCCAGCAGGGTGGCATCGACGACCCGCCACTGTCCGTCGACGAACGCCTCGGCGACGGCGTGAAAGTCCATCGGGTACAGCCCCGGTGCATACACCGAAACAAGACGGGCCGGTACGAAGACGGCCCGGAGTAGCGCAACCACGAGGTGGGCGTAATCGCGGCAGACACCGGTGCCGGCGAGCAAGGTGTCGGCCGCCCCATCGATCGGATCACTGGATCCGGGCACGTAGTTCAGCCGCGTCCCCACCCATGAGGACACCCGCTCCAGCAGCGTCTCCGAATCGACATACTTACCGAATTCCGTCTCCGCGAAGCCGAAGAACTTATCGGACTCCGCGTATCGGCTCGGACGAAGGTACATGGACTGGTCATACTCGGTCACCGGCGCCGCGTCGGTACGTCCGGTCACGGTGGCCGCGTAGTCGACCTTCAACACCCCGGGCGGGACCTGCAGTTTGTGGATGCGATTCCCGTGCGTTCCGCTTATCTCCAAGGGCTGCACGGGTTTTCCATCCAGGATGAAGGACAGCGACTCCGACACTTGGGCATTGGGGTGCGGCGCGACCGCGATCTGAAACTCCAGTTCGGTCGGCGCGGTGATGGCGACTTCGAGCTCTGCGCCCACGTCTCGCTTCATGGTGCTGATGATGCGCCTCTCAGTCAGGATCCGCGAGCCGGCCGGCGGCCAGGCCCAATCGTGGGAGAAGCGCCTATCCCCTCGGCGTTGACCCGCGCCACTGCATCTACCCACATGTGTTCGCGACAAACCCGTCCGCGCAGCTCGCCGACAGTCATACGCTGATCGGCATGGCATCTGCGCAACGCGAACCCAAAGTCGTCGTCCTCGGTGGAGGCTCCTGGGGCACCACCGTGGCGTCCATCTGCGCCCGACGAGGGCCGACGCTGCAATGGGTGCGCTCCGAGGAGACCGCCAACGACATCAACGAGAAACATCGCAACTCGAAATACCTCGGCAACGAGGTCGAGTTGTCGCCGACGCTGCAGGCCACCACCGACTTCTCCGAGGCCGCCGATTGCGCCGACGTCGTCGTGATGGGCGTGCCCTCGCACGGCTTCCGCGGCGTGCTCGAGCACCTGGCCAAGGAGCTACGGCCGTGGGTTCCGGTGGTGTCCCTGGTGAAGGGCCTCGAGCAGGGCACCAACTATCGGATGAGCCAGATCGTCAACGAGGTGCTGCCCGGTCACCCGGCGGGCATCCTGGCCGGGCCTAACATCGCGCGGGAGGTCGCCGAGGGATATGCCGCCGCCGCGGTACTCGCGATGCCCGACCAGAGTCTCGCGGCGAACCTTGGAAACCTGTTCCGCACGAAGAGATTTCGGACCTATACCACCGATGATGTCGTCGGGGTGGAGATGGCGGGTGCGCTCAAGAACGTGTACGCGATCGCCGTGGGGATGGGCTATTCCCTTGGCATCGGCGAAAATACCCGCGCGATGGTGATTGCCCGCGCCTTGCGGGAGATGTCGAAGCTCGGCGAAGCGATGGGCGGTCATCGTGACACGTTCGCGGGCCTGGCCGGCATGGGTGACCTCATCGTCACATGCACCAGCCAGCGCAGCCGCAACCGCCACGTCGGCGAACAACTCGGCTCCGGTAAGACGATCGAAGAGATCATCTCCTCCATGAATCAGGTCGCCGAGGGCGTGAAGGCCGCAAGCGTGATCATGGAATTCGCGGAAAAGTACGGCATCTCGATGCCTATCGCGCGCGAAGTCGACGGCGTGGTCAACCACGGTTCCACCGTCGAACAGGCCTACCGTGGCCTGGCCGCCGAGAAGCCCGGCCATGAGGTGCACGGCGCAGGATTCTGAGTCCGGTGGCTCAGTTGAAGTACGGGTTGGTGCCCTCGGGACGATCCACCAGCGGGTTGCGACCACCGTTGATGATGTAGCTGCCCGTTGGGCTGAGAACGAACCCCGACTGGATGCGGCTGTCCGAACAGGTCGTCACGGACCCGTCGCTGCCGCAGCTGACCGTCTGATAGCTGAGACGCGAACCCGCCGGGAGCGGCTTGGCGTTGACACTTGCAAAGACATCGCCAGCCGCAGTGGAGAACGCCGGCGCGCCCGGCCCGCCGCTGACAAGGTTCTCGCCCTGTGGCGCCCCGGGGATCGGGCCACTGCAGCCGTAGCCACCGTTGCGCTGCATGACGCAGGTCAAGCCGTCGGGCGTCTTGAAGGCGTACCAGTCATTGCCCATCACCTGGTACTCCGACAGGTTCGCCGGTGCGTACGCGTTCACGTTGGGCGGCGGCGGAGGTGGCGGTGCCGGCGGCTGAGCCATGGCGATACCCGGCAGTCCGATGAGGGCCGCGGAGCCAACAACGCCGATCAGCATTCTGTTCAGCACGTCCACACCCTAAGTGGCGCGCCTGCGACTCGCAGCATGCCCCTGACATCGGCCTCTGGCCTGCGGGCGTTACCTGCTTAGCCAGCGATTGGGTGCGCCGGCAGTCGCTGACGGGCTGTCTCGAATTGAAGTTCTCGCTGGATCGACGGGCATAGTTCGTCGCTGGATCGATGGTGAGTGTTAGTACTGGGGCCGCCCGATCAGGCGGGCAGTGGTGTGCTGGCGAGGTGGTTGAGGATCTTGCCGATGTTGTGGACCGCGGCGTGGAATGTCCATTCGCTGCGTGCTCGGGCCAGGCCTCTGCCGGTGAATCGGCGGAATCCGAGGTTGTGCTTGGCATGTCCGAATGGTGTCTCGGCGATGTGAGATCGCATGGCGTACTGAATGATTCCCTGCGGGGTGCGTAACCGGTGAGCCATCGCCGCGATCGGATCGGCGTCGGTGGGCGGTGGCCCTTGAGTGGGATGTTCGGTGGCCGCGTGGTGCACGTCGCGGGCCTTGCCGGTAGCGATCAGCCGGTCTGGTCCTGGCGCGGTCAGGTTCTCGTTCGTGCAGTAGCCGGCGTCGGCGAGCACCATCGCGATCGAGGAGGCGGTGGCCGTGGTTGATGTGTCATCGCGGCGGTGGCCGGTGATCAGGTCCGCGGACTTGATGGCCTTGTCGATCATGTCGGTGTAGTACTGGTTGTCCACCGGGCTGGTGCCCACCCCGGTGGCCACGATCAGCCCGTCAGCGGCGGTGACTGCCTGGCAGTTGTAGCCCTGCAGCCAGCCACCCCCGCGCAACGGCTGGATCCGTGATTGGGGATCGGTGAGATTGGCCGTGCGTTCGACGTTGGTGGCGGCCTGGGCGGCAGCCACCTGCGCGGCCCGGGCCCGCTCCAGTCGCGCTCGCGCCTGACGGACCCGGGCGTTCTGCTCGACGGGCGCCGGTGAGCGCCCCGGACGTCGGGCGCCGACCGCGCCGCGTGCGGCCCAACTCTGGTGTTTGGCCTGCGACCTGGCCACCGCCGCGGCCAGCACCCGCTCGGCCATCGCCACCTGGGCGCCGGCCGGGATCCGGCCGGTCATCTTCTCCCCGGCCGCGATGCGCGCCAGATACTTGCCCACCAAGGCGTCGCGTTCGGCGCGTTCGGCGGCGATCTCGGCGTCGATGCGGGCCTGGGCTTGGGCGATGCGCCCCGATCGGTCGTGGGCAACCCGTTCGAGCTCAACCGATTCCGCAGCCGGTGCACCATCATCGGCGGCGGGCCCCTGGGCGGTGTCCTCGGCGTTGCGCCGTGCCAGCGCTTCGGCGATGCGTTTAGCCAGCACCGCCGGATCGGTCAACTCGGCCGGTACCGACCCCGGGTTATCGTCGCCAAACATCTCGTCCTCGGCGGCATCAGTGGCTTCGTGTGCGGCCGCCGCAGCCTTGGCGATTCGGGCCGCCTCCGCCGCGGCGGCCTTGGCTAGCCCCGAGGTGGTGCGGTTGGCCGACAGCGACGCGTTCGAGGCGATCTTGACTCCGTCGAGTGCCACAGTCTCCAGCCGGCCCAACCCCAGCCCGGCAGCCAACATCAACACCTCGGTGAACAACTGCTCACACGCGGCGTGGTTCTCGGCGCGAAACCGCGCGATCGTGACGTGATCAGGCCCATCACCAGCACAGATCACCCGATAAGACACCACATCAGCACACGCCCGCTCGATCCGACGCGAGGACCGCACCCCCTGCGACCACGCCCAGATCAGCAGCGTCACCAACATGTCGGGGTCATACCCGGCCCGCCCGACACCACCGGTCCGTCGCTGGTGGTGAAACGCCGAGGTGTCCAACCCCTCCACGATCCCGATCAACGCCCACACCGAATGATCCGCAGGCAGCCACTCCCGCATATCCGGCGGAACTAAGAACTGCTGATCACGCACTACCGGTCGATACCCCTTGGCCACCAACACATTCTCGACGACCAACAAATCAGGCACTCACACCGACACGCCATTTCGAAACAACCCGCTGAGCGAACGTTTGGGCACCGAAATCGCTCAGTAGCGGTCCGGCCCCCGGCCCGCCATCGCCTCCAGCCGCGCGATGCGGTCTTCCATCGGTGGATGCGTCGCGAAAAGCTTGCCGATTTTCTCGCCGGCCCGGAACGGGTTGGCGATCATCAGGTGCGCCTGATCGGCCAGCTGCGGCTCCGGCGGCAGCGGGGCCTGCTGCACACCCATGCTGATCTTGCGCAGGGCGCTCGCCAACGCCAGCGGATCACCCGTCAACTCCGCGCCCGACTGGTCGGCCTGGTACTCGCGTGACCGCGAAACGGCCAGCTTGATCACCGTCGCGGCGATCGGGCCGAGGAGCGAAACCAGAAGAATTGCAAAGGGATTGGTGCCACCCTCACGGTTCCCACCGAACATGCTCGCGAAGAACGCCAGGTTCGCCAATGCGGTGATCACCGCAGCCATGGCGCCCGCCACACACGAGATGAGAATGTCACGGTTGTACACATGACTGAGCTCGTGGCCGAGCACCGCCCGCAATTCCCGCTCGTTGAGGATGCCGAGGATGCCTGTCGTGCAGCACACTGCCGCGTTGCGCGGGTTGCGCCCCGTCGCGAACGCATTCGGAGCCGCGGTGTCGCTGATGTAGAGCCGCGGCATGGGCTGGCGCGCCGTGGTCGCCAGTTCGCGCACGATCTTGTACATCAACGGCGCCTGCATCTCGTTCACCGGCTGCGCGTGCATCGCTTTCAACGCCAGCTTGTCGCTGTTGAAGTACACGTACACGTTCATGCCGACGGCGAACAGGACGGCCAGAAACATGATGTTCCGCCCGAACAGTGCGCCGACGAAGACGATCAGCGCCGAAAAGCTGGCGAGCAGCAAGAACGTCTTTGCCGTGTTCGCGTGCGGATGCCAGGTCATGCTTGTCTAACGCTTAGCCCGGCTGCGCAAGTTCCGCTGCCTCAGCCGTGGCGATTCGCCGTGTAATCCGCCAGTGTCGCCAATGCCTGGCGGCCCGGACCCTCGGGCAGATTCGCCAGCTCCTCACGGGCCTGCGCGGCATACTCAGCGACCGTCGCTTTGGCCCGCACCATGCCTTGGGAGGCCCGCAGCAGTCGGAGTGCCTCCGCCAGATCGTCGTCGTTCTCCACCGGACCGGCCAAAAGTTCACGCAGCCGGTCGGCGTCGACACCCGTATCCCGCAGGGCGTACAGCACCGGCAGCGTGTGCACACCCTCACGTAGATCCGTGCCGGGCAACTTTCCGGATTCGTCTGGATCACTGTCGATGTCGATGATGTCGTCGGAGATCTGGAACGCTGTGCCGACGATGCCGCCGAGGCGGCTGAGCCGCTCGATCTGCTCCTCGTCGGCGCCGGAGAAGGTCGCGCCGAACCGGCCGGACGCCGCGATCAGGCAGGCGGTCTTTTCGTACACCACCTTCAGGTAGTGCTCGACGGAGTCGACATGCTCGGCCGCACCGCGCGTTTCGCGCATCTGGCCCGTGACCAGCTGGGCGAACGTTTCGGCGATGATGCGCACCGCCTCCGGGCCCAGCCGGGAGACCAGCCGCGAAGCCGTCGCGAACAGGTAGTCACCAGCCAGGATTGCGATGTTGTTGCTCCACCGTGCGTTCGCGCTGGGCGCACCACGCCGGACCTGGGCCTCGTCCATTACATCGTCGTGGTACAGCGTCGCCAGGTGGACCAACTCGATGACGGCGCCGGCGACATCGACCTGCCAAGCATCGGGCTCGGGACCGAGCCGCGCCGACAACACGGTGAACAGTGGACGGAACCGCTTACCGCCGGCCTGGAACAGGTGCTGAACGGCCTCGGACATCAGCTCGTCGGCTTTGCCCAGCTCAGTGGCCATCAAATCCTCGATGCGGGCCACCGCTTCGCGCACGTCCTGCGCAAAGGCGTCGTCGCCGAAGTCGACGCCTGCCACCACACTCGCCGGTGTCCTCACCCTGCCAACATACTGGGAGCTATGCACTTACCGGCGGGCAGGAGCGAGGCGACCGGGGGATCGATGAAGGCCGACGTGGTGGTCGTCGGGGCCGGCCCCGCCGGTTCCGCCGCGGCCGCGTGGGCGTGTCGGGCCGGGCGCGACGTGCTGGTGATCGATTCCGCGCAGTTCCCTCGCGACAAGGCATGCGGCGACGGCCTGACTCCCCGCGCGGTCCAGGAGATGGAGCGGCTCGGCCTCGGACCGTGGCTCGACGGCCGCGTGCGGCACCGCGGGCTTCGAATGTCAGGCTTCGGCGCCGACGTCGAGATCGAGTGGCCGGGGCCGTCGTTCCCCGCCACCTCGAGCGCAGTCCCGCGCACCGAACTCGACGACCGCATCCGCATGGTGGCCGTCGACGAGGGCGCAAAGATGATGCTCGGCGCCAAAGCCGTTGACGTCCGCCATGATTCGTCGGGCCGGGTGTCGTCGGTGATACTGGACAACGGTGCCGAGATCGGGTGTGGCGAGCTGATCGTCGCCGACGGTGCGCGCTCGACCCTAGGGCGGGTGCTCGGTCGCGAGTGGCACAAGCAGACGGTCTACGGCGTGGCGATCCGCGGATATATCGCCACACCGCGCGCGAACGAGCCGTGGATCACGTCGCATCTCGAATTGCGCTCACCCGAGCATGAAGTGCTGCCGGGCTACGGCTGGATCTTCCCGCTGGGCAACGGCGAGGTGAACATCGGCGTTGGCGCCCTCGCGACCTCCAAGCGGCCGGCCGACGCCGCCCTACGGCCGCTGATGTCGTACTACACCGACCTGCGCCGCGAGGAATGGGGCTTCGACGGTGAGCCGCGCGCGGGTCTATCGGCGTTGCTTCCGATGGGTGGGGCCGTATCCGGGGTGGCCGGGCCGAACTGGATGCTGATCGGGGACGCCGCAGCCTGCGTCAATCCGCTGAATGGCGAGGGCATCGACTACGGGCTGGAGACCGGCAGGCTGGCGGTCGAGCTGCTGGGCACCGGGGACTTCACGTCGGCGTGGCCCGCGGTGTTGTCGGCGCATTACGCGCAGGGTTTCTCCGTGGCACGACGGCTGGGGCTGCTGTTGACGATTCCGCGATTCCTGCCCGCGACGGGGCCGCTGGCGATGCGGTCGTCGCATCTGATGACGATCGCAGTCCGCGTGATGGGCAACTTCGTCACCGACGAGGATGCGGACTGGGTTGCGCGGGTGTGGCGGCGGGCGGGTGCGGCGTCGCGTCGCATCGACGAACGGCCACCGTTTCGCTAGCTGTCGCGGCGCTGCTTTCGCTTCTCAAGCGCCATGGCGATGCTCACGTCCTTGGGCGTTTGGCCGTCCCCGGTTGAACCCGCGAGCCACAGGGCGATGAGTACATCGCCGGTGGTGATGAACAGACCCGCCCAGTACGCCCAGCGGAGCGCAGGGTCGGGCTGCGACGCGAAAAACATGATCAGGAAGATCGGGCCGACGATGCCGAAGACGAACGTCATGGCCTGAAACATCAGATACCGCTTGAACGTTTCCATCTCGAGTGCAGAATATCGCGGGTGCCCGATGTCTACCGCGCTCCGATGCGGTCCCGTAGCGACGACATCGACCATCAACTGGCGATCGACCGCGCGCTCGCGATGGGACTCGTCGGCTTTGGTGACGCAGGTGCCGACGATCGGCTCGCCCGCCGCGTCGCCCGCTTCGCCGACGTGTCCGACGGCTCGTTCGTGTGGACCCGCGACACCGACGGTCTCTACTGGCTCGGCCGCATCGACGGCCCACTCTTCTACGACGACGCGGGTGCCGCCGTCGATCTCGTCCACGTCCGGCCGTGTCGATGGATCACCGATCCGGTGCTCGAACCCGACGTACCCGCCGCGGTGCTCGCCACGTTCGCAAGGGGCGGCCGCAACTTTCAACAGACGCACAGCCCAGGTGTCGGCGAGCAGACGGCGGCGATTTGGCGCACGCGCCGCGCAGGGTAGGACGAAAACCGGTGAAAACCGTTGCTGGAGCGCGAGGTTTGCACAGCCAGACTAACTGTAAGCCCAGCTAGACGACCTATCCCGAAACACTTTGCGGGATTACCCTGGATAGCACAGGCGTTCTGATAAGCATCGGCGGAAGGAATGCGCGATGCAGAAGCTGACATTTCGAGCAGCACTCGCGGCAATGGCCGTCGCGGCCGCCGCGTTGGGCACGGCCACCGGTGCGAGCGCAGCGCCCACCGGCCCGTGTGAAGAAGTCACGTACGTCGGCGTGTGCCAGCCGTTCCATCAGCAGCAGACGCGGTCCCCGTCACAGCAGGGCATGGGTGAAGTGATCGTGCCCGGCATCGGCAACAACCCCGTGACCGTCGGCTAGCCAAGCGACTTCGCGAAACCGCTCACGTCGCGGATGCTGGCGTCGAACACCTCTGGCATCACGTGCGGCAGTAACAGGTCGCCGCCATGACAGGTGCCCGCGACCATCCGGCCCACCGTAGGCACCCCGGCTCGAAGAAGGCGGCGGTAGTACTGCAACCCCTCGTCGCGCAACGGGTCCAGTTCGTTGACCGAGATGACATGCGGCGGCAGGCCCGCCAATTCGTCATCGGTGGCCACCGCGGCCCAACAGGTCGCGTCGTCGCCATGGCTGTTGGTGGGGTCGTAGAGCGAGCCGAGCAGCGCCAGCTGCTGGCACGTGACGAAGTACTCATCGTTCTCGGTGAGCGAGGGTAGGTCCTCGCACTCGTCGAGCCAACGATTCGAGATGTACGGACACTGCGCGTAGAAGCCCGCGACCTCGTGCAGCCAGCCGTCCCGCTTCGCCCGGTGGGCGACGGTGAGCGTCAGGTTGCCGCCGCCGGATTCACCGGACACGATCAGGTGCGCGATGCCGAGTTCGGCGCGGTTGGCTGCGGCCCATCGGACCGCAGCCGCGCAGTCGTTCAGACCCGCAGGGAACGGGTGCGGGCCGAGCTTGCCGCCCGAGTTGCGGAGCTCCACACCGACGACGACAACGCCTGTTGCGGCGAGGTATTCGCGCAGCTTCCGATATCCGACATCGGCAGCACTACCGATTGCCATCCCGCCGCCGTGCAGGTGCACCACTCCCGGGATCGGACCGTCGGCGCGGTCGGGCCTGCTGATGTACAGCGTGATGTCGTTGCCGTCGTCGCCGGTGATTGTGGTCGTTGTCGTGGTGGCACCGGTGATCTCGGGAGCGGCTAACGCAAAGACGTCGAAGATCGCGCCCATGCCTTCTTCGCTCATCGCGGCGAAGGCCAGCCGCTCCTCCAACGGAGCGTCGACGGTCAGCGGTATCGGCGGCATTCTGCCGTCGAGCCCGAACTCGGCGAGCGCCTTGACCATTCGCGGGTCAGAACGAGGGTCGGTGGCGAGGGTGGATTCTGGGTCGGCGTGACGTCCGTGGGCCATGGCGCGACGGTACAACTCGGCCGCGCGTCGCGGCCCGGATTCCGGTCAGTTCGCCGCGTTGAACGGCTCTCCGTCCAGCGCCACCGACGCGCGCCCGTCCGGCCCGACGGGCACGTCGCCCACCAGAGTCACCCGATACAGCCGCCGGTCGTGGTCGGTCGTCAGGTCCGAGGGTGCCAGGTGCACGGTGGAGCGATTGTCCCAGAACGCAATGCTGCCGGGAGCCCACTTGAACCGGACGGTGTACTCGGGGCGGGCCAACTCGTCGTAGAACAGGCCTAGCAGGCGCCGGCTTTCGTGCGGTGACACGTCGATGATGTGGCTCGTGAAACCCGGGTTGACGTACAGCGCCTTCTCGCCCGTTTCGGGATGCACCCGCACCACGGGGTGTTCGGTCAGCAGTGGGCGTCCGTTGACGCGGCGCTGGTAGTCGTCGGTGGCGGCCGCGCCGTCCGGCGGTGAGAAGCGGTGCACCGCGCGCAGTCGGTCGGCGAGCTCGCGCAGCGGCTTCGACAGTCCCTCGTATGCGGCGACGGTGTTGGACCACTGGGTGTCACCCCCGTAGGGCGGGATGACCTCGGCGCGCAGGATCGATGCGGCGGGCGGGTTCACTGCGGCGGTGACGTCGGCGTGCCAATTCGGCTTGTCGAAGCTGTTGCCTCCGAGGTCGCGGAAGCGAGCCTTGAACCGGTCGCGAAAGATCGGGTAGATCGTGGGGTAGTCCGGATCGGGAATCGAATCAAACAACGGATGCGCGGGCGTCGGCGCTCCGAAGGCACGCGCGAACCTCAGATGGTCGTCGTGCGAGATGAACTGGTCGCGGAAGAACACCACCTTCCACTTCAGCAGGGCGGCGCGGATCTCGGCGACATGGTCGTCGCGCAGTGGCGCAGTCAGATCGACTCCGCTGATCTCGGCTCCGGTCCAACCGGATTGCGGACGAACGTCCAGTGCTGTAGTCGCCAGTGTCATCGTCGTGAATTCCTTTCTGTTGCAGGGTTTCTAGGAGTCGATCGGTTTGAGTGCGACGCCGTCGAGTTCGTTCTGCGCGGTGACGATCGAGTTGTAGCGACCGTCTACATACGGCTTGAGGTCGACGTGCGTCGTGGTCACCTCGGAGTCGAAGAGCCCGTCGGCGACCTCTTGGAACAGCGCAGTCGACTGGGCGTCGATCGGGTAGTACGGCGCGAGACCATCCTCTTCGTACAGCTTCTTGCCCTGATCGAAGGTGATGCCCTGCTGATCGACGTAATAGGCGTCGATCCACTGATCGGCGTGGCTGTCCTTCCAGTTGTTGGCCGCGATCGCGCGGCCGACATAGTCGCCGATCGCCGCGACCTTCACCGGATCGTCGAGGATGTCTTTACGCACGATCAAGGTCTGGATACCGGTGTTGATTCCCTTTCCGTCACCCAGGATCGGTGGTTCACCCAACTGGTAGTACTGGTTGCCGAGCACGATGGCCGCCTCGACGGCGCCGGCCGCAAATGTCGGAACCACCTCGGCCCCAGCGAGTTCGACCGGTTGCACATCGGTCTTGAGATCGAGCCCGTGCTGCTTGAGCAGGCCTGCCGTGATCATCTGCCGTCCGGATCCCGGCGGATACGCCACCCGCTTGCCGCGCAACTGCTCGATGCTGGTGATCCCGCTGTCGGGACGGGCGACCAGGAAGTAGCCACCGCTGGTGCCCGGGTTGGCCTGCAGGCCGATGGCGACGAGATCGGTGACACCGCTGTCCACTGCGATCGGCACGGGTGCCTCACCGATGGACCCGACGTCGGCCGCACCTGAGCGCAGTGCCTCGATCACCGCGGCGCCACCACTGAAATCGGCGAACTCGACCGAATACGGTGCATCCTTGCCGGCGTTGGCCAGGTTCCACGGCAGCGACTGGGTTCCGTTCTGCTGCGCGACCACAAGCTTCGTACCACTGGGGACTTCGACCGTATTGGCGATGCGCACCGAGTCTATGGCAGCGTCGCCCGAATCGTCCGACAGGCCGCAGGCGCTTGCCAGGAGCGTAATCGACAGTGCCGCAGGCAGTTTCCATCGTGACGATATGCGCATGGTTCTCATCTCTCTCGTAACTAGATCTGTGGGCCGTCGTCGACGACGCCGAGCTCGGTCAATAGCCAGCGTCGCAGTGTCGCGAACTCCGCCGATTCCCGCCGACGGGGCTTGGGTACCTCGACTTCGACGTCGAGCGAGATGGCGCCTGCGGTCAAGACCACCACCCGGTCGGCAAGCAGGATCGCCTCGTCGACATCATGGGTGACCAAGAGGACGGCAGGGGTGTGCCGGCGGCACAGGTCTTGCAGCAGCCCGTGCATCCTGATCCGCGTCAGCGCATCCAGCGCGCCGAAAGGCTCGTCGAGCAACAGCAATTCAGGCTCGCGAACCAAGGCACGGGCCAGCGCCACCCGCTGCGCTTCACCGCCGGACAGCGTGCGCGGCCAAACCTTGGCCTTGTCGGCAAGGCTTACCTCGGACAGTGCGTCGAGCGCCTGCTTGCGCACCGCGCCGGAGCCGCCCCGGCGGCGACATTGAGCGGAGGTGGCGGGCAAGCCGACGGTCACGTTCGTCAGGACCCGTTGCCACGGCAACAGCCGCGGATCCTGGAACACGATGGCGCGACGTTCGGGGACTTGCAGGGTGCCTTCGACGTCTCCGTCAAGCGCGCCGAGCGCGCGCAGGAAGGTGCTCTTGCCAGAACCGCTGCGGCCCAGCAGCGCGACGAACTCCCCCGCGCGGATCTCCAGATCCAGCCCGTCGAGAACGATGTTGTCGCCGAATACCTTTCGAAGGCCACGTGCGACGACGACGGTCTCGGTCGCCGTGTCAGTCACCGTCATAGGCTCGTCTCCAGGTCAGCAGCCGGCCTTCGAGGAAGCGGACGATGAGGATCGAGAGCAGACCGAGAGCGGCGTACACGGCGATCAGCACGAACACCACGTCGACTTGGAAGTACTCACGGGCGTCGGTCATCATGCGGCCAAGGCCCTTCTTCGCGTTGATGGTCTCGGCGAAGATCAGCGCCAACCACGATGCGGTGAGCGCCAGACGCAGTCCAATCAGGAAGCCGGGCAGCGATCCGGGGATGATGACCCGGTAGATCATCTCCGTCCGCCCAGCGCCAAAGGAGCGGGCCGCTTCGACGAGTCCGGCGTCGACGCTGCGGATGGCGCTGAACGTGTTGATGTAGATGGACACCGCCACCGCCAGGGTGATCAGCAGGATCTTGGGCACCTCACTGATGCCGAACCACACGATCAGCAAGGGCACCAGGGCAAAGTTCGGAATCGCATTGAGCACTTCCATATTCGCATCGAAGATGTTTTCGCCGAACCTGGACAGCCCGGTGATCAACGCCAGACCCAGCCCGAGGACGATGCCGAACAACAACCCGTAGCCCACGCGCAACAGGCTGGTCGACATGTGGTCGGCCAGCGACCCGTCGGCGATGAGCCGGTAGGCAGCGCGGACAACCCGGGTGGGTGGCGGCACCGTGCGCTGATCGAAGGCACCCGTCATCGACAGGAGCTGCCACAGGCCGATGAGTAGCACCGGGCCCAGTAGCCGCTGCAGCTGACGCGGAATGCGTTGCCCGCGTCGACTCATCTTGACGACCACCCTCGGGTCGACAAGCCCGGTGCCGACCCGGGTGTCGGTCGACCGCCGTGAGAGGACGCTGGTCATGTCAGGCAGCTCCGAAGAACTCACCTGAGATCGACTCGGAGGCCACACCGTCGGGACCCACTGGGACGTCACCGACGAGCGTGATCCGATGCAGTACGCGATCACCCTGCACGTGTTCGAAGTCGCGCGGTGCGAGGTGAAGTGCGGCGCGGTTGTCCCAGAACGCGACGCTGCCCGGCTCCCATTTGAAGCGCACCGCGTACTCGGGGCGAGCGATCTGCTCGAACAGCAGGTCGAGCACATGCCTGCTCTCGCGCGGCGACAGGTTGACGATCTCTTTGGTGAAGGACGGGTTGGCGTATACGACGCGCTCCTGGGTCTCCGGGTGCACGCGAACCACCGGGTGTACCGACGCAAGGGGATTGGTGCGCACGAGGTCACCGATCTTCTCGTTGCTGCGCTCCGCGGTGACGGTGGACTCGAAACGGTGCTCGGCGCGCAGATCGTCGATGAACGCACGCACTGCAGGCGCGAGGCCCTGGTAGACGGCGGCCACGTTGACGAACTGCGTATCCCCGCCGTAGGGCGGCACCGCTTCCGCGCGCAGGATCGAATGCGACGGCGGATTGATCAGCGGAGTGACGTCGGCATGCCAGCCGGGACCGTTGGGGCTTTGCTTCTTTCGGTACTTGGTGCCATAGCGGTGGTCATAGGCCGCAGGCGAAACGGTGTGAATTTGCGGGAATTCCGGTGGTGCCGAATCACCCTCGTACGGGTGGCCGGGCGTCACCTCGCCGAATTGCGCGCCGAATGCGATCTGGGCCGCATGATCGAGCGTCTGATCGCGAAAGAAGACGACTTTCCAGGTGTGCAATGCATCCCGAATGGTCTTCACTTCGTTGGCCGACAGCGGCGCCGACAGGTCGACTCCACTGATGAGTGCTCCGGTCCAACCGGACAGCGGAGTTACTTCAAGACGGGTATCTGTTGCAGCAGTCATCCCCATGTTCCCCTCGAAAGCGGTTGCAAATATCGGCTATTCGTACGTTATCGAGAACACGCCGAATGGGGATCAGTTGAAATCGGCGTGAAATGAAATCCTCATCGACTCGGCCAGCGAGTGTCGAGTATGTCGAGGACGTGCGGCAGACCCGAGCGGTAGCGTCCCCGATCGACCTGTTTGAACGGCGCCCACCACGGCGCCTGGAACAACTCGACGATCTTGACCATGTCGCCGTTGTAGCCAGAGGCCTGCAGCACGCCGTTGGCCGCGTAGCGTCCGCCCTCGTTGGCGCCCTCCATGGTCGTGACGTTCTGGTCCGTCTTGATCCATTCGCCTGCGAGGAACAGATTGTCGATTGCGGTGACCGCGGTGGGCCGACGGTTCCAGGACCCGGGGTCCTGAATGAACAACGGTTCGTCGTTGCGGACGTCCGGCGTGCCGGAGTCGATGATCGAGGGGTCAAGGAACCACGAATGCAACATGCTGTCGGTGACGACCGTGTCGGTGTCGTTGAGGTGCGCCTTGATCTGCGACCACGCCTCGTCGGCGATCTCGTCGGGTGTGCAGTCCATGGCGCTCTTGCGGTTGAAGTTGCCCGGCGTGGACCAGTCCGAAATGATCGCCGACATGCAGTCCTTGACGGTGCCGTCGCCGTACGTGGTCAGGCTCTTCTTCCAGAACTGCGCTTCGCTGATCGAGGTGATCGCCCAAGCCGAGTCGACGTAGTTGACATGGCCCTTCGTCACGTCGACGCGCTTCTTGAGGTAGAACATCAGGCCGTTCATCCACTCGGTACGCAACAGCGCGATGTTGGCCAACAGCGGATCGGCGTCGAGCAGGTCGGGCGTGAGCACCGCTGCCAGCTTCTCGCAGGGCACCGCCGACACGTACCAATCGTGGGTGACCTGCTGCGGTATGCCGTTGGTGCCGGTGACCGTCGCGGACTGAATATGCCTGCCATTGGGGGTGAGTCGTGACAACGCGCGACCGACGTGGAATGTGACCCCCTGGTCGCGCAGGTGGTCCACCCAGGGGTCGAGCCACTGCGAGCTGGTGGGTCCGTTCAACACGCGGTCGAAGCCTTTGCCGTCGATGTCGTTGCCGAACAGCAGGATCGACCAGACTGATGCCTCACCAACCAGCCCGATCGAATGTGCGCTGGCGTCACGCGATTTCGAGGCAGCCAGGTTGCGAATGATGCCGTCGGCCAGGTAGCGGTTGTACTCGGCAGACTTCCTGTTCGCACCGATGTAGTCTTCCCACGTCATGTTCTCCCACTGGCCGAGCTTGCGCTCGTTGCTGCTGGTGACGTAGACCGCCAGCTTCTGGGCCGCGTAGGCGGCCTCCCATAGCGGCAACCGGAACAGCGTCTCGAACACCGTCGTCACCGATTCGATGAACGCCTTGGGCGTGATCGGATTCGGCAACGTCGGCAGCGGAAATGGCAGCGGCACAGTCAGATCGGAGCGCCCCATCCCGGAATGCAGGTAGGACGTCGCACGAGTCAGGTTCTCCCATGCGCCGTTCCCGTTGCCGGGAAAGGGAATTCGTCGCATCGTGTCGGTGACGTTGCGGTAGAAGCCCGGAAAGAACCGGAAGCCGTGTTCGGCGGGCAACGGCGTCGCACCCGAGTTCGGCACCGGAATCGACCGGGCCTTACCGCCGAGCGCCTTGCGTTCGTAGACCGTAACCGTGTAGCCGCGGTCGACCAACTCGTGCGCGGCCGTGAGCCCGGCGATCCCCGCTCCGAACACCGCAACCGACTTGCCGGGTGCGGCGCTGACGCTCGGGGGCAACGCCGTCAGCGCCGCCGCGGTGGCAGTTCCCACCAGGAACGTTCGGCGACTCAAGGGCGCGCGCTGGACCCCACCCGGCATGGCCACAAGTTAACCGTGATTCTGATCACTATCGGCTCGACACGCCGATGAGAGCAGGTGCGGAGTTAGCTCAGAGCGACGGCTTGGTCGCGGCGTGCAGCGCCACGATGCCACCGGTTAGATTGCGCCACCGAACCGCCGACCAGCCCGCGTCGGCGATGCGACGCGAAAGGTCCGGCTGGTCGGGCCACGCGCGGATCGACTCCGCGAGGTACACGTAGGCATCGGGGTTCGACGACACCGCACGCGCCATCCGCGGCAGCGCCTGCATGAGGTACTCCTTGTACACCGTGGCGAACAGCCGGGCCGTCGGTGTTGAGAACTCGCACACGACCAGCCTCCCGCCTGGCCGCGTCACGCGTGCCATCTCACGAAGAGCGGCGCCGTGGTCGACGATGTTGCGCAACCCGAAGCTGATGGTCACCGCATCGAACACGCCGTCGTCGAACGGCAGCTTCGTCGCGTCCGCGGCAACCTTGGGCACCTTGCGCGCGCTGCCCGCGGCGAGCATGCCGACGGAGAAGTCCGCGGCCACACACCACGCCCCCGAGGTCTGGAGCTCCACCGTCGACACCGCGGTGCCGGCCGCGAGGTCCAGCACCTTGTCAGAAGGCCCGATCCGCAGCGCCTCGCGCGTCGCTCGCCGCCAGAATCGGTCCTGACCGAGGGACAGCACCGTGTTCGTCAGGTCGTAGCGGCGCGCTACCCCGTCGAACATCGATGCGACCTCGTGTGGGTCCTTGTCCAGCGTCGCGCGGTTCACGAATGCGACGCTACCTGCCGACATGCGCGCGCCGGGAATGGATTGCGCCACGGCGGGCATTTAACCCCACATGGCTGCAAAGGTTTGGTTCATCACGGGGACATCGCGTGGCTTCGGCCGGGAGTGGGCCATAGCGGCGCTCGAGCGCGGCGACAAAGTTGCGGCGACTGCGCGGAACACGGCGACTCTCGACGATCTGGCTGCGAAGTTCGGGGAGGCACTGTTGCCGATTCAGCTCGACGTGACCGACCGCGACGCAGACTTCGCCGCCATCAAGGCTGCGCATGACCACTTCGGACGGCTCGACATCGTCGTCAACAATGCGGGCTACGGCCACTTCGGCTTCATCGAGGAGCTGACCGAGTCCGAGGCGCGCGACCAGATCGAGACCAACGTGTTCGGCGCGCTGTGGATCACTCAGGCGGCGCTGCCGTTTCTGCGGGCTCAGCGCAGCGGACACATCATCCAGGTGTCGTCGATCGGCGGGATCACCGCGTTCCAGAACGTCGGCATCTATCACGCGTCGAAGTGGGCGCTGGAAGGGTTCTCGCAGTCCCTTGCGCAGGAGGTCGCGCCGTTCGGGATTCACGTGACGTTGATCGAGCCGGGTGGCTTCGCGACCGACTGGGCGGGTGCGTCGTCGAAGCGGTCGCAACCGCTGCCCGGCTACAAAGAGGTGCACGAGGAAGCGGACCGACTACGCAGCCAGCGCGTGTCGGCGCCCGGCGACCCGAAGGCGTCCGCGGCGGCGGTGCTCAAGATCGTCGACGCCGAGAAGCCGCCGCTGCGAATCTTTTTCGGTGAGCTACCGCTGCAGCTGGCCAAGGCCGATTACGAGAGCCGGCTGAAGAACTGGGAGGAATGGCAGCCGGTCTCGATCGAGGCGCAGGGCTAGGTTTCGGTAGCGAGCAGCAATCGGTGAGCGGCGTCACCGGGTGGTGACGAGCTTGACGATTTCTGCCCAATAACGTTCGCGTTCCGCGTCGGGCACCACTGGCGCGAAGGTCACCACCACGGTTTCCACCTGTTTGGCGCCGGTCTGCCCCGCGTACTTCTGCGCCTGCCCGGTCTCGGCGAACGACCTGATGCGCAGACGGTCGGTGACCACCGATTGCAGGCAGCCGACCGCGCGACATTCCTGTTCAGTGGTGTCGAGGGGATTTCGCATCTCGAGGCCTGAGTCCGTGAGCGCCTGGACCAGACCGTGTGCTGTCAGCGCATCCAGCGAACCGTCGCGGGTGAGGGCTGTCATGGATTGAGCTGCGCTAGGAGGCGGGGCAGTCGAGCTGGACGCTACGGAATCCGATGGCGCCGAGGAGCATCCGCCGGCGAGCACGCACACCGCCAGCGCGGCCAGCCCCGCTCGAAGTGTGTTCATCAGCGGAGGCTGAACAAGACCATCGGAAGTGTGGTGTCGTGTTCGGAGACCGACTCCCCGAGCGTGCTTTCGATCGCCGGTTTGAGCGCCGACCACGCCCCGGGGTGCCGGGCGATGTAGGACTGCAGAGCGGCGTCGGCTTCGGCGGTGGTCAGATGGCGGGCCTCGGCAGGTACCGATCGCCTCCCGCCGGCCGAGATCTTGACCTGCGGATTCGCTTGGACGTTCTTGAACCATTGCGCTCGGGTGCCGAACCCGGATGCGACGATGTAGCTGTCAGGATCGGGATGATCGATGACCTCCAGCACTACGTATCGCGTCGCACCGGTGCGCCGCCCGATGTGCTCGAGCATCAGCATTCGTGACCCGAAGACAAATCCGAGGCCCGCGCGATACACCCAGATCGGCGCACGGGTAAGCGTGCGCGAATGCAATACGCGCTCAACCAGTTTCACACCCCGCGCGGTGATGGCGTTCGACATATCAGCCTCCTAGGGTTTCCGTAGCTGCTGCCGGAAAATGGGCGTGCGGCAATACCGCAATTATTCGCCCCACTGTTTCGTCATACCGGCAATCGCCGAGCCAGGCAACTACTCCAGTTCAGCGTGCACTCCGCGGGGACCGCCCGCGACCCACCGGTGGAACTCAGGCAGCTTTGAGACGGCGCAGGCCGATGACCTCGTCGTAGTGGCCGAGCAACTCGTCGCAGATCGCGGGCCATGTCCGGGTCAACACGCTGCGACGCGCTGCCACCGAATACCGCTGCCGTTCGGCGATCAGATGGTCGACGGCCTCGGGCAGTTTGTCTTCGAACTCGTCGACCGACAACAGCAGGCCGGTGCGGTACGGGGTGACGAGATCGCGTGGCCCGCCGGCATTGGGCGCGATCGCAGGCAGACCCGAGGCCATCGCCTCCTGCACCGCCTGACAGAAGGTCTCATGTTCGCCGGGGTGAACGAAGACATCCATGCTGGCGTACGCCGCCGCCAGCTCTCCTCCGTACAGTGCGCCGGTGAAAACCGCTGACGGCAAGAGAGTTTCGAGCTTCGCGCGGTCGACGCCGTCACCGACGATGACCAGCTGAAGATCCTTGCGTGCCGACAGTGTCGCCAACCGCTCGACGTGCTTCTCGGGCGCTAGACGCCCGACAAAACCGACGATCGGCTTATTCTGCGGCGACCACATGCGGCGCAGGTTCTCGTCGCGCGCCGAGGGTGCGAAACCGGTGATGTCGACCCCACGCGCCCACTTGTGCACCCGCGGGATCCGGTGGGCCGTCAGGTTTTCCATCGCCGCGGTTGACGGGGCCAGCGTGCGGTCGGCCCTACTGTGCAGGTGCCGCGTCCATGCCCAGGCGGTCCTGGCGGCAAAACCGACGCCGTAGCTCTCGGCGAAACCTGCGACGTCGGTTTGGAATACCGCGACCGTCGGCACGCCGAGGTGGCGCGCCGCGTGCAGCCCGCCGTAGCCCAGCAGCGCCGGCGAAGCCAGATGCACGACGTCGGGGTCGAACCCGCGCAGCACGTTCATCATTCGGGGGCGTGGGATGCCAAGCGGGAGCGAATTGACCTTCGGGAACATCCGCGACGGCACCCGGTGAACACGGACGCCCTCATGGATCTTGGAGGCCGGCGGCTCACCCCGCGGGGTGTCCGGCGCGATGACAAGGGCCTCGTGACCCGTGCAGCGAAGATGCTCGATCACCCGAAGCACCGAGTTGGTGACGCCGTTGACATTCGGGAGGAAGGACTCTGCGACCATTGCCACGCGCACGCCTCGAGAGTCCCATCGCCGGCTGTCGGCAAGGTTTCGTGCAGGGATATGTCATGCGAACAGCTCATGGGAATGAACGGATTCTCCAGATGGGCGTTTTCGAGTAAGGTGCGCACAGAGAAAGGCGGTTGACATGCGGATATTCCGGGTGGCATCGGTGCTGGCCATCGCCGTGGTACTTGCCGTCGCCGGCTGCACGACGCACGTATCAGGCACCGCGCAACGGGATCGGACTGAGCCCCCGCTCGTCGTGAGCGAAGACGGCTTCGGTATCGCCGCAGGTTTCGACGATGCACCGACCCGCATCGAGATCTTCACCGAGCCGCAGTGTTCGCATTGCGCGGATTTGCAGACCGATTTCGGCGACCAGTTCGCCTACTACATCGGTGTCGGCGCGCTGCAGATCACCTACCGGCCGTTGACGTTCCTGGACAGTGGCTCCGGCGGGTACTCGGCGAATGTGAGCAACGCGTTGTTCCTTGCCGCCGAGGGCGATGCGACGGGAACGCAGTTCCAGCGCTTCGTTCAGGAGTTGTACGCCCACCAGCAACGGACCAAGGGCGGGCTCGGCCCCACCAACGACGAGATGGCAGAGATGGCGAAGTCCGCGGGCATGCCGGACACCGTCGCCGACCGCATCGCCGACGGTGGGTCAGCGATCGACACCGCGGAGATGGAAGACGCCAACTTCGGGTACCTGTACGACGTCGACACGATGAACACCGGCACGCCAACGGTTTACGACCCGGAGAACGATACGAAGATCGACATCTTCGACAACGACTGGTTGAACAAGCTGATGCAGACCTGAGGGTCTAAGACTCTTTACCCGGATAGGTGAGTTCGGGAGGGCCGGCGCTCCAAGAATGCGAGCCCGGCGAGCAGCATTACCGCGATCAGCCAGCCGACCACCGCGATCGAGCCCGCCGGGATGATCGCCAGCGACGCGTTGCGGTCCCGCACCCGCACCAAATCCGGGTTGTTCGCGTCGTATTCGACATAGATGCGCATGCCCGCTTCCAGTTCGGACGGGTACAGCACACCCAGTTCGGGGCGATAGGTCACGCGGTCGGGCGTGACGAACTCGATCGTCGACCGTCGCGGTCCAGCGCTGAGCACCTCGGCGGCGGCCACGCCCATGTGCCGTTCGATCTGCCGGTCGTCCCGCCAGGCGCCCACCACCATGAGTGCCGATTGCAGCGTCACCAGAGACGCCACGAGCACGATTCCGATCCGGATGCGCCGGAACGTGCGCCCGGATCGCGTCTCGTCGGGGTCACGCGTCAGCCGCGGAACCAGCTTGCGCCACAACGCGATCACCCGCTTCACAGTGCAATCTCGTTCGCTCGGCTCACAGTGCAGCCTTGATCGCTCGGCTCACAGTGCAGCCTTGATCGCCGCATGCAGCGCTCGCAACGACGACCGGTCGGCCTTCACCTCCAGCACCCGCATCCCGTCGAACGGCTCATTCAGCGCATCCACCAGCCCGTCGACTTCGATCTGACGGCTCTCGACGTGGTACGCGCGGCACAAGGCGCCGACGTCCACATCGTGGGGCGTACCGAAGATCCGCGACGATACGTCGGAGAACCGTGGATCGCCCTGCTCGAGCAGTTCGAAAATGCCGCCGCCGTTGTCGTTGGACACGACGATGGTCAGGTTGCGCGGCATCGGCTCTGTCGGACCGATCAGCAGCCCGGAACTGTCGTGCACGAACGTCAGGTCCCCGATGAGCGCGATGGTGCGGCCCGGGTTGCTCCCACCGGCCTCCCGTTCGTGGGCAAGCGCCGCGCCGATCGTCGTCGATACCGTGCCGTCGATGCCCGCGACGCCCCGGTTGGACCGCACCTTGATGCCCTGGGTGTTCAGGCCGACCAACGCCGCATCCCGGACCGGGTTGGATGCCCCGAGCACCAACTGATCGCCCGGCCGGATTGCGTCGGCCACCGCGGCCGCGACATGCAGTCCAGTCTTGAGCGGATGCGCCTCGAGTTGCGCGCGCACCGCGTCGACCGCGTGCCGATTGACCTCGGCGCAACGCTCCAACCAGGCAGGATCGGGATCGCCCGTGGTTACCGCCCGGGTGCCTGTGGCCGCCGAGTTCCCCGAGACGTCGGGCCAGCGCGGGCCGGTCGTCAGCGCGTACACCGGGACCGCCGGATCGGCCAGCAGCGTCGACACCGGCCGGTGCAGCGTCGGGCGGCCGAGCATGATCACCTGCTGCGGGCGGACCAGTCGCAGGGCGAACGGATGCAGTGGGTTGGCGGCGGGCGGTGCGGTGGGCTCCGCGACGGTCGGCAATGCGGCCAGATTGGGGTGCACACCGGCGCCGTGCCCGGCGATGACGACGGTGTCGGGTGTCAGGTCGATATCGAGCGGCTGGTCGAAGGTGACGGCAGGCGTGTATGTCCACGGCTTGCCGCCGGGGCGTCCCTGGGGGCAATAGTCGATGCCGGCGTCCAAGTTGTCCCGGGCATCGGGCACCAAAGGCTCACGCAACGGGATGTCGAACTGCACCGGCCCGGCGTTGGCCGAGCGGGTTCCGGTGGCGGCCACCAACACTCGGCATGTTGCCGAGCGCCACTGCGCATTGAGCGAAGACAAATCGCCAGGCCCGTCTCCCCCCATTTCCGGGGCGAGGCCGAGGCTGATGGTCTCGCGCATCTGGGTGCCGAAGTAGCCCAGCTGCTCGAACGTCTGATTCGCGCCGGTGCCGAGCAACTCGTACGGGCGGTTGGCGCTGAGCACGATGAGCGGCACCCGCGCGTAGTTGGCCTCCACCACGGCGGGCCCGAGGTTGGCCACCGCGGTGCCCGACGTCATCGCCACGCACACCGGCGCCCGCTCGGCGACCGCGAGGCCGATCGCCAGGAAGCCGGCAGTGCGTTCGTCGATGCGCACGTGCAGCCGAAGCCGACCCGCACGGTCGGCGTCCTGCAAGGCGAATGCCAGCGGCGCGTTTCGCGATCCCGGGCACAGCACGACGTCACGGACGCCGCCACGGACCAGTTCGTCGACAACCACGCGGGTCTGCGCAGTCGAGGGGTTCACCACTACAGACTATCGGCGAAGAATTTCAGCACCGCGGTGTTGACTTCCTGCGGCTTTTCAATGAATCCGAGGTGGCCGGTGTCGGCAATCTCCAGGTAGTAGCCGGTGCGGATGGCATTGGCGACCTCGCGGCCCAGATGCGGCGGCAGCACGATGTCGTCGGCGAACCCGATGACGAGCGTTGGCGTCGTAATACTTTTGTAAGCAGGTAGGCGATCGGCCGTCGGTCCGGCGTCGATCTGGCAGCGCTGCCCGGGTGACGGTTTGGTGGGCCACATCGTGAACATTTCGGCCCAGTCGCCCACGAAATTGTCGTTGTTCAGCGACTTGGGTGAAAAGCTCTCCATCAGACGGATTTTCGCGTCATAGGAGGCGGGCAGCTCGATACCGGCGTCGTAGAGTTCGCGTTCGGCGTCGCGGAAGAAGGCGCGGGCGCGATCCTGCCTGCCACGGGTGGCCATCAGCACCGACGCACGAACCAACTCCGGCCGCGCCAGCATCAGCTCCTGGGCGATGTAAGCGCCCATCGATACCCCGACAATGCGCGCGGGCCCGACGTCGAGCTTCTCGATCAATTCGGCGGTGTCCGCGACCATTTCCGCGGTCCCGAAGCCGTCGGCATTCTCGGTGGCGCCGATCCCGCGGTTGTCGAAGGTGATGCAGCGGTATCCGGCGCGTTGAAACTCCGGCACCTGATGCAGGTGCCAGGTACGCCCAGCCCCGCCCCTACCCGCGATGAACAGCACCGGATCGCCTTTGCCGCGGTCGTCGTACTCCAATTCCACGCCGAAGACGCTACTGCACCCGGTCTGTCGACCTCAGACCCAGGAACAGAGTTCAATCAATTTGCACATCGTGCGCTACGCACGAAAGAGGGCTATCGTGGGTAACGGCCGATCGCACCGGGCTTCCAGCAAGGGCCCCGCACAGAGAGGCACAAATCATGCGAATCGCCATCAACGGCGCCGGCATCGCGGGGCCAGCGTTCGCGCACTGGATGCACCGCACCGGCCACGACGTCACATTGATCGAGCAGGCGGCCAAATTCCGCACCGGCGGCTACCTCATCGACTTCTGGGGGCTGGGCTACTCCATCGCGCAGAAGATGGGAATAGAAAAGGAGGTCCTGGCTGCGGGCTACCGGATCAAGGAACTCCGGTCAGTCCGCGCGGACGGAAGCACATCGGCCCGCCTGAACGTGGACCCGATTCGACGTATGACGGAGGGTCGGTACACCAGCGTGGCCCGCGGCGATCTGGCGGCCGCGATCTACCGCACCGTCGAAGACGACATCGAGACAATCTATTCCGACACCATCACCGCCATCGACGACCGAGCGGACTGCGTCTCGGTCGAGTTCGAGCACAGCGCACCTCGGGACTTCGATCTCGTCATCGGAGCCGACGGCCTGCATTCCACGGTTCGCCGGCTGGCCTTCGGGGCGGAGTCGGCGAGTGAGCGTTACCTCGGCTGCCACGTGGCGGCATGCGTGATCGACGGATATCGGCCACGCGACGAGCTCGTGTACCTGACCCACAACCTGCCCGGCAGACAGGTCGGGCGGGCTTCCCTCGGTGATGACCGCACGATGATCCTTTTCATCTTCCGGGCTCCCACACCGCGCAATCCCCCTGATCTTGAGTCATGTAAAGACTTGTTACGAAACGAATTTGCCGGCGGAGGATGGGAGTGCGCTGAAATTCTCGAGGCCCTGGACCAGGCGGAGGACCTGTACTTCGACGTCGTCAGCCAGATACGGCTCGACCGCTGGACATCGGGCCGCGTCGCACTCATCGGCGACGCTGCCGCGTGTGTGTCTCTACTCGCCGGCGAGGGAACGGGTCTGGCCATGGTCGAGGCATATGTGCTGGCAGGAGAGCTCGCCCGGGCCGGCGGCGATCTTCCGCAGGCGTTCGCCGCCTACGAGGACCGGCTCAGACAATTCATCACGCAAAAGCAGGACAGCGCAATCAAATTCATCCCGTTCTTCGTTGCTCGCAGCCGCCCGGGCATCTGGTTTCGCAATCTCGGCATGCGGGCGATGAATCTGCCGATCGGCAATCTGGTGTTGACTCGCGCTCTCCGCGATGACCTCGACCTACCCGATTATGATCTGTGACAACAGTTTCGAGGCCCCAGGGTTTCCCTCCGCCGGGAGAAAGGTGGGTCCATGCCCTCGACGAAGAACGTAGGAACGCCGGGCGATTCAGAGGACTTCCTCGTGCACCTCGAGCACGCCACCCGCGGACTGCTGGCGCTGAATGTCTCTGTGCTCGAGCGCATGGAGAAGCGGATTGGCCTAGCGCCCCTACGAGCCCTACAGTCGCTGGAACGGCTCGGCCCAAGCCTGGTAACCGAGTTGGGTGTCGATCTGGACCTGTTGCCGTCCACGGCCAGCCGACTCAGTGACCGGCTGGCCAGCTCCGGCTACATCACCCGCAGTATCTCTCCGACAAATCGGCGCGCCACGCTGCTCGAGTTGACCCCCGCCGGCCGAGCGGTGCTGGAGGAGCTGTTCACCCTGCGCCTTGAGGCCTTCGGTGAGATCACGCGTCACATGAGCGCATCCGACTGTGCCGCGCTGATCCAAGGCACGCAGGCATTTACCGCTGTGCATCGCGAGCTATCCGGCAGACCGCACGTCCGCCAGCCGTGAGCGGGTCTTCTTCGATCGCACGCGGCCGATCGCCGCGTTCCACAGCAGCGCCACCGTCGGGGTCAGCTGGTGCCCCTTGATGGTCTCGACGCTCAGCGCGGCGGTGGCCGCGGCCTTCGTCGCCGCGGAGGCCTTGGACACGTGGCCGGAGTCATACGGCGGCTGCGGGTCGTACTCGATCACCAGCTGCACCGCCTTGGCTTTGGCGTCCCCGCAGATCTGGCCGAACAACCAGAGCCCGAGATCGATACCGGCCGAGACTCCGGCTGCGGTGACGATCTTGCCGTCGCGCACGATCCGCTCATCGCCGACAGCCTCGACGCCGAACGGCTTGAGCATCGGCACCACCATCCAGTGCGATGTGGCGCGACGACCGTCCAGCACGCCCGCCGCGGCGAGGATCATCGAACCTGAGCACACCGACGTCGTCCAGGTGGACGTCTCATGGGCCTTACGCACCCAGTCGAGGACCTTTTCGTCGCGGGCATGCTCGAAGGTCCCCGCGCCGCCGGGCACCAAAATGATGTCGGGACTTGGAGTCTCGTCGAAGGAATGCGTGGCGCCGACAAGCAGCACAGCGGAGTCGGCGGCGATGGGGCCGGGCTCGTGCCAGACGAACCGCACCTCGGCGTCGGGAAGATTACGCAACACCTCGTAGGGGCCGATGAAGTCCAGCGCGGTGAACCCGGGGTACACCATGATTGCGATCTGCTGGGACATTTTGAGCCATCTCCTTTGGTTAGGCGAACGTCTTGCGGTACTGGTCGGGCGAGATGCCCAGTCGTCGAACGAAGTTGCGGCGCAGCGTCTCGGCGCTACCGAATCCGCAGCGCGTCGCGATGACCGTCACGGTGTCGTCGGTCTCCTCGAGCTGGCGACGGGCGGCCTCGGTGCGGATCCGCTCGACGTAGGCCCCCGGCGCCTCCCCCACCTCGTCGGTGAACACCCGTGTGAAGTGCCGCGGGCTCATCGAAGCGCGACGGGCCAGGTCGGGAATGCTATGCGCACCACCGGGTTCGGAGTCGATGGCGTTCTGGACGTCGCGGATCGGCGCCCGCTTGGCGCGCGGCATCCACACCGGGGCGGCGAACTGCGTCTGTCCACCCGGTCGCCGCAAGTACATCACCATCCAGCGCGCCACCATCTGCGCGACATCGGTGCCGAAGTCGTCCTCGACGAGAGACAGGGCCAGGTCGATGCCCGCCGTGACGCCCGCCGCCGTCCAGACCTGCTTGGAACTGCGCACGAAGATCGGTTCCGGGTCGACGGTCACCGCGGGGAATTCGCGTGCCAGCTGCGCGGCGAACGCCCAGTGCGTGGTCGCGACGCAGCCGTCGATCAGACCCGCCTGTGCGGCGAGGAAGGCGCCGCTGCACACGCTGACGACGCGACGCGTGTGCTCGGCAGCGATCTGGATCCATCCGACGGTCTCTGGATCTCGCCGCGCATCGTCGACCCCCATGCCGCCGGGCAGGACGAGGGTGTCGAGGGGTTGCCGCGGATCCGGGAACGGCTGGGCGACCAGTGCGAGTCCGGTCAGGGTGGCGGCGGGTTCGCCGGTCCGGGTGACGATGCTGACGGTGTAGCCCTCGTCCGTACGGCCCTGACTGGCCAGGCACATGGTGGCGCCGGTGAACACGTCGAACGGGCCGACCAGGTCAAGAGCCTGCACGCCCGGAAATCCGAGGATCACCACCGATCGCACATCCTCAGTGTTGGCGACCGCTCGCGTGGCGTCTAGGCCATGACCCCCACAAATTAGGACATCAGCGGTAAACAGGCCTTGATGCGGTCGATCCACCACTGACGGCGGCCAGCCGATGCGGCCAGCGCGGCCAACCGTGCCGGATCCGGCGACACCGGTGCGACCGGCAGGAATCCGTCGACGGGCACGGCGGGCTCGGCGATGTCGTCGACGAAAAGCCCGCCCGTGCCGAGGCCACAGGCATAGCGCAGGTCCGGCAGCGCAGCGGCCGCCAGCAGTCCACGGCCGATGCCCACTGCCGAGTCGAGTGCGCTGGAGACCACGATCGGGATGTCGATCCGATCGGCGATCTCGAGCATCGGAGCGACGCCACCCAGGGGCGCGACCTTCAGCACCGCGACATCGGCGGCCTTGGAACGCACGACGTGCAGCGGATCGTCGGCCTTGCGGATGCTCTCGTCGGCGGCGATCAGCACGTCGATGCGGCGCCGCAGCGCGGCCAGCTCGGGAACCGTCGCACAGGGCTGCTCGATGTACTCGAGTGATCCGTCAGCGCTCAGCGCGGCGGCCGCCACGACGGCCTCGTCGACGGTCCAGCCGCCATTGGCGTCCACGCGCACCGCCGGCACCAGCGCACGAACGGCGTTGACGCGCGCCACGTCGGCGGCAAGGGACTGGCCGGGCTCGGCCACTTTGACCTTCGCGGTGCGGGCGCCGGGGAATCGGGCCAGCACCTCGGGCACCTGGTCCGCCGCGACGGCAGGCACGGTCGCGTTGATGGGGATGCGGTCGCGCCGGACGTCGGGTGCAGCCTGGTACGCCGCCTCGACAGCCGACGCCAGCCAATGCACCGCCTCGGGTGGCTCGTATTCGAGAAATGCCCCAAACTCACCCCAGCCCGCAGGCCCCTCGATGAGGGCAACCTCCCGAACGGTGATGCCGCGGAACCGAACTCGCATCGGCAGCGAGACGACATGCAATCCGTCGAGCAGGTCGTCCAGCGGCGGCGTCACGTCGCTCATGGTGCCACGTTTAGCCGTATGCCGAGGTGGGTAATGTTTAAGTTACTTAACTAATTGAGGAGATTCCGATGCAGTTGCGTACGCTCGTCCCCACTGCCCTGGCTGTGACCGCCACGGGGGTTATCGGCGGGCTGGCGAGTCGTCCGGCGCAGTCGGCCTGGTTCGCCAAGCTGAAGAAGCCGCCGTATCAGCCTCCGCGCCTGGCCTTTCCGATTGTGTGGAACCTGCTCTACGCGAATATCGCCGCCACATCGGCGGCCACGCTGGACGAACTCGAGGAACGTGGCCTGCATCAGGAACGACGTGCCTACATTGCCGCGCTGGCGTCGAACCTGGTGCTCAACGCCAGTTGGTCCTGGCTGTTCTTCAACCAGCGACGGCTGGGGACGGCCGCGGTCGCCGCCGGGGTGCTTGCAGCCAGCAGCGCCGACCTGACCAGGCGCTCGATGTCCGTACAGGGCGCCAAGGCCGCTCCACTGGCCGCCTATCCCGCCTGGTGCACGTTCGCCACCGCGCTGTCGACCCACATCTGGGCCCTCAACAGGCGGCGCTGATGCGACTCATCGACATTCCCGGCCAAGCCGCAGAATCGATCCTCTCGATCGTCGGTATCCGCGTCGGCACCGAAGAACCCCACTACCTGGCGACCCCGCTGACCGACAACGTGACGATACGGCGGTACGGCCCCCGAATCGCCGCCGAGACGACGGTGGACGCCGACGACGAACGCGCCCGCAATATTGGCTTCCGCCGCCTGGCGGGCTACATCTTCGGCGCCAATCACCGCGACCAGACGATTGCGATGACCGCACCGGTCAGCCAGGAAACAGGTGATCGAATCGCGATGACCGCACCCGTCGCACAGGTCCGTGACGGCGAAAACACCTCGGTCATCCGCTTTTTCATGCCGTCCAAGTGGACGATGGAGACGCTGCCGAAACCCGACGACGAGCACGTCGAGTTGGTCGAGGTTCCCGCCGAGACCTACGCCGTCCTACGGTTCACCGGTGACCGCAGCCCGTCAGCCGTCACCGCCCGGACAACCGAACTGCGGAAAATCCTGGGCGACAACGATGTCGATGCGGTAGGCGAGCCGGTCGCGTGGTTCTTCGATCCTCCGTGGACGCTGCCGTTCCGGCGGCGCAACGAGATCGCGATCCCGGTCGCGCCACCCGACCTAGACAGCCTTACGAGTACTGCTTGCGCAGATCCTTCTTGAGGATCTTTCCGGTCGGGTTGCGCGGCAACTCGTCGTGGACATCGACGGACTTGGGGCACTTGTAGGCGGCCAGCCGCTCTCTCGCAAAGGCGATCAGCTCAGCTTCGGTGGCCTCACCGTCAAGCTGGACAACGGCTTTGACGACCTCGCCCCACTTTTCGTCGGGTATTCCGATGATTGCGACGTCGACGACCGCCGGATGCTCGGCGAGTACCCGCTCCACCTCGATGGAATAGATGTTCTCGCCACCGGAGATGATCATGTCCTTCAGCCGGTCCTCGACGAAGATGTAGCCGCCGTCGTCGACGCGACCGATATCACCGGTGCGGAACCAGCCATCCTCGGTGATCGACTCGGCGGTCGCCTCCGGCTTGTTGTGATAGCCCTTCATCAACTGTGGTGAGCGGAACCACAATTCGCCCTGCTCACCCTCGGGTACGTCGTCGAGAGTGTCGGGGTCGACCACTCGCACCTCGGCGTTGGGAACCAGCGTGCCGGCACTCGATAGGCGCTCCTCCTTGCCGGGGTCACGGTGGGCCTCGGGAAGCAGGTGGCTGATGACGCCGCACAGTTCGGTCAGACCGTACGCCTGCATGAAATCGGTGTCGGGCCATGCTTCCAGCGCCTTGCGCAACAAGGGAAGCGGCATCGGCGACGCGCCGTAGGCGAAGGTCTTCAGCGATCCGAACAGCTTGACGGCATCCTCACCGGAGTCGAGCACCTTGGCCAGCACCGCGGGCACCAGGAAGGTTCTGTTGGCGCCCTTGAGGATTGCGCCGGCCAGTGAAGCACCGTCGACCTCGCGGGTCATCACGCTGGGGAAACCGTCGTGGATTCCGAATTGCACGTAGGACGAGCCGCCGACGTGGAACAGCGGCATCGACACCATGTTCTTGTCGCCCTCGTCGAACTCGAACCCCTCGTGCGCATTCACGGTGTGCGCAATGATGTTCGCCTGAGTCAGCTGAACGCCCTTGGGTTTGCCCGTGGTGCCTGACGAATACATGATGATCGCGACGTCGTCGGGTTCGACATCATCGGCTCGCCCGGTCGGGGTGGCCGACGCCAGCATCGCCTCGTATTCGTCGCCGTCGCCGCCCTCTGGAGTCACCTCGATGAGGTGCTCGACATGGGTGAGCTTGTCGCGGATCTTGTCGATGTTCTCCCGCAGGTCCTTGCCGACGATCAGCAGCTTGGCACCGGAGTCGTTGAGCACATAGTCGAGTTCGGAGGCCGCGAGCCGGAAGTTGATGATTGCGGTCGCCGCACCCAGCGAGGCCGCGGCGTACGTCATCTCCACGCAGGCAGGGTGGTTCTTGTCGAGGAACGCCACCACGTCGCCGCGTTTGACACCGCGCTCCTTCAGCGCGCCTGCCAGCCGGCGCACGCGGTCATTCCACTGGGCCCACGTCCAAGATCGGTCGAGGTAATCGAACGCCTCGGCGTCGGGTTTGGTTTCGGCCCAGTGAGCCGTGCGTTCGTCGAGGAATCGGGGTTCGGCCAGCGCTTCAGACATGCCCATGAGCGTGCCATGACAACTGCGGTTGTCAATCAAAGTTCGCCATATACCTGCCGTCCCGCCAAAAACGTCGCCTGGACGTCGAGGTCCGCGATCGCCTCCGGCGGCACCGAGCGCGGGTCCGCCGAGAGCACCACCATGTCGGCGTACTTGCCGACCTCGAGCGAACCGACGACGTCGTCGGAGTGCAGTTGCCATGCCGCGTCGATGGTCTGGGCCCGGATGGCCTGATCGACGGTGATCCGCTGCTCGGGGCCGATCACGCGGCCGCTGGGGGCGGTGCGGGTGACGGCCACGCTGATGTTGCGCAGCGGTTCCTCCGGCGTGACGGGCGGGTCGTTGTGCAGGGAGATACGCATGCCCGTCGCGACTGCTGAACCGCAAGGCATCCAACGGTTTCCACGTTCGGCACCGAACAGGCCGTCGACGACGATATCGCCCCAGTAGTGGATCTGGTCGACGAACAGGCTGCAGGTGACCCCGAGCTCGTGGGCGCGCTGCAGTTGGTCGTCGCGGATAGCGCCGACGTGTTCGAGCCGCAGCCGATGGTCGTCGCGGGGATGGGAGCGCAGCGCCTCCTCATAGACGTCGAGGATGGTGTCCGCGCCCGCGTCGCCCTGGACGTGGCAGGCCATCTGCCAGCCCTTCGGGAAGTAGGCGCCGACGATCTCGGTCAGCTGCTCGCGGGTGTAGTTCGCGCAGCCACACGACCCCTTCGGGATGCCGATGCTGCGGGTCGCCTCGGTGTCCAGGTACGGAAACGACAGGTCGATGTTGCCGATCCACGGCGAGCCGTCGACCCAGATCTTGATGCCGGCCTGCCGGACCAGATCGTCGCCGTTGTCGGGCACCATATCGGTGGTCATGGCGGCGGTGGACATCTCGTAGACGCGCAGCCGCACCGTCAGGTCGTCGCGCATCTCGTTGATCACCGGGCGGAAAATCGGATCGAACGCCATCTCCGAACATGTCGTCAACCCGGCACGATTCAGCCGGGCGAGTTCGGCGCGCAGCATCGCGGGGTATTCGCTGGGCTGAATCGCGCCCGAGAGCAGCGGGAAGACCGCTCCGATCTCCTGGGCGGACCCGTTGAGTTCGCCGTTGGCGTCGCGTCCGTAGCTGGCGCCCTTCGGATCCGGGGTGTCGCGCGTCAGCCCGACACGGGCGGCAGCCGCGGAGTTGAAGTAGGCCTTGTGCCCGGAGTTGTGCACGATCACCAGTGCGGTTGCGGGGGCGACGCCGTCGAGCCACTCGAGCGTCGGGTCGGGCAGGCCGTGCTGCAGTAGCGCATCCCAGCCGTTCAGGTAGGCGCCGTCGGCCCCGCGCTTGGCGACCTCCGCTTGGATGGCCGCGACGACGTCGTCGGCCTCTGGCAGTGTCACCGGGCGGATATCGACCATCCGATCCGAGAGCACGATGGCCTCCATGAGTGGGTGCCCGTGCGCCTCGATGAGGCCCGGCATCACGCAACTGCCTTGCAGGTCAACCGTCCTGGTTTCGTGCCCGATCCATTCCTCGACATCGGCTCGCCTCCCGACCGCGACGATGCGGCCGTTCGATACGGCGATGGCCTCGGCGGTCGGTTGCTGTACGTCGACGGTGAGGACAGTTCCGGTGATCACGAGATCGGCAGTGGGCATCGGCCCAGTATGGCGTCGCAGGGTTGCGCCGGTGGGCCGTTCGATGACCGGGCTACGGGGTACCGCCGAACTCAGGACGCAGGCTCGGGCGCAGCGCGGCCAGCGGGATGTGCACCTGCACGGTGCCGCCGTCCATCGACCACTGCATGCGGCCGATCGTGTAGTCCAGCGGGGTATCGCGGCCGACCGGATAGTCGGGCAGGTAGAGAACCAACTCGTCGGGTGTCAGCGCCCAGGCCCGGTAACCGCCGGAGTACACCTTGTCCGGGGTCCATCGGTCGGGGGTGAACGGATAGGTGCCAGGCTGATGCGGCGGCGGTGCGGCATCGAGGGCCGCAACGATGAATGGGGCACCGACACGCGGGATCTCGGCCCCGTGGTCGACTCCCGGTTTGAACAGGTCGGCCAGCTTCAGCTGTCGCCCGCCCGCGAAGGTGAAAGTGCGGTAGGCGTCGCTGATGATGGGTGCATTCGGGTGTGCGAGGGCGTCGGTACCGACGGTGCCCGAATACATCTCGTGGAAAACGACCGTCATCGCGTCACCGTGCTGGAAGACCTGAAAGCTCTCCTCGCCGAAGCTGTCGGCAGCCATCTTGGCCGCCGCGTTGCGCCAGTTGTTCATCAGGTTGGCCAGGTACTCCCGGATGGTGGGGTTTTCCACCAGATCGCCCGGCAACGCCATCTTGATGTCGCGGGTCGCCTTGCGCTCCGACTCCACCGACGTGCTGCAGAACTGCCCGTCCCACCGACCGCCCAGCTCACCGCAGAAGGCCGGCGCCGACGCCGACGCGGGTGCGGTGGCGACCACAGCCGCAGCCGCCAGAGCTATCGCGCTACTGCGCTTCAGGCGGCGCAGAATCACGGCAGCTCGACTTTGCTTGCACGCCAACGACCGTCGACGTTCTCCATCGTCATCTTGATCCTGCTGCGGTCGACACGCGCGTCGGGCACGTTGGTGTTCGACACGGATTGGTCGACGAACAGCAGCACAACGACTTTCTCCTCGGCCGCGGACTGCACCGCGGAGTCCACGACGACCCCATGCGCTGTCGCCTTGTTGTCGATGAGCAGTTGTCGCAGCTGCCCGCTCGATTGCGAGTACATGTCCTTGAATTCGCCGGTGGAGCCGTCGAGGACCTGCGCGAAGTTCTCGTCGACCTTGTTCGAGTCGATGCTGGTCAACACCTGCGCGTACGCGACGGCAGCTTGCTGGGCCTGCTCGCTCGCCTGGTCGACCTGCCGCTCCTGCCACAGTTGCCACCCGAGAAAGCCCGATCCGGCAAGTGCGGCAACAAAGATCGCGATCGCCGAGCCGATGAGCAGGCGGCGTGGCCATCGCCGTACCGCGGGCTCCGCGTCGGCAGTGACGTCTTCGGTGACGTCTTCGGTGACGTCTTCGGTGCCGCCTTCGGTGCCGTCTTCGGCCGCTACTTCTTCGACCGCTACTTCTTCGGCGTCGAGTGTTTCGGCTGTATCGGGGTCGCGTTTCTTCTGAGACGTCGTTGTCATCAACTTCTCCTCACAGGTAGCGCCGTCAGCGCGGCGGGTCGATTGGCAGGGTGGGGCCGCCATAGGGGGTGGGGATTGTGAAGCGGCCCTGCGGCGTCGGGTCGGTCCTCCGGCCGAGGTCGGCGCCAGGTGGTGGGCCCGCGGTGTCGTCGTCGGCCGGACGCGGCGCATTCTTCGCCCCGCGGACGAGGACACCCGGATGGTCGTCGCGGCAGTAGGTGTACATGAACGGTTCGGGATAGTCGGCGGATGCCGGTGGTAGACGCGGCGTTCCGTAATCACAGGCGTACTGAGGGTAGATGTCACCGGTCGCCCACAGCCCGTTGTCGTGCAGAGTGCTGCTGAGCGCATCGATCAGCGATGTGCGGTAGGTGGGGAACAGCGCATTGAGCGCGGGCACGCGAAGGTAGAGCAGTCGTGACGTGGTGGTCAGGTTCCCCAGTAGTTGCACCATGGTGTCGGAGTTGTCCGCGAACAGCGCGTCGACGTCCGACAGCGTGCCCGGTCCCTCATTGGTGAGTCGTCGGTAGCCGTCGCGCATCTTGCTGATCCCGGTGAATGTCTCGTTGAGATTGCCTGACGCGACGTCGATTCCGGCGTTCTTGTCGGCGACGAGCGTGAACACGGTGCGGCTGTGTCGCAGAACGCTGGTGGTCTCCGGCAGCACCGAGTCGAGGGTGGACAACAGGAAGGTGCCGCCGTTGATGATGTCGGCAAGCTTGCGCGGACCGTCCTTGCTCAGGCTCAGCTCGGATTTGATCAGCTCGATCTTGGCCGTGTCGACCTGGGCGAGCGTGCCGTCGGCATTGGCGAGCAATTGGGCAAGGCTGACCGGGACGGTGGCCCGGCCCTGGGCGATGACGGCGCCGTCGCTCAGATAGGGACCGTCGTTGGACTGCGCAACGAAGTCAATGTACTGCTCGCCAGCGGGCGAAAGCCCCGACACGCGTACATCACTGGATTCGGGGATGGGCACCTCCGAATTGACGTTGACAATCGCGTTGACACCCGACGGTGTGATGTCCAGACGGTCCACCCGCCCGATCCGCACGCCGCGAAGCGTGACGTCCTGATTGGGAAGCAGGCCCGCGGACTCCGGCAGTTCGACCGTCACCCGGTAGGTCGATGCCAACGGATTCACCTGCAGCGCACCAAGAGACAGATAGCCCGTGGCGACAACCAGCGTCAGGAGCAGAGCGCCCGCGGACAGCCACGCCTTCCGGCGGTGGCCGGCGCGCACCACTGCGACGATGCGATTGGCGATGGCGGCGATCATGGCGGCGGCTCCTGCCCCGGCGGCGCGCCAGGCGGAGGCGGCGCCCCGGGGGGAGGCGGCGCGACCATCACCTGTCCCGGTTCGGCCGGATTCGGGATCACCGGCACCTGCGGGACACCGGGCCCCTTGCCGACGATCCGCTCCTGCAGCCGGTAGAGCGTGTACTGCACCGACCCGACGAGCTGATGCCAGTTGTACCGCTTGGGACCGTGCAACCCCGGGTCACCGGCGAAGCCGATGTCAGGGATGGATCCCAGAATCAGCCGGTCGGCGCTGGCGTTGACTGCGATGGCATTGCTGGTCATCGACTTCACGAACGGCGGCATCAGTCGGTTCAACGAATACAGAGTGGCGTCGGGCGTCAGCGCCACCTCGTTCCACGCCCGCGCGACCTCGTTGGCATCGACGATCACGCTTCGGCCGCTGGTGTCGGTGCCTGCGATCGACGGGAACTTGCGAAGCTGGTCGGAGACGTCGCCCACCTGCGCGACGAGGTCGGTGATCTGATTGGTGTGGACGGCCAGGGTCTCGGTCGCGGGGCGGGCCTCTGACAGGACATCGGCGAGCGTCTGGTTCTTGGCCTCGATGGTGTCGACAAGTCGCGACGTTTCGGTCATCGCGTCAGCGATCTGGTCCGACCGCGAGTTCAGCTTGCCGAGCGTGTGGTTCGTCTTTCGGATGAGGGCGCCGAAGGCCTGGCCCTGATCCCCGGTCGCCTTGCCCAGACCATTGACGATATTGGTGAAGTTGCGCACCGCGCCACCGTTCACCAGGATCGCGGCCGAGCTGAGCACCGACTCGACTGTCGCGGCCGCGGTCGTCGCGTCCAGATCGATGGTGTCACCGTTCTTCAACAGTGGCGCATCGGGTTTGGCAGGGCTCGGCGGCTTCAACGCGACGAACACGTCACCGAGCGGAGTCGCCGACCGCAGCTCCGCGGTGCTGCCCTTCGGCAGCCGCACTCCGTCCATGATGCGCAACGTCGTCACGGCGGTGTAGTTGCGGGCGACCATCGATTCGAGTTGCCCGACATCGGCGCCTGCGAGTTTGACCCTAGCGTTGGCAGGCAGATTGAGCGCATTGGAGAACACCGCCTTCAGCGTGTAACCGCCGGAACCTGCACCAGGTGCGGGCAGCGGTAGGCTCGCCAAACCTTCGGAAGCACAACTGGATACGGTCAGACATACGGCCGTGGCCACCGCGACAACGCCTTTGATGTTGATCACTTCTGCCCCATCGCGGCGAGGCCGTCGAGCATGTAGGTCAGGCCGTAGTCCGGCCCGAAGTCCTGCAGTGTGCCGGTGCTGCAACCCAACTGTCGTAGGCCCATCATGTTGCAGACTTCCTTCATCGTCTGGGTGTCGAAGAGCACCCGGTCGGTGAGCACCTTGGCCCTCAGCGCGCCGTTGCGCTGATCGACGATGTTGTAGATGTTGTCCAGCGTCATCGGCGCAAGGTCAAGGAACTCTGCGAGATCACGCTGGTGATCCACGGTCGTCACCGACACGGTGTTGGCGTTGCCGACGATGCCCTTGATGTTGTCGCGATTGGCCTCGAGAACCTCGCCCGCCTGGACGAGCACCTCGTTCAGCTTCTTGCCGGTGGTTCCACTTCCGAGGTCCTCGTCGGCGATGACCTGGCTGAGCACATTGACATTCGAGCCGAACTCACGAAGCTCGGCATCGTTGGCTGCCGCGGCGTCGAGCAGTGAACTGACGTTACGAACGATCGTCGTCAGCTGGTCGCGGGTCACCGCACCTCCATCCGCACTGAGCCGCAGGGCGTCGGACAGTTCGCCGAGCGAGTCCTTCATCTCCTGGCCGTTGCCATCCGCGATGGCGGCACTGGCGTTGACCAGGTCGGCGACGGGGCCGTTGCCGTTACCATCACCGCGCAGCGAAGTCGACAGTTTGTCGAAGACATCGAGCACACGCGCGAACTCGACCGGGGTCTGGGTCCGGTTGAGGCCGATGGTGTCCCCGTTGGTCAGAGTCGGTCCCCCGCTGTAAGGCGGCGTCAGCTCGATTTGGCGGTCGGTGAGAATCGAATTCGAGATCGTCACCGCCTTGGCGTCCGCGGGTACCTTGACGTCCTTGTCCACAGTGAACTGGACCTCGACGTATCCTCCCTTGGGAGTGATTCTGGTGACCTTGCCCACCGGCATACCCAGCACCGCGACGGTGTTGTTCTCGTAAAGTCCTGCCGCATTCTCGAATTGGGCCGTGACCGTGACCGAATCGAGGCGGTCCTTGGCCAGATTCCACACGACGACGGCGCTCACCGCCGCGAGCACGAGGAGCGTGGCGCCGATCGCGAGCACTTTGGGTCTCATTTGCAGTCCTGGAAGTACGGGATCATGTTGAACTGCTCGGCGCGCCCGCTGATGGCACACATCCAGGAGTCGACGAGCAGGCCGTTGGGCGCGTTGAATCCGACCGCGTTGCCGGTGCCGGTCGCATTGGCCAGACCGCGCAGTGCGACGGGGCCGGATTGCAAAGTGCTGCGCAACAAGTCGTCGTGCTCGGCGAGCATGCCGGACAGCTCATGGACGTTACGCAGCAACTCCTCGAGTTCGGGCCGGTCCTCGATGACGATTCCGCTGAGCGTCTCGACCAGGTTGGTGAGGGCGCCCATCATCGCGTGAAAGGTCGCGCGCCTGGTCACGAATTCTCCCGCGAGTGAATTACCTTGCCTGACAAGGCTTCCAATGGCAGCCTGCTGACGGCGCAGCGTATTCGTCACCGTCTCGGTGGTCTTCAGCAGCGATCCCAACTGATCGCGTCGTTCGGCGATGATCTGCGAAAGTGTCTGAGTGTTGGCCAACGCCTGCGGAATGACCGGAGGGAGCGTTTGCAGCTGCTTGCCGAGGATGCCGAGCGTCTCGGCGAACCGGTCGGAGTCGACCTGCTCGTAGGTGGTGGTGACGTCGGACAGCGCCTCCTGGAGATCGTATGGCACCTCCGTGTGTGCCAGGTCAAAGGTGTTGTCGGGCACCGATCCTTCCCCGGCCGGCTGCAACGACAGGTAGCGGGATCCCAGGATTGTGGTGATCTTGATGGAGGCGCTGGATTGTGCGCCGAGAGCTATGTCGTCGCGGACCTTGAGGCCGGCTTCCACGTGGTCGCCGGCCAACTCCATGCTGGTGACCTCGCCGACAGGGATGCCCGCGATCGTGATCGGGTTGCCCACCTGCAGGGCCGCGGCTTGCAGGAACTGGGCGGTGTAGTGGCGATAGCCCACATTGGCGACCTTGACGAGCAGCATCGCCCCGATTACCACCGCCACCACCGTCACCGCGATGATCCCGAGCCAGGTCTTGTTGCGTTCCTCCAGCGGTATGCGTCGCCGCTGCGGTGATTGGTCAGCCATTGGCCATGTTCCTGCATTTCGGTGAATACTGCGTACCCGGTCCCGGTGAAGCGGCGTCGACGATGATCGGAATCACGTCGTTGAGCCCGGGGAAGAAGCCCTGCAGGTTGAGGTCGCAGGCGTACGCGTTGGCGTACGGGCCTTCGTTGGTGATGCGCGCAAACCCCTTGAGTAGCAGCGGCAGATTCGCGCCGGTGAACGCCAGCTGCGGCTCGATGCCGACCATATGTGAGGCAAACCCCGGCTCACGTGTGACGAGTTCCTTCAACGACGGGTACACGTCATCGGAGATCGTCGACATCTGCCGCACCACTTTCGCGATCGATCCCATCGACTCCACCAGCTCAGGACGCCGGGCGTCGAAAGTGGATACCACACTGCGCGTTTCGGTGATGACGTGGTCGAGATCGTCGTTGTGCCTGGCCAGGTTGGCGACCACGGTGTTCAGATCCGTGATGACGGCACCCAGTTCCTCGTCACGGCCTGCGAACGATTCCGTCAGCCGCGAGGTCTGGTCCACCAGCGCCGTGATCGATCCGGCGTCGCCCTGTAGCGACTGCACGACGCCTTTGGTGAGATTGTCGGCGTCGCGGGGGTCGAGCAGGCTGAACAGGGGCTCGTAACCGTTGAGAAGTGTGCCGACGTCGAACGAGGGGTCAGTGCGTTCGACCGGGATGACACTGCCCGGCGCCATGGGGCCCGGTTGACCGAGTTGGCCCAACGACAACCCGAGATAGCGCTGGCCGACGATGTTCTGATAGGTCACCGACGCGACGGTCGTCCCCAGCACCTGCTGGTCGGATTGCACGACGAATGAAACCTTCGCCAGATTGCCTTGCAATTCGATGCTTTCGACGCGACCGACGCGAACCCCCGCCATCCGGACGTCGTCGCCCTCGCGCAGGCCGAACACGTCGGTGAACACGGCGGCATAGGGCACCGTCCTACCGGCGACGTCGCGCCGCAGCGTTACATAAACCAGCCAAGTCAACGCCACCGCCACAACCATGAAGATCGCCAGTCCGACGAAGGCCCCGCGGTACCTCATCCTGCCTCCTGCACAACAGACACCGTCGTCCCGCGCGCGAGCGGGCCGAGCAACAGTTGGGTGGCACTCGACGCCGACTGACCGGTCAGGAGGCCGAACTGGGCCCGCTCCTGCGGGCTACCGACCGGCCCCACGTTGCCGCCGTACGACGCGGGCGCGGCCTCAGCAGGCAGCGCGGGTGGAGTCGCCGGAGCTTGTTGTGCCCCTCGCGAATTCGGCTCGGTCGGATCTGCCCACGGCTTGGGCGCCACGGGTGCCGGCGGTGACAGCGGCACTGGCGGCGGCGGTGTCGGGACAAGCGCCGGATTGGCCGTTCCCGGCACCGGCAATGCGGGCGACATCCACGGCGGTAGTGGCGGGTTGGGGTCGGCCAAGCTTGGATTCGGGTTGATCAACGGCGGACCGACGGCGACGAGATTGCCGTTCTCCCCCAGGACCGTGCCTGGCGGTGGCGCCAGATCCTTCGGCGGCTGGTAGTTCTGCGGCAAGAGCACGTCGGGCAGTTCGGGTCGGGTCGGAACGAGCGGCGCTGTATAACAGCTCGGCCCCTTCAGCTCGCCGTACTGCGGACAATCCGCACGGCTGTACGTGTGACTGGGTGTGAACGACAGGTTGAGGCGCATGTTGCCGATATCGCGATCGGCGATCCAGACGTGCTCGAAGAACCTGTCGGCCAACGTATTCAATTTGACGAACGCCGGGACGAAGTTGTGCGAGGTCTGCGCCAGCACGCCGACCACCGGCGTCAACTCCCCCGTGATTTTGATCAGCCGGTCGGTGTGGTTGTTCAGCGCGGTGTGCGTAGTGCCCATGGTGTGCACGCCGCCGGATATGAGTGAGTCGAGCTGGGATCGCTGTTCGACGAGGGTCTGCATCGGTTCTATTGCCTGCTGCAGCGAGTCGATGAGCTCGGGAGCCGTGGCCTGCAGGCCGTGCGTCGCATCGATGAGCGCCGAGACCGTCGTCGCATCCGGGTCGGTGGCCACGATCGTGTCGAGCTGATCGATCAACCGGTTCAAATGCGCACCCGAGGCCAGCAATTCGGTTCGCTTGCCCTCGGTCGCGGCGTTGACCGCCGCGAGGATGCCCACCGTCTTGTCCTCCCGACCGCGCCCGGTCGCGGCCAGCATGTCACGCAACTTGCTGATGGTGGTCTGAAACAACACCGTCGGCAGGTCGACGTCCTCCGGAATGTGAGCGCCTGCGCGGATCGGGGCCCCCGGACCCTGGTCGACGAGCTGAACCGAGGACACCGCGAACACATTGCTCGGCACCACGCGAGCGGTCACGTCGGCCGGAATCGATTGGGCGTACTCGGGATTGAGGTCGATTTGGACGAAGTTCGGATTGCCGTCCGCGGCAGGGGTGACGTCGTCCACCATGCCGACGAGCACGCCGTGGTACTTGACGTCGGACCGTTGCGGCAGACCGTCGCCGACATTGACGAGGTCGGCCACCACCCGGACATACGGGTCCAGCCGACCCGTCGACTTGACCAATAGCGTCGCGGTGGCCAGCGCCACGACGACGAGCACAGCCGCACCACAGCCGAACAGCTGGCGGTTCGACGGTCCACGACCGTCCAGGTCAAGGGAATTGGGCATCGTTATCCGCCAAACCTTGCGCCGGCATCGACGGACCACAACGCCATCGTCAACAACATGTTGACCATGATCACGACGGTGATGCTGGCCCTCATCGCATGTCCGGCCGCCACTCCAACGCCTTCGGGCCCGCCAGCGGCGTAGAACCCGTAGTAGCACTGCACCGTCGAGGCGATCCACACGAAGATGACGGTCTTGATCAGCGAGTAGAGGATGTCCTGACCGGACAGCATCAGTCCGAAGTAGTGCAGATACGAGCCCGTCGAGCCACCGCTGATGACGTACACGACGACCTGCGTCGTCAGGTAGCTGACCGCAAGGCATGCGACGTACAGCGGGACGACAGCGACCACCGACGCCATCAGACGCGTGGTCACGAGGTAGGGAATCGGCCGGATCGCCAGTGAATCCAGCGCGTCGATCTCTTCGGCGATGCGCATCGATCCCAGCTGGGCGGTGAACCGGCAGCCTGCCTGGGTGGCGAACGCCAGCGACGCCGCGATCGGCGCGAGTTCGCGGGTGTTGACCAACGACGAGATGATTCCCGTCGCGGGCCCCAGCCCCAGCAGGTCGAGGAAGTTGTATCCCTCGATCCCCACCAAGGCCCCGACAGTGATGCCGAGGACGACCGCCACCCCGGCCGTGCCGCCGCCGACCACCAACGACCCGTTGCCCCAAGCGATGTCGGAGAGCAGCCGGACGAACTCGCTGCGATAGTGGCGCAATGCCAACGGCACACCCATCAGCGCCCGGATGAAGAACACCAGCATGTGCCCGAGCCGCAACACCGGCATGCTGAATCTGCGGTAGAGCCGGACGGCGGGGACGAAGACCTTCGGTCGGTAAGGGGCTACTGCCATCTCTACAGACCCACCCGCGGGAACATCATGATGTAGAGCTGGCTGATGACGACGTTGACGATCATCAGCACCAGAATCGATTCGACCACCGCCGCGTTGACCGAGTTCGCGACGCCCGTCGGACCCCCGACCGTGGACATCCCCTTCTGACACGACACCACGGCGACGATGGCGCCGAAGATCACCGCCTTCACCAGCGCGACGATCAGGTCTCCGGTGGTCGCGAACGACGCGAAGGTGGCAACAAAGCTTCCCGGTGCGCCGTTCTGGAAGTAGACGTTGAACAGGTAGCTCGCCAGGAACCCGACGAAGCAGACGACGCCGGTGAGCGCGACGCCGATCATGATTGCAGCGGCGAAGCGCGGCACCACCAGGCGACGGATCACCGAGACCCCCATGACCTCCATCGCGTCGGTCTCTTCCCGCATCTTGCGCGAGCCAAGATCGGCGGTGATCGCCGATCCGACGGCGGCCGCCATCAGGATCGCTGCCGTCAGTGACGCGGCCTGCCGGATGACTGCGAGCCCGCTGGCGGCCCCGGCCAGCGAGGTCGCGCCCACCTGCCCGGCCAACAAGGCGAACTGAATCGACAGCGTGACACCGATCGGCAGGGCCACGAGGACCGTCGGGAGCACCGCGGTGCCGGCCATGAACGCGCCCTGGCGGATGAACTCCTGCCATTGAAAGCGGCCGGTGAAGAGGTCGATGAACAAGTATTGAACGGTGCGAACGGCGAGAACGAACTGGTCACCGACGGTGGTCAGCGACGCCAACGGATGGCGGCGAACGTATCCGGCGCTCCAGTCCTGAATGGCTTCGAGGCCGTCGTCATTACCGGCTATGCGCTCGGGCGGCGTCATTGCCGAGACCTGTGGAGCAAGGGGGGTCAGCCGTCGGCTCGCGGTGGAATGCGAGTGATCAAAGGTCCTCCCCCAATGTGGCCCGGCAACCGACACGCTAGGGCGGCAACCTCTCCGCCGTCAAGCAGTCGAGGAATCCTGATTAACATATGAGGGTATTTCGTGGGATAGATGAAGTCTCTGCCCAGTTGAACAGCTCTCGCCCGGGGCGAACATAAGTTAACTTAGGGCGAGTGATTCACAGGGCGGGAGGCACCGTTGCGATCACGATCCCGATGCTGACACGAGCGGGCGCTCGCGTTCAATTCGCGTTCAGTCAAAGCACTCTTCGGGCGCAGTAGGCCACGGTCGCAGATAACTCAGCGCCATGACCGTGAGCTCGTCGACGAACTCGTCACGGCCGATGGACGGTTGATCGAGGATGTACCGCACGCACAGGTGCTCGACCATCCGCACCAGCATCCATGCTGCGGTGTCATTCGAGCCGACGGGCCGAACCTGTTTCTGATTGATGGTCAGATAGGCCTTGGTGAGGTCGCCGATGCGCTCCTCGAAGGCGATCAGCTTGCTACCGGAACCGAGGCGCGGCGTCTGCTCCATCACCGCCCGCAAGAACTCGGGGTGCACGTCGAGGGCGTCAAGCAGTGCGGCAATGGAGTCGCGCACGTAATCCGGCGCCGGCCGGCGCAGCCGTTCGGACACCCGGGCGGCGACCCGGGCGGACAGTTCGTCGCTGTACCGATCGATCACCGCCGCCGCGATCGCGTCCTTGTTCGGAAAGTACTGATACAGCGACCCGGGGCTGATACCCGCCGCGGCGGCGATGCGATTGGTGGACGCACCGTCATAACCGTGGGCGATGAGCATCTGCTGGCCCGCGTCCAGGATGCGGTCGACCATGATGCGAGAACGCTCCTGGCGCGGCGTCCTTCGCAGCGCGGGATCGACCTTCGCCATCAGAAGACGAATTGAATGCGAGCTATTACTCGTGTCAACATACGGTCATGTTCGCACAGCGGGTGCTGCCGTCGCATCCCCGTCGATTCATGGAAGCACCGCAACGCAACCGCCGCCTGGGGCGTCCGCTGAAGGTGCTCACCAGGACGACGCGGCCCGATGACCAGTTGGTCGAGCTGATCGGTCAACGACTCATGAAGCGCGATGAGGTCGGCGCAGCGCTGGTCAGGGCCATGCGGATCACCGACTCCGACGATCCCGACCGGGCGACCATGGGCCAGTTCAAGACCGCGCTCGAATACGGGGCCGACGCGGTGCCCGACTGCCCCCGCGCGTTGCGCGACTTCTTCGCCGAGGTCGAGCGGGTTCCGCACTGGGTGGACATGGATTTGGTCAATGAGGGTGCCGCCGCGTACCGACGCCTGGGCAGCAACGCCGCCGATGTAATGCTGCAGCTATCGCTGATCGGAGGCTACCGATTCGGTGGGCCCGCCGATCTGTTGGTCGAAACCGGCGCGCTGACCGGGGGCACGACCGTACGACGCCTGGCCGAGACCCAAAAATGGGCAGTGTCCGTATCGCAGCACGACGCCATGCGACGAGACGGCGAAGGATTCAAGCTCACCGTCCACGTCCGCTTGATGCACGCACTGGTGAACCATCAATTCGAGACGAACGGTCGCTGGGACATCGACCGGTGGGGACTACCGATCAACCAAACCGACCAGGCCGCCACCCTCGGGCTGTTCAACGGCGCATTGCTGCTCGGGGTGCGGCTCCTCGGCGTTCGGGTCAGCAAGTCCGAGTCACGGGCCATCATGCACCTGTGGAAGTACGTCGGCTGGTTGATGGGCGTCGACGAAGACTGGTTGTGCAACAACGAAGCTCAGCAACACCGGCTCAACTACCATTTCCTCATCACCCAATCAACTGTCAGCGCGGCTGGGCCGCCGCTGGCGCAGGCGATCGTCGACGCGCAGCGGCGTCTGCACTACCCCAACATGTCCCGGCTGCGCGGCGCCTACCAACGTGCGCGTCTACTGAGCATGCTGAGTTACTTCCTGCGCTCCGAAGGAATGCGCGACCTCGCGCTGCCCCGTTCGATCCCCTGGGCAGTGGTACCGGTGCTCGCCACGAACATCGTTCGATACCAACTTCTTTCACGCACCCGCGTCGGTCGCGCATATCTTTTGCGCTGGGGCGAACGGTCGAGCGAAAAGCTGTTGAGCACATACTTCGGAACGCAGAACCATGACGTCGCACAGCTCGCCGTCTGACGGGGCGCGGATCGCCCTCGGGCCGCAATCGCTGCTATGGCGCTGGGCGGGCGACATGCGCATCGCGTTCGAAGGCGGCACCGCGGGTCTGTTGCAGACCATGCATCCGGCCATCGGGCAGGGGCTCATCGACCACTCCGACTTCTTCGACGATCCGGTCGATCGCGTATTTCGTTCGCTACCCGGGATTTTGGGAACGATCTACAACGGCGAACACGCCGAAGCGACCGGAGTGCGAGTTCGAGACTTCCACCGCGAAATCAAGGGCACGCTGTCCACGGGCGATCGCTACCACGCCCTGCACCCCGAGACGTTCTGGTTCGCGCATGCCACCTTTCAGCGCATGGTCGACCGCCTCGCGATGCACTGGGACCGCCACCACCTGACCGACGAGCAGAACGAGCAGTTATACGCCGAGGGCTGTGAGTGGTATCGGCGCTACGGCATGTCCGGGAGCGTGGTGCCGCCGAATCGGGCCGCATTCGAGCTCGAATTCGACCGCTACTGCCGGGAGGTTCTCGAGCCAAACGAGGCTTCGCAATACCTGATCGAGTTCATTGGGCGACGCGCGATTCCCGATATGAGCGCATCGCCGGACTATCCAACTCATCCGCGGCTGCGGCCGCTGACCAACGCGTTGCTTCCGACCTTGCCGGTGCGGATGGCGTTGGCGCCGCCGATGCGGTTGGTGATCTTCGGCGGGCTGCCCGCGTTCGTCCGCGATCGATTCGGCATCCCCTGGAGCCGGGGGGACGAACGGCGATATCGAGGTCTTCGGGCCAGCATTCGGGCGGGTTGGACCTATGTCCCGGCGTCACTGAAGTGGTATCCCGCCGCACGCAAGGGCTGGCTTCGCGAACAGGGACGCGTGCCCCGTAGCTTTTGAGGTGCCAAGTTCTTCGATGATTTTTCTTCGCGGCGCGTGTCGATTTCAGTGGGTTGCCAATCGACGTAGAACACGAGGGGCACCTGAAGCAAAATGACGAGCCCTTCCCCACTAGAAGGAGACAACAATGTCGCGCTACATGCTGATCATGCGGTCCAGCGCCGAGGCCGAGGCGGCCATGGCGGAAGCCAACATCGACTTCGACCAGATCATCGAGGAGATGGGCCGCTTCAACGAGGAGCTCATCAAGGCCGGTGTGCTGCTCGCCGGTGAGGGCCTGACGGGACCCGAAGAGGGCTTCGTCGTCGATTTCAACTCCGACCCGCCCGTGGTTACCGACGGTCCCTATACCGAGGCCAAGGAGCTGTTCAACGGGTTCTGGATCCTGGACGTGTCCTCGAAGGAGGAGGCCAAGCAGTGGGCGCAGAAGATCCCGCTCGGCAAGGGCGTCAAGGTCGAGGTGCGCAGGGTGTCGGAGACCGAGGAGTTTCCGCAGGACAACCCGTGGGTTCAGAAAGAGATCCAGTGGAAGGCCGACCTGGCCGAGAAGATCGCGGTTCAGGCCCGCGCGGACGCCGACAAGTTCGCAAGCCGCTGAGTGATTTCGGTGCGCCTGCGATCGCTGACCCTCTTTGCCACGCTGGTTGTGAGTCATGTTGACGACCAGAGTGGGGAGTTGGGTTGTGTCGATCAGTCCGGGGTTCACGGCTGCGGAGATTCATGATTTCGTCGTTGAGTATCACTTGCAGCCTTATGGCCAGAAGGAGGCCTGGCGTGCTGCTCAGGGGGTTTCTGTCCGCCAGTTGAGGCGCTGGGAAGCCACGGTGTTCGCCGGTGATCTCGACCGGGGCCTGATTCCGCGAGAGGGTAGTGGTATGACAGGTCCCCCTGGGAGACGAGCGGCGTTCGTTCAGGCGAAGACGGCAAAGCAGGAACGCGAGGCGGCCGAACTGGCTGGGTTGCGGGCGCGGGTCCGCGAGCTCGAGGCGACCAACGAGGCGTTGGGAAAAGCTATCGGGCTCTTGCACGAATTGAACGTGCCAGGGCCCGACTCCACCCCGACGATCCGCAATCTCGACGATTCCTCGACGCCGAGAACGGACTCGTCGCCGAGCTGACCGCGGCGACCGGTTCGCAACGGCAAGCGCTGGCGATGATCGATCTGTCGCGCTCGAGCTGGCACTACCGATCGCACCCGCGCCCGCGCGTGGCCGACCCGGTGCCGCACAAGGATCGGGCCTACCCCTCGCGTATCGGCGTCTCCGACCGTGCGGCGATCGCCGAACATATCCTCGCCGGCTGGCTGACGGGGATGTCGGTGGATCAGTCCTTCGCCGAGATGTGGGATGCCGGTGTGGTGTTGGCGTCGCGGCGGTCGTGGTGGCGCATCGCGGCCGCGATCGAGGATCAAAGTGCGCGGCCGGTCGCGCCGACCCGTTCGAATAACAAGGCGCCACGGTCGGCGCCGGTGCTCAAAGCGACCGGACCGCAACAGATCTGGAGTTGGGATATCACCGACTTGCGGAGCCCGTGGCGTGGTGTGGCGTTCAAGGCGTACTCGATCATCGACATCTACTCCCGCAAGATCGTGGGCTGGCGGGTCGAGGAACGCGAGTGCGACGACATGGCCGTGGAGATGTTCGAGACCGCGTTCACCGAACACGGACCACCCTTGGTGGTGCACGCCGATTCCGGGCCGGCGATGCGCTCCACCGTGCTCAAGGACCTCCTCGCCGATCTCGGAATCGGCCGGACCCACAACCGGCCCCACGTCAGCAACGACAACCCGTACTCCGAATCGGAGTTCCGCACGATGAAGTACCGACCGAACTACCCGGGCGTCTTCGACGATCTCGACGCCGCCCGCGCCTGGGTGAGCGCCTACGTGCCTTGGTACAACCAGCACCACCGCCACAGCGGCATCGCGCTGTTCACTCCGGACGAGGTTCACAGCGGAACGTGGACGCGGCAATGGGATCGCCGCGACCACGCCCTACAGGCCTACTACGACGCCCACCCCGAACGCTTCCGCAACCGTCCACACACCAACAGTCCCAGCCCCGTCGTCGGCATCAACCTCCCCGCCGAAACCGACCCCAACCGACTCCACGCAGCTTGACAACGCCCGTGATCGAACGTACGCGCACCGAAATCGCCGCTCAGATGGCGCGGATCCTGATGGGTCCGCGCCACTGCGCGTCCGGGTCGAGCACCTCGCCATGCTGCATGATCTCCACTTCGCCGGCTCTCGCGAGGTCTCGCGAGATGTGGCGGGCCTGCTCCATCAGGTCACGCCACTGATCACCGCCGACCGCGCGTGCGGCGTCCGACGGGCAGATGGTTTTGGCAGGCGCCCGCTCGTGGGCCAGCGCCAGGATCGCCTCGCGTAGTTGCGTCTCACTCACTGATCGGGAGAAGCCCGTTTACCCGGGCCTTGAAACCGTTTCTGTAACACGTTCTAATCTGATGGCATGAGCGACTCCCTGCTGCGTCACCCCATCCACTCCGGGCACCTCACGGTCGGCGCGCTGAAGCGCAATAAGGACAAACCGGTCCTGTTCCTCGGCGACACCACGATGACCGGCGGCGAGCTGGCCGAGCGCATCAGCCAGTACATCCAGGCCTTCGAGGCGCTGGGGGCGGGCACGGGAGTCGTCAGCGGGCTGCTGGCCCTCAACCGGCCCGAGGTGCTGATGATCCTCGGCGCCGGCCAGACGCAGGGCTATCGGCGCCTGTCACTACACCCTCTCGGCTCGCTGGACGACCACGCATACGTCCTCAACGACGCCGGCGTCACGTCACTCACCATCGATCCGAACCCGATGTTCGTCGAACGGGCCAGGGGACTGCTGGAGAAGGTCCCCGGCCTCAAGCAGATCCTGACGATCGGGCCGGTGCCCGAGGAACTGGCTGACAGCGACGTCACAGCGGTAGACCTGACCGCCGAGGCCGCGAAGTACTCGCCAAAGCCGTTGGTCGCCGCTGATCTGCCGCCAGACCATATCGGTGGCATGGCCTACACCGGCGGCACGACCGGCAAACCCAAGGGCGTGATCGGCACCGCTCAGTCGATCACCACGATGACGACTATTCAGCTCGCAGAGTGGGAATGGCCCGAGCGCCCCAAGTTCCTGATGTGTACCCCGCTGTCGCATGCGGGTGCGGCGTTCTTCGTGCCGACGATCATCAAGGGCGGCGAGCTGGTAGTGCTCACCAAGTTCGATCCAGCCGAGGTGCTGAAAACCATTGAGGAGCAGAAGATCACGGCGACCATGCTGGTGCCGTCCATGATCTACGCGCTGATGGACCACCCGGATTCGCAGACCCGCGACCTGTCGTCGCTGGAAACGGTGTACTACGGCGCCTCGGCGATGAACCCGGTGCGCCTGAAGGAGGCGATCCGACGGTTCGGCCCGATCTTCGCGCAGTACTACGGCCAGTCCGAAGCCCCGATGGTGATCACTTACCTGCCCAAGGGTGATCACGACGACAAGCGGCTCACGTCGTGCGGTCGGCCCACCGTTTTTGCGCGGACTGCACTGCTCGATGCCGACGGAAATGAGGTGCCTCAGGGCGAAGTCGGCGAGATCTGCGTATCGGGACCGCTGGTGTCCGGCGGGTATTGGAACAAGCCGGAGGCGACGGCCGAGACTTTTCGAGACGGCTGGATGCACACCGGCGACCTGGCCCGTGAGGACGAGGACGGCTTCTGGTACATCGTGGATCGCACCAAGGACATGATCGTCACCGGCGGCTTCAACGTGTTCCCCCGCGAAGTGGAAGACGTTGTCGCAGAGCACCCCTCGGTCGCCCAGGTCTGTGTGATCGGGACGCCGGACGAGAAGTGGGGCGAGGCGGTGACCGCCGTGGTCGTGCTGCGGCCCGACGCAGCCTCCGACGAGGCGGCGATCGCGACGATGACCGCCGAGATCCAGTCCGCGGTCAAGGAACGCAAGGGCTCGGTGCAGTCGCCCAAACAGGTCATCATCGTCGAGTCGGTGCCGGTGACCGCGCTGGGCAAGCCCGACAAGAAGGCGGTGCGCGCACAGTTCTGGGAAGGTGCCGACCGCGCCATCGGCTGAGCCGTGCCGGGTCACGGCTGGGTGCGGGGCGATCACCTCGGCATCGACATGCCCGCGGACGTGGGCGCGCTGGGTGACGGTGGTGCGCGCTTCCTCACCGACGCGTTCCGGGCCACCGGGGCGCTGAAGGCCGACGCCACAGTGCGCGCTATCACCGACCTTCGCGAGTTCCGCGGGGGCAGCACCGGGCGCAAGGCACTTCTGGCCGTCGAATACGACCGCGGCGACCTACCGGCCGACCTCTTCGTCAAATTCTCCCGCGATTTCGACGACGCGGGCCGCGACGGCGGGCGCACGCAGATGGAGTTCGAGGTTCGCTTCGCGCTGCTGTCCCAGACGCCGGGCTTCCCGATCGCGGTGCCGAGATGCCTGTTCGCCGACTATCACCGACCGTCGGGCACCGGACTGCTGATCACCGATCGAATCCCCTACGGGGACAGCGGTATCGAGCCGCACTATGCCAAGTGTATGGATTATCAGATGCCCGACCCCGTCGGCCATTACCGGGCCCTTCTCGGCGCTCTCGGCCGGCTCGCGGGCACCCACAAGGCCGGCGGGCTACCCACGGAACTCGTCGACCACTTCCCTGTGGACATGGAGCGGCTTTCGGTCGGAGACCGGGTCCCGTACACAGCCGATCAGCTACAGCGCCGTGTCGACAGGCTCGCCGAGTTCGCGGTCGCCCAGCCCGGACTCTTGCCCGCCAACGTTCGCGCGCCGGAGTTTCTGGGCCGACTGAGGTACGAGGTGGCGCGGTTCCCACAGCATGAGAAGGCCATTTGGCGTTTGCTCGCAGAGCATTCCGACTATGTGGCGCTGTGCCATTGGAACGCCAACGTAGACAACGCGTGGTTCTGGGACGGCGGTGGCGGCCTCGAATGCGGGCTGATGGACTGGGGCTGCGTCGGCCAGATGAACGTAGCCATGGCGATCTGGGGCGCGATGTGCAGCGCCGAGACCTCGATGTGGGACGAGCACCTGGACGGACTTTTGGAGGTGTTCACTACCGAGTTCAGCGCGGCGGGTGGTCCTGCGCTCGCCTCGGTCACGATCAAGCAGCATTTGATGCTCTACGTCGCGGTCATGGGATTGGCCTGGTTGCTCGACGTGCCGTCCTATCTACTGCGACTGCTACCGGAACTGGTGGCCGACCGGTTCGACGCGCGAATCGCCGGCAACGAGCAGGCCCGTAGCCGTCTGTTGATGATGACGAATTTCTTGAATCTCTGGGAGACAGCCGATTTCGTCGACGCACTAGACCACTAGACCACTAGGTCGGCCTTGTGCCGGACACGCTCGATCCGTTCGGCGTTCGGATCGTCGACGGCACGCACCCAAGCCTGCGCCTGCTCGAGCGATTTGCCGAACTCGACATGGCGTGCGATGAGCCGTCGTCGCCGCTCCTCGGGTGCAAGGTCGACGAACCACACCTCGTCCAACGTGCTCCGCACGTCAGGCCACGGATGGTCGTCGTCCAACAGATAATTTCCCTCGGTGATGATGAGCCGCGCCGACGGTGCGACCCATATGCTGCCCGCCACCGGCTGCTCGATATCGCGGTCGAACGCCGGGGCATAGACGGTCTCGGTGTCCTGAGCCCTAATACGTTGCAGCAGAGCGAGGTACCCGTAGGCATCGAATGTGTCGATCGCACCCTTACGGTCGAGCCGTCCCAACCGCTGCAGCTGCACGTCTGCGAGGTGGAAGCCGTCCATGGGAAGGTGCACGGCGTCTTCAACTGTTGACGCGATCCGCGATGCCATCGCCGTCTTGCCCGCGCCGGGCGAGCCGGTGATGCCGAGGATGACACGGCGATCCCGGGCGAGCAGAGCCGCCAGACGGCTAGCCCAGGAATTCATCGATCTCGGCGGCCAGCCGAGTGATGCGCTCTTGTTCGGTGGGGATGCCACGGCTGTCGTCGGCGGCGCGCTGCCATCCCAGCCGCCACATCCGCGCGACGACGCGATCGCCGATGCTCGCATATGGATTCGCGATCGTCTCCGGGTAGGCCTTGCGGCCATCCCGGTACGCGGTCACGAGCCGGTGCGTCATCACCGTCAACTTTCCTGCGCGAGCAGCCGCAAAGGGGCCCATTTCGTCGGCGTGTCGCGGACTTTTGCGAGTGCTCGGCAGAATGGGGAACGTGTCGGACATCCAGCAGACCGTCGACGCCGTCTGGCGGATGGAGGCCGCCAAGATCGTCGCGACGCTGACCCGGGTCGTCGGCGATGTCGGCTTCGCCGAGGATCTGGCGCAGGAGGCCCTCGTCGACGCGCTCACCCAATGGCCCGACACCGGTGTGCCGAGAAACGCCGCCGCCTGGTTGACCGCCGTGGCCAAGCGCAAGGCGATCGATCAGTGGCGGCGCCAGGAGAACCTCGACACCAAGTACGCGGCGCTGGCGCGCGACCTGGAGACCCAGGGCCAAGACTCCCCCGACGCATGGGATCCCGACCGCATCGACGACGACGTGCTGCGACTGGTCTTCATCTCCACACACCCGGTGTTGTCGCGGGAAGGCCAGATCGCGCTGACGCTGCGCATCATCGGCGGCCTGACCACCGAGGAGATCGCCCGCGCGTTTCTGACGTCCAAGGCGACGATCGCCGCGCGGATCACCCGCGCGAAGAAGACACTGTCCGACGCAGGAGTTCCGTTCGAAGTGCCGGACCGCTCGGAGTATCCGCAGCGACTGTCGGCGGTGTTGTCGGTGATCTACCTGGTCTACAACGAAGGCTATTCGGCGTCGTTCGGACAGCGCTGGATCCGTGACGAACTGTGCAGCGAGGCACTACGATTGGGCCGCGTGCTTGCCGCGCTGATACCCGAGGGACCGGAAGTGCACGGCCTGGTCTCGCTGATGGAGTTCCAGTCGTCGCGATTCGCCGCCCGTACCGACAGCGACGGCAGGCCGATCCTGTTGGAGGCTCAGAACCGGGCCAGGTGGGACCGCGCGCAGATCCAGCGCGGGGTGGCCGCCCTTGGGCGGTCCGCGGAGGCGTTGCAGCACAAAGGTGTTGGCTGGGGACCGTACGCGCTGCAGGCCGCGATCGCCGAGTGCCACGCGACGGCCCCGACGGCTGACGACACCGACTGGAAGCACATCGTGATGCTCTACGACGGGCTGGTGCAGGTGGCGCCGTCCCCCGTCGTCCAGCTCAACCGGGCAGTCGCGGTCGCCATGGCCGGGAACCCGGCCGATGCTCTGGAGATCGTCGACGGGCTCACCGGTCTCGATGACTCGTACCTATTGCCGAGCGTGCGCGGCGAGCTGCTGATCCGGCTGGGGCGCGACGTCGAAGCGGCCGACGACTTCGACCGCGCCGCGGCATTGACCGACAATGAACGCGAGCGGGAAGTGCTGGCGGACAAGGCCGCCCGGGCTCGGGACTAGGCCACGCGCAGTGTCAGGTCTCTGCGCGAACCTTGCGACGTCGCCGCGCAAGCCCGCGGAGATGCGCGGCGAACCCGTTGGGTGCGCGCCCTTCTTGACGGGCCGAGGTCGCCACCGAAAGCTTGGCGTCGCGGTGGATGCTCATGTGCGCCGAGGTGAATCGTTCGACGAGGTCGACGTCCTCACCCGTGCTCAGCGCGCGGAAGCCTCCGACGCCCCAGTAGGCGTCCGCCCGGAATCCCATGTTGGCGCCGTGGACGTGATCGTGGCCGGGTCCTTTCGAGTTGTAGGCGGCCAGGTAGCGGCGGGCAACCCCGACGGGCAGCCGCCACACCGATGTCCGAACCGTGCCGAGCACCATGTCGGTGCCGGCTTCCATCATCCGTGACAGCCACCGACTACCGACGATGGTGTCCGCGTCGGTGGTGGCAAACCAGGTGCGCGCAGGCTCGACATCGGTGCACACCGACCGCGCGTACTCGAACCCCGCGGCGCGGGCGGCGCCGACATTGCCCGCATCGGTCGAAATGAAGTGCACATTCGGCCCGAACCGCTCGGCAAGGTGTTCACTGCCGTCGTCGCAGGCATCGAGAACGACCACGATCAGAACCGGTATCGGCGCATGCATGGAGGCCGCGATCAAGGCGGACAGGCAGGCCGGCAGACTCTCGATCTCATTGTGCGCAGGTACGACCACCACCGCCCGCTCCAGCTCCGCCATGCCAGTTAATTAGCCGGTTTCGCCACGGCTCACACCTGGCAGCATGGGGCAGGTGAATGTTGAGGCTGTCCTGTTCGACTACTCCGGCACGCTGTTCCGTCTCGAAGAGGACGACAGCTGGTTCCACGGCATCGAAGTCGATGAACGCCAGATCGAGGGCCACGTGCAGGCCGAGCTGATGCGCAGGATGACCGCGCCGACCGGCCAGACCGTCGAGATGACTCCCGAAGCGCACCACGCCTGGGTCAACCGCGACTTAGCCCCACACCTCCATCGCGAGGCCTACCTGCACGTACTTCGCGAATCCGGGGTGGCCGACCACCAGGCCGAAGCGCTCTACGGCCTGATGATCGACCCGCTGAATTGGACGCCCTACCCCGACACCACCGGGGTGCTGGAGAGCCTGCATCGGCAGGGCATCAAGACCGCGGTCGTTTCCAATATCGCGTTCGACGTGCGGCCGGCGTTCGAGTCGATCGGTACGGCCGGGTTCGTCGACGAATTCGTCTTGTCATTCGAGGTGGGCGCCATGAAGCCGGACGCGGCGATCTTCGAGACCGCGTTGGGCCGGCTGGGGGTACCGGCCGCGCACGCGGTCATGGTCGGTGACAGCGACGAGGCCGACGGCGGTGCCCGCGCCATCGGCTGCGGGTTCATCCTGGTCGATCCGCTCCCGACCGCCCAGCGCCACGACGGCGTACGTAACGCACTCGCCGATTACGGTGTCGCGGTATGACTGGTCCGGAGCGCATCCGAACGCCCTGGTGGCTCAAACACGCGAACAAGGTTTTCGTGGTGCTGCTGCGGCTCGGTGTGCCGGTTTCGCGGCATGAGTCACCGGTGGTGCTGACAGTGCCAGGCCGCAAGACGGGCAAGCCGCGCTCGACGCCCGTGACGCCGATGCGTGTGGATGGCAAACGCTATGTCGTCAACGGCTATCCGGGCGCGGAGTGGGTCCGCAACGTCCGCGCCGCCGAACGGGTGACGTTCACCCAGGGCAGGCGATCGGAGCCGGTGCGGATGGTCGAACTGAGCGCCGAGGAGGCCCGGCCCATCCTGCGGGAGTTCCCGACGCAGGTGTCGACCGGTGTCGACATCATGAAACGAGCCGGTGTTCTGCAGACGGGTACACCCGACGAATTGGAGGGGTTGGCCGGACGCCTGCCGGTGTTTCGCATCGATGCGGTCGCGTAGCGTTTCGGCCATGTCCGACAGCGCGCGTATCCGGCCGCCGTGGTGGCTGAAGTACGTCAACAAGGTGATGATCGGCCTGCAGAAGCTCGGCGTCGGCGGCGAGAAGGGGCCTGCGGTGCTGACGGTCGTCGGCCGCAAGTCCGGCAAGCCGCGCTCGACGCCTGTCACCCCGATGACCGTCGACGGTAAGCGCTACATCGTCGCCGGCCTGCCTGGGGCCGACTGGTCGGCCAATGCCCGCGCCGCCGGAGAGGCGACGTTGCATCGTGGCAGGCGCGCCGAGCGGGTTCACATGGTGGAGATGTCCGCCGAAGAGGCCAGGCCTTTGCTGCGGGTGTTTCCCATCGAGGTGCCGACCGGGGTCGGCTTCATGAAGAACGCCGGGCTGGTCACCGGCGCCAACCCCGACGAGTTCGAGGCCCTCGCCGGCCGCTGCCCGGTCTTTCGGATGGATTCCGTGAACGCATGAGCGACAACCCTTTTGACGCGTCAGTGTGGCAGCCGGTCGACGGTTTCGACCTGACCGACATCACGTACCACCGTCACGTCGTCGACGGGAAGCCACAGCCGACCGTGCGGGTGGCCTTCGACCGCCCAGAGGTGCGCAACGCGTTCCGGCCGCACAGCGTCGACGAGCTGTACCGGGTGCTCGACCATGCCCGGATGTGGCCCGAGATCGGCGTCATTCTGCTCACCGGCAATGGGCCAAGTCCGAAAGATGGCGGCTGGGCGTTCTGCTCGGGCGGCGACCAGCGCATCCGTGGTCGCAGCGGCTACCAGTACGCATCGGGCGAGACCGCCGAGTCGGTCGATCCCGCGCGGGCCGGACGGCTGCACATCCTCGAGGTGCAACGGTTGATCCGGTTCATGCCGAAGGTCGTCATCTGTCTGGTCAACGGCTGGGCGGCAGGCGGCGGCCACAGCCTGCACGTGACGTGCGACCTGACCCTGGCCAGCCGTGAGCACGCCCGCTTCAAGCAGACCGACGCCGATGTCGGCAGCTTCGACGGCGGCTACGGCAGCGCATACCTGGCCAAGCAGGTCGGCCAGAAGTTCGCCCGCGAAGTCTTCTTCCTCGGCAGGCCGTATGACGCCGAGCAGATGCACGCGATGGGCGCGGTCAACGAGGTGGTCGACCACGCCTCGCTGGAAACTGTCGGGCTCGAATGGGCGGCGGCCATCAACGGCAAGTCACCGCAGGCGATCCGGATGCTCAAGTACGCGTTCAACCTGACCGACGACGGCTTGATGGGCCAGCAGCTGTTCGCCGGCGAGGCAACACGATTGGCGTACATGACCGACGAGGCCGTCGAGGGCCGCGACGCGTTCCTGGAGAAGCGCGATCCGGACTGGAGTCAGTTCCCCCGCTACTTCTGAGGCGATTTGTGCACATCCACCGGCGGTCAGCGCCGCCAACGGTGCACAAGTCACCACTTGAACGTCGTCTGGTCGGCGTCGGCGAGGGCAGGGCGGTCAGCGTCTGTAGCCCTTTGAACCATAGGACTGTCGACAGCTCATTGCGAAAGGTCCCACACCACCTGGCCGTCCGCACGGAGCCGCGCGCCGGCGGCAAGCACATGCGGCATCAGCCGGCTGTCGTGCATCAGGTGGTGGACGGCCACCGCGAACTTCAGCACTGCAACATCGGCGACCAGCCGCCGGTGGCAACGCCACCACACGCTTTCGCTACACATCATCGCCGTTCGCCGGCCTGCAGCATTTTCGAGCAGATCGATCAACCCCTCGTTGAACAGCGCGGTCCGGGTGTGGGCCGCGTAGGCGGCGAACTGGTCGACTTGCCACCATCCGTCCTCGCGCACCGCGCCCGCGGGCAATCGGCGACGCCCGCCAAGTCTGGGGTCCCCGCGGTACTCGATTCCGACGTCGGCAAGCCAGTCGTTCATCGTGTTGGCCTCGACGTCCGGGTTGCGTCGGCTGTTGGGAAAACGCCGAATATCCACCAGCACTTCGATGTCCGCGCTGCAAAGCAGCTCACTCAGCGCTTCTCGGCCGAGCGAGCCGTGCCCCACCGAAATCAACATGACGCCGCAACGGCAGTATGGCCGGATGCAGATGTTGTCGACACCATGGTCACACGGTATGGGACTGGAGGTGCCAATCGTCAACGCGCCGATGGGCGGCGCTGCCGGAGGCGCACTGGCAGCTGCGGTGTCGCGTGCGGGTGGATTGGGAATGATCGGCATCGGGAGTTCCGGCTCTGCCGCACTGCTCGAAGACGAGCTCACGTTGGTAAGCGATGGCGGCCGGCCGTTCGGAATCGGGTTGGTGCACTGGCGAATCGCGATGGAACCGGAACTGTTGACAACCGCTCTGAGGGCCAATCCAACGCTGCTGTCGGTGAGCTTCGGTGACGAATGGTCGTGGGTGCAGCGCGCACACGACGCCGGTGTCAGCACCGCGACGCAAGTCGGCGATCTCGAGGCTGCGCGCCGCGCCGTCGACGCGGGCGTGGACGTGGTGATCGCGCGGGGCGCCGAAGGCGGCGGGCACGGTGAGCCGACCGTTGGAACGCTGCCGCTGCTGTCGGCGGTGCTCGACCACGTGGCTGTTCCCGTGCTTGCGGCGGGCGGCATTTCGTCCGGCCGTGGTCTGGCGGCCGTGCTGGCGGCCGGCGCGTCGGGGGCGTGGCTCGGCACCGCTTTTTGCGCCTGCACCGAGGCGCTGACGCCGGCCGTCACTCGGCGTGCCCTGCTCGCCGCCGACGAGACGTCCACCGTGACGACGCGCGTGTTCGATATCGCCCAGGGATTTCGCTGGCCTGCCCACCTCCCCGAACGGACGTTGCGAAACGCGTTCGTGGACCGCTGGGACGGCCGCGAAAACGAACTCGTCCACGACCACAGCGCACAGGAACAACTGACGGCCGCTATCACCGCGCGAGATCACTCGCTCGCGCCGGTGAACGCAGGTCAAGGTGTCCGCGCGCTGACCGACGAGCAACCCGCCGCAGTGGTGATCGACCGGTTCGTCGACCAAGCGGCCGAACTGCTTGGCCATTGGGGGGACCGCTCCGCCGATTAGGCGGAGGCCGTGGTTCCAGAGGCCTTTCCACGCCCCCATGCCGGGTCGTAGACCCACGCCAACCGACCGAGCGTCAGCGCGCCCAATAGGAGGCCGAAGTCGCGAAGGGCGACGTCGTAGAAGCCCGAATAGGTGAGCAGGTTGACGATGATGCCGGCCAGCCAGGCCGCGACGACGTATGCCGCATATCGAGGTTTGATCGCGACCGCGAGGCCGGCCACGATCTCGACCACCCCGACCACCAGCATCGTGCCGTGGGCGCTGAGCGGGCTCAGATCGACGATCCACGGGGCGAGGTAGACCTCCCAGTCGACGAGGAAGTTCGTGAACTTGTCCACGCCCATCAGTATCGGCAGCACAGTGAAACCGATCCGCAGCAAGAGAAATGCCCCATAAGCGGGATCGCTGGCGGCCCGCCGTAGTACTCCCTCGCCTGTTCGCGGCGTTGAGGTGACCATGATTACTCCTTCTAAAGCTAATGCATTCTATTTTTAGATTCGACCTTTTCCCACGATTTGTCAACAGTTTTTGGTGTTAGAGTTGCGCATGGCGACGACCCAGCCGGAACAACCCGACGGCCCCGATGCACTGGAGCGCCTCAGCAATCTCGACGATCCGTTGCGGCGGCGCCTATACCGCCACGTGGCCGAGGCCGATGCGCCGGTGTCGCGCGACGAGGCGGCCACGACGATCGGAATCGGCCGTACGCTGGCGGCCTACCACTTGGACAAGTTGGCGGGCGCGGGCCTACTCGACGTTCACTACCAGCGCCCGGGCGGAAGAGGCGGGCCGGGCGCCGGGCGTCCCGCGAAGCTGTACACCCGCGCGGCACGAGAATTGACCGTCTCCGTACCGCCTCGGGAGTACCTGCTGCTTGCCCAGCTACTGGTCGAATCGCTCGAACATGACGTCGGCGCGCGGTCGGTGGTCCACGGCGCCGCGTTCGCCGCCGGCAGGCGCGCGGGCGACGCGTCGGGCCGCGACATCGTGGGCGCACTGCGCAGCTGCGGCTACCTGCCGCGCATCGCCGACAACGGCCGCATCGAGCTGCGCAACTGTCCGTTCCATGTGGTCGCTCAAGATCACACCGAGGTGGTCTGCGGACTGAATCTGCATCTCGTCCAGGGCGTACTTGCCGGATGTGGCGCCCGCAAGTCACGCGCCGAGCTCAACCCTCACCCGAACCGATGTTGTGTGGTCATCCACGGCGCGCGCGCCAGACAGCCGAAAAAATAGGCCACCTAGACTCGCCAGCTGTGAGTAGGAATCCGCTGCGCTGGCTCTCCGAACAGGTGCTGCTGGCGGGCATGCGACCGCCGGTCGACCCGCAATTGTTGCTGCACCGCCCGGATCGCGACGAGATCGACCTCGACGGCAAGCGGATCCTGCTGACCGGGGCGTCGTCGGGCATCGGCGAGGCCGCCGCTGCGAAGTTCGCCCGTCGCGGTGCCACCGTCGTCGTCGCGGCCCGCCGCCAGGAACTCCTGGACGAATTGGTCGACCGGATCACCGCCGCCGGCGGATCCGCCCTGTCCCACGCCTGCGACCTGTCCGATCTGGGTGCCGCCGACGAACTGTGCGCCAAGGTCGAACGCGACCTCGGCGGCATCGACATCCTGATCAACAACGCCGGACGCTCGATCCGCAGACCGCTGGCGGACTCCCTCGACCGGTGGCACGACGTCGAGCGCACCATGGCGTTGAACTACTACTCGCCGCTGCGGCTCATCCGAGCCCTGGCGCCGGGCATGCGTGAACGTGGCGACGGGCACATCATCAACGTGTCGACCTGGGGTGTGCTGAACGAATCGTCGCCTCTGTTCTCGGTGTACAACGCGTCGAAGGCGGCACTTACCTCCGTCAGCCGCGTCATCGAAACCGAATGGGGCGACGACGGGGTGCACTCGACGACGCTGTTCTATCCACTGGTCCTCACGCCGATGATCGCCCCCACCCGGGCGTACGACGGCCTGCCCGGGTTGAGCGCCGACGAAGCAGCCGATTGGATGATCACGGCCGCGCGCGTGCGCCCGATACGTATTGCGCCGCGGATGGCCGTCACCGCCCAGGTGGTGAACAGCGTCGCACCCGGTGTGGTCAACACGCTGATGAAACGGCAACGCGTTCAACCCACCAGCTGACCATGCCCGAGATCTCAACCATCGCCGACATCGTGCGCGTCCAGGCGCGGGTACGGCCCGACGCCGCGGCGCTCGTCGTTGGCGAAAGGACGATCTCGTTCGCGGAGCTCGACACGCGGTCCAGCCGAGTCGCCCAAGCCTTCCGTGCGGCCGGTGTCGGCTTCGGCGACCGCGTCGCCTTCATCGAAAAGAACGGAGCCGAGTTCTTCGAGGTGGTTTGCGGACTCGCCAAGCTGGGTGCCGTTGGTGTGCCGGTGAACTGGCGCCTCGCGCCACCGGAGATGTTGCATGTCATCGAGGATGCGCAGGCCCGGATCGTCGTCGTGGGATCCGAGTTCTTCGGCCATCTGGAAGCGATCGAGGATCGGCTGACAACGGTGAGCGCCATCGTGGCGATCGGAGTGCACGACCGTTGGCAGGAATTCGAGGACTGGCTGACCGGTCATCGGAATGAAGACCCAGATGTCACAACGGATTCCGACGATATCGCCTTCCTGATGTACACGTCGGGCACCACTGGACTGCCCAAGGGCGTCATGCTGACCAACGGTAACTATCTTTGCAAGTCCAGCGGTATCGCGCACCAGTGGCGGTTCACCGCCGACAGCGTCAGCCTCGCGGTGATGCCGATGTTCCACATGGCCGGGTCGGGGTGGGTGCTGGTCGGACTCTACGAAGGCGCCACCACCGTGGTGCTGCGCGACGTCGATCCGGTTGCGATCCTGAATTCCGTTGTCCGCCACCGGATTACCAACCTGCTGCTAGTGCCCGCCGTAATCCAGATGATGCTGGACGCCCCGGGTGTCGAGGCCGCGGACTTCTCCAGCGTGCGGGCCATAGTCTACGGCGCGTCACCGATCACCGACGACGTGCTGATGAAGGGGCTCGACCGCTTCGGATGCGAGTTCCTCCAGGTGTACGGGCTGACCGAAACCACTGGCTCGGTAACGCAACTCGACGAGCACGACCCGGTCGGACGCCCCGACCTGCTGCGGTCCTGCGGCAAGCCCTACCCGTGGGTCGAACTGTGCATCGTCGACGACGACGGCCGCGAAGTACCCATCGGCACGGTGGGTGAGGTGTGGACGCGGTCAGCGCAGAACATGCGCGGCTACTGGAACAATCCCGACGCCACGGCCGCGACGGTCACCGACGACGGCTGGCTGAAGACCGGAGACGCCGGCTACATCGACCGTGACGGCTTCGTCTATCTGAACGACCGGAAGAAGGACATGATCGTCTCCGGCGGAGAGAACGTGTACCCCACCGAGGTCGAGAACGTACTGATGACCCATCCCGCTGTCGGCGATGTGGCGATCATCGGGATACCCGACGAGAAGTGGGGCGAGGCGGTCAAGGCCGTCATCGTGCCGACAGCAGGAACCGCACCGACCGAAGCCGAACTCATCGCCTACGCGCGCGAGCGCCTCGCCGGTTTCAAGCTGCCCAAGTCCGTCGACTTCGCCGAGGTGCTGCCCCGCAACCCGAGCGGCAAGCTACTCAAGCGAACGCTTCGCGAGCCGTATTGGACGGGCGTCGACCGTCGAATCGGCTGACCGTGTCGCTGCGGCATCAGGCTTGGAACGTGATACACACAATCTATGGAGATCCTGGCCAGCCGGATGCTCATCCGGCCGGCCGATTACGAGAGGTCGCTGGTGTTTTACCGCGACGAAATCGGATTGGCGATCGCCCGCGACTACGGGGCAGGTACCGTCTTCTACGCAGGTCAGTCGCTAATCGAGCTGGCCGGCCACGGCACGCCGAAGGCCGGCGGCACGATGTGGCTGCAGGTGCGCGATGTCTACGCGACGGAGAAGGAACTTGTCGGCCGCGGCGTGCCGATCACCCGCGAAGCCCGCCAGGAATCGTGGGGTCTGCAAGAAATGCACGTGACAGACCCAGACGGCGTTCTGCTGATCTTCGTGCAAGTTCCGGAGAACCACCCACTGCGACGGGACAGCCGGGGTTAACACAGTGCGAATCGATTGCGGAAAGCCGACGTTAGACCGGAACACAACGCCTGCAGAATCGACATTTGGCACCTCCGACCGAGAGAATCTGCGCCGTGAGCCTTGAGCTGTTTCTTCTGATCATCGTCGTGATCACGGCGCTGGCATTCGACTTCACGAACGGCTTCCATGACACCGGTAACGCGATGGCGGCCTCCATCGCCAGCGGCGCGCTCAAACCGAAGGCCGCCGTCACGATGTCGGCGGTGCTGAACCTGATCGGCGCTTTCCTGTCGACCGCGGTCGCGGCGGCGATCGCCAAGGGACTGATCGAACCGGGGCTCGTCACGCTGGAGCTGGTATTCGCCGGCCTGGTGGGCGGCATCGTCTGGAACCTGCTCACGTGGCTGTTGGGTCTGCCGTCCAGTTCGTCGCACGCGTTGATCGGCGGCATCGTCGGCGCGATGCTCGCCGCGGTCGGCGGACACGGCGTGATCTGGGCCGGTCTGCTGTCCAAGGTGCTCGTTCCGGCTGTGCTGGCTCCGGTCATTGCGACGCTGGTCGCCAGCATCGGCACCTGGTTGGTGTACCGCATGGTGCGTGGCGTCCCGGAGAAGCGCACGAATAGCGGTTTTCGCTACGGCCAGGTCGGCTCCGCCGCGCTGATCTCGCTTGCCCACGGCACCAATGACGCGCAGAAGACGATGGGGGTCATTTTCCTGGCGCTGATCGCCTACGGCTCGGCCGCCGAGTCCGACCCGATGCCGCCGTTCTGGGTCATCTTTGCCTGCGCGGTGGCCATCGCATTGGGCACCTACCTCGGCGGCTGGCGCATCATCCGCACGCTCGGTAAGGGCCTTGTCGAAATCAAGCCGCCACAAGGGTTGGCCGCGGATTCGTCGTCGGCAACGATCATCCTGCTCTCCAGCCACTTCGGCTATTCGCTGTCCACCACCCACGTCGCCACCGGCTCGATCCTAGGCAGCGGGATCGGCAAAGCCGGCGCCGATGTGCGCTGGGGTGTGGCGGGCCGGATGGCCAGCGCCTGGTTGATCACCCTGCCCGCGGCGGGCACCGTCGGCGCCGCCATGTACTGGTTGGTGAATTCCATCGGCGGGTTCGTCGGTGCGACAGTCGGATTCCTGTTCCTTGCTGGTGTGTCGTTCATCATCTGGCTGCAGTCGCGCAAGACGCCGATCGACCACAACAACGTCAACGACGAGTGGGAAGGCACCCTCGCGGCGGGCACTGGCGACCGCCAACCGTCGGTGACGTCCAAGACCCCAGAACCCGTTTAGCCGCCAGACACGAGAGGCCCGACACGTGAACCAGTGGTTCAACTACACCGCCGCCCTGAAAATCCTCGGCTTCGGGCTCCTGATCGGGCCAGGGTTGCCCGCCCTGTTCGCGGTCGGGGTGCGGGTCAGTGCCAAAGGTGCCGGGGTCGCCGAGCGCAGCGGCGCCGTCGCGCAGAAGAGTCCGATGCTCGTCGCGCTCAGTTGGGCGTTGTTCGCGCTGGTGCTGCTGGCGGTCGTCCTCGGCGTCCTTTTCATCGCGCGTGACTTCATCGGCCACCAAAGCGGCCTGTACCTGCTTGGCGCAGAGCGCAAATAGGCATCGATGGCGACCGTTAACAAATTCCTCACCAAGGTCGTGGCGTGGATCACCGACGGTTATCCGGAGGGCGTTCCCGGCCCCGACCGGGTTCCGCTTCTGGCTCTGCTCAAGCGGCGTCTTACCGACGACGAGGTCAAAGCCGTCACTGGAGAGTTGATGAACCGCGGCGAGTTCGATCACGCCGATATCGGTGTGCTGATCACCCAGATCACCGATGAGCTACCCACTCTCGACGACGCCGAACGGGTGCGGGCACGACTGGCCACGAAGGGCTGGCCACTCGACGATCCTCGTGACCCGGAGGAGGGCGCATAGCCGTCCTGCGTCCCGTCTCCGTGCCGTCCGGAGCTTCGGCACTGTCGCTGCTGCCCGTGGTGGAAGACGTGCTCGCCGGACGCACAACGATGTTACCGGTCCCGATGGACGACCAACGCGAAACCTCGCTGATCACAACAGCATTGCGGGCAGACTCAGAGATCGACGAGGATGTGGCTGTCGTGGTGTCGACCTCCGGCACGACAGGAACGCCGAAAGGCGCGATGCTGACGGCGTCGGCGTTGACGGCGAGCGCGTCAGCGACGCACGACCGCCTCGGCGGGAGCATGTCCCGAGTCGCGTGGAATTTGGGTGACGATCCACGATGAACTCTAGGCGGCGGCACCGACAGATTTGGTGTCGGCGCCGGTGTCGGGGTGAGCGTGTCGGCGCAGGGCGTCGACGAGCTGGGGCATCTGCTTGTGGCCCTTGATGCGACGGAAGGATCGTTCGGCGTTGAGCATGCCGGCCGCGGTCCAGCGCAGCACCATCTGCCCGTCGCGCCAGCGGGTGACGTTGCGATTGGTGGTCCGGGCGATGGAGATCATCGACTCGACCGGATTGGACGTGGTCAACGTCTTGGCGAGGCGGCCGTCGATGCCGAGGCGGGCGACAGTGAACATTTCCTCCAGCCCCTCGCGCAGGCTGGCGGCCGCACTGGGATAGTTCTTACCAAGTTGCCCGGCAAGGCTTTTCGCGTTGCGCAACCCGGTGTCTGGGTCAGGGTGGGCGAAGGCCTTGACCAACTTGGCGTCCACCCAGGCCTTGTCCTTGTCGGGCAGATGATCAGCGACATTTCTCCGCTTGTGCAAGGTACATCTTTGGATGAGGGCCTTGGCGCCGAACACCTCACGCACCGCCGCGGACAGCGCCTTGGCGCCGTCGCAGACGACCAGCAGCCCATCGTCGATGGCCAGGCCGCGCTCGACCAGGTCGGCCAGCAGCGAGCGGACCACGGTCTTGTTCTCCGTGGAGCCGTCCCACAGCCCGACCGGGACCTTCGTTCCGTCGGCGGTGATCGCCAGCGCGACCACCACGCACCGCTGGGCCATGTGCTCCCCATCCAACATGAGCACCTTGATGTCCAGCTCGCTCAAGTCGCGGCTCATCAGCTCGCCCAGCGCGGTCTCGGTCTGGCGCACGAATCGGCGCGAAATCGCCGAGCGGCTAGTCGATTTCGCCTCCTCGCCGACCTGGGCGCCCACCGGCTCCGCAGTGCGGGCGTGCCGGCGGGTGGCCACCCCGGCCAGCATCCGCTCCATCACCACCTGGGTCAGCAGGTCATCGGCGGCGAAGTGCGCATAGGTGCTCAGCGCCACCTCGCTCCCATCCAGAGTGCGTGCCCGCGGCCGGGCCACCGGCACCCGCCGACCACCAAGGGTCACCGACCCCTTCCCACTGCCGTGGCGCACCGAAATCCGGTCAGCGTCGTGCTTGCCCTTCGGCCCGCACGCCGCGGCGATCTCGGCCTCAAACATCGTCTGCATCACCGCCATCCCGGCGGCCACGCTCATCGCCAACAACCCCTCCCGGGCCGCCCCGGCGATGCTGGTCATCGCCAGCCGGATCTCCTCCGGCAGCTCAGGCAACCCGGCGGCGTCGGTCGTGTCAGCGAGGCGAACAGTAGGTACGGTCTTCATGGCGGTCCCTTACTCCTTCTTCGAGGTGTACTTGGTCGTTCACCCGAAGACCTACCATCTGGCGGGCATCAGGTGAGGGACCGCCACCTCAAATTCCACGAAGACCGGGACAACCTCCTCGGCGGTGCCGGGCGGTGGCTGCTCGCCCTGCCCGCGCATCACGTGGCCGGCCTGCAGGTGCTGGTGCGCAGCGTCATCGCAGGGACGACCCCGGTGGCGATCTCCGCGGGATTCTCTGCGGCGGAGCTGGTTTCAGCCGTCAATTCCCTCGGCTCCGGGCGACGCTACGTCTCGTTGGTGGCCGCGCAGCTCGACAAGGCGCTGGGTGATCCAGCCGCATCCGCCGCGTTGGCGTCGATGGACGCCGTGCTGATCGGCGGCGGTCCGATGCCAGCCGGCGTCGCCGAAAGAGCTTATTCTGCAGGTATTTCCGTGGTCCGGACGTACGGAATGAGCGAGACTGCCGGTGGCTGCGTGTACGACGGACTGCCGCTGGGCGGGGTGCGTCTGCGTGTCGACGACGGACGGGTGGTGCTCGGCGGCGCAACAGTGGCCAAGGGCTACCGCAATCCCGTCGACCCGGATCCGTTTGTCGAGCCCGGCTGGTTTCGCACCGACGATGTTGGCGCAGTTGATGACTCGGGGATGCTGACGGTGCTGGGCCGGGTGGATGACGCGATCAGCACGGGTGGATTGACCGTGTTACCGCTACTGGTGGAGGCGGCGGTGGCCTCGCACGAGGCGGTGGCGGAATGTGTGGTGTTCGGCGTCGACGACGCACGGCTGGGTCAACGGGTCGTGGCGGCGATCGTGGTGACACCCGGACATGCCGTCCCGACGCTGGCCGATATTCGCGCGCACGTCACAACGAGTCTGGACGTCACCGCGGCGCCGAGGGAGATTCACGTCGTCGACGAGATTCCGCGTCGCGGTATCGGCAAGGTGGACCGGCGAGCGCTGGCGGCCCGGTTCGGCGGCTAGTTCGCGAGCGCGCCGCTCGCACGGTGCGGTCGGCGATTCGAAATCTACGCGAACTCCGATGAGACACATGTCGTCCTGCCAGCCTACGAGCGACAAATTCGCTCAAGTTGGTTCGCACGGTAGTACTGCAGCGACACCGTCGCTCATAGACATCCCAGCTTTTTAGTTGTCAAGCGGCGGCGGGCAGGCGGTGGGCCCAGGCGGTGTCTTCGTTATAGGGCGTGTGGTGGCGTAGGCAACCGTGCAGGATTCCGACGAGTCGGTTGGCCAGAGCGCGCAGTGCTTTGTGGTGGGTGTCGCCGGCGGCGCGGTGGTGGTCGTAGAAGGCGCGGGCACCGGGGCTGCATTTGAGGGTGGCGAAGGCCCAGCGGTCGAGCGCGTCGTAGAGCCGTCGGTTACGCACGTGTCGGGCCAGGACGGCACGTTTTCGGCCAGAAGCCACGGTTACCGGTGAGGTTCCGGCGTAGTTTTTGCGACACTTAGCGTCGGTGAATCGGTTCGGGTCGTCCCCGAACTCACCGAGCACCCGGGCGCCGAGGATGACACCGAGTCCTGGCAGGGAGAGGTAGATGTCGGCGTCCGGGTGCGTCCTAAAATGCTCAGCCAGTTCGGTTTCCACCGCGCTGATCTGATTGGTCAGCTCGACCACGATGTTCACCGAGGCGCTGGTGGCGGCCCCGTAGGCTGCCGTCACGGCTGCAGGTGCGTGCAGCTGCTGGCCGCGCAGCAGGGCCTGGATCTCACGGGCGCGTTCATCGATACCGCGTTGGCGCCCACCCGCTTTGAGCGCTGCGGCGATCTTGCTCAGGCTTAGCCGGGCACCCTGACCCGGCGTGGGGGCACGGCCCAACACCGCCAGAGCATCGCGGTCGCGATCACGGTCGCCGAGATTGGGGAACGCCTGCAACGCCGCCGGGTAATACTCCAACAACCCCGCACGCAACATGCTGATCTGACGTGCTCGAGTCCAGATCAGATTCTGATGTGCCCGCGCCAACACCTTGATCGACTCGGCCTGATCGCTGTCTCCGACCAGAAGGCGATGGTTGTGCCGGTCGGTGCGTACCAGGTCGGCCAACAATTTCGCATCGGCGCCGTCGGATTTCGCGCCCGAGACGCTGTGTCGATCACGGTAACGGGCGACCGCCATCGGATTGATTGCATACACCTGATAGCCGCTGGCGGCCAACGCGCCCACCCACAGACCGTGGTCTTTCTCGATCCCCACGATCACCTCGCTGGGATCTTCGCCATGGGCAGCGATCATCTCGTGCAGCCGCCCGATACCGGTCAACCCTTCGGGGAGTCGCCGAGCCGCGAACCGAGCGCCCTCCTCATCCATCAAGTACACGTCGTGATGGTCTTGGGCCCAGTCATCGCCGACAAACAACATCACCTCACCCTTCCTCCTCGATCTGTGGTGGCACAGCCACCCTGTCGAGCCTGAGGCACCCAGTTGCGACCTAATGGATAAGTGCTCGAATCGGCACGACATCCCAGTAGCACTACAGGTGGCCACCAACTGGCCGGGGCGCGATCTCTACAGTAGGAATCAACGACCGTTCCAGGTTGGCAAAGTGCTCACCGGCCAGCGGCTCACCCAATCAGCGTCTCGCCAACACCCTCGAAAGTTCGCCAACGACGCGCCGATCAAATCCCATTAGGTTGGCAGCCAGAAGGTCGAGGTGGCTCAGACGTCGAAGCGTTACACCTTCAGGGTCTGGCATCAAATGGCGTCGCACAAATGAACTTCAGGCGAGCATGATGTAGCCATGCGCAGCGAAGTCACCACTGTCGACGACCTCCGTGCGATCGTCGGGGAGCCGCAGCAGGCCGTCGCCGACAAGGTCAAGGACCGGCTGTCGCCCGTCCAGCGGGACTGGCTGGCGTGCTCGCCGCTCGCCTTCGTCGCGACGACAGATGCACAGGGCCGCGTCGACGTCTCGCCGAAAGGCGATCCTCCCGGCTTCGTTCACGTGATCGACGACACCACGATCGCGATCCCGGAACGACCGGGCAACAAGCGGGTCGACGGCTACCTCAACGTATTGCAGCGCCCGCACGTCGGCACCCTGTTCCTGATTCCCGGTCGCGGCGACACGCTGCGGATCAACGGCTCGGCCCGGATTCTCTCTGACGCTGACTATTTCGACGCCATGGTGGTAAAAGGCAATCGGCCCATCCTCGCGCTGGAGATCGACATCGAAGAGGTGTTCTTCCACTGCGCCAAGGCTTTCATGCGCTCCGACACCTGGGATCCGTCGACGTGGAACCCGACGGCGCTACCGAGTGTTGCGCAGCTCGCCAAAGCTGTTCGTACCGACTGGACTTCGGCCCAGCTGGAGGAGTATTACAGCGAGGACAACTACCGCAAGCAGCTGTACTGAGTCATCCCGCTCCCCGCGAAGCGAGGTGTCAGAACTGGATCACGCCTCCGTCGACGGGGATGTCGGCGCCGGTGGTGAAGCTGCTGAGATCCGATGCCAGGAATAGCACTGCGTTGGCGACTTCGTCAGAGGTGCCGTAGCGTCCCATCGGGACAGTGCTGATCTGGTACTCCTCGAACTTCGCCGCGGAGCCCGGTCCAGGGAACAGCATCTGGGCCAGGTTCTCGATCCCGGGCGTCTCGGTCGCTCCGGGGCTTACGACATTGACGCGAATCTTGCGGTCGCGCAACTCACTTGCCCACGTGCGCGCGAGAGACCGCAGCGCCGCCTTGATCGCTGCGTACACGCCGATGCCCTCGGATGCCTTTGCGTTCGTGTTCGACGAGTTGAGGATGATCGACCCGCCGTCGTTCAACAACGGCAGCGCCTTCTGAACGGTGAACACCACGCCCTTGAAATCGACGCCGAGTTGGTAGTCGAGGTGTTTTTCGGTGATCTCCCCCACGCGGGCCACGTCGATGACCGCGGCATTGGCGAACACCACATCGATGCGACGCCCGCTGTCGGCCACCACGGAGTAGAGCCGATCGAGATCCTCGGCCTTGCTCACATCGCCCTGTACCCCGGCCGCGTTGTCTCCGAGTTCCTTGACCGCCGCGTCGAGTTCGGCCTGCTTGCGGCCGGTGATGAAGACGTAGGCGCCTTCGTCGACGAGTCGCTTGGCGGTGGCGAGCCCGATGCCGGTCGATCCGCCGGTGATGACTGCTGTCTTGCCCTCGAGAAGTGCCATGGCCGTGCCTTTCGGTAGTTATGGACCATTCAGTCAAGAAATAAGACGCGCGAGCGGACACATCTATTCCAGGGCCATGGTCAGTTGGTCGAAATCAGGGCGATCATGGCCTCAGCCGAGCCCTCGAGCTGGGCCGGCTTCACGCCACCCTCGTGCAGCGCCTCCACTCCGCGCATGAAGGACAGCAAGGTGGTTGCCAGCGCTTGCGCGTCGACCGTGGGATCGATGTCCCCGTCGCGCTGCGCTTCGGCGATGGTGTCGGCGAGCTGGCCGCGCCACATCGAGTAGGCGCGCTCGACCTTATCCTCCACCTCGTCGTCGGTGGAGCCGAGTTCCGCGGCGGTCCTGGCCATCATGCAGCCACGCCTGGCCTTGTCCGTGGCGGCAGCGTTCGCCTGCCAGCGAATGTGACGGGTCAGCCGCTCATAGGCGCTGAAACCCGGGTCGTGCAGTTGCGCTTGAATGCTGGCGAGAGACATCGTGATGTAGTCGTCGAGGGCCCGTATGAACAGCGCGTGCTTGTCGCCGAACGCGCCGTACAGGCTGCCCTTGCCGAGACCGGTTGCGGCCGTCAGGTCGTCGACCGATGTAGCGCCGTAACCGCGTGTCCAGAACTCATCGCGGGCGGCCGCGATGACGTCGGACTCCTCGAACTTGCGGGGGCGGGCCATGCCTCACATTACGTCCGTTTTGGAATGAATATTCCGTAAGACCACCGCTTGGGTAAGGTCGAACCCGTGACGGCGACGACCATGACTGCGCACTAGTCGTCGTGCGGATTGCCCGTAAAGAGACGACGGCGGTAGCCGTAGGCATCGTCCTGGTCGTCGCGGCGTTCGTGGTGCCCCATCTCGACCTCCGTTTTTTGCCTGACACCGTCACCCCCCTGATCAACGCGACCCCCGACCGCTTCGAGGACTTTGCGGGCACCGCGCCGATCTTCGGGTGGTTCCAGGCCCACGTCGGCTGGGGCACGGTCGGAGCCATCGTGATCGGTGCCGCGGCGGTGATTTGGGGACAATCGGTGGCGCAGCGGCTGCCGTGGCGGTGGGTGCCTTGGGTTACCTGGGCGACGGCGTGCGCCTGGGCGTTCTCGCTGGCGATGATCGACGGATGGGAGCGGGGCTTCGCCGGTCGGCTCACCGCCCGGCACGAGTATCTGCGCCAGGTACCCACCATCACCGACATCCCCGAAGCGGTGCGCACATTTGCAGGCAGAATCTTGGACTACCAACCGGATTCGTGGATCACCCACGTGTCGGGTCATCCGCCGGGCGCGCTGCTGTCCTTCGTCTGGCTGGACCGCATCGGGCTGGGCGGCGGTGGGTGGGCGGCCATGCTGTGTCTGCTCGTCGGTTCCAGCGCCGCGGCCGCGATCGCGGTTGCGGTGCGTGCGTTGACCAACGAGAACCTTGCTCGGATGGCGGCACCATTCGTCGCGGTGGCGCCGACAGCGATCTGGATCGCGGTGTCCGCCGACGGCTACTTCGCCGGGGTCGCTGCCTGGGGTATCGCCCTGCTGGCATTGGCGGCTCGGCGTACGACGCGGTGGCCGATGCTGACGGCTGCGGGCTCGGGACTGCTGCTGGGCTGGGGCATATTCCTGAACTACGGCTTGGGGCTGATGGCGATCCCCGCGATAGCGGTCTTGCTGGCTGCCGTGGACTGGCGGGCAGCGCTGCGCGCGCTGATTCCTGCGGTTCTCGCGGCGCTTGTGATCGTCGCGGTGTTCGCCGCTGCGGGCTTCTGGTGGTTCGACGGCTACGTCCTTGTACAGGAACGCTATTGGCAGGGCATCGCCAATGACCGGCCGTTCCAGTACTGGTCGTGGGCCAACTTCGCGTCGGCGGTGTGCGCGATCGGTCTCGGCAGCGTGGCGGGCATCGGTCGTACATTCGACCGCGCCGCCATCAGGCTCCGGCCGGGTCTGCATCTGGTGGTGCTTGGTGCGCTGGTCGCGATCGTGTTCGCGGACCTGTCCATGCTCAGCAAGGCCGAAACGGAACGCATCTGGCTCCCGTTCACCGTCTGGCTGACCGCGGCGGGAGCGCTGCTACCACCTCGGTCACAGCGGTGGTGGTTGGCCGTCAACGTCGTCGGCGCACTCGCACTGAACCACCTGATCCTGACGAATTGGTAACGGAAGCGGCCCAGGCGCACACCATAGTGTCGTGGCGCGCGATTCTGGACTGATGGCCGACGGTGAACGCCCACCGCCTGGATCGCGACGCGCAACGCGTTGGCGTAGCCCGCTGCGCGGCCTCTGGTTGACATCCGTCCTCGGGTCGGTGCTGCTGGTCGCGCTACCGGTCGTGACGATCACTGGGCTGCTTTCGTATATCGCGTACGGGCCGCAGTTCGGCCAGGCGATACCGGGCGACGTCGGCTGGCTCAAGTTGCCGACGTTCGACTGGCCGACCGACCCGTCGTGGCTCTACCGGCTCAACCAAGGCCTGCATGTCGGACTAGGGCTGGTCCTGATCCCGATCGTGTTGGCGAAACTCTGGTCGGTGATCCCGCGATTGTTCGCGTGGCCACCGGCGCGGTCGATCGCGCAACTGCTCGAACGCATCTCCTTGCTGATGCTCGTCGGTGGGATTCTCTTCGAGATCATCACCGGCGTCCTGAACATCCAGTACGACTACATCTTCGGCTTCAGCTTCTACACGGCCCACTACTACGGTGCCTGGGTCTTCATTGCAGGCTTCGTGATCCACATCGCTTTCAAGATCCCCCGCATGTGGGCGGGTCTGCGGTCGATGTCGATGCGAACAGTGCTGCGCACCAACACCAAAGACACCAAAGCCCAGCCATACGAACCCGACGGATTACCCGCTGCCGAGCCCGGACCCGCGACGATCAGCCGCCGCGGAGCTCTCGCTCTGGTCGGTGGTGGCGCCCTGTTCATGGCGGTGATCACCGCGGGCCAGACCATCGGCGGCTGGACCCGCCAAACAGCACTGCTACTGCCGCGTGGACTGAGTCGAGGCGATGGGCCGAACGACTTCGCCGTCAACCGGACAGCAGCGGCGGCGCAGATCACCGGAGACCTCACCGGCCAGCGATGGCGCCTCACCCTGACCGGTGGGCCCGGACCGATAGTGCTCGACCGCGCCATGCTGGCCGCGCTGCCCCAGCACACCGCCCGTCTGCCGATCGCCTGCGTTGAAGGGTGGTCGACGACCGAGACCTGGACCGGGGTACCGCTGCGGGATCTGGCCCGGTTGGCAGGTGTGCCCGATCCGAAGTCCGCATTCGTCCGTTCTATCGAACGCCGGGGCGCGTTCAACCGCGCCACCCTGCAGGCCAACCAGGTGTCTCACCCGGATTCGCTTCTCGCACTTCGGGTGAACGACGTCGAGCTGTCGCCCGATCACGGCTTCCCGGCGCGAATCATCGTTCCGGCAATGCCGGGTGTACACAACACCAAATGGGTCGGTTCCATCGACTTCAAGGCCAAGTAGCGTGATAGTCAACGGTTTTCGTAAGATCTACGGGTCGCATCCGCTACACCTGCTGACGCTGATTGCCGGGTTCGCCCTCTTCGGTTACGTGCTGGCCACTATCAAGCCCCAGACGTTGTGGAACCCGAACGTATGGTGGCATTCCATCGCGGTGTGGTTCGCCGCCGCGATCATCGCCCACGACCTCGTCTTGTTTCCGATCTACGCGCTGGCAGACCGTTTGTTGCTCGCCAGCGGTGCCGGACATCAGTCGGTCTCGCGAGTGCCCGTCCTCAATTACATCCGGGTGCCCGTCCTCGGCGCGGGGCTGACGCTGCTGATTTTCCTGCCCGGCATCATCAAGCAAGGTGCGCCGACGTTCATGGCCGCTACCGGAATGACTCAGGATGTATTCCTGGGCAGGTGGCTGCTGCTAACCGCGACGATGTTCGCCGTCAGTGCCCTCTGTTACGCGGTTCAGCTGGCCCGCAGTGGCGCGCTACGCCAGGGTCAGCCTCGCCAGGACACGCTGGCCGATCGGGTGGATCGCGGTCAGCGCCAGCCCGGCCTCCTCTGCGAGCCCGGCGACGCAGTCGATGCCGACGGACGCCCACCGGAACCAGGGTCCGACCGTTCGGGATGACTCGAGCCTGACCCAGCCGGTGCGGATACCCTTTGCCACCGGGTCGAATTCGGCGATGCACCGGCCGCCACTACTCAACAGCTCCGCCGATCGCCGGAGCACCCGCAGCGGGTCGCCGCCAAGCCCGACGTTGCCGTCGGCGAGTAGCACTGTGTGCCACCGCCCGGTCGCAGGCAGAGTGTCGAACACGTCGCGCCGAAGGACTGGCGCACCGCTGCGGCGAGCCAGACCGACTGCGGTCGCGGACTGGTCAACTCCAAGCGCGGGTACACCACGACGAACCAACTCGGTCACCAACCGCCCTGGGCCGCAACCCAAGTCGATGGTCGGACCACTACACAACTCCACCACGGCACTGTCGAACTGGTCGTCGGCGTCGCGCCCACCGAGCCACCGTCGCACCGGCAGGTTGCACACTTCACCGTCGTCCCGCCTGATCCAGCAACGTTCGCCGTCCAGAGCACGGTCATAGAGGTTCCCCAACATGTCAGGCCCCCACCGCTCGCACCGCCGCGGTTGCGCGGGCAAACCGGCTGTCTGCGGCACACACCCGCCGCACCGCGTCGATATCGTCGATGGTGTCGACGTCCGCCAGCTCGGCAACTCGCGTGACGTCGATTCCCTTGCCGTACAACGCGGCCAGCGTCAGGGCACCGGTATCGAGCTGCGACATCGGCACTGTCCGCAGGCAATCTGCCATAGCGGCGTCAGACACGCCCAGCACCCACCAGCCGCCGTCGTCGGCCAGTCCCAGCACGGCGCCGGCGCCCACGAGTTCGTGTGCGCATTCGACGATCATCTCGGCCGAGACCTGAGGTGTGTCCATACCGATCTGAAGCACCGTTCGGTTGCCCGCCGCGACCGCGGCGTCGATATGAGCGTTGGCGAGGCGGTCGGCGAAAGTGTCTCCGCGCTGCGGCACGACGGTGAACGCTTCAAGGCGAGTGCGGATTTCCTCCGATGCGCTCGCGGCATCGAGATCACCCGTCATCGCCACCACACGCGCCTGCACAGGTGCGATAGCAACCGCGTCGAGGGTGTCCAGCAGCGCAGCCGCCGCGATGTCGGCCGCCGCCCGATCGCCGATCGAGGCGGCCAGCCGCGTCTTGGCCAGTCCGGGCACGGGTGCCTTTGCAACCACGAGTGCGACCACCGGAATCACGAAATCACCCGCCAGAAGTCCATGGCAGCCTCCACACTGCCGCGCAGCGAACCGCTCACCTTGGATCTCCCCCCAGTTCGCGGACCGTAATCCACGTCGCGTTCGACGACATTCCAGCCTGCAGCAGCAGCCCTTACCAGCAGTTCGAGCGGATACCCGGACCTCCGGTCCGTCACACCCAGACGTAGCAAAGCGTCTCGGCGGACAACCCGCATCGGCGCGATGTCGTGCACGGCCAGGCCGTGCTTGCGACGCAGCCGCCAACACACGGCCGCGGTCCCGGCGCGGGCATGCCATGGCCAGTGCAGTCCCTTGACGGCACGTCGGCGTCCGATCGCCATATCCGCGCCGCGTTCGAGGTCGTCGACCAAGTTCGGCAGGTCGCGCGGGTCCAGCGAGCCGTCGGCGTCGATGACAGCCACGATCGGTGTCGCCGCTGCCACGATCCCGGCATGCACCGCCGAGCCATAGCCCGGCCGAATCTCTGTGACCACGTCCGCACCGTGGCGTCGGGCCACCTCGGCGGTGCCGTCGGTGCTGTTGTTGTCGACCACGAGAGCTCGGTACCCGTGCGGGATGGCCGCCAGCACGCCCGGCAGTGCCGCCGCCTCGTTGAGGCACGGCAGCACCACCGTGACGGGACAGTCGGGCATGTCCCGAGGCTATCCACTCCCGCACGCGCCTAACCAGGCGATCCGTGACGAAACCATGACGTCAGCGCAGGTCGCGCCAGTCCGAGGCTAGCCTCGGTGGTGTGACGAGGGTGCTGATCGCCGACGACGACACCGTCGTGCGCGATGTCGTGCGCCGATATCTGGAGCGCGACGGCCTCGAGGTGTCGATCGCCCACAACGGGACGGAGGCCCTGCGGCTGCTCGGTTCGCAGCGGATCGACGTCGCGGTGCTCGACGTGATGATGCCCGGCCCGGACGGGCTCACACTGTGCCGCAGCCTGCGGCAGCGCGGTGACTATGCGATTCCGGTGATCCTGCTGACCGCGCTCGGTGAAGAAGATGACCGGATCGCGGGGCTGGAGGCCGGCGCCGACGACTATCTGACCAAGCCGTTCAGCCCCCGCGAACTGGCGCTGCGCGTGCGGTCGGTGCTGCGCCGCGCGCCCGCGCCGACGGACCCATTGGCGCTCGACATCACTGTCGGCGATTTGACTGTGTCAACGGCCGCCCGGTCGGTGACCGTCGCCGGGCAGCCGGTGTCGCTGACGAACCGCGAGTTCGACCTACTGATGTTCTTCCTGACTCACACCAACACCGTGTTCTCCCGCGAGGAACTGCTGAAGCAGGTGTGGCGCTGGGACTTTGGCGACATGTCGACGGTGACGGTGCATGTGAAGCGGCTGCGGTCCAAACTCGGTGACGCGCATCGGCTGCAGACGGTGTGGGGCCGCGGCTACCTCTGGAGCGGCGACGAGCAGCAGGCTCATGCCCACTGATTTGTGGGAGATCGCCTGGTGGGCGCTCGCCTGCTCGGTGCCCGTGGTGCTCGCCGGGGCGATCATCATCCGGCTGGCCCGGTCGTGGTCGTTGGCGGTCAGCATGGTGGCGCTGGTGCTGATCCCCGTATTGGCGACGTTCACCGGTGTACTGGGCGCCAGCGGGTTCATGCTCACCGACACGTTCGAGCAGACGGCGGTCGTGCTGGTCATCGTCTCGGTGGTGACGATTCCCGCGGCGGTGATGCTGGCGCGTTACCAGGCCCGCCGCACCGTATGGGAGCAGGAGATCCGCGACTCCGAACGCGCCGCGGAGCAGTCGCGCCGACGTCTGGTGGCCTTTGTGAGCCACGACCTGCGCACGCCGCTGGCCGGGATTCGCGCGGTGTCCGAGGCGATCGCGGACGGCGTGGTGCCCGAATCCGAGGTACAAGTACACGCCAAAACCATTGAACAGGAATCAATTCGGCTTGCCGAGATGGTCGATGATCTGTTCGAGATGTCGAAGATCAACGCGGGCGCGGTACAACCCGTATTTGACAAGGTGGCGCTGGACGAGGTGGTCGACGACGTGTTGGCCGCGCACCGAATCGCCGCTGAGCGCGCCGGCGTGCACCTGAAGGCCGAGTTGCCCGCGAAACCGGTAAGGGTGGTCGGCAGCGATCGGGCGCTGGTCCGGGTGCTGTCGAACCTGGTGGCCAACGCGATCGCACACACACCTGCGGGTGGGCAAGTTTCGCTGGCACTCGGCGCCGATGACAACGGCGCATGGGCCCGAGTCGACGACACCGGCGTCGGCATCTCCGAGGCAGATCTTCCGCGGGTGTTCGACGTCGCGTATCGAGGCTCCAACAACCGTGTGCCGCGCGCAGATTCGTCACTACCCAGCGGATCGGGACTCGGACTGGCCATCGCCGCCGGTCTGGTTCAAGCCCACCGCGGCACGCTGTCGGCGCACAACCTGAGCACCGGCGCACGGTTCGAGGTGCGATTGCCGTTGGCGGCCGACGACTGAGACGCGCTGATGGCCCAGCTCGGCCTCGATCGTCACCAGGCGGACGCTGTCGTCCAACCTCGGATCCAGGATATGAGCCCTAGGATAGGCTTACCTTATGTCTGCGGGCGGCTCCAATTGTGACGACGAGTCGTCGGATACGAGCATCAATGCACCGACCAGCCTTTGGGATTTTTTGAGGAACACGGCGATCAACATTGTCCCGCCACTCGTTGCTTACTACGGACTCCGCTTGTTCGGCGTAACCGAGTATTTGGCTCTGGTAGGCGCAATTGTCGTCGCTACCGTGCAGGGATCACTGGCTGCCCTGCGCAAACGAAAATTCGAACCCCTCAGCGGGGTGGTCATCGTCGTCGCAGCCTGTTCTCTGACACTCGCGTTCACGACCAAAGACCCCCGCGCGGTGCAGGTCATGGAACTCGCCCCGGCCTCTCTGCTCATTTGGGCATTTCTCGCGAGCGGCCTGTTGCGCAAGCCGTTTTCCCTCAAGGTCGTCGGCGCGTTCGTACCGCGCCTCGCAGAGAACGCTCTACCTCAACGCGGGTGGACACAACAGGACATCGACGGCTGGCACAGGCTGCACATCAGGCTCTGTGTTTGGCTCGGAATTCTGTGCGGTGTGTTTCCATTTGTGGCGGTCTTCTGGATCTTTCGCCTGTCAGTGGATGTCTCGCAGATCCTCATAATAACGACCGGCAACGCAGTTATCGTCCTCGCTATCTTGAGCAGCGTCGCTGTGCTCCGCAGATTCGTCCGCCAACGTGGTCCGATCGCCGCACCCCATGCGGACACGCCAGCCAACGCTTCCCCGGAGTGGAATAACTAGCGCGCCGCGGTTTCAGCTGGGGCTACAGAAATCCGAGCAATTGCAAGTCTGTGACGTATTTGATGATGATCGCCGCCGTGATGTGCGGAATCTCCGGATTGTCGCTGTCAGGGCCGATTTTGGCTTCTTGAACTGCAGCGCGGAAGCGGTCGGTCGAGGCGTAGGAACTGCCTACCGGCTCGACCGGCTGCAAATTCTCGGAATCTTCCAGGATCAGCTGCAGCATCCCCATCACCGAATGTTCGCGCTGACGATCGGGCAGTGCGCGCAAGCCGGACTCGAAGCGCTGCAACCACTCCGCGAAATCGTCGACGCGCTGAATCGGATAACCTGCCTCGATCAACCAGTCCACATACTCGTCGAATCCGATGCCGTCGTCGTGGGTGTTCATCACGTGGTAGGTCTCGAACCCACCTAGAGATTTCTGTCCCACCTCAGCACCGAGCGTGGCGATCGCCTCGGCGACGAATTCGACGGGCAGCCCATCAGCGTGCGTGCGCTGACGATTGCCATCGGCATCGAGGCGGAAGAACGATTTGGGTGCGACACCGGTAGCCATCAGGCTCAACACCATCCGGGTGACTAAATCGGACATGTTCAGCTGACCCGCGTAGGTGGTGTCTGCCAAGATCAATCCGCAACGGAACACTCCGACCGGCAGCCCGCACAGATCGTTGGTCTCGCGCAGCAACACCTCGGCCGCCCACTTGCTGTTGCCGTAGCCGTTGACATTGCTGCCGTCGTTGACGCGAGTGGGACTGACGATCCGGATGTCGGCATCCTCAGTGAACGCTGACGGCTCGATTTGGTCACCCACGTTGCCAGTCGACACGTACGCGTAGGACTTCAACCTCGTCGTAAGCGCGATCCGAATCAGCTCGGCTGTGCCCACCACGTTGGGACCGAACAGCTGGCTGTACGGCAAGACTCCGCTGACCTGAGCAGCTGAATCGACGATGAGATCAACGGTGTCCGCCAGCCGCTGCCAGGTTTGCTGGTCCAGGCCCAGATCGGCTTCGCCCTTGTCCCCGGCGATGACTTGTAGATGGTCGGCCGCCAGTTCCTGAAAGTGCGCAAGCAATTCTGGATCGCCACTGTCGAAGATCTTCTCCAGACGCAGACGAGCTTCCTCGTCGGAACCGCCGCGCACCAAGCAGATCAGACGGCCGTCGGACAATTCCATCCGCTCCAGCAGTTCGAGGACCAGATAACGCCTGGCTGTGTCAGCGTTATTTGGCCCCGGTGTGACGGAGATATTTGGCCCCACCCGCGACACGCCCGGGGTGGCGTGACGGGCGTAGTTGGCCCCACCTCGTTTCGTCTGGCGGGATGATCGAGCTGCACGCCACCGGAAGGGGCCGGGTTGGGACTGAGCCGGGTGGGTTTGTTCGAGGCGATCCGCCGGGACGCCCGTTGGGAAGAGCTTTCGGTTCGGGCGTTGGCGAAGCGCTATGGGGTGCATCGGCGGACGGTGCGGCAGGCGTTGGGGTCACCGGTGCCGCCGCCGCGGAAGTCACGCGTCCGGGTGGCGCCGAAACTGGATCCGGTGAAGCCGTTGATCGATGCGATGCTGCGTGAGGATTTGACCGCCCCGCGCAAGCAGCGTCACACCGCCCGGCGGGTGCTGGCCCGCCTGGTCGATGAGCATGGCGTCGGCGATATCACCTATTCGACGGTGCGCGATTACGTGCGTGCGCGTCGGGTGGAGATCAACGCTGAGGCCGGTCGATGCGTGGAGGAGGCGTTCGTGCCGCAGAGCCATGACCCCGGCGCCGAGGCTGAGGTGGATTTCGCCGATTTGTGGATCGATCTGAAAGGCTTGCGCACCAAGGTTTTTCTGTTCACCCTGCGACTGTCGTACTCGGGCAAGGCGGTGCACCGGGTGTTTGCCTCTCAGGGGCAGGAGGCGTTTCTAGAGGGCCATGTGTACGCGTTTGACCGCCTGGGCGGGGTGCCGATCACACATATCCGTTACGACAACCTGAAGTCCGCGGTGTCGCGGGTTCTGTTGGGGCGCAACCGTATCGAGTCGGAGCGGTGGGTGCTGTTCCGATCGTGGTACGGCTTTGAGGCGTTCTACTGCGAGCGCGGGCTGCACGGCGCCCACGAGAAGGGCGGGGTGGAGGGCGAGGGCGGCCGGTTCCGGCGCACCCACCTTGTCCCGGTGCCTCGGGTGGACAGTCTGGATGAGCTGAACGAGCGGCTGGCCGGCTACGACGAGGCCGACGATTTCCGCCGGATCGGTAACCGGGCCGCCACGGTGGGGCAGGATTTCGCGACTGAGCAGCCGCTGCTGCGGCCGCTGCCGGTCGAGCCGTTCGAGCCGGGCCTGACACTGACCGCACGCGTCGACCGCTACGCCCAGGCGACCGTGCGTACCTGCCGTTACTCCGTGCCGGTGCGGTTGATCGGGCGGCGGGTGCGGGTGCTGCTGCGCGCCAGCGAGTTGCTGATCTTCGACGGCGCGCCCAGATCGCCCGCCACCAGCGGTGCACCACCAAGGGCGGCTCGGTGCTGCTGCTGGATCACTACCTGGAGGTGCTGGCCCGCAAACCCGGCGCGCTGCCGGGCTCGACCGCGCTGGCCCAAGCCCGCCAGTGCGGCGGGTTCACCGCCGCGCACGACGCGTTCTGGGCGGCCGCGCGCGCCCGGCTCGGCGATTCCGCCGGCACCCGCGCGTTGATCGAGGTGCTGTTGCTGCACCGCCACATGCACCATGCCGACGTGGTCGCCGGGCTCATCGCTGCGGGCACGGTCGGGGCCAGCAGCGCCGACGTGGTCGCGGTGGAGGCCCGCAAGGCCGCCGACCGATCCCGCGACGGCACCGTTCCCGCGCCGAGACCGACGCCCTGGGCTGGTGAGCCGGTGGTGAGCCTGACCCAGCGGCGCCTGGCCGACCCGGCCGCGGTGATCGCCGGGCTGCCCGCCGATCACCGCCCACCGCCGTCGGTGAGCGCCTACGACGAACTGCTGCCGCGGCGCCGCGCGAGCTCCGAATCCGCGAAAGTCAAGCAGCACAAGGGAACCGCGTTATGACCGGCACCAAGACCCGCCGCCGTTCGATGACCGAACAGGCCGCCGACGCCGCCATTGACCAAGCCTGCCGGTCGCTGCGGCTGCCCACCATGCGCACCCAGTTCGGCCCCATCGCCGCCGCCGCCGAACGCGACCAGCTCACCTACCGGGGCTTCCTCGCCGAGCTGCTGATGGCCGAGTGCGAGGACCGCGATCAGCGGCGCACCGTCCGACGGATCAAGGAGGCCGGCTTTCCCCGGGCCAAGTCGCTGGCCGACTTCGACTACGACGCCAACCCCAACATCAACCCCGCCACCATCCACACCCTGTCCTCCTGCGGCTGGATCCGCGCCGGGCAGCCGTTGTGTCTGATCGGCGACTCCGGCACCGGCAAAAGCCATCTGCTGATCGGGCTGGGCACCGCCGCCGCCGAGGCCGGGTTCCGGGTCCGCTACACGCTCGCCGCCAAACTCGTCAACGAACTCGCCGAAGCCGCCGACGACCGCCAGCTGAGCAAGACCATCGCCCGCTACGGCCGCGTGGACCTGCTCTGCATCGACGAACTGGGCTACCTGGAACTCGACCGCCGCGGCGCCGAGCTGCTCTTCCAGGTTCTCACCGAGCGCGAGGAGAAGAACAGCGTGGCGATCGCCTCCAACGAGGCCTTCTCCGGCTGGACCAAAACCTTCACCGACCCCCGCCTCTGCGCCGCGATCGTCGACCGAATCACCTTCGGCGCCAACATCATCGAGACCGGCACCGAATCCTACCGGCTCGCCCACAGCCGCCACCATCACGCCAACTCCAAGGACACACCATGACCACCGAGCCGGCCCCGCACAGCGCAGACGACACCTTCGACCTCATCGACGACGCCGTCGCCGCGCTCGCGCAGCGCCGTCGAGTCAACCTCTGCGACGACGTCACCACCATCGCATTGCTCGCCAGCCTCATCGAACAGGCCCAACGATGCCTACCCCAACTCGTCCACGACGCCCGCCACAACGGCCACACCTGGATCCAGATCGCCCAAGCACTCGGCACCAACCCCGACGAAGCACACCTGCGGTTCGACCCCGAATCACCAATCGCCGACGGCAGATGGCCCTACAACAGCGACCAACCCTGATGACCCCCACACCGAGCGCCTCGACACATCATCCCCGGGGTGGGGCCAAATATCTCCGTCACTCCGGGGCCACTTTGAGTTGACACAGCCATAACGCCCGAGGAAGCCGGTCGCCCCGGTCAACAGGACCGTCCGCACCTCAGGCCTGGGAGCCGGCAGTGTCCGGGCGGCGTTCAGCGTGGGCGTATCGAGGAATTTGTCCAATGTGAGGTCAGCAGCGCGCACCTCGGTGGCGTGGGAACCGTGGACTGCCACAAAGCGCGGGTCGGTGACGTAGTTGTGCAGCTGTTGGCTCAATTGCGCGATGGTGGGTGCGGTGAACAGAGTGCGCACGTTGAGGTGGGTGTTCAGGGATTTGTTGATTGCCGCGATCAGGCGCATCGCTGATAGTGAGTCTCCGCCGAGGTCGAAGAAGGAGTCATCGACTCCGACCCGGGCCAACCCGAGTACCTGAGCGTAGATGCCGGCCAAGACCTCCTCGACCGCCGAACCCGGGGCGCGATAAGGACTTTCCTGATACTGCGGGGCCGGCAGCGCCCGAGTATCGAGCTTGCCGTTGGCAGTCAACGGCAACGCATCGATCACCACCACCGCCGCGGGAACCATATAGGCCGGCAACCGCTCACCTAGCCGCGCGCGGATCTCGACGGGATCAGCAGTGCCGGTGAGATACCCCACCAACCGCTTATCACCGGGGCGGTCCTCCCGCACGATCACCACCGCCGCGCTAACCCCCTGCAGCGCGGCCAACGCAGCCTGCACCTCGCCCAGTTCGATGCGATACCCGCGGATCTTGACCTGCTCATCAGCACGCCCCAGATACTGCAACTGCCCATCAGCACCCCAGCGCACCAAATCCCCAGTGCGATACATCCGTTGACCGGACACCCCGAACGGACACGCCACAAACCGCGACCCCGTCAACCCCGCCCGACCCAGATAACCGACCCCCAACCCATGACCGGCGGCATACAGTTCACCGACCACCCCGACCGGCACCGGCCGCAACCACCCATCCAAAACAAACAACGCCGCCCCCGGCACCGGCGCGCCGATCGACGGTGTCCCCGAACCCGGCGCCAACGGCGCACTGACCGTCACACACATCGTCGTCTCGGTCGGCCCATAAGCGTTGGTCATCAACCGCCCCGGCGCCCACCGATCCACCAACTCCGCCGAACAGGCCTCCGCCGCCACCACCAACGCCGTGGCCTCCAACACCTGCGGCGACAACGCCGAGAGCGCCGAGGGAGTCTGGTGCAACACACTGACTTGTTCCTCGACCAGCAACGCCTGCAAATCCTCGGACACCGAGGCCACCTCTTCGGGCACCACCAACAGCCGAGACCCATGCAACAACGCACCCCAGATCTCTTCGACCGAGGCGTCAAACGCATACGAATACCACTGCGACCACACCTGACCTGGCCCCGAAGGCATCCCCACATGCAACAACGCCAGCCACTGGGTCACATTGTGATGAGTGGTCCCCACCCCCTTGGGAACACCGGTGGTGCCCGAGGTGTAGACGATGTGGGCGATATCGTCGCCGGCTGGCACCGGCAACCCCGTAACCGGCTGCGCGCCAACGGCTTCATCAGCCACATCGACGACCACCACCGGATACCCGTCAAACCGCGACGCCAGTTCGGCAGTACTGACCGCCACCACCGGCGCAGCATCACCCATCATGAACTCGATCCGCGCATCAGGCACCACCGGATCCATCGGCAAATACGCCGCCCCCGACTTGAGCACAGCCAAAATCGCGACGATCGCCTCCGCCGACCGCGAAAACAGCAAACGCCACACACTGGCCAGGACCCGCCCCATACCCAACCAACAAGTGCGCCAACCGATTAGCGTTCTCGTCCAACTCCCGATACGTCCACGACCGCCCCAAACAACTAACAGCCACCGCCTCAGGAGTACGAGCCACCTGCGCAGCGAACAACTCCGGAATCGACACCCCCACAGGCACAGGCTCAGCCAACACCGCCCGATTACCAATCAGATCCAAACGCGCATGCTCACCAACATCAACCACATCGACCGCCGACAACCGCCGCAACGGATCACCAACCATCGCCACCAACACCCGCTGCAACCGATCAACCAACGCTGGCGTGCCCTCTGTTCTCCGGACTGCGGACCAAATAGGGTCCGACTGGAAAGGATGAACGGCATTGGCGAAGAAATATCAGAAGTTCTCACCGGAGTTTCGGGAGGAAACGGCCCGACTGGTGGTGGACGGGCAGAAGTCCATCGCCGAGGTCGCGCGCGAACACGGGCTCAGTGATACCACTGTCGGCAACTGGGTTCGGAAGTATCGAGAAACGCATGCCACCGACGAGCCGCCGCTGGAATTATCTGAACGTGCTCGGCTGCGTGAATTGGAACGCGAGAACCGAGAAATGGCGATGGAACTCGACCTTCTTAAAAAAAGCAGCAGCGTACTTCGCGAAGGAGCCACGGTGAGCCAGAAATACGCGTTCATCGCCGCGGAGCACGCTGACGGTGCCACCTTTGCGGGCATGGCTCCCACGATCGTGCAGATGCTGAAATGGCTGGGGGTGTCGAAATCGGGGTTCTACGAGTGGTGGGGCCGGCCGGCGAGTGCGGCGATGTGCCGCCGCGAGGAACTCAAGCTCAAGATCGCCGCACTGTTCACGTCTTTCGGCGCCGTGTACGGGTATCGGCGCATCCACGCCGAGTTGGTCCGCGCCGGTGAACGGGTAGGCCCAGAGTTGGTGCGCACACTGATGCGCGAGTTGAATCTCGTTGCACTGCAACCGAAACCTTACAAGCGGACCACTATCGCCGGCGAGTCCGCCACCGCGGTGCCTGATCTGGTGGCCCGTGACTTCACCGCGGATCGGCCCGGGGTGAAGCTGGTCGGTGACATCACCTATATCCGGACCTGGGCTGGGTGGCTGTATTTGGCGACCGTGATCGACTGCTTCAACAAAGAAGTGATCGGTTACGCGATGGCCGATCACATGCGTACCGAGCTGGTCACCGGCGCCCTGGAGATGGCTGCCCGCAACCACGCCCTGGAACCGGGATGCATTATGCACACCGACCGCGGGACGCAATACACCTCGACCGATTACGCCATTAAAATCGCCGACCTTGATATGAGAGCCTCGCTGGGGCGGACCGGAATATGTTGGGATAACGCGCTCGCAGAATCATTCTTTGCAGCCCTGAAAAATGAACGTGTGCACCACATGGTGTATCCGACGCGGAAGAAAGCAAGAGCTGATATTGCCCGCTATATCGAACTGTTCTATAATCGGCGCAGACTTCACTCCGCGTTGGGCTACCGCACGCCGCATGAAGTCCGCATCGAATACATGAATTCACAGCTCGCGGCATAATTCCCGCGAAATCCGCAGTCCTAAAAGCGCGGAGCAGGCCACGCCTCGATGGTCGCGGCATCAAACACATCAGTACGGAACTCCACCGCACCGCAGATCCCGGCCAGCACACCATCGTCAGTCCAACGCTCACCCAGCGAAAATGTCAGGTCCATGCGGGCGGCCTTGGCCTGCAACGGCATCGGGGCAATCTGCAGATCCCCAAGATCCAACATCGAAGCGGGCGCGTGGTGCCCCGCAAGGTTCTGCCAGGTCAATCCCACCTGGACCAGCGGGTGGTGACTCAACGATCGAATTGGGTTGAGCCGTTCCACCAGCAGCTCAAAGGGCACGTCCTGGTGATCGAGGCCCTCCAGGCTGCGGGCCCGGACCTGGGCCAACAGATCACCGACAGTGGGATCGCCGCCGACGTCAACGCGCAGCACCAAGGTGTTGACGAAGAAACCCACCAGCTCTTCGAGGGCCAGGTCGCTCCGACCGGCGACCGCGAAACCCACCGCCACATCAGCACAGGCGCTGATCTTGGACAGCAACACCGCCAGGGCGGCCTGCACCACCATAAAGCTGGTCGCGTTGTGCTCACGAGCCACCGCGCGTATCCGCTGCTGCAACTCGGCCGGCCAATCCACGGCCACAGTGGCCCCACCGTAACCGGCAACCTGCGGATAGGGCCGATCAGTCGGCAACACCAGCCGCTCGGGCATCCCCGCCAGAGTCTGCTGCCAATAGGCCAACTGGACGCCGATCGGACTTTCGCTGTCATCGAGATCACCGAACTGGGTCCGTTGCCACAATGCGTAATCGGCGTACTGCACCGGCAATGAATCCCAACCGGGGGCCCGCCCCCTACACCGGCCGGCATAAGCCACGCTTAGATCAGCCACCAGCGGGGTCAGCGACCAGCCATCAGCGGCGATATGGTGCACCACAGCCGCCAACACATGCTCATCCTCAGCAACGCTGAAGAGCCATGCCCGCAAAGGGATTTCGGTCGCCAAATCAAAGGTGTGGCGCGCAGCGACTCCGATCGCCTCAGCCAACTGATCCTGCGGCCATGCGATGGCATCGACAACCTCCCAGCCGAAGTCCGCCCGCTCGGGCGCCACCACCTCCTGATACGGCACACCATCGCTGTCGGGGAATATGGTGCGCAGCGATTCGTGGCGGCCCACCACATCGGCCAACGCCGCAGACAGCGCGTCGACGTCAAGCCGCCCACGCATACGCAACGCCACCGCCATGTTGAAAACCGGCGAGGGGCCCTGCAACTGCTCAAGGAACCACAACCGCCCTTGACCAAACGACAACGGAATCACCGCAGGACGCTCACCAGCCACAAGCGGCTCGAGCCCACCGACTTCCGTCCGGAGACGCGGCGCGATCTGCGCGATGGTGGGTGCGGTGAACAGAGTGCGCACGTTGAGGTGGGTGTTCAGGGATTTGTTGATTGCCGCGATCAGGCGCATCGCTGATAGTGAGTCTCCGCCGAGGTCGAAGAAGGAGTCATCGACTCCGACCCGGGCCAACCCGAGTACCTGAGCGTAGATGCCGGCCAAGACCTCCTCGACCGCCGAACCCGGGGCGCGATAAGGACTTTCCTGATACTGCGGGGCCGGCAGCGCCCGAGTATCGAGCTTGCCGTTGGCAGTCAACGGCAACGCATCGATCACCACCACCGCCGCGGGAACCATATAGGCCGGCAACCGCTCACCTAGCCGCGCGCGGATCTCGACGGGATCAGCAGTGCCGGTGAGATACCCCACCAACCGCTTATCACCGGGGCGGTCCTCCCGCACGATCACCACCGCCGCGCTAACCCCCTGCAGCGCGGCCAACGCAGCCTGCACCTCGCCCAGTTCGATGCGATACCCGCGGATCTTGACCTGCTCATCAGCACGCCCCAGATACTGCAACTGCCCATCAGCACCCCAGCGCACCAAATCCCCAGTGCGATACATCCGTTGACCGGACACCCCGAACGGACACGCCACAAACCGCGACCCCGTCAACCCCGCCCGACCCAGATAACCGACCCCCAACCCATGACCGGCGGCATACAGTTCACCGACCACCCCGACCGGCACCGGCCGCAACCACCCATCCAAAACAAACAACGCCGCCCCCGGCACCGGCGCGCCGATCGACGGTGTCCCCGAACCCGGCGCCAACGGCGCACTGACCGTCACACACATCGTCGTCTCGGTCGGCCCATAAGCGTTGGTCATCAACCGCCCCGGCGCCCACCGATCCACCAACTCCGCCGAACAGGCCTCCGCCGCCACCACCAACGCCGTGGCCTCCAACACCTGCGGCGACAACGCCGAGAGCGCCGAGGGAGTCTGGTGCAACACACTGACTTGTTCCTCGACCAGCAACGCCTGCAAATCCTCGGACACCGAGGCCACCTCTTCGGGCACCACCAACAGCCGAGACCCATGCAACAACGCACCCCAGATCTCTTCGACCGAGGCGTCAAACGCATACGAATACCACTGCGACCACACCTGACCTGGCCCCGAAGGCATCCCCACATGCAACAACGCCAGCCACTGGGTCACATTGTGATGAGTGGTCCCCACCCCCTTGGGAACACCGGTGGTGCCCGAGGTGTAGACGATGTGGGCGATATCGTCGCCGGCTGGCACCGGCAACCCCGTAACCGGCTGCGCGCCAACGGCTTCATCAGCCACATCGACGACCACCACCGGATACCCGTCAAACCGCGACGCCAGTTCGGCAGTACTGACCGCCACCACCGGCGCAGCATCACCCATCATGAACTCGATCCGCGCATCAGGCACCACCGGATCCATCGGCAAATACGCCGCCCCCGACTTGAGCACAGCCAAAATCGCGACGATCGCCTCCGCCGACCGCGAAAACAGCAACGCCACACACTGGCCAGGACCCGCCCCATACCCAACCAACAAGTGCGCCAACCGATTAGCGTTCTCGTCCAACTCCCGATACGTCCACGACCGCCCCAAACAACTAACAGCCACCGCCTCAGGAGTACGAGCCACCTGCGCAGCGAACAACTCCGGAATCGACACCCCCACAGGCACAGGCTCAGCCAACACCGCCCTGGCGTGCCCTCTGTTCTCCGGACTGCGGACCAAATAGGGTCCGACTGGAAAGGATGAACGGCATTGGCGAAGAAATATCAGAAGTTCTCACCGGAGTTTCGGGAGGAAACGGCCCGACTGGTGGTGGACGGGCAGAAGTCCATCGCCGAGGTCGCGCGCGAACACGGGCTCAGTGATACCACTGTCGGCAACTGGGTTCGGAAGTATCGAGAAACGCATGCCACCGACGAGCCGCCGCTGGAATTATCTGAACGTGCTCGGCTGCGTGAATTGGAACGCGAGAACCGAGAAATGGCGATGGAACTCGCCTTCTTAAAAAAAGCAGCAGCGTACTTCGCGAAGGAGCCACGGTGAGCCAGAAATACGCGTTCATCGCCGCGGAGCACGCTGACGGTGCCACCTTTGCGGGCATGGCTCCCACGATCGTGCAGATGCTGAAATGGCTGGGGGTGTCGAAATCGGGGTTCTACGAGTGGTGGGGCCGGCCGGCGAGTGCGGCGATGTGCCGCCGCGAGGAACTCAAGCTCAAGATCGCCGCACTGTTCACGTCTTTCGGCGCCGTGTACGGGTATCGGCGCATCCACGCCGAGTTGGTCCGCGCCGGTGAACGGGTAGGCCCAGAGTTGGTGCGCACACTGATGCGCGAGTTGAATCTCGTTGCACTGCAACCGAAACCTTACAAGCGGACCACTATCGCCGGCGAGTCCGCCACCGCGGTGCCTGATCTGGTGGCCCGTGACTTCACCGCGGATCGGCCCGGGGTGAAGCTGGTCGGTGACATCACCTATATCCGGACCTGGGCTGGGTGGCTGTATTGGCGACCGTGATCGACTGCTTCAACAAAGAAGTGATCGGTTACGCGATGGCCGATCACATGTGTACCGAGCTGGTCACCGGCGCCCTGGAGATGGCTGCCCGCAACCACGCCCTGGAACCGGGATGCATTATGCACACCGACCGCGGGACGCAATACACCTCGACCGATTACGCCATTAAAATCGCCGACCTTGATATGAGAGCCTCGCTGGGGCGGACCGGAATATGTTGGGATAACGCGCTCGCAGAATCATTCTTTGCAGCCCTGAAAAATGAACGTGTGCACCACATGGTGTATCCGACGCGGAAGAAAGCAAGAGCTGATATTGCCCGCTATATCGAACTGTTCTATAATCGGCGCAGACTTCACTCCGCGTTGGGCTACCGCACGCCGCATGAAGTCCGCATCGAATACATGAATTCACAGCTCGCGGCATAATTCCCGCGAAATCGGCTCTTCGATTTTGAGCGGGCAATCAGCATGATGTCTGGGTTGCGGCCCGCTGTTTGCGGGTGCAGTGGAAGCGTATCCGGCGGGCCGAGTTTTCTGTGTTTCTGAACCCGCACGCTGTGCGTTTGACCTGCTTGACGAGCCGGTTGTAGCCCTCGGTGCCGGCGTTGGTGATGCCGGTGGCGATGAAGGCGTTGATCTCGGGCCACCAGGTGTCCACGGTGGTGGCCAGGGTCAGCAGCTCCGGGATCTGCGAATCGATGCACCAGGACAGGAACCGGTGCAGGCGGTGCCGGGTCAGGTGCGGGTCGCCGCCGACGCGCACGGTGGACAGCAGGGTGCGCAGTTCTTCCTTGGCGATCCACGCTGAAAGGATCTGACCGGTGTCGTCAGCGGCGATGAGGGCGTTCCACATTTTGGCGAAACTCTTGCCCGACAGGCGTTCCCGAGCGCGCAGCAACCGTCGCCGGTTGGCCCATTCCGGGTCGATCTTGCGACCACGACGCTCACGTAGATCCCAGGTGACCCGTTGACGCACCTTGGTCACCGCGTCGTTGCCGAGCTTCACCAGGTGGAAGTGATCGACCACGATCGTCGCGTTGGGCAACAAGCCGGGTGTGCGGATCGCTGTCGCGTAGACCGCGGCCGGGTCGATGGCCACGTAGGCCACGCCCGCGCGGAAGGCTTCGGTGCGCTCAGAGAGCCAGTCGATGACCGCTGCGCCGGTGCGGCCTTCCCGTTGCCCCAGCAGGCCCTGATCGCCGGCCAGGTCGACGAACCCGGTGTCCCACGGGTCCACCCGCACCCACCCCTGCGTCACCGCGCAGTGTTCCCACCTGGGCTTTCCGCGGCGGGTCTCATCGATGCCCAGCACCGCGGTGGGCTGCGGTTCGACTAGCAGCGACTCGGCGTGGGCGACGAACGCGCGGTGCGCGGTCGGCCACGACACGCCGTGGCTGTTTGCGACCTCGGCCACAGAACGGGCCGCATCCCCGATCGCCGCACCGACCTGAGTGCGCAACCGCAGAGTTGTGCGGGCCCGCGCCGGCACCTGCGCGATGGACTCGGTGAAGGACCCGCGTTCACAGTAGTCCTCCCGGCAACGCCACCGGGTCTTGTGCCACCGCAGCATGATTCGCGCTTCACCGTAGGGGATATCCTTCGGTGCGGTGGCGACTCGGGCCTTCACCGAGGTGGACAACACCCCACACGACGGGCACGCCGCCGCGGACTCGCTCGCGGTCACCGCGTGCACTACTCGCGTCCCGTCGGCCCAGCGCTCGACACGCTCAACCCGCACTCCTGGCAGCCCAAACAACAATGTCGTACCGTCGGACACGGCCCTTGGTTCCCTTCGTCAGCCTGAATGCTTCGCAACTTTCAGACTTCGGAAGACCAAGGGCCTCCCCATGCAGCGACACGCCCTACGAGAGCGAAATCACAACTGCCCCATTAAAATCGAAGAGCCGCGAAATCCGCAGTCCTAAAAGCGCGGAGCAGGCCAAAGTGCGCCAACCGATTAGCGTTCTCGTCCAACTCCCGATACGTCCACGACCGCCCCAAACAACTAACAGCCACCGCCTCAGGAGTACGAGCCACCTGCGCAGCGAACAACTCCGGAATCGACACCCCCACAGGCACAGGCTCAGCCAACACCGCCCGATTACCAATCAGATCCAAACGCGCATGCTCACCAACATCAACCACATCGACCGCCGACAACCGCCGCAACGGATCACCAACCATCGCCACCAACACCCGCTGCAACCGATCAACCAACGCCTCGATGGTCGCGGCATCAAACACATCAGTACGGAACTCCACCGCACCGCAGATCCCGGCCAGCACACCATCGTCACTGAATCGTTCAGCCAGCGAGAACATCACATCCATTCGGGCAGTACGGGTTTCGACCGGCAGCGTGCTAGCCTGCACCTCGCCCAAACTCAGCTCTGGGGAGGCGCCGTGGTTGAGGCCGGTGAAGTTCTGCCAAGCCAACGCCACCTGCACCAAAGGGTGATGGGTCAGACTGCGGTTCGGGTTGAGCCGTTCCACCAGCACCTCGAAGGGCACATCTTGGTGCTCGTAGGCGCTCAGGCTGCGTTGGCGCACCTGGGCCAGCACCTGCGCGACGGTGGGGTCACCGCTCGCGTCGATGCGCAACACCAATGTGTTGACGAAGAACCCGACCACCTCATCGAGGGCCCGGTCGTTGCGCCCGGCGACGGGGAATCCGACTGCGACATCGGTGCTGGCGCTCAGCTGCGACAACAGCATTGCCAGGGCGGCCTGCACCACCATGAAGCTCGTGACGTCATGCTCGCGGGCCACTCGGGTTATCTGCTGGTGTAGATCGGCCGGCCACTCGACGGCCACACTGGCGCCGCTGTAGTCGGCCACCGACGGGTAGGCCCGATCGGTGGGCAGCTGCAGGCGTTCGGGCAGTCCGGCGAGGACCTTTTCCCAGTAGGCGAGCTGCGCGGCGATGCGGCTGTCCGGGTCGTCGAGATCTCCCAACTGGGTGCGCTGCCACAGTGTGTAGTCGACGTACTGCACCGCCAACGGTTCCCAACCGGGGGCGCGGCCGGCACACCGGCTGGAATAGGCCAACTTCAGATCGGCCACCAGTGGGGTCAGCGACCAGCCGTCGGCGGCGATATGGTGCACCACCACCGCCAGCACGTGCTCATCCTCGCTGACACGAAACAGCTTGGCCCGCATCGGAATTTGCGTCGACAATTCGAACGTGTGACGCACCGCAGCGTCGACGGCTTGCTCTAAACGGTTCGCCGGCCAGGCGGTGGCATCGACAACCTCCCAGCCGAAGTCCGCCCGCTCGGGCGCCACCACCTCCTGATACGGCACACCATCGCTGTCGGCGAATACGGTGCGCAGCGCTTCCTGCCGACCCACCACATCAACCAGCGCCGCCCCTAACGCGTCGGCGTCCAGGCGACCGTCCAACCGCAACGCCGCGGCGATGTTGTACACCGGCGAGGGACCTTGCAGCTGATCCAGGAACCACAAGCGCTGCTGGGCATACGACAGCGGAATCGCGGCGGGCCGCTCGCCAGCCACCAACCGCGGCAGCTGACCCGAACCCACCCCGATGCGCGGAGCCAACTGGGCCACCGTGGGCGCCTCGAACACCGCGCGCACCGAAACATCGGCGTCGAGGGTGGTGTTGATTGCCGCGATCAGGCGCATCGCTGATAATGAGTCTCCGCCGAAGTCGAAGAAGGAGTCATCGACTCCGACCCGGGCCAACCCGAGTACCTGAGCGTAGATGCCGGCCAAGACCTCCTCGACCGCCGAACCCGGGGCGCGATAAGGACTTTCCTGATACTGCGGGGCCGGCAGCGCCCGAGTATCGAGCTTGCCGTTGGCAGTCAACGGCAACGCATCGATCACCACCACCGCCGCGGGAACCATAAAGGCCGGCAACCGCTCACCTAGCCGCGCGCGGATCTCGACGGGATCAGCAGTGCCGGTGAGATACCCCACCAACCGCTTATCACCGGGGCGGTCCTCCCGCACGATCACCACCGCCGCGCTAACCCCCTGCAGCGCGGCCAACGCAGCCTGCACCTCGCCCAGTTCGATGCGATACCCGCGGATCTTGACCTGCTCATCAGCACGCCCCAGATACTGCAACTGCCCATCAGCACCCCAGCGCACCAAATCCCCAGTGCGATACATCCGTTGACCGGACACCCCGAACGGACACGCCACAAACCGCGACCCCGTCAACCCCGCCCGACCCAGATAACCGTGTGCCACCGCCGGACCGGTCAGATGCAACTCCCCCACCACCCCCACCGGGGCCGGGTTCAACCAGGCGTCGAGCACCAACGCACCCACCCCCGCGATCGGGGTCCCGATCCCCAGCGGCTGTCCCACACCCACGGCAGGAGTGCAGGTGGCCCATATCGTGGTTTCGGTAGGCCCGTAGCCGTTGAACATCCGACGTCCCGGCGCCCACCGGTTCACCAACCCCGCCGGACAGGCCTCCGCCGCGGCCAGCAGCGTCTTTACCCCGCCCAGCGCGGCAGAATCCAGAGACGACAACACCGTCGGAGTCAGAACCGCCGCATCGACCCGCTGCTCTGCCAGCAACGCGGTCAACGCCGCCCCGGCGTACACATCGCGCGGCGCCACCACCAACGCCGCACCCGACCCCGCGGCCCACAACACCTCAAACACCGACGCGTCGAAGATCGGCGAGGCCACCATCAAAACCCGCGACCCACCGTCCAACCCGAACGTTTCACGTTGAGCCGCAGCCACTCCCAACAACCCGGCGTGACTGACCGCCACTCCCTTGGGGGTACCGGTGGAACCCGACGTGAAGATCACGTACGCGGTGTCATCCACACCCACCGGCGCCAACCGCTCCGCATCGGTGATCGGCTCGGTGCTGCGCCCCGACAGATCCAGCGCATCGACGCGCAGCAGCAGCAGCGCATCGGCCCCGGCCACCGCGTCGGTGCCGGCGGTAAGCACACACACCGAGCCTGCGGTGTCCAACACCGTGGCGATACGTTTCACCGGATGAGCCCGATCCACCGGCACATAAACCCCGCCGGCCTTGACGACCGCCCACCAGGCCACCACCAACTCTGCAGACCGATCCAGCGCCACGCCCACCGCGCGCCCGGGACCGACCCCCTCCTCGATCAACACCCGCGCCAACCGCGTCGAGAACTCATCAAGCTCGCGATACGACAACACTCGGCCACCGTCGACCACCGCCACCGCATCCGGATCGGCGGCCACCGCTACAGCCAATACCTCCGACACCACCCCCACCGGCGCCGCCACGTCAACACCGGACCACTGCGACAACACCAGATCGCGCTCACTGCGATCCAGCAACGACACATCCCCGACCATCACAGAGGCATCCGCGGCCAGGACGCGATCGAGGAGCAACTCCAAACGGGTTATGTGCCTGCCGATCTCGTCGGTCGTGTACCGCTCGGGATTCCACGCGAATTGAACTCGCGGAGCGCCGCCGCCCAGCCGCGGATAGATATTGATGGCGATGTCCTGGATCGGGAAGGTGGTCAACACGTTGACTACACCTTCCGAAGGCCCGAAGTGAATCGCTGTCGCGAAGTCGAGCACGTTGATCACCTGGCCGAACTCGATATTCATGTCGAGTGGCGTGGTATCGGTAACGAGATCTGGCCAGCGCCGGAACTGTTGGTGCCGCAGCGCACCAACCACCGCTTTGGCGACCTGATCGGTCAGTGCGCCGACGGTGTCCTCGCGGTCGACATGGATGAGCAAGGGCACCAGATTCGAAACCATGCCTGCACATTTCTTCAGCGTGGCGGTGGTCCGCGCCGAAACCGGCAGCGACAATGAAATATTCTCGCGCCCGGCTGTTTTCGCAATAAAGGATGCCAAGGTCGCGACAACTCTCGCGACATCGAATTGGTTGTTCTCGCTCTCCGGCGATAGATGAGCGCACATCAGTTCGCGCACCAGCGGATGGCGTGGCGCCACCGTCCTCCCCGTCCCGGCCAGGTCGGTAACCTCGAGTGGCCCGCGAACGACCGTCTTCCAGTATTCGGCGTCGGCATGACTGCGCGAAGACTCTTGATACTTTCGATCCGCGTCGCGGATCAGCGCGAACTCGGAGAAATCGACTTCGGTGGTGGGGGCGACTGTTCCTGAATAGACTGCCGCGATGTGTCGAATCAAGTTGTTCGTGCCGAACCCGTCCACGAGCACGTGGTGCGTGCGCAGGTAGAAGTACGACATATCGTCGGCGATGCGCAGCAGCGCGAAGTTGGTCAGTCGATCGTTGACCAGATCGATCGGCTGGCGATAGTCGAGATCCATCCAGTCGCGAGCAGCTTCAACGGGGTCACCCTCGGCGCGCAGATCGATGCAAAGCATGGTCTGCGGAAAAGATCGGTCGACGACGAAGACGGGCTCGCCGTCAACGAGCGACACCCGCGCACAGGGTGTACCGAACCGAGCGGCCGCGGCTTCGCACGCGTCCATCAACCTGTCGGCGTCGACCTCGTGATCGATCGCGAGAAACCCTGCGAAGTTGTAAGGAACTTCGGGCCGGAGCTGTTGGGCTGCCCATATTGACCGCTGAGCGGCGGTTAACGGTCCCAGCGTGTCCGGTTGGTTACCGTAATTGAGCATGATGACAACGAACCCCCAATTCTGGCCGCAACATCGAGGCCAAAATATTGAATATGCCGAGTTGAGTTAGCGCACAAGGTGAACCGGCGGTCGGTCCCGGAAAAGCCCAGGACTCTTGGGCCCGTTCACGGCGCACTTGTGTATCAAACAGATCGTGCTGCAATTTTTTTCCTGGCCGGGCGCGGTACCGAGAGTTGGACCACGACGGCAACCGCGATACTGCTGGTCAGCATGGTCGAAATCCTCTTGATGTGTTCGGTTGAGTGACAGGCTTTTCCGACGCGCGGCGGTTCTGCCGATCGAGCTAGGGCTGGTCGGTCAGATAACCCCCGCGCCGAAAGTACTTTTCCGCGCTGTACTCGACTCCGTCGGCGCAACGAAGGCGGGTGATCACCAACCCGCGGTTGTCGCCCCGGTACGCATTTGGCCCGCAGACCACAGCGCCGCCGCCCTCCTGCACTATGACCCTGCCTGCCGTGCCGCCATAGCGTGCTTCGGAGAGGTGCGCATCGATGACCTCGATCTGCTTCCCTCGGTAGAAGGTGAACGCACGCGGATAGGGATCGGACAGTGCCCGCACGAATCTCTCGACATCCTCAGCGGGCCAGTTCCAGTCGATCAAGCTGTCGCGCTCCGAACGCTTGTGAAAGTACGTCCGTTCGGCCTTGTTCTGCGGTCGCCATACAGCTGTGCCAGATTCCAACAACCGCAGCGCCTCGGCGAGAGCACCAGGAATGAGGTCCATCCCGCGCAGGACCAACTCGGTCCCGGTGTCGTTGGGACCGATCGGCAACGAATGCTGGACAAGGATGTCTCCCGTGTCCAAACCCTCGTCCATTCGGTGGACGGTCAAGCCGAATTCGGACTCGCCGCTGATCAGGGACCACAAGACTGGAGAAAAGCCGGTCAACTTCGGTAGCAGCGAATCGTGGAAGTTCAAAGTCCCGTGCGGCGGGATGCCATAGAGCTCCGCGGGCATCTTGTTGTACCAACTGTTGACCACGATGACGTCGGGCCGGGCACGACTGACCAAATCGATGGTTTCGGCGTCCACCCGCTCCGTGAAATGCACCGGGATGCCGTGCTGACGAGCGAGTTCCTCGACCGGCGCCGACCAAATTGCCTTGTAGGACTCTTCGCTGGCCGGGTGGGTGACGGCAAGCAATACGTCCTGATTCAGATCGATCAACGCCTGTAGGGTCCTATAACCCCAGGTCTGATACCCGAAGAACACGATGCGCACTTCTTGACCTCCTACTGGGCTATGCCTTGATGCCGCGCATCGCCTCAAACTACGGATCTTACGGTAGCCTTCCCTAAGTTTCGACCGGTGGGCTGGAGTTCGATCAGAGCCATCCGACGACTGAGCTCGGCCGATGGTGGGGACAGCCCCACCGTCGACCGGGTAGCGCACCGTATGTGTCCGACCCTGACACGTGCCTAGTGTGAACGACATGACCGCCGCCCCCGCGCAACCCGAACGCGACGGCCTTCTCCGACGCCTCGCCGGCGATTCCGGTTACCTCCTCAGCGGATTCCCGCTCGCGGTCGCCGGCTTCGTCATCATCGTGACCGGACTGTCGGCCGGAGTCGGCCTGCTGGTCGTCGTCGTCGGTCTGCCCGTGCTTGCCCTGGCCGTGCTGATCGCGCGGCTGCTCGCCGACATCGAACGACTTCGCATACCGGCGATCCTTCGTCGGCCGCGGACCCGGCCGACCTATCGGACATCGCAAGCGGGCGAAGGTATTTGGAAGCGCGTCACGACACCGCTGGCACAGACCCAGGGCTGGCTCGATGTCGCACATGCCCTCCTGCTCTTCCCGATCGCGGTGTTCACGTTCTGCGTCGCCGTCACGTGGTGGGCGGTGGCAATCGGTGGCACTTTGACCGTCGCTTGGGATTGGAGCATTCCGAGGGGTCCGGACAACCAATCGCTCGCCCAGCTGGTCGGGCTCGGCGACAGCGCGTTCGCCAGAATCGCCTTTCAAACTGCCGTCGGACTGGTCTGTCTGGTCACTCTTCCGGCGGTGATGCGCCTCTGCGCGCTGGCCCAGGCCGGGTTCAGTCGCATTCTGCTGACCGGGGTAGCCGAGATGCGCGAGACGATCACCGTGCTGACGGACCAGAAGGCCGCGGCGGTGTCCGCGGAAGCGGTTGCGTTGCGAAAGCTGGAGCGCGACATGCACGACGGTCCACAGCAGAGGCTCGTCCGTCTGGCGATGGACCTGGGCCGGGCTCAGCAACAGCTCGATAGTGATCCCGAGGCGCTGCGGGGCACTCTGGCCGAGGCGGTCGACCAGACACGGGAGACGCTCGACGAGCTACGCGCACTCTCTCGCGGCATCGCGCCACCGGTGCTCGCCGATCGCGGCCTGCCCAGCGCGTTGGCCGCACTCGCCGGCCGGTGCACCGTCCCCGTCGAGTTGGTGGTCGACGCCGATCTCGGCCTGCCACACGGTCGGCTCGACGCGGCTGTCGAGAACACCGCCTACTTCACCGTCTCGGAAGCCCTCACCAATGTCGCCAAGCACAGCGGTGCGACGAACTGCTGGGTGACGGTTGCCAACGGGCCTGGGCGGCTGGCGGTGCAGATCGTCGACGACGGTAGTGGCGGTGCGCACGTCGCCAAGGGTCACGGCCTGAGTGGGCTCGCCGATCGGGTGCTGTCCACCGGCGGTGCGCTCACCGTCGTCAGCCCTACGGGTGGCCCGACCGAGCTCAGGGTGGAGCTGCCGTGCTGAGAATCGTGGTGGCAGATGACTCAGTCCTGCTGCGGGAGGGCTTGATTCGGCTCTTGACGGAGAACGGCCACGACGTCGTCTCGGCGGTCGGCGACGGACCCTCGCTGGTGCACGCAATCGAGCGCCACACTCCGGACGTCTCGGTAGTGGATGTCCGGATGCCGCCGTCGCACACCGACGAAGGCTTGCGCGCCGCCGTCGAGGCCCGTCAGCGCGTCCCCGGCTCCCCCGTACTGGTGCTGTCGCAGTACGTCGAGTTGTCCTACGCCGATGACCTGCTGGCCGACCGGGTCGGCGGCGTCGGCTATCTCCTGAAAGACCGGGTCTCGGCTGTCGCCGAATTTCTCGACGCGCTGGACCGGGTGGCCTCCGGCGGCATGGTGCTCGACCCGGAGGTGGTGTCCCAGCTGCTGGTGCGCCGACGTCGCAACGACCCGCTGCAGGAGCTGACTCCGCGCGAGCGGGAGGTGCTCGCACTGATGGCCGAGGGTCGTTCCAATGTGAATATCGGCCGCACCTTGGTGATCGCCGACGGCTCAGTCGAGAAGCATGTGCGCAATATATTCGCCAAGCTGGCGCTGCCGCCCGACCTCGAACAGAGTCGGCGGGTGCTCGCGGTCCTGGCCTACCTCAGCGCCTAACGGTCGACGACGAATGCTCGCCACGCTCCGGGCACACCTTTCAATTGGTGCTCACCGCGGTCGGTGAAGACGAGTCTGGATCCGAGCACCAGCGGCGGGATGACGCCGGACACCACCACTTCACCGGGCCCGGCCAGCGACATGATCCGAGCCGCCACGTGGACTGCGATGCCGTGGATGTCGCCGTCGGATTTCTCAACTTCTCCGGTGTGCAGTCCGGCGCGGATGGAAAGGCCAATTTCTGCCACCGCATCGCTGATGGCACAAGCACATTCGATCGCGCGCGCCGGCCCGTCGAACGTCGCGAGCGCACCGTCGCCGGTGAACTTCACGACCTCGCCACGCCAGCTCGTCACGTGCTGCTCGATGAGCCGATCATGGGTGACAAGGGCTTTCGTCCACGCTTCGTCGCCCAGAGCGATGGCGCGCTCAGTGGATCCGACGATGTCGGTAAACAGCACCGTCGCCAGCACACGATTGGACGGTGGCGCACCGCGTTGGCCGGTGAGAAATTTTTCCACCTCGTCGAGCAGGCTGTCGGCGTCACCGGCGAACCACACGCTGTCCTCGCCGTCGAACTCGACCAGTCGAGCATCCGGAATCCGCGCGACGATGTCCTGGGCATGGCCGTCGCGTACGTGGCGATCGCCGGATCGGCGCAACACCAGCGTCGGCGCCTGGATACTGCCGAGCAGGGGGCGGACGTCGGTGTGCGCGAACAGGTCGAACGCACGTACCCAGTCCCCGGGTCCGCCTGCGAGGCGTTCATTGCGGCCCCACCAACGCCTCTTGGCGGCGTCGTTCGTCCAACTCGGCGCCAGCACGTCAACGAGCGCACCCGTCCCGACATTGCGACCGAAGGCCTCGTTGAACCGAGCGAGCTCCGACTCGGGTAGCCCGAATAATTGGTCGGGAGTGCGAAGAAAGTTTGCGTAGGGGCTGGAAAGCACAAGCGAGCGAATCCGCTGAGGATGGGTGGCGGCCAACAACATCACAGACAGCCCCGACTCAGTCATCGAGAACACCGACGCTCGCTCGCTCCCGACCGCATCGAGCACTGAAACGAGGCCGTCGGTCCACACCTGCATCGAAGGATTGTCGGCGGGCGCCGAATCGGAGCTTCCGATCCCGAGTAGATCGGTCAAGATCAAGCGACTGAACGACGCCAGGCGATGAAGGTGTCCGGCGACAGCGGCGTCGTCCCACACCAGGTCGATGGGGAAGTTGGGACTCGGTACCAACAGCAGGTCGGGCCCGTTGTCGCCGAGGACTTGGTACGCGAAATGGACACCGCTGTCCTGCGCGTACAGCGTCTTTGGCACGCCCCCCATGGCAAGAGCATGTCACCTGACCGGGGAATTTATCCGCGACTGTTGTATTTGAGTGATCGTTCTACTATCGTCGCTAACCATGACAACGAAGAGTGCCGACAAGGCGCGCCGCAAGTTCAAGTTCGAGCGAAGCATGGGGCGCATCGTGATGAACCCGTTGGTAACGGCGCTGGACCGCCTTGGCGTCCGCTCGTCACTCGTGGTCGAGCTCGAAACCATCGGCCGCAAGTCGTCAGAACCGCGCCGGGTGCCATTGGCCGGTCGGATCGACGGCAACGACCTGTGGGTCATCTCCCAACACGGCCGCCGGGCCGGCTGGGCCTACAACATCACCGCGAACCCGAACGTCCGAGTGCGGGTGAACAACGAATGGCGCGTCAGCACTGCCACTTTCGAACCCGATGACGATGTGCGCGCCCGCGCGCGCAGCTTCGGCGGCGGCGGCCAGTTCGGGCAGTCGGCGACCGCGTTGACGATGCGCGCGATGGAGAGTGACCCGATCTCGGTGCGAATCACCTTCGCAGGGTGACGCGGCAAACTCCTGTTTCGACCTGACTGGTGCGGGTAGTCCGACCGCGTCGGGAAAAAACGGAGGAACTGTGAACAAGCAGCTAAGAACAGCAGTCGCCATGTTTGGCGGCGCAGCCGCAATGACCTTGATGGTGGGCTGTGGCGGTGGCGATGAAGGTGAATCGACCAGCACCACCAGCACCACAACGGAAACGACTTCGGCGACAACGACGACGATGCCTCCGGCGACGACTACGGCGCCGGGTGGCGCTGGCACGGTTCCCGGTGGCCCCACCGGCGGTGGCGGCCCGGAGGGTGGCGGCGGCACGATTCCGGGTGGCCCCACCGGCGGCGGCGGTCCCGACGGTGGCGGCGGAACGATCCCCGGTGGCCCCACCGGTAGCGGCGGTCCCGGCGGAGGCGGCGGAACGATCCCCGGCGGCCCGTCAGGCGGCGGCGGCCCAGGCGGCGGGGGCGGTTGTGTTCCCGGTGTGGGCTGCGTCGAGGTTCCGTAGGCCTAGCTGACTGGCACCGAGTGTCGGGTTATGTCACGCGATCGTCGAAATTGCGTGTAATTCCGACACTCGGTGCCGGCACAGGGTGCGCCCCTAGTCCGGCAGTGAGTTGCTCAGCCGTTCCGTCGCTGTCAAGTAGTCCTCGATGAATTCGCGTACGACCTCGCGTGCCGGCTTCACCTTGTTCATCAGCCCGACGCCCTGTCCGACGAAGTAGGTAGCCAGCGCCTGGGCACCCGGATGCCCCTGCGCCGCAAGCACATCGACGCGGCGGATGACCGGCTCGGCCAGCATCGACTGCAGGGGCAGCGGCAATGTCTTGTGGCCGCCCTCGTGCGGCTGCCATGCATCGGTCCAGTCGGATACCAGCTGCCGGGCCGGCTTCCCGGTCCGACCTGTGGAGCGGATCGTGTCGCGCGACGAGGCGGCCAGGAACTTCTGCACGGTGTGCGGGGCCGTCTCAGCTTCTTCGGTCGTCAGCCACACCGACCCTGTCCACGCTCCGGCGGCACCCATCGCGACGCAGCCAGCCATCTGCTTGCCTGTGACGATCCCGCCGGCCGCCAACACCGGGATACTGCTGCCAATGGCTGCTAATGCGTCTAGGACCTCGGGGATCAACACCAGCGTCGTCACCTCACCGCAGTGCCCGCCGGCCTCGGTGCCCTGGGCGACGATCAGGTCCACCCCTGCGGTGACCTGCTTGACGGCGTGCTCCTTGGCGCCGACGAGCGCCGCGACCGGAACACCTCGCTCCTTGCCCGCTTCGATCATGTAATCGGGCGGCACGCCCAGCGCGTTCGCGATCAGCTTGATCGGATGGCTGAATGCCACCTCGAGCAGATCTTTGCCGGTGTCGCCGGACAGGAACGACGGGCCCGTCCGAGGCTGCGCTTCGGGTTCTATGTCGTGTGCGGCGAGCAGGTCGGCGATGTATCCGCGGTAGTCCTCGGGGATCCGACCGGCCAGCTCGCCCCGCGCCAGATTCTCGCCTTTGCCCTCGAACTTGGCGGGCACGATGAGGTCGACGCCGTAGGACTTGCCGCCGACATGGTCGTCGATCCACGACAACTCCTGGTCGAGTAACTCCGGGGTGTACGCGGTCGCGCCCAACACTCCAAGACCGCCCGCGTTCGTCACGGCGGCCACCACATCGCGGCAGTGGCTGAACGCGAAGAGCGGGAAATCGATGCCGAACTGTTCACAGATGGCGGGCTTCACCTAACCAGTATTGCCCGAGGCCGCCAGGCCGCCGAACCACCCCGTATGGCGCGATGGTCTCAGACACCACGGACGGTTTGTGTTCCTACGGTCGAGATCGACACCCGGGCTGTGGATGGCGTGGCAAGCCCGCTAATGGACAGCCCTGGCGTAGAAATGGGCGCTAGGAACCAAACGTCGACGACAGGAACCCGTCGATATCGGCGAGCATCTGACGGCCGTCGAGCAGTTCCTGATCGTTGTGGCCCGCCCCGGGCACCACCACGTACCGCTTGGGTTCGTTGGCCGCGTCGAAGAGTCGTCTGCTCAGCGCTTCAGGGACGATGTCGTCGCGATCCCCCGCGATCACCATGAGTGGCACATGCACCGATCCGATCCGGTCGATCGACGGATACCTATCCGTCAGCAGCAACCGCACCGGCAGCCACGGGTAGTGCATCGCACCCACATCGGTCAGGGACGTGAACGGCGACCGCAGGATCAGGGCCGCAGGCGCCCGCTCGATCGCCAGGCCGACAGCGACTGCGGCACCGAGGGATTCGCCGAAGTACACGATCTTCTCGACGCCGGGCTGTACCGCAAGCCAGGCCTGCGCGGCGCGCGCATCAGCGGTCGTGCCGTCTTCCGAAGGCTTACCCGCATTGCCGCCGTAGCCGCGATAGTCGAACAGCAATACCGAAAGACCCATCCGGTTCAGCGCCGCGGCCAGTTCGACTCGATCCGACCGATCGCCGCCGTTGCCGTTGCAGACCAACACCGCGGGTCCCCCACCGGACACTGGGAAATACCAAGCACCCAAACGGATTCCATCGTCGGTTTCAAGGACGAGGTCCTGGCCGTTGGGCAGCATCGCCACTGCTGGCGGCACCGGACCGGGCGACGGGAAATAGATCAGCTGTCGCTGCTGAGACCACACGAACGCCAGCAGACCCGAAGCCACGAGCGCGACGATAGCGGCAACGATCGCGAGGCGCCGCATCTATACCCGCAGCGGTGCGAACGCGAACTCGCGCAGACCGTCGCGCGGATCGACCGCCGCATGAAATCCCAGCACTTCGGCGGCACGAGCGGGGTCGGCGACGATGTGGCGGACATCGCCGCTGCGGTACTGCCCGGTGACAACTGGAGGGGCAGCGCCGCGCACGTCGCACAACTCGGACGCCACCTCCATGATCGAGATCGGCCGACCGGAGCAGACGTTGAATGCTTCGAATCCTTCGCGCGCGGCTTCCACGGATGCGACGTTGGCCGCGGCGATGTCGTCGACGTGCACGAAGTCACGCATCTGGCCGCCATCCTCGAAAACCCTTGGTACGTCTCCCGATTCCAGCTCCGAGCGGAAGATCGCCGCGACCCCGGAGTAGGGGGTGTCGCGCGGCATGTGCGGACCGTACACATTGTGATAGCGCAGCGCGATTACGGAGCTTCCGGCTGCGTCTGTCCATGCCAGCGCGTAGTGCTCCTGCGCGGTCTTACTCGCCGCGTAGAGGCTGCGCGGCCGCAGCGGCGCATCCTCGCCCACCAGCCGCCAGGAAACCGTGGCACCGCAGACCGGGCAGCGATGCTCGAACTCCCCGGCCTCGAGGTCGGCCCGGACGCGTGGCAGTGGGTCGACCGGACCGTGGGTGGCGCAGTCGTATCGGCCCTGACCGTAGACCACCATCGACGACGCCAGCACCAGCCGCCGGCAGTCCGCGGCGAACATCTCGGCGAGCAGGACGGCCGTCCCGAAGTCGTTGTGACTTCCGTACGACGGTGCGTCCGCGGCGTTCACCCCAGCGCCCACCACGGCGGCCTGGTGGCACACCACGTCGACGCCATCCAGCAGCGGCGCCAACGCGGACCCGTCCCGGATGTCGAGCATCCGGCAATCCGGCGGCGGCTCTGCGCCCCGGCCATGTGCAGCGGGGAGCATTGCATCGACGGCGACGACGTCGTGGCCCGCGTCGCGCAGCGCGGCACCGACTCGCGCCCCGATGAACCCGGCCGCGCCGGTCAGCAGAACTCTCACGGGAGATCGATGGGAAGTTGGACGCCCTCGTGTGGCTGGCAGTGTGTGCACGTCTGCTCGAGGGAAACTCGATCGATGGCCTCGTGCATGAGCTTCTTGAACGGCACCATGTTGCGTTCGAACTCGGCGAAGACGTCAACAGCGCGCACAGCGCTTCCGCTGTCGATACCCGCGTCCAGATCTGTCACCAAAGCGATAGCCGCATAACACATTTCGAGCTCACGGGCCAAGACCGCCTCCGGGTATCCGGTCATGTTGACCAGAGTGAACCCCTGGTTGGCGAACCATCGACTCTCGGCCCGAGTCGAAAATCGCGGCCCCTGAACCACCACCATCGTCCCGCCGTCCACCACGCCGGGCAGGTCGGCCGCTGCGGCGCGCAGCGTCGGGCAGTACGGGTCGGCGAACCCGACGTGGATGCCGCCGGAATCGAAATACGTGTCGTCACGACCGCTGGTGCGGTCGACCAGTTGGTCGGGCACGACCATTGCACCGGGACCCAGGTCCGGTGTCAGACTGCCGACCGCGCACGGTCCGAAGATCCGTCGGACACCGAGTGCGCGCAGTGCCCATATGTTGGCTCGGTACGGCACGGTGTGCGGGGAGAATTCGTGCTCGACACCATGCCGCGGCAGGAATGCGACCTCGTGGGCGCCGACGGTGCCGACAGTGATCGAGGCACTCGGCTCGCCATAGGGAGTGTCCAGGTTGATACTGCGGGCGTCGGGCCCGAAGAAGGTATAGAACCCGCTGCCGCCGATGACTCCGAGCAAGGGCCGCTACTCGCCCGGGGTTTCGTCCTCGACCGACGACTGTTTCGAAGCACGCCTCGCACCATCGCGGATTTCGAATACGTCGGTCGCGAAACCGCCGATGGCGTTCGCGACGTCCTTGACTGCGGTGGTGATGATCGAAGCCACATCGCCGACGGTCGACGCGCCCGACCCGACGATCTCCTGCATTGCGTCCTTGCGGATCTCCGTCTTACTGAGTCGCTCCTCCATGTGATCAGTCTGCCACGAGTACGGTGCCGGACTCGCGGACGAAAGCAACCACCGTGCAAGACTTGCGCTCGTGGCCAGTTTCGCGCAGTGGGTGGAAGGTGCCCGGCCCAGAACACTGCCCAATGCGATCGCCCCGGTCATCGCCGGCACCGGCGCGGCCGCCTGGTTGCACGGTTTGTGCTGGTGGAAGGCGCTGCTGGCGATGGTTGTCGCGGTCGCGATGATCATCGGCGTCAACTACGCCAACGACTACTCCGACGGCATCCGGGGCACCGACGACGTGCGGGCGGGGCCGTTGAGGCTGGTGGGGTCGAAGATCGCCACCCCGCGGTCGGTGCTGACGGCCGCGGTGATCAGCCTGGCTGTCGCGGCCGGGGCCGGACTCGCGCTCGCCTGGTTCAGCGCCCCGTGGCTTATTCTCGTCGGCGGCCTGTGTATCGCCGGCGCATGGCTCTACACGGGCGGCTCCAAACCGTATGGCTATCTCGGGCTGGGCGAGGTCGCGGTGTTCGTGTTCTTCGGCCTCGTCGCCGTGCTCGGGACCCAGTACACGCAGGCGTTGCGGATCGACTGGGTCGGCGGCGCGATGGCCGTCGCCATGGGCGCCATGTCGTCGGCGGTGCTGGTGGCCAACAACCTGCGAGACATCCCCACCGACAAGGAATCCGGCAAGATCACGCTGGCCGTACGCCTCGGCGATCCGCGCACTCGGCTGCTGTACCAGGGGCTCATGGCCGTGGCATTCGTCCTGACGCTGGTGCTGATGCTCGCGACGCCGTGGGCCGCGGTCGGATTGGTGGCGCTGCCGCTGGCGGTGCGGGCCTCGGGTCCCGTGCGAAAAGGTCTCGGTGGCAAAGCATTGATCCCGGTCTTGCGCGACACCGGGGTGACGATGCTGGTCTGGTCGGTCACCGTCGCCCTCGCCCTGGCGATTTCGGTGCGCTGACGATCGCTGTGCGAACGTACGCGCACCGAAATCGCAACTAGGTGAGGGACGTCGGGGCCTCGGACACCTTCACCAGTGCCACCTCGGGTCGGGCCGGAACTTCCTCGGCCAAGAACCAACGGAACGCGAGATTGCCGCGTGGATAGTCAAGCGTGGTAATCGAATTCGGGTGCTTCGTCATACCGCGTGAGATGACGACCGTCACCGAGCCGTCCGCATTGGGCACCGCCGAGTGGCCGTTGACCGAGCTGCGCGCATCGGCGACGCCGGGGGTGGCCATGAACTGGTTCCACACCACCAGGTTCCAGAATCGGCATGCCGGGGGTCGGTGGGTGACGACGAGCGCCTCGTCGTCCTCGAGCACGAAACTGCCGTAGGCATAGCAGGCATCGCGCGCCGACCAGCCGAAGTTGGCATCGGGCACCTGGTAAGGATCGGCGAATTCATTTGCGGTCGTGGCTATTTCGTGACCGAGCGTGTGAGCTTCCTCGCTGCGCACGCCCACCGCCAGCGGCAGGATGGCGAACATCGTGCGCAACCACGCGGCACTGGAGCGCAGAGCGGTCGCGGTCTCGGTGTCGCCGTGCGCGAACGTGTCCGGTTCGTCGAGCGCCTCGATGTGCCACTTCACCGGGCGGCCGGTCCGGGGGTCGCCCTGGTAGTCCCGCGTCATCAGCACAGCCGCATCCGGCGTCGGCCCGAAGTCGAAGGAGAAGTTGCCGTCGGCGTCGATTGCACCCGAGCTGTCGAGATCGTCGTCACGCACGATCGCGACGATCCGGTCCGACCACGCGCCCGGCGCCGGTTCGTTGTAGGCGGTCATCGAGAAATAGACACTGTCGCCGGCGTTCCCGCTGATGCGGTAGCGCCTGTTCGGGTCTACCGGGCACATGAAGTAATAGGCGTCGGTGTTGTCGCCGCCCCACCGGCGGTCCGGCCGGACCGGAGAGTTGAGCTCCACCCACAAGGGCCGGCTGGGATCTGCGAACAGATAGGTGTCGAACGCGACGCCGAGCGTGGTCGCGAGCATGCGGTAGCCGTCGGCGATGTGCCGGTCATCGGTCACCGCGCGGTCGCCTTCGAGGAAGGTGCGGTCCAGACTGCCGAGTGTCTCGAGCAGTTCGCGCCAGGCTGCGGTGGATTCGTGCTCGCTCATGCGCTGATGCCTCTCGCGATGAATTCAGCGGTGCGGTCTATCCAGGCCTCGTCGAGAGTCTCGGGGTGAGTGATGAGAGCAAGGAAGATGACGCCGGCGAGAGCGTCGACCACATCGGTGGGACGGACCTCGGCACGAACCTCACCACGCTTGCGCGCCGTCTCGAGCCACTCGTCCAGCCCATGGGACAGGACGTCGACGAAACGCTCGAGCAGCGCAGCGTGCAGCGTTGGGTCCACGGCCATCTCCGCGACCAGGCCCGGCAGGGCCGCCAGCGCGGCCGGGGTGGTCAGGAGGGCGAAGGTCCTGCGCATCATCTCGCGCACGTCGCCGAGCATGCTTCCCGTCGAAGGCAGCTCGGTGTACTCCGTGACCGGGAATACGGCCTCGTGCACAACGTGCGCCTTGCTGGGCCAACGGCGATAGATCGCCGGCTTGCTGGTGCCTGCGCGCCGCGCGATCGCGTCAACAGACAGTGAGGCGTAATCGGTCTCGCCGAGCAGCTCCGCCGTAGCCTCCAGCACCGCGCTATCGATCCGAGGATCGCGCGGTCGACCAATTTCAACCATCATTATGAAACTCACAGTAACATAAGTTGCCATGACCGACGCCACAGCTGACGGGCCACGCATCGTCGAATTGGACGATCTCGCCGAACCACGCTTCTCACCCGAGGCCGAACCGCTGCGGCAGATGATGGGAGCGATGGCAGCGGACTGCCCGCTCGACGCCGACGTGCTGCACACCAAGGCCGCCGCCGAGACGGGCCTCGACGACTTCGGCGCCGACGACTATCGCGAACGCCTCGACGTGTATATTGCTGCGCTGCAAGAGATCTCCGGCATGCATGACGTCGGAATCGTCAATTTCCACGCCCAACTGTTGCAATGGCTGAAGAACAGGTTGCTGCTCACCGACCTGTTGTCCAGGCACCCGGAAATCCGCGACATCGAGCTCGCGCCACCGGTGTTGATCGCCGGGCTGCCCCGCACCGGCACAACGCACCTGCACAACCTGCTCGCCGCGGCTTCGTCCGTTTCTCCGTCCGGACGGCCGGAGACGACTTTCCGCACCATCCCCTACTGGGAGAGCAACGAACCCTTCCCGCTGCCTTCGGAGGCGGGAATCGAACCAGATCCCCGCCGGGCCCGGATGGACGTCGCGGTGCAGGTGATGAACCTCGTGATGCCCCACTTCGCGTTGATGCATGAGATGACCACCGACCACGTGCACGAGGAAATTCAATTACTGGCCAACGACTTCTCGACGATGCTGTTCGAGACCCTCGGGCATGTACCGAAGTGGCGCGACTACTACCTGGCCCACGACCAGACGTCGCATTACGATTACCTCGCAACCCAACTCAAGGCGCTGCAGTTTCTGCGCGGCGGGCGGCGCTGGCTGCTCAAGTCACCGCAGCACCTGGAGCAGCTGCCCGTGCTGAACGCGGTGTTTCCCGGTGTGGTCGTCGTTTTCACACATCGCGATCCGGTGCCGGTGGTGCTCTCCATGCTCGCGATGCTCACCTACAGCGCGCGCATGCACCGCTACCCGGTGCCGGTGGCCGAGATCGCTTCCACATGGGTCGGTCGTCTCGAACTGATGCTCAACGCATTGGTTCGCGATCGTGACGTTCTGCCGCCCGAGCGATCGATCGACATCCGCTTCGACGACTTCATGGCTGACGAAATAGGCGTTGCCTCAAGGATTTACGATCTCGCCAGTGAACCGTTTCCGGCCGACGCGCGGGCCGCGATCGAGGGCTACCTGGCCGGACATGAGCGGGGGCGGCTTGGCCGCATCGCAACGTCCGCCGAAATGTTCGGCCTCGACGGCCAAGACATGCGAGCCCGGTTCAGCCGGTACGCCGACCGCTTCCTGACGTGACCGCGCCGAACGTCAACCTTCAGAGGTACCGGCCCAATACTCGACGACTCGACCGTCGGCGAACTTGAGGATGTCATTGCCGATGAATCGCTTTGGGCCGTCCGGCGTCGCCCCCGTACCGATCCAACGAGCCGCCAACCGATCCCCTTCGACGATCGGCTCCACCTCGATGACGAACCTCAGATCTGCGAGCATCGACCGGGTCTTGTCGATGATCGAGGCCAACTCGTCCGGGCCGTGCACCTCACGGTCAGGCCAGTGCCCGACAAAATCGTCGGCTACCAATTCGTGCGCGACAGGTTGACCAGCCCACAGCTCGTTGATCCAGCGCCCGTAGAGCTGTCTCGCAGACTCAATACGCTCGTCCGTAGAAGTCATGTAAATTTACTACCCCGTCACCGCCGAAGCTAAGCACGTTTGCTGTGGTCGAAATCACTCTTCGTAATACGCCCACCAGCCGAACGTCAGGAACGCGATGCCGGCGAAGAACCCGGAGAGGGTCTGGCCGACCAGGAAGACCCAGACGGTCGGCCAGGTGAAGACACCGGCCGCCAGGTAGTGCAGCGCCGTCGCGGCGTGCAATGCGCCCGTCGACAACGCCGCCAGCCCGATAGCACCCACGAGCACGCCCCCGCCGACCGCCAGGTCGGATGCCGATCCCGGCGCGGGTTCCGCACTTGTGGCGAAGCCGAGGACGGCATATGTGAGGGCGAAGGCGAACGTCAGCTCCGCCACGAATACGGCAATCAACGTCCGATCACTCACGGTGAGCTCTGCGGCAACGATAACCCTTGCAGGATCGATGATTTCGCGCACCATCACCGCGGCGAGCATGCCCCCGCCGAACTGCGCAAGCCAGTGCACGACCGCGGCACGCAGCCCGATCCGGCGACGCGTCAACACCGCCAGCGTCACGGCGGCGTTGAGATGTCCGCCGGTGAAATGGCCGACCGCGTAGATCAGCATCATCAGCACCACCGCGAGCCCGAGCGCAGGCAACGGGTACCGACTCAGCACAGCCGCCCCTGCCACGGAGACCAAGGTGAACGTGCCGATCACCTCGGCCACGACCCAGGTCCGCATGGTCACCTCAGGGCCGGCGACCGGCTCGCGGATGGACTGCGAGGTGAGTTGGTCCATGGTCTGCCACCTTCGCCGGTCGCGCATACCGGTGTCGCCATGGCTGACCACCATCTGCGGTTTCCCGCCATCCCGACCATCCGATGCCCGCTAGCTGCATTGTTGGCGACCGTGCCGTGAGGTGTGCTGCTAGTGATGGCGGTACATGGATCCGAGACGGCCGGCGCGCGGGTGATCATCGCCGACGACGACGTGCTGCTGCGCGAAGGGCTGGCCAGTCTTCTGGATCGGTCGGGCTTTCACGTGGTCGGGCAGGCCGCCGACGGCACGGGGTTGCTCGCGATGGTGGCCGCGCAGCGACCCGACCTCGTGATCGTCGACATCCGCATGCCGCCGACGCACAGCAACGAGGGAATCGACGCGGCCCGCGCGATCCGCGCCGAGTCACCGGACACGGGCATCCTCGTGCTCTCGGCCCATGTCGAGGTCGACCATGCCATGGAACTTCTCACCGGCGATCGCGCGATCGGCTATCTGCTCAAGAGCCGCGTCACCGACGTCGGCGACTTCCTCGACACCCTTACCCGCATCGCACGGGGGGCGTCAGTGGTGGACCCCGCGGTGGTAGCCGAACTCCTGTCGACGCGGCGGCGCAATGACCCGCTGGCCGTGTTGAGTTCGCGCGAGTTGGAGGTGCTGGCGCTGATGGCCGAGGGCCGCTCCAACGGGGGTATCGCACGCCGTTTGTGGGTCACCGAGGGCACGGTCGAAAAGCACGTCCGCAGCATCCTGGCCAAGCTGGATCTGCCCGAAACCGGCGATGACCACCGCCGGGTCCGTGCAGTGATCACCTTTCTGGAGGCGCGCTGACCGGCTGGTCCCCAGCCTGATCGCCACTGCGATGGCCATTTACCAATTCCACGATCGCCCGAGGCGACAACGCGATCTTCGGCAGGAACCCCGCCGCGGCGCTGTCGGCGATCAGTTCGGCGAGGTCCTGTTCCGCATGGGCCGAGATCAAAATCACCGGGGATGGTTGCGGCACTCCGCTCGCATAGAGCTGTTCGACGAGGTCGAACCCACTCTCGTCGCCGAGATCGACATCGACGAGGGTGACGTCCGGGCGCAGGTCCAGGTAGCAGCGCAGCCCGTCGGCACTGTTGGACGCGAGGCCGACCACCGCGATGCCTGCGCGTTCGAGCATGCCGAGAGCGGCGCAGCGGAAGCTCTCACTGTCATCGACGATCAGGCAGCGCATGGCCGCACCCACACCAACATTCCTTCAGCGTGCCCAACAATTGCCGTGCCTCGCATTGCGGATAACTGGAATCTCGACGATGCCGTAAACGTTTTGCACACCATGGTGACGACGAGATGAAGCGTGAGCCGTCGTCGTTGCTCGGAGGGGTACTCGCCGCCCTGGTGCGGCCGACAACCCCACCGCTGAGCCTGGGGATCATGGTGGCGGTCGGATTCATCGCCGCGGAGACGCTGCTGGTCTATCGCCTCAAACAGGTCGGCCCGGAGGCCTACGGGGCGATCTTCCTGCTCGGCGTCCTCGTCATCTCTGCGGGGTGGGGTTTCGGGCTCGCGGTCGCGACGTCGATTGCGAGCGCCGTCGTCTACTTCTATTTCCATGTCGGGGACTCCGGGGTGCTCTTCCCGGACGAGGCGAAGGACTTCGTCGCGCTCCTGGTGTTTCTGCCCGTGGCCCTGGCTGCCAACATCCTCGGCAGGCAAGCCAGGGTGCGGGCGATCGAGTCTGAGCAACGCAGGCACGAGGCAGACATCGCCGCGGCGATGGCCAGCGCGCTGGCCGAACAGCAGGCCGCGTTGCGTCGCGTGGCGACACTGGTCGCACGGGGCGTCTCCCCGGCCGAGATTTACCCGACGGCGGTGGCAGAACTCTCCCGCGGTCTCAACGTGCAGAACGCCACTCTGCTGCGTTACGCCGCCGACGGCGCCCACGTCGTCGTCGGCGCCCGCGACGAAAACGGCGACCCGATCTTGCCGGAGGGTGAATACCTCCCCATGGAGGGCGACAACGTCGCTGCGCTGATCTACCGGACGCGCGCGCCGGCCCGGCTCGACACCTACGACGGCGCAACGGGCCCGACCGCCGACCGCATCCGCCGGCTCGGCTTGACGTCCGCGGTCGGCGCGCCGATCATCGTCGACGACCGCATGTGGGGTGCATTGATCGTCGGCTCGGCGAAATCCGACCCGTTGACCACGGACACCGAACATCGCATTCGCGACTTCGCCGATCTGATCGCGATCGCGATCGCCAACGCCGAAACCCGCGCCGAGCTCACCGCCTCGCGCGCGCGCATCGTCACCGCGGCCGATCAGGCGCGTCGACGCTTCGAGCGCGATCTGCACGACGGTGCGCAGCAGCGCGTCGTCTCGCTCGGTCTCGAGGTCCGCGGCGTTGAGGAGTCCGTCCCGGCGGACCAGCCGGCGCTACGCGAACAGATAGCTCACATCGCCGCCGGGCTTACCGCGATCTCCGCCGACCTCCGTGAGATCTCGCGCGGCATCCACCCCGCCATCCTGTCCCGAGGCGGCCTCGGATCCGGCATCAAGGCGCTGGCACGCCGATCCACCGTGCCCGTCGCACTCGCCGTCGAGATCGATTCCAGGTTGCCCGAACACATCGAAGTCGCAGCGTATTACGTTGTGGCAGAAGCACTGACGAATGCCGCCAAACACGCGCACGCGTCGGAGATCAGCGTACGTGCGACAACCACGACCGGAGAGCTCCACCTCGATATCAGCGACGACGGAGTCGGGGGCGCCGTAGTCGGGGGCGGAACCGGGCTCATCGGGCTGAAGGACCGCGTCGAGGCACTCGCAGGCCGGCTCGATATCGTCGGGCCGCCCGAAGGCGGGACGAGGCTGATCGCCAAAATCCCGCTGGGCGGGGAGCCCTAGGCGCGTAGCGCGTCGAGCAAACGGTCCAGGTCATTCTCGTTGTTGTACAGGTGGAAACCGACCCGGATCGCCCCTGCGCGCACGGAGGCTCGCAGGCCGGCCCGCTGAAGCGCCGGCGCCGCACCCTCGATCGGTAACGAGACGATGGCCGAATCCTGCTGCGGCAAATCCAGTTCGGTCCGCAAGCGATTCGCCAGCCCCAGGCAATGCGCTTGCACCGCGTCGCCGTCCAGCGACGCCAGCCACGGCATCGCGAGCCCGGCGCCAAGGGCGCTGAACCACGCCGGCGAGAGGTCGAACCGTCGAGCGTCGTCTGCCAGCCGAAGCGGCAGCCCGTAGATCGTTTGCCACGGTGCTGCACCGGCGTACCAGTTGGCGGCGTGGGGTGTCATGGCGTGACTCATTCTGTCGCTCAACGAAATCCACGCCGTACCCCGTGGCGACAACAACCATTTGTAGACCGCGGCCACGGTGACGTCCACCCAGTCCAGTTCGATGCGTTTCCATCCGAGCGCCTGTGTGATATCGATGACCGTCAGCGTCTCGGTCCCCGCGACGTGCGCGCGCAGGGTGTCGGTATCGAGCACCGCGCCGTTCGCGGACTGCACGAGGCTCACGGCGACGACGTCGAAATCGGCTGCGGCCGTCACCAGTTCGTCGGCAGTCAGTTCGGTGACGGTGATCCCGCGGCCCGCTTGGGCGGCAAAAGGAAATGTGGTGCTGGTGAACTCACCGCCCACGGTGACCACCCTGGAGCCGTCGGGGATTGCCGAGGCCACCAGTCCCAGCGCAGCCGAGACGGTGCTGCTCATCGCCACCGAGTCGACGGAAACGCCCGTCAGCGCGGCATAGCCGGCCCGCCCGGCCGCGACGTTCTCGTCGAACGACGGGACGTCCATCGTGCCGTTCTGCCACTTGCCGATGCACTCCAGCAGTGCATCGACGAGAAACTGCGGCGGCAGACCGTAGGTGGGCGAATTGAGAAATCCATCTGCTCCGAGGAATTCGGCGCCGAATGCTTCCCGTGTCACGACGCGGGCGGCTCGTCGCCGCGGAGTCTGGCCTGTAGTTGTTCGCGGTCCTTGCGGCGCCGGTCGTCGAGGACGGCGATGCTGGCCGTCGCGCGACGGCGAAGCGGCGCGAACATCCAGATGCCCAACGGCAGGGCGATCACCATGGCGAACAGAAGTGCCACCACGATGGGAAAATCCCGCAACCCGAGCACGTGGCCGGCACCCCAGATCACTGCGGTCAACGCGGCGACCAGTAGTAACCGAGCCAGGGTATAGACCACCAGGTGGGCTACGAGGCGAGTTCCTGGCCGACTGTCAGACACGGCCCGAGCCTACCGACGGCGCGTATATTCGGAACAAGGAGGTTTGTTGTGGTTTACCTGTTCGCGATTCTCGTCTTGGCCGGCGTGGTCTACGTGGGCTTGCGGCTGATTCGGGCGAACGCGACTCGTCCGCAGCCCCGCACGATCGGCCCGGACGACGATCCCGAGTTCCTGCGCCGTCTCGGCCCGGATCCCAAGCCGCGGTAGTCGCCGGTCTCTCTCACGGCTCTGAATCGCGCCGCGGGCCTCCGAACCCCGATGCCACCACCGCCGCCAGTTCGATCAACGCCTCCCGCGTTTGGGGCTTCAGTCGTTCGAGGCTGATCTCCGCGCCTTCTTCGAGGTGCGGATCGAACGGCACTTGCAGCACGGCTCGGCACCGCCGGTTGAAGTGGTCGACGACCTTACTCATATCGACCTTGCCGGATCGCGGCCGCACGGCGTTGATGACCGCGACCGAGTTGCGCACCATCTCCTCATGCCCGTGCGCATCCAGCCAGTCCAAGGTGGCCGATGCGCTGCGGGCACCGTCGACCGACCCGGAACTGACGACGATCAACGCGTCCGCCTTGGCCAGTACCGCCGCCATCGCCGAGTGCATCAGACCGGTGCCACAGTCGGTGAGCACCAGACTGTAGAACCGTTCGAGCACCTCGAGGGTGCGGGTGTAGTCATCGGAACTGAACGCCTCGGACACCGCGGGGTCGCTCTCCGACGCCAGGACCTCCAGTCGGCTCTCGCCCTGCGAGGTGTATGCGCGGACGTCGCTGTACGCCTCGATCCCCTCGGCGTCGCGCAATAGGTGCCGCACCGTCGCGGCTGTCTCCAGCGGCACCTTCTGGCTCAGCGTGCCGCGGTCGGGATTGGCATCGACGGCGATGACGCGGTCACCGCGTACCGAGGCCAGCGTCGCGCCGAGCGTCGCGGTGACGGTGGTCTTCCCGACTCCGCCCTTGAGCGACAACACCGCGATGCGGTAGCAGCCTCGTATAGGTCGCTGCGCCTGCGCGATCAGGGTGTCACGGTGGATGACCTTCGGGCTTTCACCGACGTTGATCTGTTTGAACGACGCCAGATACAGCCATTTGCGCCAGCCCACTGACGGCGCGCGCTTGCGTCGGCCAAGCAGCGCCATGGTGGACAGGTCCAGATAGGGCGGCGGGTCGTCGGTCACCGGTGTATCGGCCAGCGGCGTGGGCGTCACCGGGAAACCGGTGGGTGGGGTCGGCGCGGTCCAGTCCGGTGGCACGTCCACCGACGGATCGATGAACCGGTTCTGCCCACGAAATCCTGGGAATCCGGTTGAGCCAGAAGTGCTTTGGTAGGAAACGGTATCCGTTTCGAGGTCCTTGCCGAGACGATCCGCAGCGCTGCGCGCGGGATTGTCAGACACGCTGAACGTCTCCCCTCTATCCGACTCCGGCGTACGAATGCAGTCCCACGGTCACGAGATTGATGAAGAACAGGTTGAACACCATGGCGATGAAGCCCGCGACGTTGATCCAGGCGGCCTTCTTGTCACGCCAGCCTGCCGTCGAACGGGCATGCAGGTAGGCGGCGTAGATCACCCACGCGATGAACGACACCGTCTCCTTCGGGTCCCAGCCCCAGTACCGGCCCCATGCCTCTTCGGCCCAGATCGCGCCGAAGATGACACCGAAGCCGAACACCGGGAACGCGAAGATCGTGGTGCGGTACGCGATGCGGTCCAAGGTCTGCGCGTCGGGCAGCCGCTGGATGACGCGGGCAACGACGCCCTCGCGGTCAGGCTCGCCCAGCGCGGACATTTTCAGCAGAAACAGGATGCTGGCCACGCCGCCGACAAGGAAGACCCCCGAGCCGAGACTGACCACCGACACATGGATCGGCAGCCAGTAGGACTGCAACGCGGGCATGACGGGAGCGGCATTGGTATACAGCCATCGGCCCGACACCGTCAGCAGGATCAGAACGGGAACCAGCACGAAGACCCACAGCGCGCGAAGCTGGGGACGACGCAACACGAAGGCCGCGGCGACCAGGCCCGAGAAGCACGTCAGGTTGATGAATTCGTACATGTTGCCCCACGGCACCCGCGCCGTGGCCATCCCGCGCAACACGATGCAGAGCAGCAGGAGTCCGATTCCGAGATACGTCAGCGCCAGCCCGGCTCCGCCGATCCGCTCGTCGACACTGCGACGGGGCCTGGAGACCAGGATGCCCGGCGCACCGCCACCTGGGTGAACACCTGCGCCGACCGCCTCGCGCTCGATGACCTTGCGGCTTCGGCTGTACGCCAACTCCACCGCGAGCAGGAGCAGGGCGCCGACGAGCACCACGACCGATGTGGTGAAGGCCCAGTCCGAGTACCGGGCCAGTCCGATGTCGATGTGGTCGGTATTCATGCGCTATCCCGTTCCTCTCGCTGCGCGTCGTCTGCCCCGGCTAACAGGCGCTCGGACAACCGCTCGAACTCGTCGCCCCACCCAGAGTTGTCGGTACGGGCCAGCCCACCCAGCTCGACGCTCACGCTACCTGGGCCAGCGGGGGCGATCCGAATCCAGATACGACGTCTGCGCACCACGAGCGACACCAGCAGCCCGCCCATCATCGTCAGCGCGAACACCAGCACCCATATCTGCGCGGGATCGTGCGACACCTGCACGTTGATGAACGGCACCGCGCCGTCAAACCGCACAACGGTGCCGTCGTCGAGACGGGTCGACTCGCCGACGCCGAGGTTGACCCTGGCCTCCTTGGTCAGCCTGCCCTGCTCGATGAGGCGTGGATCGAGGGTGAACAACGACTGCGGCCTGCCGGTGTCCAGACCGCTGTCGCCCTTGTAGATGTCAACGGCGACGGCCGGATCATTGGGGGCGGGGAAGCTCGACGACAGCAGCGTGCCGTGGAGCATCTCGGTGGGTGCGAACAGGCCCTGGATCGCGATCTGATTCTTGCGGCGCTCGCCGGCGTCGGGATAGGTGCCGGCCGGCGGGTCGAAGCGCATCGCGCCCGAGGACAGCATGGTGATCTGGTCGTCCGGCCGCCACTGCAGCGTCTGCGTGCGGGTCTGGCCGTCGGGGAACGTGACGGTGAAGGTCGGGGCGTAGCCGTGACCCTGCAGGTAGATACGGTCACCGCCGATCCGCAGCGGGTGGTTCACCTCCAGCCGGTACGGCCGCCAGGTATTCGAGCTCAGGTCTGCCCCGGCCTGATAGTCGATATCCGCGGCGAACGATACGGCCTGCCCGGACGGCAGATAGTCGGCCTGGAAGTCGTTGACCCGCAGGCAGATCGGATGCAGGGAGGTGCCGTCGACGGTGTTACCCGCCCGGAACGAGTCGAATGCCGCGGGCGATGCCGAGCAGAAGCCGGGCCCGCCGTCGGCGACCACGATGACGTTTCCCTCGTAGCCGAACAGCTTCCCGGCCGCCACCGCGACGAGAAGACCGAGCAGCGAGAAGTGAAACACGATGTTGCCGAATTCGCGCAGGTAGCCCTTCTCAGCGGATATTTCGGTGCTGGTGTCGGCGTCGTCGTCACGGACGCGGGTGACCGTGCGCCACCCCCGTAGCCGGCGGGTAACCGTCGCCGCCAATGTCTGCGGCTCACCGGCCACCTCGGCGCTGTGGTGCTTGGGCAACCGGTTGAAGTTTCTCGGCGCAGCCACGGGAACTGCGCGCATGCTGCGGACATGCTCGATCATCCGCGGAGTCAGGCAGCCGACGAGTGAAATGAACAGCAGCGCATAGATGGCGGTGAACCAGAAGCTGGAGAACACGTCGAATGCCTGCAGTCGATCCAGCCATGGACCGATCGTCGGATGCTCGGCAATGTACTGCGCGACCTTGGCCTCGTTGAGGCTGCGCTGTGGCAGCAGGGCACCCGGGATGGCGCCGAGCGCGAGCAGGAACAGCAACACCAGCGCCGTGCCCATCGACGTCAACGTGCGCCAGGTGTTGCGCGCTAGCGCGAACAGGCGCGAAATCCCTCTGAAACCCCCACCTTTAGGGGCTTTCACGTCTGCTCGCGCGGAGGTGTCGGTCATATCGGGAGCGTCACATCGCTGACAAATGCGTCACGCACCCAGGACACGAACTCGTTCCACACTCCGGTGACCAACGCGGTGCCGACGAGGATGAGCAGCACGCCGCCGAAAATCTGGATGCCACGAGCATGCTTGCGCAGCCAGGCCAGCCCTTGTACCGCCCGCGCCGAACCGAATGCCAACAGCACGAACGGAATTCCCAGGCCTAGGCAGTAGGCGATAACCAGCGCCACGCCGCGCCATACGTTGGCACCCTCGGTCGCCGAGGCTACGGCAATCACACCCGTCAACGCCGGCCCAAGGCACGGTGTCCACCCGAGCGCGAACACCGCGCCGAGTAGCGGTGCGCCGCCAAGCGTGGAGAGTTGGCGTGGCGCAAACCGGGCGTCGCGTTGCAGCACGGGGATGAACCCGACGAACACCAGACCCATCACGATGGTGATCACGCCGCCGATACGTTGCAGCAGAAGCTGGTTGGTGATCAACGTCGTCGTCATACCCAGCACCGCGACGGTGCCGAGCACGAAGACCGCGGTGAACCCGGCGACGAACAGGGCTGCGGCGCCTGCGACCCGCAGCCGCGCCGTCCGGACTGCGACCCCCGTCTCTACCGAAGGCTGGTCCCCCACGCCGACGACCGCGGCGAGGTACGACAGATAACCCGGCACCAGCGGCACCACGCACGGCGAGGCGAACGACACCAGCCCGGCGAGCACGCTGACGAGGAATGCCAGCAGAACCGGGCCGCCGGCCATCAGCTCGTCGACCTGGTCGAGGCTCACGTGCCGCCCTTGTCCGGCTCAGACCCTTCATTGGCGAGGCGTTCCACGACCGGCTGCAGGTCCTCGGCAAGCAACTCCCGCAGGAACACCGCGGCGACGCGGTGCTCTCGATCCAGCACCACCGTGGACGGGATGACGGTGGTGGGATATCGGCCGCCGAACGCGATCATGGTGCGCATCGGCGGGTCGTAGATCGAGGGGAACGTGATCTTGCGGTCGACGATGAAATCCGTTGCGGCCTCACGGTTGTTGTCGCGAACATCGATACCGAGAAAGGCGACACCTTTCGCCCGAGTCGCGTCGTACACCTGCTGCAGCTGAGTGATCTCGGTACGGCAGGGCCCGCACCACTGCCCCCAGACGTTGATCACGACGACCTGGCCTGCGAAGTCGTCGAGCGAGATCGTCTGTGCCGGATCCATCAAGTCGGGCCCGGACAACGGCCCCGGGCGTCCGCGACTGTCCGGCGGGTCGTAGAAGATGTCGGTCTTACCGCCAGGAGCGACGAACTCGAAGGTGCCACCCTGGGCGACGGCGTCGGTACCGGTGGAGCAGCCGGCGAGCATAGCGATCGCTGCGCACGCTAGGAACACCAACAACTTCACTGCCCGGCCAGCTCCGCATATCCCCAGCCGACCAATTGATCGTCGTGGAAGTAGAAGGACGTCAGCGAGGCCAGGTTGCACAGCCGCCGGGTCGGAAAGTGATGCAGATTCTGCTTCGTCATCGAGCGTCGCAAGGTCTCGACAGGAAGTTGGTGGCTGACGCACACCGCCTCGTGCCCGGCCGCCCTGACGCGAGCACGCTCCAGTGCCGCCGCCATCCGCTCGGCGATCTCCTTGTACGGCTCACCCCACGACGGCTGCCGCGGATTCCTCAGGTACCACCAGTTCGTGGGATTGCGCAGTGCGCCGTCACCCGGCGAGACACGTTGGCCCTGAAAGATATTTGCCGACTCGATCAGGTCCGCGTCGGTGTCGATCGGCAGATCGTGTAGCGCGGCGATCGGCGCCGCGGTCTCCTGTGCGCGCTCCAACGGCGATGCGACGACGTAGGTGATGTCGCGCTCGGCCAGCCAGTCGGCGACCGCCTGCGCCTGGGCCTGACCGCGCACTGAGAGGTGGTAGTCCGGCAGCCGGCCGTACAGGATCTTCTCGGGGTTGTGCACCTCGCCGTGCCGCATCACGTGCACTACTGTCTTCACGGCCTCGCCGGCCTCGGGAGCCTTCTCGGTCATGTAGGCGGCATCGCTTCTGCTGCGGCACGCGCGGCGCCCGGAAGGGCGGCGGCAATGCGGTCGAATGCGTCGTCATCCAGAGCCGCTGAGACGAACCAGGTTTCGAACGCGCTGGGTGGTGGATAGATGCCCGCATCCAGCAGACCATGAAAGAAGGCGGGGAAGCGCCACGTCTCGGTGGCCCGCGCCGACGCGAAGTCGGCCACCGGTTGGTCGGTGAAGAACACGCTGAGCATGTTCCCGGCACGCTGAACCCGATGAGCCACACCGGCTTCCGTCAACGCCGAGGACAGCAGGCCGTCGAGGCGGTCGGCATTGGCGTCGAGTTTTACGTAGACGGCGTCGTCGGCCGCGCGCAGCGTGGCGAGCCCGGCGGCCATCGCGACCGGATTACCCGACAGCGTGCCCGCCTGATAGACGGGCCCGAGTGGGGCCAGTCGCTCCATCACCTCGGCCCGGCCACCGAACGCCGCGGCGGGCAGCCCGCCGCTCATCACCTTGCCAAAGGTGAACAGGTCAGCGTCGACGGAATCTATTCCGTACCAACCTGATCGGCTGACCCGGAAACCGGTCATCACCTCGTCGGAGATCAGCAACGCACCGTGCGCGGAGGTGATGCGGCGCAGGGCTGCGTTGAAACCGGGCAGCGGCGGGACGGTGCCCATGTTGCCGGGGCTGGCCTCGGTGATCACGCAGGCGATCTCGTCGCCGAACTGGGCGAAGATGTCCTCGAGCGCCGCGACGTTGTTGTAGGGCACGACGATCGTGTCGGCCGCGGCGGCTCCGGTGACACCCGGAGAAGAGGGCAGACCCAGGGTCGCGACGCCGGATCCGGCGTCGGCCAGCAGGGCATCGCTGTGCCCGTGATAGCAGCCGGAGAATTTGACGATCTTGGCGCGGCCCGTAAAGCCGCGGGCCAGCCTGATCGCGCTCATGGTGGCCTCGGTGCCGGAGTTCACCATGCGGATCCGCTCGACTGGTGCGACGCGGCCAATGATCTCGGAGGCCAGTTCGGACTCCGAGGGCGTCGGTGCACCGAAGGACAGGCCGTTGACCGCGACGCGTTGGACCGCGTCGACGACGGCGGGGTGCGCGTGCCCGAGGATCATCGGCCCCCACGAACACACCAGGTCGACGTATTTGTTGCCGTCGGCGTCGGTGAGCCAGTAGCCGCTGGCCGAGGTGATGAACCGCGGGGTACCGCCAACCGAGTTGAACGCGCGGACCGGGGAGTTCACCCCGCCGGGGATGACGGCGCATGCATCCACGAACAGCGCAGCTGAGGCAGCCGTCGCTGATGAGGTGCTGTGCATGGCCACCAGTGTCCCAGCCGGGCCAAAAGCGTCAACTACAGGGTGTAGTGGCTAGTTCGCGGGCGTCAGCGCGAACACCGGGTGGTCGGAGTCGGAGGGCAGCTGGCGCCAGTAGCCTTCGACGACCTTGCCTGCCAGGGGGCGGTACGCGGCGATAACCGGTCCGCGCTGCGCCACCGGGATCTCGGCGGCGACATACCTGCGGTCGCCGACCAGCACATCGGCGCAGGCACGGACGTTGCGCACCCACTCCGTCTCGCCGCGGGTCGACACCAGATACTTCACCCCGTCCACCTCGGGCACGACCACCGGAATTCTCTGGAGCTGCTTGCTGACCCGCTTGGTCACCGTCAGTGTTTCGCTGCCGCCGACACCCGTCACCATCGCGATCTTGTTGAATATCGTCCGCGTGAACCACGGGGGCTTGAGGTAGGCCATGAACTACGAGTTTGATGGGGGCATGCAACTGCCGCAATGGCTGGCGCGGTTCAATCGGCACGTCACCAACCCGGTCCAGCGGCTGTGGGCCGGCTGGGCGCCGACAATGGGGATCCTCGAGCACGTCGGCCGGAAATCGGGCAAGCAGTACCGGACGCCGCTGACGGTCTTCTCCGCTGACATCGACGGGCAGGCGGGGGTGGCGATCCTGCTGACCTACGGTCCCAACCGCGATTGGTTGAAGAACATCACCGCGGCCGGTGGCGGCCGAATGAAGCGCTACGGCAAGACCTTCGAGCTACGCGATCCGCAGCAGATGTCGAAGGCGCAAGCCGCACCGTCGGTCAACGGGCTGTGGCAGCCGATCTTCGCACGGCTGCCCTTCGAACAGGCGGTGTTGCTCACACGCGTCTAGTTCCGCCGCAACGTGTTTGCGATGTCTGTCTAGGAGCGGCACTACTTGGCCCGACGGCGCGCTCTTGGCCGAGGAAATTACGGTCGCCGCGGCGGGTTGGCTGGGGTAGCGGTGTACCCCAGTTTCGCGGTACGGGGATGCCCTAGTGGGGTGTCAGCCGACGTGCATGGCGCCTCGCGGCGAATGCAAAGTTGAGGCAAGTGCCTCATGCGCGGACCGAGGGTTCGATCGAGCATTGGGACATGGTCTCCCGATGGAGCCAATCACCAGAGAATGGAGAAGTTTCATGGCCATGACCCACACCCCGGCCGACAACGGCGTCAACGTCGAAGCTCTACTGGGTGTCCGAGCTGCCCTGGCAGAGACACCTGAGATTGCCGAGTTCCATTGGAGCGCAGCAGTTTCCTGGGTCGCCGGCACCCACAGCCGAGCCAGCGTCGACACCTTCTACGGGTTCGGCGAGCCGCAGCAGCACAAGACGACCTTCACCTATGACGCCGACCATCCCCTTGCGTTCGCCGCACAGGACAACGGCATCACACCGGTCGAGTACGTGTTGGTGGCCTTGGGCAGCTGCCTTACCGCAGGCATCGCCTCGATCGCCCAGCAGCGCGACATTGCGCTGCGTTCCGTGGAGGCGCTCGTTGAGGCAGACCACGATCTGCACGGAATCCTGGGCGCTGACCCCGGGATCCGCAATGGCTTCTCCGGCGTCCGGGTGAGCTACCGCATCGACGCTGACGCCACCACTGAGCAGGTCAAGGCGCTGGTCGCGCAATCGCAGAAGCGCTCGGCGGTCTACGACATACTCGTCAACCCGACCGCCGTGACCGTCGACGTCGCCTGATCAGCACAGTCGTAGGGAGCCCACCATGCTGAGGACAACCACCGTCGTGGTGGGCGCCGGACACTGCGGACTGGCCATGAGCCACTGCCTCGCCGGCCGGTCTGTCGACCACGTCGTCTTGGAACGCGGTGAAACCGCCGAATCTTGGCGCACACAGCGGTGGGACTCCCTGCGACTGCTGACCCCGAATTGGATGACGAGGCTGCCGGGTCATACCTATCGCGGCGATGACCCCGACGGTTACCTCGCCGCACCCGAGGTCGTCCGGCTGATCGCCGACTACGCGAAGCGCATCGCGGCGCCGGTGCGGGCCAACACCACCGTGACAACGGTGCGGCGCATGGACGGCGGCTATGTGGTCCAGACCGACCAAGACACCTGGCATGCGCGCTCGGTCGTCGTCGCGTCGGGTGCTGCCACCATCGCCAACGTGCCTGCGATGCAGGCCGCCGTCCCGCCGGGGATCACGATGGTCACCCCGGCGGACTACCGCAATCCGGACCAGCTACCCGAGGGCGGAGTTCTGGTCGTCGGGGCGTCAGCAAGCGGGATCCAGATCGCCGCGGAAGTGCACCGCTCCGGCCGACCGGTCACCCTCGCCGTCGGTGAGCACGTCCGAATGCCGCGCACCTACCGCGGCATGGACATTTTGTGGTGGATGGACGCGGTTGGTCTGCTCACCGAACGTTACGACCAAATCCCCGAGCTTGTTCGGGCTCGTAACCTGCCGTCGATGCAGTTGGTCGGTTCAGCCGAGCGGGCCACCGTCGACCTGAACTCGATGAGTCGGCTCGGGGTACAGCTGGTGGGACGGTTGGCCGGCATTCGCGATGGCGTCGCGCAGTTCTCCGGTTCGTTGCCCAACATGTTGGCCATGGCCGACCTGAAGCTCCAACGGCTGCTCGACACCATCGACGCACGGGCGATCGAGGCGGGCGTGCAGGGCAGCGGTGCACCGCGACGGTTCGAACCCACGACACTCCCCGATTACGTGCCGCTGGCCGTCGACCTTCGCTCCGGCGCAATCCGAACGATTCTGTGGGCAAACGGGTTTCGGCCAGACCTGGGCTGGCTCGACGTCCCGGTCTTCGATCGGCGCGGCCGTATCCGCCACGACGGCGGCGTCACTGCCAGTCCCGGCCTGTATCTGATGGGTATGCCGATTCTGCGCCGCCGCAACTCGACCCTGATCGACGGCGCGGCAGCCGACGCCTCCGACCTGAGCGATCATCTCGTCGGATACCTCGACGCGAACTGAGGAGCGGCCATGAACTCGGAATACGACGTGATCGTCGTCGGCGGTCGGTGCGCCGGCGCGGCGACCGCGATGCTGCTGGCACGCGGCGGCATGCGTGTTCTCGTCGTCGAGGCCTCCCGTCCGGGCACCGACACACTGTCAACCCTTGCACTCATGCGAGGCGGCGTCCTGCAGCTGCATCGCTGGGGGCTGCTGGATGCGGTCATCGAATCGGGCGCTCCCGCAATAACTTCGACCGAGTTCGCCTACGGCGATGAGATCGAGACGGTCGACATTCGCCCGAGCGACGGCATCGCCGCCCTGCGGGCTCCGCGCCGAACCGCCCTCGACGCACTGCTTCTCGACGCGGCCCGCACTGCCGGCGCTGAAATCCGGGTGCCGGCGCGGGTGACACGCGTGCTGACCGACGGCGGCAGCGTGCGCGGGATCGAGGGAGTCGACCGAGGGAGCCGGACTGCGTTCCGCGCCACCGCGCGGCTGATCATCGGCGCCGACGGGCGGAACTCGACCATAGCAGCGGCGGTCGATGCACCGATTCGGCTCCGCGGCACGGCATCCGGCGCAGTCGTCTACGGCCACTTTTCCGGGCTCCCACGCGATCGTTACCACTGGGCGTACCGACCGGGCGTCGCCGCGGGGGTGGTGCCGACCAACGACGGACTGGCGTGCGTGTGGGCGGGCACGTCAACTGCCCGATTCACCCAGCGGCGCCGCGCTGGTCTCGAAGCCACCTACCGGTCCCTGCTGGCCGAGGCCGCCCCAGAGCTGGCTCAGTCGCTCAGTTCCGCCTCGCCCGACGGGACGTTGCGTGCCTTCCCCGGCCAGCCGGGCTGGATCCGTGCCTCCGCGGGCGACGGCTGGGCGTTGGTCGGCGACGCCGGCTACTTCAAGGACCCCATCACCGCACATGGGATGACCGACGCGTTGCGCGACGCGGAATTGATCGCCCGCGCCATCCTCGAAGCGGGCCTCGGCGGCCGGGCCCAGCGCGACGCCCTGCACGACTACGAACTCACGCGTGACCGCCTGTCCGGACCGCTATTCGACATCACCGAGCGCATCACACGCTACGACTGGAATCTGGTCGAGTTGCGCGGGCTCCTTCGACAGCTGAGTCAGACCATGCGACCCGAAGTCGAGGCGCTTCTCGCATTCGACCAAATACCGGCCGCCTGAATGAAATTCGACAATGACTCGCTCGCAGACCAACCGGCAACGCGCGCTCATCGCGCTTGTGGAGGTGTTGGGCTTGAGTGTCTGGTTCTCGGCAACCGCGGTCGTGCCCAGTCTGCGTTTGGAGTGGGGTATCGGATCAGCGGCCGCGTTGTGGTTGACCGCCGCGGTGCAGATCGGTTTCGCCGTAGGCGCGGTCGCCTCGGCAGTGTTGAACCTCGTCGACCGCACGCTGCCGCACTATCTGCTCGCTGCAAGTGCTCTGTGCGCGGCTACGTGCACTGCGGCGTTGGCTGCATTCGCTACCGGTCCCGGTACGGCGATCCCACTGAGGTTCTTCACGGGGATGTTCCTGGCAGGCGTCTATCCGGTGGGGATGAAGCTCATGGCGTCCTGGTCGGAATCTGCCGACCGGGGCCGATCATTCGGAATACTGCTCGGGGCACTCACTCTCGGCTCCGCCCTACCCCATCTCATCAGTGGTCTCGGGCCGATGCCCTGGAGAACGATGATGCTGATCGCGGCGGCGGTGACCGCGGCCGGCTCCATTGTCGCTCTCACCATGGTCCGGCCGGGTCCCTGCGTGCACACCGGCGCGATCACGCCGAATCCGCGATATGCGATCGCGCTCTTCGCGCAACGCGGACCGAGGCTGGCAAGCCTCGGCTATTTCGGGCACATGTGGGAGCTCTATGCCCTGTGGACCTGGCTGGCGATGTTCGTCCTCACCGGACGAGGTGTCCGCGGCGACGAGGCGTCGTCGACGGGATTGATCGCGTTCGTCGCGATCGGAATCGCCGGGACGACCGGATGTCTGCTTGGTGGGTGGGCATCAGACCGCTTCGGGCGCCCCGAAACAGCGGTGGCGGCGCTCGTCATCAGCGGCGCATGCTGCGTCGCATCTCCGATGTTCTTCACCGCCCCGACGGTCGTCCTCGTCGCCTTTCTGTTGGTCTGGGGTGCCGCCGTCATCGCCGATTCGGGCACCTTCTCGACCTCGCTCACCGAGACCACCAACCCACAATTCGTCGGCACCGCGCTGACGACCCAGACCGCCGTCGGTTTCCTGCTGACCGTCGTCCCGATCCAACTCGTCCCCTTCGCCGCCGATCTCATCGGTTGGCAGTACGCATTCCTGCTACTCGCACCAGGTCCCCTGCTCGGTGCCGTGGCGATGTCCGCCCTACGTGCCCCCGCCCACCATCCACACCCCATGGAGGAACGCAATGACAATGAACGCAACACGCACAACGCCCTTCGTCGGTCAGATCGCGGAGCGCTCACGCACCGTCGGTGACAACGACATAGCGCTGTTCACCGAGATCAGCGGCGACCGCAACCCCTTGCACTACGACGAAGCCGCTGCCAAGTCGTCCCGTTTCGGTGAGATCGTCGTGCAGGGCGGAATCACCAGCGCGATTCTCAATGCTGTCGTCGCCGAAGAATTGCCTGGACCGGGCACGGTGTTCCTCAACGTCAACTGGGCGTTCATCGCCCCCGTACGGCCAGGGGACACGATCACCGGCCGGGTCGAGGTCACCTCGGCGCGCACCGACAAGCCGATCACCGAACTCAAGACGACCGTCACCCGTGACGACGGAACGGTCGTCCTGGACGGTACAGCCGTTTGTTACACGATGGATCTCACCGAGAAATCACCGGGGTGCCACGCCAACTGAACTCAGTGCCGCGTCTCGACGCGGGCGCGGATGGGTCCCTTGGCGACCGTGGTGAACGGCACCTCGCAGTCGAAATTGTCGTCTATCGAGCGGACTTTCATGGCCCGGACGATGGTGGCCAGTGCCAGCGTGGTTTCCAGCCGCGCGAAGTGTTCGCCGATGCACGGCCGTCCGCCGCCCAGGAACGGGAGAAACTGCCAGCGGTCGCGCGCCTTGACGTTCTCCGGACTGAACCGGTCGGGGTCGAAGTCCATGGGATTGGGCCACAGCGTCGGATCGTGGTGCAGCGCATAGATTCCCACGGCCACGAGGCTGCCCGCCTCGACGCGGTATCCGTTCACCGCGATATCGCGTGTCGCCAGCCGCGCGACGCCCGCCGCGGGCGGGCACAGCCGAAGCGCTTCGTGCAGCACCTGCACGGTGTAGCCGAGGGCGGGGACGTCGTCGGGCATCAGTTCCCGATCGCCGATGGCTGCCGCCTCAGCGGCCACCCGATCCTGGATGTCGGGATGGTGGCCAAGGACCCACAGTGAGTAGGTCAGCGCCGTCGCGGTGGTGTCGTGGCCGGCGAGCATGAAGATCAGCAGATCGTTGGAGATGTCGTCGTCTGAGATCGGCTGGCCGGTTTCGGGGTCGCCGGCCGCGAGCAGGGCCTGCACCAGCGGCGCGTCTCGGGTGGGGTCGGCTCGGCAGGCCCGCACCATCTCGTCGGTGATCGTGCGCATCGCCGTGACGGCGGCGCGAGCGCGGCGGCGCGCCAGTGTCGGCATCCACCGCGGAGCACGCACGGGCCGCAACGCGCGGTCGGCGGTATAGGAGGACGCCACATGCATGCAGTTGGCGATCGTGTCGGCGCGCTCGTTGAGGTCGACCCCCAGCACCGAACGGCCCAACGACTGCATGGCGATTCGACGGCACTCCACGTCAAGGTCGACATCGCCACCTGCCGGCCAACGGTCGACGAAATGCTGTGCCGCCCGCGACATGTGCCCGCCGAAGTTGCGGACGTTGTGCTTGGTGAACACCGGTTGCAGGGCCCTCTTGCGCGGGCGCCACTGCTCGTTGGGCAGGACGAACAGACTGTCGCCTGCCATGTTCCGTACTTCGTCATGGATGACACACCGGTCTGACGACGCGTCGCTACGCCCCAGGACATCACGCATCGCTTCGGGTGACATCACCGCCACGATCGGTGGCATCAGGCGCTTGGGCCCGAATTGGATGCGCGTGATTGGCCCACCGGCGTCACGGATGGCTTCCTGTCCGGTGTCGAGCCTGCGTACCAGCTTGACCAATTGCCGGATCGGCAGTGGATTCTTCGGCACCAACGGCAAGCCGCTGACATCGACGGTTGAGGTCATTCCGCACTCCAGGTGAGCGGAGCGCCTTCGCCTTTCGTCATGACGGTCCCGGCCATGACCCGCAGCCGGTAGGGGGTGAGCCGCAATGCGGCGAAATCGTCGGACGTCGGCCCGTCGATCCAGTGCGGAATTATTCGGGGGTCATAGCCCACCGGCGCGGGACCGTTGGCGAACTTGTCCCAGACCGCACCGCGGGTCTCGTCGTCGAGGTACCACTCGACAAGGCATTCGGCGCTGCATGTGTCATGGGTCGGAGCCCAGTAATTCAGCGACATCTGCGGGTGAACCGCGAGGTGGGCCTTCTTCACCGGGCTGGGGATCGTCGCGATCCAACCGAACAAATCGGTGCCGTCCCACTCCCAGATCGGATGCAGAACCCGGCTGCGAGGATGGCCGTTGGCGTCGACGGTGGCGGCCGATGCCCACACGATCGAATGCGCCATCTCGATGAACGCAGGTGCGATCTGCTCGAGAGAGGTCACGCCGGAACTCTACGCGGAGTTAGGTCTTGTCCTACTTTTCGCTGCGCTCGGGTCCTACTTCTCGCTGCGCTCGCCGCTGAACTTCGGATTGCCGTCGTCGTCGACCCAATCGTTGACCGCGGTGCCCGATACTGCCCCATCGGTGCCCGGCATCGAGATGGTCGGCCGGTCGTCGTCGTTGTCCTTGGCCATTTCCTTGGCCTTTTCCCTGTGCTCATCGGTGACGTCAGGCTTTGCGGTGGGCTCCGGCGGATCGGGCGCGTCGATGACCTGGTGGTGCTCGTCGGTTTTCGGTTCGATGTTGCGGCGCTCTTGGGTGCTCTGCAGTTCGTCGGCCCCCTGCTTTTCTTCAGTGCTCATGGGTTACCGACTGCCCGAAGGTGTGATTTATCAAACAGAGGCCGACTAACCAGCTGGAACAGTGCGCAGTGCGAGGGGCAGGCTGGGCAGGAAATGGACGGTGGCGAATGCGCGGATGTCGTCGGCGCTCTCCAACGGTTGGGCACTGGGCAGCAGCAGCACCATCGCGGCGTAGCGAAGAATCGTGTCGGCGAATTCGTTGACGGCCTGCTCACCGATGCGGTCGGCGAAGCCCGCCGGAAAGATGACCCGCAGCGCTTCGGCCATCCGGACGATCGCTGCGCCGTGATGCTGGCCGGCCAGCTCGAGGACCAGCGCAGGCTCGTCCCTGATCATCCGGTCCAGCACGCGGTGCCTGCGGAACTTCAGGATCGCCAGGGTGAACGCTTCGACATAGTAGTTCGACTGCGGGCCAGCCTGTTTGAGCTCGTTGGCGATGTCGGCGAACAGTGTCACGTTCTCGCGTTCGATGACGGCGGCGATCAGCTCGTCCTTGTTGCGGAACCGCCGGTAGATGGTCGTGCGGCTGATCTTCGCGCGCCGCGCCACGTCGTCGAGTGCGACGCGGCGGAATCCGTGTTGTTCGAACTCGACGATGGCGGCGTCGAGGATGGCTTCTACGGTGGGGTCAGGCCCTGGCATAGCCGGTTTGGGCGAACGTGTTGTAGCGCAGCCGCATTGGCAGATGATCCCACATCCAGTTCACCGGCCGGGTCCGCCACAGCGCCGCGAAGCGCTGGTATCGACGCTCTTGGCGCTCGTTCCACGGCAGACCGAGCAGGTCCCTGGTCCGCGGCGGCATGCCACCGGTCGTCAGGAACGCGGCCGCGGGATTGAAGACGGGCGCAAGCACCCGCCATAACGCCTGCGGGACTCCCTTCGGGCACGGGAATCCCTTGGTGACATAGCCGACGCCGTACTTGGCGGTCGGATGCGCCACGACGATCTCGTCGATCATCCGATTCCAGTACCGCTCGAATTCGGCGTAGTCGGCGGGCATCGGCCGGTCGCTGACCCCGTACCGGCGATACCAGGTCTTGGACTCGAGGTAGATCTGTTCCTTCTCCTCGCGGGTCAGTCGCTTGACGAAGGTGTCGGCGAAGTAGAGCACCTGTTCGACGAAGGTCGCATGGGCCCAGAAGTAGGTGTCCGGATCGAGGGCGTGGTAGCGGGCCCCGTCCGGCATCTCGCCCTTGATGTTGGTGTGAAAGTCGCGGACCCGGATGCCCTCGTTGTCGTCGTCTGCCCCGTAAACGGTCATGAAGATCGGCGGCAGCGACCGCTTGACCCGCGCGGCGGTGTCGTCGAAGAACACCGAATGGTCCAGTACCCCCTGCCCGAGTTCGGCGAGCATGTTCTGCAGAACGGCGGGTCGCGGGCCGATCAGGTACATCCGGTTATCGCCGAAATACCGCCAGACCAGCGACTTCGGGCCCAACGGCAGGGCATCACGCGTCTGTTCGGCGTTCTCCGCCAAGTCGGTCATGTGCAACAGTGTTACAAATTTCGAACTTTGTACCAACTGTTACGGGTGTGATGCCCGTCGCACTTGACCGGCGCGGCAGGCATATCGTCGAGGCCTCTGCTTTTTCAAAGCCAAGGAGCGCCGGTGAAGCGTCTGGGTCCGCAGGACATGCTCTTCTTGTACGGCGAAACTCCTAGCTCGATGATGCACGTCGCCGCACTGATGCCGTTCACCCCTCCCGCCGACGCGCCCGCCAACTATCTGCGGCAGATGTTCGAGGACACCCGGGGCCTTGAGGTGGTCTCACCGTGGAACCTCAAGCTGTCCCATCCGCGCATGCTGCGTCGGCCCGATCAGTCGTGGGTCGTCGACGACAAGTTCGACATCGACTACCACGTCCGGCGCTCAGCACTCGCGAGCCCAGGCGACGAACGCGAACTCGGCATCCTGGTGTCCCGATTGCACAGCCAAAACGTCGACTTCACCCGGCCGCCGTGGGAACTGCATTTCATCGAAGGCCTTGAGGACGGACGGTTCGCGATCTATATGAAGATCCACCACTCGCTGGTGGACGGTTACACGGGAAACAAGATCCTCGAGCGCAGCATGTCAACCGACCCGTCGCTGCGGGACCAGCCGCTGTTCTTCAACGTCGGGCCGCCGTCGAAAACGCGCTCGGAGGCGCCCAAAGCGTCGCGCAACCCGATCGCGAGCCTGCTCGGCGGCGCCGTCGGAGGGGCGCAATCGCTCGTCAACGTCGGAAAAGCGTTGTACAACACCCAAATCCGAAGCGACGATGAATACGGTGATATCGCCAACTCATTCCAGGCCCCGCATTCGATCCTGAACAAGCACATCAGTCGCAATCGCCGGTTCGCCACGCAGGTCTACCCCTTCGAGCGCCTCAAGAACATCGGCGCCAAGCACGGCGCCACCGTCAACGACGTCGCCCTGGCCATCATCGGCGGGGGACTTCGCGCGTTTCTCGACCAACTCGGCGAACTGCCCGCCAAACCCCTGATCGCGTTCCTGCCCGTCAACATCCGACCGAAGGACGATGTCGGCGGCGGTAACGCGGTTGGGACGATATTGGCCACGATGGGCACCGATATCGAAGACCCGGTCGACCGACTGAAGGCGATCACCGCATCGACGAAGGCGGCCAAGCGGCAACTGCAGGACATGTCACAGACCGAGGTGCTGGCCTACACCGCAGCGCTGATGGCGCCGACGGCGCTACAGCTCGCCAGCGCCATGACGGGCGTCAGGGGACCGTTGCCGTTCACGTTCAACTTGTGCGTCAGCAATGTCCCCGGACCACGAGAGACGCTGTATCTCAACGGAAGCCGGTTGGAAGCCACATACCCGGTGTCCATTCCGATGCATGGGATGGCACTGAACATCACGCTGGAGAGCTACGCCGACACGATGAACTTCGGATTCATCGGATGCCGCGATGCCCTGCCACATCTGCAACGTCTCGCGGTGTACACCGGCGACGCGCTCGATGAGCTGGACAAGCTGGCCTGACGGGCGGCGGCACTACCGACTGCGCTTCCTACAGTCGAGATTGAACACAGGGTTGTTCAGCCAATCACAGCCATGGCTTCAATCTCGACGATAGGACCGCTGACGGGACCTAACGCCCCTCGATAGCGCGCCGCAACCGCGCCACCCCCAGTACGGCCAGCACGCCCGCCACTGTCGCGAGCAGCAGCGACAGCGTGAGCAGGGGCGGGCTGTACACCGAGGATGTGGTCAACGGCTCCCCCTCGATGATCGGGGGGACCTCCACGGTCGTGACGGCGGCCAGCCAACTCAGAACACCACCGATCGCCGCGGCCAGCGCCAGCGCCAGTTCGATGACGGCGCCCAGCACGGGTCCTTTCACGACGCCGGCTCGGGCGGGATGCGTTCCTCGACCACCCGGGTCAGCTCGGTGCGCAAGCGGTGGTGCTTGCGGGCCCAGGCCTGAGCCGCGCGGTCGTTGGTCAGTTTGAGGCCGATGCCCTTGCGTCCGCGCGGCACGCCGGTGAGTTCACCGAGTGCGCGGGAGGACTGCCATTTCTGCGTTTGGGCGCCGGTCGCCTCGGGATAGATCCGCACGATGTCGTCGATGCTGATGCGTTCTTCGCCCTGGCGCAGATGATCCGGCGTCAGTTCCACTGACGTGTGAATGCGGGCCGCCTTGATCTGAATCCACAGAAATCCCGTCACGAGAACGAAGAAGATGCCAGGCACCATCCACTGGATGCCGTACCCGGCCGAAAGCTGGATCAACGCCATGGCGGTCCCAGCTGCGGGGCCCGCCAGGATCCACCACCAGCTGGCACCCGGCTCGTAGAAAAGGACCTGGGGCGGCGTAGGGGTGTCCGTCATGTCGATTCCTCGTCGGCGAACCACGCCAGCGCAGGCGGTCGCATCATCAGCACAGCACCGACCATGGTCAGAATCATCATCAGCAGCCATACCGGCCCACGGCTGTACAGCGCAAAGAGGGCAAGTACCACCACGATCGCCAGCGCGAGCGCCAGGGCGGCGCGTCGGAAGCGTTCATCGCCGAGGCGGGCCCGACCGGCCAGAAAGCCCAGCCCAAGCCCGGACGCGGCGAACAGCGCTCCCATTCCGCGGAACAGCGTCGGCAGGCTGTCCGGTGAGAACGCAAGCAGCAGGCCGAACGCCACCAGCAACACCGCGGCGGCCGCCCAGCACCAGAATCCGACGTTGACGACAAGTGGGCGCGGCTGTGGAGCTGTCATGGTCGGGACAGCCTACTGGGCTCAATTCCCACGTCGCTACGCTCCCGCCCGCCGGATCTCACCGCGTGAAGAACGCGTGGGCGTCTTTGCGGTGCAACAGGAACACACCACCGGCGATCAGAACCGCCCCGAGGATGCCGCTGACCGCATAAATCACCGCTGCGACGGTGGGCCGTTCGACTGAGAACAGATTGGTCGCGACGTAAACGAGGGTCGCGATACCACCGCCGGTCAACAGCGTGCGGGCCCAGCGATAGCCGTGGCGCATCAGGATCTGGAACGTCAGGACGACCGCCCCCAGGATCACCACGAAAAGCACCGAGATCGCGAGTACGGCGGTAGGCAGTCGATGGTTCGCAGTAGCGACTAGGTCGACGACTTGACCGGCGACCAGCAGCGGCACTGACGACACCCACAGCCAAAACCCGGTGTCGACGTCCACCGGCCGGGCTTTCGGCTCGACCGACCCGGTCACGCCAGCCAGGCGGCGGCGTCGGCCGCCCAGTACGTCAGGACGATATCGGCACCGGCCCTGCGGATGCCGATCAACGTCTCGAGCGCGACGGTCTGTAAATCGATCCAGCCGTTGGCCGCGGCGGCGCAGATCATGGCGTACTCACCGGAGACCTGGTAGGCGGCCACCGGTACCGGCGAGATATCGGCCGCCGCACGAACCAGATCGAGATAGGCCATCGCGGGCTTGACCATCACGATGTCGGCGCCCTCCTCGATATCGAGTTCGATCTCGTGGAGCGCTTCGCGGGCGTTGCCCGGATCCTGCTGGTAGGTCCGTCGATCGCCGCTGAGGCTGGACACGACCGCCTCACGGAACGGACCGTAGAAGCCCGATGCGAATTTCGCGGCATACGCCAGGATCACCGTGTCGGTGTGCCCGGCCGCATCCAGACCATCTCGGATGGCCGCGACCTGACCGTCCATCATGCCGCTGGGACCGACGACGTGAGCACCGGAATTCGCCTGTGCCACAGCCAGTTCGACATATCGGAGGTTGGTGGCGTCGTTGTCCACCTTTCCGGTGGCATCAAGTACGCCGCAGTGGCCGTGGTCGGTGAACTCGTCGAGGCAGGTGTCGGCCATCAGCACCGTGTCCTCACCGAGATCCTTGGCCAGATCCCGCAACGCGAGGTTGAGGATGCCGTCCTCGGATACAGCTGCGCTGGCGACCGGATCTTTGTCGGCGTCCCTTGGCACGCCGAACAGCATCAGGCCGCCCACGCCCGCGGTGACCGCCGCGGCGGCGGCCCTGCGCAACGAGTCACGGGTGTGCTGTACGACTCCTGGCATCGAGGCGATGGCGCGCGGCTCGTCGATGCCGTCGGCGACGAACATGGGCAGGACCAAATGCCTTGGCTCCAGCGAGGTTTGCGCTACCAGCCGACGCAGCGCAGGAGTCGACCGGAGCCGACGGGGACGGTGACTCGGATAGGACATGTGATGCCATTCGTACGTGACGTCTTGCGTTAGCGGCGTCGACTCTTCTTACGCGGCGGTGGCAGCGCACCTTCGGCACGCAACCGGGCCGCGTGCTCGGCGAGCGCCTCGACCAGTGGACCGACGGCGGCGACGTCGGGCTGAACGTCGACGCGCAGGCCGAATTCCGCTGCGGTTTCAGCGGTCTTGGGACCGATGCACGCCACGATGGTGCGTGCGTGCGGCTTGCCCGCGATGCCGACGAGGTTGCGCACTGTCGAACTCGAGGTGAAGCACACCGCGTCGAAGCCGCCGGTCTTGATCATCTCGCGCGTCTGAGCCGGCGGCGGTGCCGCGCGCACCGTGCGGTACGCGGTGACATCCTCGATCTCCCAGCCGCGTTCACGCAGTCCCTCGGCCAAGGTCTCGGTCGCGATGTCGGCGCGGGGCAGGAGCACCCGGTTCACCGGATCGAAAACATCGTCGTACGGCGGGAACTCGTCGAGCAGGCCGATCGAGGACTGCTCGCCCACCGGCACCAGTTCGGGATTGATACCGAAGGCCCGCACCCGATCCGCGGTCGCCTGACCGACGCAGGCGATCTTCACTCCGGAGAACGCGCGGGCGTCAAGGCCGAACTCGTTGAACTTCTCCCACACCGCACGCACCGCGTTGGTGGAGGTGAACACGACCCACTGGAAACGGCCGTCGACGAGACCCTTGACCGCACGCTCCATCTGCGCGGGGCTGCGCGGCGGCTCGACGGCGATGGTTGGAACCTCGATCGGCAATGCGCCGTGGGACACCAGCTTTTCGCTCATCTCGCCGGCCTGGTCCTTGGTGCGCGGCACCAGGACGGTCCAGCCGTACAGTGCGCGACTCTCCCACCAGTTCAGCTTGGAACGGTTGGCGACGGTCTTTCCGATCGTGACCACCAGAGGTCCGGCCGGCAGGCCGTCAGTACCCGCGCCGAGCAGGGTGGCCTTGTCCAGCAACCCGGCGAGCGTCGTCTCGATCGAACGCTGTTGGCACGTGGTGCCGTTCGCGGTCACCACGGTCTGGGTGTTCTCGGCCAGCCCGTACTCGATCAGCGTGCGCGCCGCGTCGGGCAGATGAGATGCGGTGGCGTGCAGGATCAGCGGTCCCGGCGCCGCGGCCAGCGACTCCCAGTCGACATCGCCACGGACGTCGGCGACGGTGTGCGCCGACCCCAGCGGCAGCCCGGCATACGTGGGCACCGCGGTGGTGTCGGGCAGGCCCGGCACGATCTCGAAATCCAGATGCGTCTTCGCCAGCGCCGTCACCTCGGTGATCACCGCGTCCACCGAAAGTGGATCGCCGGTCACCAGACGCACGACATCGGCACCGGTACGGGCCTCGGTCGCCAGCGTCTTGGCGACCTCGGTGGGATCACCCAGCGCGGGCCGGATATCGGCACCGCCCGGCCGTAAGTTGGGAAAACTTGGCGCCGGAACGGCCGCGCTGGCGTCGGGCCCATCGCCGTCCGTATTGGCTTGCGGCGGCTCGGCAGGTTCTGGTCCCGACGGCGCCGGCAGATCGGAACCCGCAAGGGCGAGTACCGCTTCGGGCACGTCGGGGTCGGTGAACACCAGGGCGGCGTTGCCTAGCACGGTGCGGGCCCGCGTCGTCAGTAGGCCGGGGTCGCCCGGACCCGAACCGACGAACGTGATGCGGCCCGGCTTCGGCTTGCGCCCTCGCCCGCTCCCTTGGGCTGTCATCTATCACTCACCTTCATGCTCTTCATGCTCGTCGCGTTTCCGCCATGAGCTCGCGCGCCCCGAGTTCGAACAACTCCTCGGCCACCGAGAGCCCCAGCTCTCGTGCCCGATCGATCATCCCGACTCCGGACGCACGGATCACGTCGGATCCGTCCAGCGTCGCCACACATCCGCGCAACGAGACCTCTTCGAAGACACGGCCGTCCTCATCGATGGACTCGACCACCTCGGCGATCGCTCCCACCGGTGCGGAACAACCCGCCTCCAGTGCGGCGAGCAGGGCCCGCTCGGCGGTGACTGCGACGCGAGTGTCGGCGTCGTCCAACTCCGACAGCAGCGCGGCGAGCTCGGTGTCGCCTGCGCGGCACTCGACCGCAAGCGCACCTTGAGCCGGCGCTGGCAGCATCTGCACCGGCTCCAGAGTCTCGGTGACATCGGCCAATCGTCCGATGCGGGCCAGACCCGCACGGGCGACGACGATGCCGTCGAGATCACCTTTGCCAACCCTGTTCAACCTGGTGTCAAGGTTGCCTCGTAGGGGGCGAATTTCCAAACCGAGACCCAATGCTCTAAGCTGTGCCGCCCGCCGCGGGCTCGAGGTGCCGATGACCGACCCGGCGGGCAACTCCCCCAGCACCAGGCCGTCGCGGGCCACCAGGGCGTCGCGAGCGTCCTCTCGCGGGGGTATCGCAGCGATCTTGAAACGATCGTCTGCCGCGGTCGGCAAATCCTTGTAGGAGTGCACCGCCATGTCCACCCGACCGTCGTGGATGGCCTCGCGCAGCGCGGCGGTGAACACGCCGATGCCGATATCGGCGACCGGCGCTTCGGAGCGGTCACCTTCTGTCGAGATGATGACCAACTCTGCGTCGTGGCCTCTGGCCTCGATCGCATCTTTGATGAGACCGGCCTGGGTGGTCGCCAGCAGGCTGCCCCGGGTGCCTATCCGGATGGGTCCCTGGGGGTAGGAGCGGCGCGACCCGGGGGGAGGTGTAGTCAAGCTCTACTCGGCCTTGTCGAGATCGGTTGCAAGCGCGGTGAATTCGTTGCCTCCGGCAAGCGCGGCAATTTCGCTCGCTGCGACGGCGTCGACCGCCTGCTGGTCGAGCTCGAAGAGCTCGCGCAGCGCCTCGGCGTAGCTGTCGCCGCCCGGCGCACTGGCCAGCTGCTTGACCCGCACAGTCGGCGCGTGCAGCAGTTTGTCGACCACCCGTCGCACCGTCTTGGCGACCTCTTCACGATGGGCCGCGTCGAGGCCGGGCAGCCGGTTGTCCAGCCGCAGCAGCTCGGCCTCGACCACATCGGCGGCCCGCTGGCGCAGCGCGGTGACGGTGGGGGTGACCTCGGCCATCCGCTGCCCGGAAAGGTAGTTGGCCACCTCGGCGGCGACGATGGCGCGGGCGGCCTCGGTGTCGGACGCGGCGGCGCGCGCCGAAGGCTCACGCTGGATGCGGTCCATATCGACCACGTAGACGTCGGGGAGACCGGCGACGGCAGGGTCGACGTTGCGCGGCATGCCAAGGTCGCAGATGACCTGCTGCTTGGGTGTTTGGCCGTGGGCCAGTCCTCGATGCACGTCAGCCAGCGATACCACCGGACGAACGGCGCCGGTACAGCTCACGACGACGTCGGCGTCGGTCAGCGTCGGAGTCAGATGGTCCAACGGGAATGCCTCGGCGACGACGCCGAGCTCACGAACCTTCTCGGCGAGCCGCTTCGCGCGCGGCAGCGACCTGTTCACGATGTGAATGCGCTCGACACCCGCCCTGACGAGGTACTTGGCCGACAGCGAGCCCATCGAGCCTGCGCCGATGACGACCGCGCTGCGGCCTGCCAACGAGCCGAGCCGGGCTTCGGCCATGTCGAGCGCCACCGACACCACCGAGGCGCCCGCGGCGTCGATGCCGGTCTCGGAATGCACCCGCTTGCCGACCGACAGGGCGCGCTGAGACAGTTCGTGCAGCGTGCGGCCTACGGTGTGGTTCGCCTCGGCGGTGGCGTACGCACGGCGCACCTGCCCGAGCACCTGCTGCTCGCCGATCACCGCGGAATCCAGGCCGCTGGCCACCGCAAACAGGTGCTCGACTGCCGCTTCGGCATAGCGCACGTAGGCGTATTTGGTGAGATCGCCCAGGCCCATGGCGGAGTGTTCCGAGAGCACCTGGCCGATCACCGAGAGCCCGCCGTGGAAGGCCTCGACGACTGCGTAGACCTCGACGCGGTTGCAGGTGGACAGCACCATGGCCTCAGTCACCAACGACGACTGCAGGACCCTCTCGACGATCTTGGCCTGTTCGCCCTCGTCGGTGCTCAACCGCTCCAGGACTGACACCGGCGCGCTGCGGTGCGAAACTCCGAAAAGCAGCACGCTCACGGCTTATCCACCACGCCATCCAAGGTAGCCGTTGACCAGCTGGCCTACCAAATTTGCTCGTCTTTATCGATCCCTCAGATCGGCCCGCAACCTGGGCTCATCGACTTCCCAGTAACTGTGCTCGGCCCCATCGAGGCGCACCACCGGAAGCCGATCGCCGAACTCCGCCCGCAGCGCCGCGTCGCCGCTGGCCGCGGCGACGTCGACATCGGTGATCGTCAACGCAAAGCCCAGCTCGTCGGCGAGCTCGGCAAGCCGTTTCGCGGCCCCGGTGCAGATCGTGCAGCCAGCACGTGTGAGCAACTCCACGCTGTGACAATCCATGACATAAGTATCGCCGCAACGTGACTTAGGCTGAATTCGTGTCCGACCCCGACGTCATCGAGCCTGCGGAGCCTTCCGCGGGCGCAGACGCCGATGATCAGCAGCTCGCAGGCGAGGCCAGCGCCGGTGCGGCAGTCTTCGACCTGGGCCAGCCAGGAACGCGACCCGCCCCGCCGGCCGATCTGACCGCGGCGGCCTTCTTCGACGTCGACAACACACTCGTGCATGGGTCGTCCCTGGTGCACTTCGCCCGTGGACTGGCGGCCCGCAAGTACTTCACCTACGGCGACCTCGGCCGATTCGCCTACGCGCAGGCCAAGTTTCAGCTACTCGGCCGTGAGAACAGCGATGACGTCGCCGAGGGCAAGCGCAAGGCACTCGCGTTCATCGAGGGCCGGTCGACCGCGGAATTGATGGACCTTGGCGAGGAGATCTACGACCAGATCATCGCCGACAAGATCTGGCCGGGCACGCGCGCGTTGACGCAGATGCACCTCGACGCCGGCCAACAGGTGTGGCTGGTCACGGCGACGCCGTATGAGCTGGCGTCGACCATCGCGAAGCGACTGGGCCTGACCGGCGCTCTCGGCACCGTCGCCGAGTCGGTCGACGGCGTGTTCACCGGTCGGCTCGTCGGCGACATCCTGCACGGCGCGGGCAAAGCGCACGCCGTGCGGGCGCTGGCGATCCGCGAAGGCCTCAACCTGAAACGCTGCACGGCGTATTCGGACAGCTTCAACGACGTGCCGATGCTGTCGCTGGTCGGTACGGCCGTCGCGATCAATCCGGACGCCGACCTGCGTGATATCGCGCGAGAGCGCGGGTGGGAGATCCGCGATTACCGCACCGCACGCAAGGCCGCGCGGATCGGAGTGCCGTCGGCTCTGGCGCTGGGCGCCGCCGGCGGCGCGTTGGCGGCAATCGTGTCGCGGCGCCAGGACGGCCGTTGAGAAGATACGGTGCGCGCACCAGCACTGATAGGCTCGCGCCGCAAATCACGAGACGAAGAGAACGCTATGGCTATCGCTGAAGAGATCATCGGAACCCACTACCGGTACCCCGACTACTTCGAAGTCGGCCGGGAGAAGATCCGTGAGTTCGCCCGGGCCGTCAAGGACGAGCATCCGGCACATTACAGCGAGGACGCCGCCAGGGAATGCGGCCACGACGACCTCATCGCGTCATTGACGTTCGTCGCGGTGGCGGGCCGACGGGTGCAGAACGAGATCTTCAACCAGTTCGACGTGCCGGTCAACATGGAGCGGGTGCTGCACCGCGACCAGAAGCTGATCTTCCACAAGCCGATAGTCTCCGGCGACAAGCTGTGGTTCGACTCATACCTTGATTCGGTCATCGAGTCCCACGGCGCCATTCTCACCGAGATCCGCGGCGAGGTCACCGACGACGATGGCAACCCGGTGCTCACCAGCGTCGTGACCATCCTCGGCGAGGCCGAGCAGGGCGAAGCCGATGAAGTCACCGCACAGATCGCCGCCGCGCGCGATGCGGCCGTCGCCAAAATGATTGCTGGGCAAAGCAATAAGAACAGCTAGGTTTCTCGGTGAGCAGACGTGAAAGCGTCCGTCCGCGTCGGGTGACGCGAAATCTCTATCCGAAGAACGGATTTCGCCGGTTGGCCAACAACTGATACAGCGTCAGCTGGATGGTCTCGCGCACGTGGTCGGTCAGTTCGAAGGTGATCATCGGATCGTCGGCCGCTGCTTCGTCGTAATCGGCCGTATAGATCGGTTCGCCGAACTGGATGTGCCACTTCGACGGCAGGGGCACCAAACCGGCAGGTCCGGCCAGCGGGAACAACGGGGTGACGGGGAAATACGGCAGCCCGAGCAGGCGGGCCAACAGCTTGACGTCGGCGATCATCGGATAGATCTCTTCGGAGCCGACGATCGAACACGGCACGATCGGCGCCTTGGTCCGCAGCGCGGCCGAGACGAACCCGCCGCGCCCGAACCGCTGCAGCTTGTAGCGGTCCTTGAAGTGCTTGCCCAGACCCTTGTAGCCCTCGGGGAAGACGGCGGTCAGCTCGCCTGCCTCCAACAGCCGGTGCGCGTCAGACGTGCAGGCCATGGTGTGACCGGCCTTGCGCGCGGCCTGGCCCAGCACGGGCATGTCGAACACCATGTCGGCGGCCAGCAGTCGCAGGTCTCGATTGGTCGGGTGGTTGTCGTGAACCGCCACCGACGTCATCAGCCCGTCGAAGGGCAGTACGCCGGCGTGGTTGGCGACCACCAACGCGGCACCGGTCTCGGGCAGGTTCTCGATGCCGCTGACCTCGACCCGGAACCACGACTTGAAAAACACTCGCAGCAAAGGCAAGAAGATTGCGTTGTTGAGGTGGGAGTCGAAGCCGAACTCGTCGACGGTGTAGTCGCCCATCATCCGCTTGCGAATGAATTCAGCGCCTGCGCCGATGCGTTTGGCGAGTTCGGTCGGTGTCTCCTCGGCGCCGGCGGTGCCTAACGCAGCGCCACGGACCTGATCGATTTCGCGAACGACAGCGGCGATCTGCTCAGCAGAGGCGTGAGCGCCGCCGTCGGAATGCAGGGATGGATGCCGGCGCGAACTTTCCGCACGCGCCGCGGCGGCCCGCCGCTGGGCCCCAGATCGGCCCGAATTTGAGTGCAGTGGAATGACTTTGGCTTTTGACTCGCCCGCCACCTTGATACCTTCTCCCCCACCCGACACGAACTGTGCTGTTATCTTCCCCACCGCTGCGCCGCAGATACGGCACGGCTCTCCAGTGAGCGTACCCATTTTGGGTCGATGATCGGAGTCAACCCGCGACCCCGGACGTAATCGTCGAAAGCTTCCACGGTTGTCCACTTTGGGCTGTAGCCAAGGTCATTACGCATTCGTGTCGTATCCATGACCCGGCCGTAACTCAAGTAGTCGAGCTGTTCTCGATCGACCTCAGTGTAGCGAGTCGCGCGCCATAGCGAATCCACGGCCGAGAGCGCCGATCGCGGTACCGGCAGCGGCATCCTCCCCGACCGGCGGATGGCCTGGCTCATCATGATGATTCCCGAAGCGCCGATGTTGAACGCACCTGACTTGCCTGCCATCGTGGCACGCTCCAGCGCGCCAAGGGCGTCCTGTTCGTGCAGCAGCTGCAGCCGGGCGTCGTGACCGAAGACCGTCGGCACCACCGGCCCTGCGAGGTACCGCGAGAGCGCGGTGTCCATCGCGGGACCGATCATGTTGGCCAGCCGCAGGACAGTCACGGTGATGTCGGGGCGGCGCCGGCCCAGCCCGCGCGCGTAGCCCTCGATATCGATGCTGTCGCGGGCGAAGCCGTCACCCGGTGGCCGCCGGGCACTCTTGTTCTCGGTGACCACGGCGGGGTCGTGCGGGTGCGAGCCGTAGATCTCGGAGGTCGACTTCACGATCACACGCCGCACCGTCGGCGCCTTCTGGCAGGCGGCGAACAGCTGGATCGCGCCCATCACGTTGAGTTCCTTGAGGGCGGCCTTCCCCCCGGCACGCGGCGCGTAGGACGCCGCGGCGGCATGCACGACGGTGTCGACGTCCCCGTTTCGGATGACCTTGGCGATGAAGGGGTTGCGGATATCCGCGCGAACGAACTCGGCGCGGCCCATCCGGCGCAGCATGTCCTTGCTCGGCGCGATCGCGTCGACGGCGATGACGTGATTGATCAACGGGTTTTGGGCCAACCGAGCCGTGAGATACCCGCCGAGGAACCGGCATGCACCGGTGACCAGCACAACCTTGGGGTAGTGGACGGTGTCGTCTGGTGAACGACCCTGCGAATCCATCCGGTCAGCCTAGCGACCGAGCAGCAGAGCTACTTGCCGAGTTTTCTGCGCTGAACCCTGGTGCGACGAAGCAGCTTGCGGTGCTTCTTCTTCGACATACGCTTACGCCGCTTCTTAATGACTGAACCCATGGACTCCGCTACCTAGATGTATATGCGCACTTCTGTGCACCACGCACTCCCTGTGCACTCCGCGCACGTGACTCGACCAGCCACCTTACCTGGGTGGCCCAGGTAAACGAAAAGGGCCGGCGACATCGGACTCGGTGGTCAAACGGCGCAGGGCGAGGACCAAACAATCAGCCTGCGTCGAAGTACGAGCTTTCGAGCATGTCGTGCACGGCCTTGGCGTGCACACGGAATGAGCGGCCGACACGCACGGCGGGCAGCTCTCCGTTGTGCACCAACCGATATACGGTCATCTTGCTGACTCGCATCAGACTCGCCACTTCCGCGACGGTGAGAAATTGAGCACGGGGCGGCTGGCCGTCGGACGCGCCGGAACCGGCACTGTCTCGCTTGCCGCTCGCCGAATCACGACCCGATGGCCCGTTCATAGACGTCATCGCAACCCATTCAGTTCAGGCACGAGCAGTCCCAGCAGCTTCCCCACCGCTGGCACCGACCCGTGCTTACACGAGGAGAATAGCGTGGCGTATGGGGTTACTGCGACGGGTGTGGGCTAATCAATTTGAATTGATTGAATTACTGAGATGTAATTCCTAGCTGCTCAGACCGGGTTTTTGCGGCTTCCACGGCCGACGCGACAGCCGCCCGCAAACCGCCCCTTTCGAGTTCCCGCAGACCAGCGGCGGTGGTACCACCGGGCGAGGTAACTGTCGCGCGCAGCTGCGCGGCGGTCGTGTCGATCGCGGAGCCCAGAAAAGTTCCGGCCACATCGCCGGACGGCTGAGCCTCATCGAGGCGCTCGAGCAGCATCGCGGCCGAACCCGCCATTGTTTGCACGACAAGATCGGTCGAAACCGACCGCGGCAGACCGGCCGCCACACCGGCATCCACCAAGGCCTCGACCATCAGAAAGAAGTAGGCCGGGCCCGACCCGGACACGGCGGTGACGGCGTCGAGTTGCGACTCCGGCACGGTCAGCACACCGCCGACCGCATCGAAGATCGCCGACACCTCCTTGAGGTGTTCCGCGGTCGCGAAACGGCCGGGCGCCAACGCGCTCACACCGCCGCCGACGACGACCGGGGCGTTGGGCATCACCCGGACGACAGGTGACCCCGCCGGCAACTTGTTCTCGTAGAACGCCGCCGTGACGCCGGCTGCGACGGTGACGAAAACCTTTTCGGCGGTATCGGTTTCGGCCCTCGCTGCGGCGTCGGCGATCTCAGCGACCAGACCCTCGACGTCGAACGGCTTCACCGCGACGATGACGTACGTCGCGGTGTCGACCGCGTCCTCCACCGTCGTGACCAGCACCGAATACTTCTCGGATAGGTACTTCGCCCGGCCGGGGTCCTTCTCGGCGACCACCAGGTCCTTGACCTGCCGACCGGCGCGCAGCATGCCTGACAGCAGCGCCTCACCCATACTTCCGCCGCCGATGATCCCGATTCTGGCCATGGAAGAAAGCATTGCAGACGCCGCGCGCGGTTACTGTGCGGGCGGCACCATCGCCAGCTGGCGGCTCTGCACGACGATGTGGCCCTCGCAGTCGACGACGATGTGGTCCTCGTCGAACCAGTCCTGGCCGATCTGCACCGTCGTACACAGCACCCGCAGCCAGCCGTCTGCGGGCAGTGCCCGCAGATAGGCCGTGAGTTGCACGGTGGGCGCCCAACCGAACCGGTTGACCCCGAACGTCACCGGAGCCGACACATCGCCGCACAGCAGGGCGAAAAGAACGTCGGGAGCGACGCCCTTCGGCCGCACCCAGTACTCGATGACCGGCGGGCCGCCGTCCGACCGCGGTTCCATGGTGGTCAGCGACGGTCGTATGTCACAGCCGTGCGCGAGATGGACGATGTCGGCCATCCGATGGCCAGGCCCGATCGGCTCGAGACCGGGCGGCGGTTCCGGCTGCATCAACGGGACGACGGGGTTGACTGATAACAGCGGCGGGACATGGTGTTCGGGCTCGCCGAGCGTGACAGAAGCCCGCACGGCGACCCTGTCCCCCTGGTTCAGCTCGACGTCGATCAGGCTGACGCGACGGCCGCGCTTGCGCACGGTCGTGTGCACCCGCATCGGACCGGGATCGGGCGCCCACAGGAAGTTCCCCGAGATCGCGATCGGCTGCACGTCACCGGCATGCTCGGTGCGGGCCGCGTTCGCGCACAGCGCCAGCATCGCCCCGCCGTGCACCTTCTCGCCGATGGTCCAATGCTCGTTCAACTCACCGTCATATGCGCCGTCGCCGGCACTGGTGAGCACCATGGCGTCGGTGAACAGGGTCGAGCTCGACATGTGCTTCCTAACCTCGGGTCAGCGCAGCAGATTTGCGCGGGCGAACTGTAGCGACTCGGCCAGCAGCGCCTCACGCTCACCGGCCGACCTCGCCCCCGACGTGGTCACCTCGAGGATCACATGACCGGAGAAGTTGCTTGCCGCCAGCATCTCGCAGACCTCGACGGTCGGTTGGGTGCCACGGCCGGGCACCAGATGTTCGTCCGCCGACGCGCCGCTGCCGTCGCACAGATGCAGGTGCACCAGGCCCTCACCCATCCTGTTCGCCATGTCGACGGCGTCGGTGCCTGCGGTCGCGGTGTGCGACAGGTCCAGCGTGTAGTGGGCGTGGTTGCCGTCCAGCGGGTCGTAGGACGGCGCGAACGCCGAGATACCCGGTCCCGGCTTACCGCCGCGCTTGCGCATGCGCTCGATCGACGTCTGGCCCGCACCGAAGAACCGGTCGGCGCGGAACGGAAACATGTTCTCCACCGCCACCAGCACATCGCTGGACGCCTCGAGTTCGGCGACCTGGTCGCTGAACCCTTCGGCGTATCTGCGTTGCCACCGGAACGGCGGATGGACCACTACGGTCTGAGCGCCGAGCTGTTCTGCGGCCCGTACGCTGCGCTCCAATTTCGGAATCGGATTTGCGCCCCACACCCGCTGCGAGATCAACAGGCACGGTGCGTGCACCGAAAGCACAGGCATCTCGTATCGCTCGGACAACTCGGCGATGGCATCGATGTCCTGGGAGACCGTCTCGGCCCACACCATCAGTTCGACGCCGTCATAGCCCAGTGTCGCGGCGTACTCGAAGGCGGCCTCGGTCCTCAGCGGATATACCGAGGCCGTCGACAGACCGACCTTGATTGCGGGGCGCACGTTGTCTATTCGGCGGCAGTAGTCGCCGTCAACCCGACTGCAGCAGCGCCAACGGGCCCAACGTGACCAGCGCGCCCACGGCGACCGCGATCAGCGTGCTGCCGATGTCCTCGGTCTTGCGCACCACCCGCACCCCAACCACCAGGCCGAGAATCACCAAGACGGACAGCACCAGCGCGACGATGTTGTTCCACTTCCACAGCTGGTCGAAGGCGACGAACAAACCGGCGCCGAATGCGACCGCCAGAACGCACTGCCCGACGATCCACACGCCGTGCATGAACGACGACATGGCTTTCGGCCGGGCCGTTTCGGCTTCATGGTCCGAGTCGGCGGTTGCGATGTCTGCCCGAGCCGGCGCTGTGCCGCCGCGGGCCAGGTCGTCGGCCACGGTCTGAGGGCCGCCGAACAAGGTACCCGCGGTGGCTCGCAGATACGGACGCGTGCTGTCGGGATCCTTGGCGTCATCCTCGAGGTCGCCGACCGCATCCACGGCATTGTCGTCCTCGTCGTCGTCCTCGTCGTCGTCGACCGGATCCGGGCTCATCTCCTCAGCGTCTGACCCGACCGCGTCGAATCGAGGCGGCGCGTAGCTCGAACGACGCGGTGGCGCAAAAAACTCCACGTCGACGTCGGTCTCTCGCTGCTGGATATGGGCGGCGTAGTCGGAGACCGCGTCGGCGTAGTCGTCGTCCGACTCATCGTCGGTCTTGCCTTCGATGTCGTCGTCGACCGATTCGGTGTCATCGACCGATTCGGTGTCGTCGACCAGATCGGTTTCGGTGTCTTGATGTTCGACCACACCGTTGCCGGTCGCGGGGCTTTTCAGCTCGACGGGCTCGACAGGCTCGACGGGTTCGTCGGGTTCGTCGGGTTCGTCGGCGACGGCCTCGGCGGGTTGGGTCTGCGGCTCCTCGACTTCCGGCGCAACCACCACGGGCTGCTGGTCGACGGGTTGATCGGCGACCGGGTGATCGGTGATGATCGGGATCTCGCCGGTCAACTCGGCGACGGAGATCGAGTCGGTGTCGCCGCGGCGGCGCCTGCGTCGACCGCCGTGCGGAGGGGCGCCGATGGTGCCGTTGCGCGCCAGCAACTCCGCAACCGAGATCGGTCGCGTGCTCTGGGTGTCTTCTGGTCCTGTCATCGTCTCTCGCCTCTGGGCCCCTGGTTCCGGCGCCGTGTGAGCTTCCGCCCTGCTGGTCAGCGTCGCTGTACGGATGTCTCCATCAACGCCGTTCCATCAGCCTCGCTGTCGAGTTTCCGCAGAATCAGCCCTTCTCGCAATGCCCAGGGGCAGATATCTACGCTTTCGACATCGAGAGCCTTCATGCTCGCCTCAGCTACCAGGGCGCCGGCCACGATCTGCGGCGCCCGCTCAGCACTCACCCCTTCCAACTCCGCACGGTCAGCCGCGGTCATCCTAGAGATGAATGCTATGAGCTGCCTTAAGCCGGTGGCTGTGACCGTCCGCTTGACCGTCGGACCTGCCCCGGAGGGCGCGGCGCCGGTGAGGCGGGCCAGCGAACGGAACGTCTTGGACGTCGCTACCGCCAAGTCCGGGTTGCCTGCCTTGAGCATCTCGGCACCGGCGTCGGCCAACTCGGTCGCCAGCCAGTCGCGCAGCATGGCGACGCGGCGACGGCCGGGCGGATCGTCGGGCAGCCACTCGCGAGTCAGCCTGCCCGCGCCGAGCGGCAGCGAGAGCGCCACCTCAGGCTCCTCGTCGACACCGTTCGACAACTCCAACGAGCCGCCGCCGATGTCGATGTTGATGATGCGGCCGGCGCTCCAGCCGTACCAGCGACGCACGGCAAGGAACGTCAGCCTGGATTCGTCGACCCCGCTGAGCACCTGCAGTGCTACCCCGGTCTCGGCGTGCACCCTGGCGAGCAGTTCTTCGGAGTTCTTGGCGTCGCGCACGGCCGAGGTGGCGAATGCCATCAGCTCGGCGCAGCCCGAACTCGCGGCGATCTTGGCAAGCTCGTCGAGGGTGCCGATCAATTTGTCGGCGCCCTTGCGGGTGAGTTTTCCGTTGCCGTCGATCGCCTCGGCGAGGCGCAGCGCGGCCTTGGTGGAGCTCATGGGCGTCGGATGGCCGCCGCGACGCGCGTCCACCACCAAGAGATGGACGGTATTGCTGCCGACATCCAGCACGCCTAATCGCACACATACAACGTAGTGGGTTTACCGTTGAATACTGTGAGCGCATCGCATCCCGGTGAGGTTGAACTCGACTTTGCCCGTGAGTGGGTTGAGTTTTACGACCCAGACAACCCTGAGCACTTGATTGCGGCGGATATGACGTGGCTGCTGTCGCGGTGGACGTGCGTGTTCGGCACGCCCGCCTGTCAGGGCACCGTGGAAAACCGGCCCGACGACGGATGCTGCTCGCACGGCGCCTTCATGTCCGACGAGAACGACATCGCCCAACTCGATGACGCCGTCAAACTGCTGACCGACGAGGATTGGCAGTTTCGGGACAAGGGGCTCGGTAAGAAGGGCTACCTCGAGATGGACGAGTATGACGACAAGCCCAATCTGCGCACCCGAAAGTACAAGGGCGCCTGCATCTTTCTGAACCGGCCCGGCTTCCCCGGCGGCATCGGCTGCGCCCTGCACAGCAAGGCGCTCAAGATCGGCGTCGAACCGTTGACCCTGAAGCCGGAGGTCTGCTGGCAGTTGCCGATCCGCCGCACCCAGGAATGGGTGGAACGACCGGATGGCACCGAGGTGCTCAAGACGTGGATCACCGAGTACGACCGCCGCGGCTGGGGTGAGGGCGGTGAAGATCTGCACTGGTACTGCACGGGCGATCCCAATGCGCACGTCGGCAAGAAGCAGGTGTGGGAGTCCTACGCGCCGGAACTCACCGAACTGCTTGGCGAGAAGGCCTACGCCGAGCTCGCCGCGATGTGTAAGCGACGCAGTGGTTTAGGGCTGATCGCGGTGCATCCCGCGACGCGTGCAGCCGAATGACCGATCCACTCGACTCTTCGCGCGAGCGCTCATCACTCTTCTTCTTCCGCCTGACGCCCCCGCGGGCGGATTTCGCTCAGACCATGACGCCCGCCGAACAGCAGGCCATGGCCGCCCACCAGGAGTACTGGCAACAGCTGCTCCGCGACGGCCGGGTGGTGGTCTACGGTCCCGTCGCCCAACCCGAAGGGGTGTGGGGACTGGGCGTGCTGCGCGCCGCCGACCGCGCCGAGGTGCTGGCCATCGCCGAGAGAGACCCCTCAGTCACCGCCGGTGTCAACACCTTTGAGGTGTTCGAAATCATGGACGGCGTTACCGGCTGAGCCGCATTCTCAGCCCTCGAGTTTGTATCCCAGGCCGCGGACAGTGACGAGGTGCACAGGGTTGGCAGGGTCGGACTCGATCTTCGACCTCAGCCGCTTCACATGCACGTCAAGGGTTTTCGTGTCACCGACGTAGTCGGCACCCCACACGCGGTCGATGAGCTGACCACGCGTGAGCACTCGACCGCTGTTGCGCATCAGATACTCGAGCAGGTCGAACTCCTTGAGCGGCAACGTGATGAGAACACCGTTGACCGACACGACGTGCCGCTCGACATCCATCCGCACCGGGCCGGCCTCGAGCACGCCGTCGCCGATGCCCGGGTCGTCATTGTCGTTGCCGCGACGCAGCACCGCGCGGATACGGGCAATCAGTTCCCGGGCGGAGTACGGCTTCGTGACGTAGTCGTCGGCGCCGAGCTCGAGTCCCACCACCTTGTCGATCTCGCTGTCACGTGCCGTCACCATGATGACGGGAACGCTTGAGCGCGAACGCAATTGCCTACATACATCGGTGCCGCTCATCCCCGGTAGCATCAGATCCAACAGGACGATGTCTGCACCGGCCCGCTCGAACTCAGCCAGGGCCGACGGCCCGTCGGCCACTACGGTGGCCTCGAAGCCCTCCTTGCGCAGGAGAAAGGCCAGGGGATCGGCCAAGGACTCCTCGTCCTCCACGATCAACACGCTGGTCATTGTCTAGCTAGTCCTCTCGTTCGACGTGCACTTCTAGGTCATCGTCACCCTGGGGATACGCCGGAATCGACAGGGTGAACGTCGATCCTGTTCCCGGCTGACTCCACAGCCGAATGGATCCGTTGTGATTGGCGGCGACGTGTTTGACGATCGCCAATCCGAGCCCGGTGCCGCCGGTGGCGCGGGAGCGCGCCTTGTCGACGCGGAAGAACCGTTCGAATACCCGCTCCTGATCTGTGCTGGCGATCCCGATACCTCGGTCGGTGACGGCGATTTCGATGTTGTCGCCGCGGCGGCGCCTGCTGATCGACACCGACGAACCGTGGGGCGAGTACGCGATCGCGTTGGACACCAGGTTGGCGATCGCGGTGACCAACAGTGTCTGGTCACCGAGCACGCGGAATCCGGTCGGCGCATCGGTGGTGATCGCGATGTCAGCACTGTCGGCGGCCACCTTGTATCGCGACAGCGCCTCGGCCACCACGGTGTCGACGTCGACGGACTCGAGGTCGGGCAGCGGTTCGGCGCCCTGCAGTCGCGACAGCTCGATCAGCTCGCCCACCATGTTGGCCAGCCGACTCGACTCGGTGAGCATCTTCTGCGCGAACCGGCGCACCGTCTCGGGATCGTCCGAGGACGCCAGCACCGCCTCGGCGAGCACACCCATGGCGCCGACGGGTGTCTTGAGCTCGTGGCTGACGTTGGCGACGAAATCGCGACGGGTCGCCTCCATCCGGGCGTGCTCAGACTGGTCGTCGACGTAGACGACCGCGAACCGGCGATCCTGCTCGGTCAGCAGGCGGACGTGGCCGCGAACCGACAGGCCCGAGCGGCCGGGGTGGGCGCGCTTACGGGGCGACAGGTCGACCTCGCCGTCCTCGCCCGTGGTCAGCGTGCGTTCTGCCGCCAGCCATGCGCGGTCGTCGAGCAGCCGGTCACGCACCAGACCCAGTTCGCGGGCCCGGTCATTCGTGTAGACCACGTCACGGTAGGTGTCGACCACAACGATCCCGACCGGCGACTGCGATACGACGTGGGCCAGCATCTGCGAGACGGTGATACCGGTCTGCGCCGTCGCCCGCCGCTGCCTGCGCTCCATCAGGCGAGGTACCAGCCCCGCCCCGAGCGCCACACCGATCACCAGGGTGAGCAGCGCGGCGAGGGCTGCGATCAGCGTCGCCGTTACCACACTCACGCGAAAATCGTACGCACCCGGTGAACGTCATCCCAGCAGCGTGCGGCCAAAACGCGACAAGTCACAGAAGGAATCGGCGAAATTCGGGCCCCGGCTTTCCGCTGTTAACCCACCGTTTGCCGGATCGACTGTTTCGTCGTTTTACTTCGCGCCCTGCGCAGCAACCGCGGCTGCGCCTGCCGCCGCGGCCTCGGGGTCCAGGTAGGTGCCTCCGGCGACCGTCGGCTTGAGATCGGAGTCCAGATCGTAGCGAAGGGGAATGCCGGTCGGGATGTTGAGGCCGACCACGTCTTCGTCCGACATTCCGTCCAAGTACTTCACCAGCGCGCGCAACGAGTTGCCGTGCGCGGCGATCAGCACGGTCTTGCCGGCCGCAAGGTCGGGAACGATGGTCTGTTCGAAGTACGGCACGAACCGCTCGACGACGTCGGAGAGGCATTCGGTCAACGGTCCGCCGCCGATATCGGCGTAGCGCGGATCGGTGTCCTGGCTGTACGTGCTGCCGGCCTCGATCGGCGGCGGCGGCGTGTCATAGCTGCGCCGCCACTTCATGAACTGCTCTTCGCCGTACTTTTCCTTCGTCTCGGCCTTGTTGAGGCCCTGCAGGGCGCCGTAGTGCCGCTCGTTGAGCCGCCAGTCGCGGTGCACCGGGATCCAATGGCGGTCGGCCGCATCCAGCGCCAGATTCGCGGTGGTGATCGCCCGGCGCAGCAGCGATGTGTACAGCACGTCGGGCTGGCGGTCGAGTTCGGCCATCAGCTCGCCGGAGCGCACCGCCTCGGCCCTGCCCTTCTCGGTGAGATCAACGTCGACCCAGCCGGTAAACAGGTTCTTCGCGTTCCACTCGCTCTCACCGTGACGGAGCAGGATCAGCGTGGAGTCTCCCATGGCAGAGAGACTAGTCGGAGGCGTCCTCATCGGCTGTGCCGTTCCCGCCATCCCACCCGTCGTCGATCAGGTGGGCGAAGGCCTGCAGGTTCTTCAGCGACTCACCGCGCGACACCCGCCACTCCCACTCTTTCTGGATGGACGAGCGAAAGCCCAACTCCAGCAACGTATTGAAGTCCGAGTCGACGGCCTCGAGCACCTGGCCGAGGATCCGGTCGATCTCGTCAGGCGTCACCGCTTCCAAGGCGATCCGGCCGACGAGGTAGATGTCGCCGACATTGTCGAGTGTGTAGGCGACGCCGTAGAGGCGGCGGTTCCGTTTCAGCAGAAAACGGTAGACACCCTCGTGGTTCTCATCGGGCTTTCGGCAGACGAACGCCTCGACGCGAACCGAGTGTTCACCAATGGACAAGATCGTGTTGGTTTTCAGCCGCCGTTCGCCGGGCAGTTCGACGATGATGCCCGGCAGTCCACCCCGCGCGCCTTCGTGGCGGCTGCAGACGAGGCCGTTCTCCTTGCAGGCTTGTTCGATGACCTGGGCAGCGCTCACGCACGCACTCCGCGGCGGATCGTGAAGCGGCGGACACTGCGTCGCGCCGTCACGTCCATGGACTGGCGCGCGCGGTAGTCGGTGATCGCGCGTCCGTAGCTGGTGAGCAGCGCGTCGACGGTGCGGGCCCACGAGAACGTGGCGGCGTGCTCGACGGCGGCCGCACGCATCGTGTCGGGGCCCTCATCGAGCAGGGCGCCGATGGCCTGCGCCCAGTCGTCCACGTCGTGGCCGTCGACCAGCGTGCCGGTGACCCCGTCGCGCACCGCGACCGGCAGCCCGCCGACGGCGGCGGCCACTACAGGGGTGCCGCAGGCCTGCGCCTCGATGGCGACGAGTCCGAACGATTCCGAATAGCTCGGCACCGCGACCAGGTCGGCGGCCCGGTAGACGTCGACGAGCTGATCGCGCGACTGCGGCGGCAGGAACGTCACATGTGCGGTGATACCCAGTTCTTCGGCCAACTGAATCAGCGCCTCGGGTGCGGCCAGCCCGCTGCCGGAAGGTCCGCCCGCCACCAGTACCCGCAACCGGCCGAACCGGTCGGTCAGCCGGGCCGCGGCGCGCAGCAGCACGTCGGGCGCCTTCAGCGGCTGGATCCGTCCCACGAATGCCAGCACCTGCTCGTCGGCGGCTAGCCCGAGTGCGGCGCGGGCGGCGGCCCGGTCGCCGGGCGTGAACAGTTCAAGGTCGACACCGGGGTGGACGATGTCGATGCGCGACGGGTCGGCATGATGCAGCGAAACAAGTTGGTGCGCTTCGGTTTCGGTGTTGACGATCAAACGGTCGGCCTCGTCGACCACCTGCTGCTCACCGACAGCGCGCAGGGGTGGCTCGGGTGAGTCGCCGTCGGCCAGCGCCGAATTCTTCACCGCGGCCAGCGTGTGTGCCGTGTGTACGAGAGGCACCGCCCATCGATCCCGCGCAAGCCAGCCCACCTGGCCCGACAGCCAGTAGTGCGAATGCACCACGTCGTAGTACCCGGGCTCGTGCGTGGCCTCCGCGCGCAGCACCCCTGCGGTGAACGCGCACAGCTGGGTGGGCAGGTCGTACTTATCCAGGCTCTCGAACGGGCCTGCCACGACGTTGCGGACGAGCACCCCGGGCGCGACATGCACAACGGGCTCGTCGGCCGACGAGGTGGCCCGGGTGAAGATCTCGACCTCGACCCCGCGCCGGGCCATCTGCAGGGCGCTCTGTAGGACGTAAACGTTCATCCCGCCCGCGTCGCCGATACCGGGCTGCGCCAGCGGCGACGTGTGCACCGACAAGACGGCTACTCGTCTCGGAGCCGGAAGGCCGGCGACATTAGGCCCCGGAGCCGGAAGGCCGGCGACATTAGGCCCCGGAGCCGGAAGGCCGGCGACATTAGGTCCCGGAACCGGAAGGCCCGTCAGATCCGTGGCATGGCGCACACAGACATGTCTACACCGTGGCCGGGCGTGGGCCGGTTACGCACTCACTTCGGATCGCCGGTTCAGAGCACGCTTCATCGCGCCGATCGGATCGGCGTAGAGCCCGACGAGGGACACCACACCGGCACCGGCCTCCTGCACGCGATTGCCGAACGCCGTCACCCTGATCTGACGCGCCGGCATCACCGAGCGTGCCGCATATGCGGCCTCGACCAGTTCCATGCCCTCGGGATACTCGGTGAACGCCTGCCCGCCGACCACGAGGTCGTCGGGGTTGAGCATGTCGCGCAGCAGGGCGACGGCCTGGCCGAGGACTCTGGCCCGCTCCGCGAGCAGGGCCTGCGCCTGCTCATTGCCCTGCCGGGCGGCGCGCAGCACCGCCTGCATTCCCGGCGCGGGCCCGTCGGTGGAGATGATGCGGGCCTTGCGGGCGGCGATCAGCACCGCCTCGTCACTGACGGTGGACTCCAGCTGGCCGGTGCCGCCCAGCAGTTCGGATTCGGCAGGCAGCGCGGCGATGGTGCCCGGCCCGCTGGTGGGCGAATGCACCCGCCCACCGATGGACAGCGCAAAGCCGACGGTCTCGCGGGCGTAGACGTAGAGGCTGGTCGAGGCGGACGCCGGAGCAGCCCCTGCGATCTCGGACACCGGCAGTCGTCGGCCCCCGAGTAGCAGTTCGGCACCGGCCATCGCGTCGACATGGGAGGCCACCGACACCGGTAGACCGAGCGCTTCGGCGAGCACCGGGCCGACGGGAGCGTCCGACCAGCCCAGCCGCGGATGGTCGAGGTAGCCTGTCGCGCTGTCGACGACACCACCTGCGGCGACTCCCACCCACAACGCCCGACGGCGGTGCCAACGGCTCAGGTAGCGGCGGGCGCTGGCCGCAAGCGATGCCAGCGCGGCGGCCTGCGGTCCCCGCGGTGTCGGCGTCTCGACCACATCGAGCGTGCGGCCGAACAGATCGGTGGCCACGATGCTGGTCGTGCGCGCGCCGATGTGGATGCCCAGGGTCAGGTAGGGCTCGTGGTTCACCTCAACCGGGACACGCGGTCGCCCGATGGCGCCGGAGACCGCCAGATCGGCGCGTTCCCGCAGCACACCTGCGTCGAGCAACGCCGTGACCTGACGGTTGACCGTCGCGATGCTGAGTCCGGTGACCTGGGCGATGATGTCGCGCGCAATCGGACCGCGCAGCCGGGCGGCGCCGAACACGGACCCCGCCGCGGCCTCGGCTACCCGCAGCGATGGGGCGACGACGTGGTGGCGCGCCAATAGCGCGCGCTTGGCGTGACCGACGGTGGCGGGCTTATGCAGAGTGGGGGTGGCAGTACGCACGGGATTGTCCTTTTGAGAAGTCGGCTGGGGGGTCTGTGCCACACCCGGCGACTGTCTTCAGGACAGCAGAATCAGGAGCGGCGAAGTGCGCAACGACAACAACAGTGCCGCGTGATGCGGGCAGCCTGACTCCTGGACACATCGTGAATTTAGCACGCCAACTAATGTTGGGCCTATGACGACACCAGAGACCGAGAAGCGGGTCGCGGTTGTCACCGGCGCCAGCGCCGGTATCGGCGCAGCAACCGCGAGAACCCTTGCAGCCCTTGGCTTTCATGTGGTCTGCGCGGCGCGGCGCGGCGAGCTGATCGAGGCCCTCGCCGTCGAGATCGGTGGCACCGCGGTTGTGACGGACGTCACTGACGCCGACGCCGTCAACGCCCTGGCCAACAGCCTCAGCAGGGTCGATGTGCTGGTGAACAACGCCGGCGGTGCGCGCGGACTCGAGCCGGTGGCATCCGCCGACATCGAGCACTGGCGATGGATGTGGGAGGCCAATGTGCTCGGCACACTGCTGGTCACCCGCGCACTGCTGCCGAAGCTGATCGCCTCCGGCGATGGACTGATCGTCACGGTCACCTCGATCGCTGCCGTGGAGATCTACGACAACGGTGGCGGCTACACCTCGGCCAAACATGCCCAGGGCGTGCTGCACCGCACGTTGCGCAGCGAGCTACTCGGAAAACCGGTGCGGCTCACCGAAGTTGCGCCGGGCATGGTGAAGACCGACTTTTCGCTGCGGCGTTTCGAGGGCGATGAGGAACGCGCCGCCAAGGTCTACGAAGGCGTCACGCCGCTGGTCGCGGAGGACATCGCCGAGGTGATCGGCTTCGTCGCGAGCCGGCCGGCCCACGTCGATCTGGACCTGATCGTGGTGCGGCCACGCGACCAGGTCAGCGGGGCCAGCGGCTCGCGGTTCAACCGCCAGACCTAGAGGGATTTGTGTGCGTTGACGTGCGCTCGCCGCACGCGAACGCACACAAAACGCAAAGAGCTAGCCGCCCGGGCGTCCGCCGCCGGGCACGGGTTCCGGAGCGCCCGACGGCGTGGCCGGCGCGGTGCTGGGCATCCCCGCAGGCGAAGCCTCGTCCGACAACGCGGACATGGAGACCCACTCATTCCACGGGATGGCCCAGTCCCAGATGTCGCCGTCGGCGTAGGACAGCTGCAGCCGCGTGCCGGTGACCTCGACGGGGTCGCCGTAGATCGCGCTGTTGAAATACTGCTCGGCGTCCTCGGTCGACAGGTTGATGCAGCCGTTCGTCACATTGGTGTTGCCCTGCGCGCCAGAACTCGCCGGGTTGGCGTGGATGAACTCGCCGTTGTTGGAGATGCGGACGGCGAACCGCTCCCGGATGTTGGCGTAGCCGGCTGCGGGGTTGGTCATATAGAAGTCTTCGTACTTCTCGGTGACCACGTGGATACCGCTGCGGGTCACGTTGCGGTCCACGTCACCTTCGCCGTAGCTGCACGGGAAGTCCATGATCACGGCGCCCTGCGCGTCGAGCACCTGGATGCGGTGCGACGACGCCTCGGCGATGACGACCTGGCGCCGGCCGATCTCGAACGTCAGCGTCGAATCCTGCGCGCCGAAGGCGCCGTCGCCGAAGGGGATTCCGTAGAGCTTCGCTTCGACATGGACCTTCGTGCCCGCCGGGTAGTAATCACGGGTGCGCCAGTGCATCCGCGAACCCCCGACCTCGTCGGGCAGCCATGCCCAGCTGCCTTCGACCGGCGGCTCGGTGGTGACCTTGACCGCCTTCTCGACGGACGCCTTGTCGGTGATCGACGCGTCGAACTGAATGATGATCGGTGCCGCGACGCCGACGACCTGACCGTCGGCAAGCTGGAACCGGCCGCTGACCTGAGTGCTGGGGTTGACGGTGGAGAAACTGCCTGCGACCTCCACCGCATTGCCGTCGCGGCCGACCACCGAACCGCCCCAGGTGTACTCGACGCCATAGCCGAGCGCTTCGGTGATGTGGAACGCCGTGCGATCGCGGTTGAGCGCACCCGCCACGACCTTGCCCTCTGGATTCGTCAGCGCGACGCGCTGGAACCAGCCGTCGCTCACCTCGACGCCGATGGGCGCGGTCGGAACCACGTCAGTGGTGGAGTCGGCCGGCTGGAACTCCAACGACGGGGCGGGCGGTGCGATCGCCTCACCCGCGGCGGGTGCGGACCGATTCGAACAGGCAGCCAGGGCGCCCGGCGCGATGACCCCGACCGCGAATGCGGTCAAGGCGCGCCGACGACTTATCGACGGCATCCGATCGGCGGGGCTCACGTGGATCCAGCGTACCTAGAGAACGGCCCCGATCAGAATCGGCTCGGGTGTGAGTTCGATCCCGAATGTCGTTCTGACACCGTCGCGTACCGCCCTGGCCAGGGCAATCACGTCGGCAGTGGTCGCGCCGCCCCGATTGGTCACAGCCAGGGCGTGCTTTGTCGACAGCCGCGCAGGGGCGCCGTCGCCGGGGTAACCCTTCGGAAAACCTGCGCGCTCCACGAGCCAGCCCGCGGCCAGTTTGACGCCGTCGGGCGCCGGATAGTTGGGCACGTCGCCGTCGAAACGGCTCTGCAGCCGCTCGAATACTTCGGGGGCGACGACGGGGTTGGTGAAGAACGACCCGACGCTCCACGTGTCGTGGTCTGGGTTTTCTTCGTTGTCGTCGAGCACCATGCCCTTGCGGGCCCGCAGTGCCAGCACCGATTCCCGCACGCGGGTCGCGTCAACCCGCGAACCCGGTTCTGCGTCAAGCGCATTGGCCAGTTCTCCGTAGCGCACCGGCGCGCTGCGCCCTTCGGGGTTCAATTCGAACTCCACCTCCAGCACGGTCGATGCCGATGAGTGTTTGAGGATGCTGGTGCGGTAGCCGAACCGCAGGGCAGACGGTGGCACCCAGGAGTCCTCGCCCGTACGGCGGTCCAGAAGACGTACCCGTCGGATGGTGTCGGCGACCTCGGCGCCGTACGCGCCGACATTTTGGACCGGTGTCGCACCGGCGGAACCCGGGATGCCCGAGAGGCATTCCAGCCCGCCCAGCCCGTATGCCAGCGACGTCACGACCACGTCATCCCACGCCGCGCCGGCCTCGGCACGCACGACGGTGCCCTCGACGGTGATCTCGGTGTTGGCGAGCAGGACGACGGTGAGGTCGGTCAGGTCGTCTGCGAGCACGACGTTGGATCCACCGGCGAGCACCAGGGCGTCGCTTTGGGGGCCGAGCGCGCGGGTCACGTCGACAACCTTCTGGGTCGTATCGCAGGTGATCAGGCGCCGCGCAACGGGCCCGACGCGCAAAGTGGTCAGCGGCGCCAGCGGCACCGCTTCGGAAACGGACGCGCCGCCGATGAGCGAACTGACCACGGGCGGTAACGGTAGCGTGGCCAGCTATGCCGCGTTCATTCGACATGGCCACCGAATACGGAGGCTCTGTCGAACAGGTCCTCGCCGCATTCCGCGAGGAGCGGTACTGGATGGCCCGGCTGACGGAGTCCGGTGCGGACGCCTACTCGCTGGACAAGCTGGCCCTCGGCGAGGACGGCGGCATTGACATCGTGACGACCCAGAAGTTGCTCGCGAGCCGCCTGCCCGGCGTCGTTGCGCAGTTCCATCGGGGCGACCTGGCAATGATCCGCGAAGAGGTGTGGGGGCCGATCCGCGACGGGCACGCGGCGGCGACCATCAAACTAACGATCCACAGTGCGCCCGCGAATCTGAGCGGCCACGCAACCCTTGTCCCCGAGAATCCCGGTTCGCGGCTCGACTTCCATGCCACCGTCGAGGTCAACATTCCGCTCGTCGGCGGCAAGATCGAGAACTTCATCGGTAGCCAACTCGTCGACCTGTTGATCCAGGAGCAGCGCTTCACCACGGTCTGGATCGCAGAGAACGCTTAGGTCACGCACCCCCCTCCCTGCGGCGTGGTGCGGGGCGAGCGGCCCCAACCGGCCTAAAATTGCATTTATGGCTGCTCCCATTGGACAGCTCACCCGAGGCACCACCGGCTACAACCGACTGCGACGCAGCGACCGCTGGCTGGTGCATTCGCGACGAGTCCGCGCCGCGCTGCTCTCCGCCGCCGACCCGCTGGTGGTCGACCTCGGCTATGGCGCACTGCCGGTGACGACCCTGGAACTGGCCGAGCGCATGCGCATGGTGCGCAGCGACGTTCGGGTCATCGGCCTCGAAATCCATCCCGACCGGGTCAAGGCGGCGCGAGCGGCCGGCAGCGAGACAGTCGAATTCGCTTTGGGCGGTTTCGAATTGGCCGGGCGGCGGCCGGTTCTGGTGCGAGCGTTCAATGTGCTGCGCCAGTATCCGGTCGATGCGGTGGCCAAGGCATGGTCGACGATGCAACACCAGTTGGCTCCCGGCGGCCTGATCGTCGACGGCACGTGCGACGAGCTTGGACGGCTATGTTGCTGGGTGCTGCTCGACACGGACGGTCCGCTGAGCCTCACGCTGGCCTGCGACCCGTTCGCCATCGAGCGCCCGTCCGATCTCGCCGAGCGGCTGCCCAAGGTGCTGATTCATCACAACGTCGACGGCCAGCCGATCCACGCGCTGCTGACGGCGGCCGACCGAGCGTGGGCCAGCGTGGCCGGGCACGGCGTCTTCGGCCCGCGGATTCGATGGCGCGCAATGCTGGATCTTCTGCGCGATAGCGGTTTTCCCGTTGAACCGCCACGGCGGCGGATGCGTGACGGCGTGCTCACGGTGCCGTGGTCAACCGTCGCACCGGTTCGCCGCTGAGCCGATCGCGCCAACGTTCTACGCTGGTCACCATGCGCGTGGCCCTGGCACAGATCCGCAGCGGTACCGAACCCGCGGCCAACCTCGACCTGGTCGAGGACTACACGCGACGCGCGGCCGATGCCGGGGCGCGGCTGGTGCTGTTCCCCGAGGCGACCATGTGCCGGCTCGGTGTGCCGTTGGCCTCCATCGCCGAACCGCTGGACGGGCCGTGGGCCACGGCAGTGCGACAGATCGCCGAGCGTGCGGGCATCGTCGTCGCCGCCGGCATGTTCGTCCCTGCCGGTACGCAGGAGGGGCGAGCGCGGGTGACCAACACCTTGATCGCAACGGGGCCCAGGGTCGACGCGCACTACGACAAGATTCACCTCTACGACGCGTTCGGGTTCACCGAGTCGAACACTGTGGCGCCGGGCCGTGAGCCCGTGGTGATCACGGTCGACGCCGACTCGGAACCCGTGAAGGTCGGCCTCACACTGTGTTACGACGTCCGCTTTCCCGAGCTGTACGTCGAATTGGCGCGCCGCGGAGCACAGCTCATCACCGTCCACGCCTCATGGGGCACCGGCGCCGGCAAGCTCGACCAGTGGACGCTGCTGGCCCGGGCCCGCGCCATCGACACCACCGGCTTCATCGCCGCGGTCGATCAGGCCTATCCGGGTGACGAAATCGCCGCACTCGGACCGACCGGGGTCGGCGGCAGCGTCGTCGCGTCCCCGTTGGGAGAAGTCGTCGCATCAGCAGGCGACGATCCGGCACTGATCGTCACCGATATCGACCTCGAAGCAGGCCGGAAAGCGCGCGAAACCATCGCGGTCATGAACAACCGCACAGATCAGCCCTGGCGTAAGGCAGAATCGCGGGGATGACAGACCCCTGGGACCGCCGGAACCAGCCGCAGGGCCCACCGCCGCAGTATCCGCAGGGCCCACCGCAGTATTCGCAGGGGCCGCCACAGTATCCGCAGGGTCCACCGCAACAGCCACCGCAAGGGCCGCCGCCGCCGGGCTACGCCGCGCCTCCTGCACCCCCGCAGCAAGCGTCGGCCCCGCAACAGGAAGAGACGACGCCGCCCAAGAAGCGGAAGGGATTTCTTCGCGATCCGCTGTCGATCGTCCTCACAATCGTCATCGTCGTGGCGGTGGTCGCATCCGCGCTGATCGGCATCGAGTTGTACGCCCGCAACGAGGGCGAGACCAAAGTTGCGGCCGCCGTCGAATGTCTCGTAGAGGACACGGCCGACGTGTCATTCGGCTTCACGCCGCCGTTTCTGATGCAGCACATGTCCGGCCACTACACGAACATCCACATCGAAACCGCGGGGAATCAGATCCGGGATTTGAGCGGCATGAAAGCCGATGTGACCGTCAAGGACGTGCGGTTGGAGGACACTGCTGACTCCGGTGGCTCGATCGGGTCGCTCGTCGCGAAGATCGACTGGACGGCCGCTGGGATGACACAGTCCATCCAGAACGCCATTCCGCTCGTCGGCTCGTTGATTACCGGCGTGACGACAAACCCGTCCGACGGCACGGTCGAGTTGGAGGCAGCGCTCGGCAACATCGTGACCAAGCCTGCGGTCAAAAACGGCGCCCTCACGCTCGAGGTGACGGAGTTGACCGGACTCGGCTTCACCTTGCCGCGTGAGACGATCCAGCCTGCGCTCGACGCCCTCACCTCCCAGCTGACAAATGAGTTGCCGATGAACATCAAGGCCGACTCGGTGGAGGTTACCGACACCGGCGTGCAGACCCAGTTCTCGACCCAGAATGCGACGATCCCCAAGAGCGAGGACGACTCCTGCTTCTCCAGTATCTGAGTCAGTCCGTCGAATCGGACCATCGGAAGCTGTTGACGTACTTACCCATATCCATGGCGAGTTGAAGATTGACGCCGGACGGATGGCCTGTTCCGACGGTTCGGCGACCGGGGGGCGTCCACAATCCGGCGGGCACACACACTTGGGTTTGACGGGAGTGGCCAGCATCGCGGCCGTAACCCCTGCCGCGGCAACGACAGCCACGCCGATACCCATTGTTGCCAGTAGGCGAGTGTTGGAGGTGTCGGGTACCGCCACCGCATCGCTGTCCGGTGCCATTCGTCGTGCGGTACGCGACGAACGCGACGCCGCATGGGCGGCGAACCGCAGTTCGGGCAGAACGGCATATCGGGTACGACGGTTCGCACTGCGGACATAGCACCCGACCACTGGGGTCATCCGGCTCCTGCTGTTCGTTCACCACGGCGGTCTGCACACCGACCCCTGAGTGCGATCATTGCGAACGCGGCGACCAGGAAGTACAGCCCGAACTGCAGGCCAAGCGGGATCTGGTTGAAGTCCATCAGCGCGATCGCGGCGTACAGACCAAGTGTCACAACCACACTGGTTGCGATTACCGCTCGACGGCCGGATGTCCACCTGCGCAATAGGCAGGACCGATCTTCGGCTTCGCACACTTTTGGCACACTCATAGCACGGATGCAGCAAACTATTTCAGTTGCGTCAGCTACTCGCCGAGACCCTCGAAACCGTCGAGTACCGACCGGGTCGCAGAAAGTCCCAGCCGGGTCGCGCCGGCATCGAGCATGGACACCGCGTCGGCTGTCGTGCGGATACCGCCGCTGGCCTTGACCTCGACACGAGGGCCGACGGCCGCGCGCATCACTTCGACTGCCCGCACCGAGGCACCGCCTGCTGGATGGAATCCTGTGGAGGTCTTCACGAAGTCCGCCCCGGCATCCTCGGCGGCCCGGCAGGCCGAGACGAGCGCCTCCTCCCCCACGATACTGAGCAACACCGCCGACTCCACGATCACCTTCAGGACGATCTTCTCGCCGACGGCCGCCCGGACCGCAGTGACGTCCGCCGCCACGGCGGTGAAGTCACCGGACACCGCGGCACCAACGTCGATCACCATGTCGATCTCGGCGGCTCCCGCCGCCACCGCGAGGCGTGCCTCCTCGGCCTTGATCGCGCAAAGATGCTTACCTGAAGGAAAACCCACGACCGCGGCGATGGGCTTGTCTTGCGCGCCCGATCGCTTCGCGACAGAGACCATGGACGGGGACACGCAGATCGCGTACGCCCGGAGTTCAGTGGCTTCATCGACGAGGCGCGCGATGTCGTCCACGGTGGCTTCGGGTTTGAGCAGGGTGTGGTCGACGAGCGCGGCCACGTTCTCGCGGCGGTAGCTCTGCTCATCCCCGGGTCGTCCCCTGCGCTCCGCGCGTGGGCCCTCCGCTCCTGCCCGCCGTACCACTAAAACGGTTCCTCGGTGCCGCCCGGGTTACAGCGCGTCGCCACCAATGTGTTGTCGTCGACCTCAGGCCGCCATGGCTCCAAATTCCAGCTGACCTTGCCGGGGTGGCCGAGTTCGGCCAGCTCCCAGTGGCAGATGAACTGTGCGTACATTCCTGGCATATCGGCGTCAGGTGAGAGCGCCAGGACTTCTTGCCATGCGGCCGCCTCGGTGTCGACGGTCGCGACGAGGGACGCCGACCGCCCCGCAGCCGTCGGATACACCCGCAGACTCGACAGGTCTCCCCACTTCGCCCAGTGGACGTGGTCGACGTACGGCGGCGCGGGAACCGGATCGGCGCCGGCGACCGGAGCGAAAGCCAGGGGCAAGAGCGCCGCCGCCACGGCCGCGACGAAACGCTTAACGGGACTTTCCCTGGATCTCCAGGATCTTCGGCCGCACGTCCACGAGATAAATCCCCGTCGCGACCGCAGCGATCGCGATGGCGAACACGGAAACCCCCGCAAGGCTGGTCAGCAGGCCGAAGGCACCCGCACCGCCGATGATCAGTAACCAGACCGGCTTGGTGAGCTTGCCCGCGGCGGTGTAGGCATCGGGCCGCTGCATGGCGGCGTGCACAAACGCATAAAGAGTTGCGGCCAGCACTACCAGGGCCAAAAGTAAGAGGACGTAACCCGCCAAGTTTTGGAGCTGCACGCTCCAAGCGTATGCGGGCTACGTCCCCTGGTCGACTCTGAGTCGCCCAGCTGGGCGACTGCGAACCGAAATGCTACTTCTGCGTGACCTTCTTGGCCGGAGCCTTCTTGGCCGGAGCCTTCTTCGCGGGAGCCTTCTTCGCCGGAGCCTTCTTGGCGGCACTCTTGGCAGGCGCCGCGGCCTTCTGGGCCTTCTTCGGCAGCTCGACGCCGACCAGCTTGGCGGCGCGCTCGCCGACCGCGCGGGTCTGGGTGGCCACATTGCCCAGTGCTTCCTGGGTCAGCTCGACGGCCTGGTCCGAATAGCGCTCGACGCGACCGGCGGCCTCTTCGAGAGCTGGCTGGCTGCGCAGCCGATCGATGGCGGCCTCGCCACGCTCGACCAGCTTGTTGTAGGAGGTCTGCGCGGCCTCGGCGTAGGTCTCGGCGAACTTGCGCAGCTCGTCGGAGCTCAGGCGCTCGCGAAGGTCACCGAACTGCGTCGGCAGCTCCTCCTGCAGCTTCGTCACACGCGCGCGGGTCTCGCCAACGCGGGTCTCGGCATCGCTGCGCGCATCGTCGGCACGCTCACGGAGAGCCGCGACGATCTCGTTGACGCGCTCGAGGGCCAGATCGGCGGCGCCGACTGCCGCAAGCAGCGGGGCCTTCAGGTCGTCAGCGGTCGGCTGGTTCTTGGCAACAGTCTTCTTAGCCATGCCGGTGTTTCCTTTCACTTCTGTTGTGGTGCTTCGGTATTGAGATTTGGTTTGGACTAACTCGGAGTTCGAAATGTTCTATTCAGTAGTCGGCTCCTCGTCGGTCTTGACGCCTGCGGCTTCGAGCTGCAGATCCTCGTTCTGTTGACCCTCGTTCTGCTGGACGAACGACGTGTAGATCTCGAGCAGCACCTGCTTCTGCCGTTCGGTGATCGCCGAGTCGGTGATGATGACGTCACGCACTTCGTTGTTCTCGCTCGGTTCCAGAATCCCGGCCCTTATGTAGAGAACTTCCGCAGACACTCGCAGCGCCTTGGCGATCTGGTTCAGCACGTCGGCGGAGGGTTTCCGCAATCCCCGCTCGATCTGACTGAGATAGGGATTGCTGACGCCGGCCTTCTCGGCCAGCTGGCGCACCGATACCTGAGCGGCCTCGCGTTGCGTGCGAATGAAGGTGCCGATGTCCTGTGCAGCGTTGGACACCACAGCGGCGATTTCATCCTGCGGCATGCGTAACCCCCTCGTACATCGGGTAACCGGATAGCGACAAGCCCTACCGTACGACGGGGTGCTAACTTTTGCAAGCACTAGTTAGCGCAGGTCAGAAGAGTAGCTGGGCTATCGAATAGATCGCCAGGCCCGCCAGCGCACCCACCACAGTGCCGTTGATGCGGATGAATTGCAGGTCACGGCCGACGTGCAATTCGATGCGGCGACTGGCCTCGTCGGCATCCCATCGCTCGATCGTCTCGGTGATGATCGCTGTGATCTCCGCCCCATATTGGGTGACGAGATGTTGAGCCGCTCGGATGATCCAGTTGTCGACCTTGTCGCGCAGGTCGACGTCGTCGCGCAACGACTCGCCGATGTGCACAACGGAATCGGCGATCCGCGTCCGCAGGGCCGACGAGGGGTCGTCGACCGATTCCAGGAAGATCCGCTTGGCCGTGGCCCAGGCGGTCTCGGCGGCCTTGGCGACCTCATCGCGGGCCATGATCTGTTCCTTGACGTTCTCGGCGCGCTGGATCGTCGCGTCGTCGTGCTGCAGGTCGTCAGCGAAGTCGAACAGGAACCGGGTGGCCGACCGTCGCAATTCGTGGTCAGGGTTGCGCCGCACCTTGTCGGTGAAGTCCATCAGCTCGCGATGAATCCGGTCGCCCACGAGGTGATCGACCCAACGGGGCGACCAGGTGGGCGAGTCACGCTCGACGACCCGCTCGATGATCTCGCCTCCGTTGAGCGACCACTGAAAGGCACGGTCCGCCAGCAATTGAATGAGCGCTTCCTGACGCCCCTCGGCCAGCAGTGAAGCAAGCACCCGCCCGATCGGAGGTCCCCACTTCGGCTCGGCGATGCGCTTGACGATCATCCGATCCAACACGTGCTGCACATCATCGTCGCGCAGCATCTCCACCAAAACTCGTAGTGCCGTTGATGTTTCGGCTGCAACCCGCTCGGCGTGTGCCGCATCCGACAGCCATTTGCCGAGCCGGCCCGCGACCTGCGCATCGCGCAGTTTGGTCTCGACGACCTCGGGTGACATGAAGTTCTCGCGCACGAATGCCCCGAGCCCCTCGCCGAGTTGGTCCTTTTTGCGCTTGATGATCGCGGTGTGCGGGATCGGGATCCCAAGGGGGTGCTTGAACAGTGCGGTGACCGCGAACCAGTCGGCCAGCGCGCCGATCATGCCTGCTTCCGCCGCGGCGCGGACGTACCCGATCCATGCCGACCCACCACCCGCTCCGTGGGACTGGGCCCAGGTGCAGACCAGGAAGATCACCGTGGCGCCGAGCAGGAACGACAGTGCGACGACCTTCATCCGCCGCAGCCCGCGCCTGCGCTCCGCATCTGCGGCACTGTCGGCGCCCGCTAGCGACTCTGCAAAACCCCGCGGAGCCGGTGCGTCCTCGTTCGTTCTGTGTGCCACAACCCCATCATCCGCTACCCGCGGAGTGGGGGGCCCAGCCAACAGCGCTCGAATACAGGAACGCCCGTACTATCAAGGAGAACTAGGGAACGGAATACGGCGATCGTGGCACAACCGACCTCGTCCGTCGCGCTCAAGACCGATGGACGCAAGAGGCGCTGGCACCAGCACAAGGTGGAGCGCCGCAATGAGCTTGTGGACGGCACGCTGGAAGCGATCCGGCGCCGCGGCAGCAACGTCAGCATGGACGAGATCGCGGCCGAGATCGGCGTGTCCAAGACGGTGCTTTACCGCTACTTCGTCGACAAGAATGACCTGACGACCGCGGTGATGATGCGGTTCGCGCAGACCACCCTGATCCCGAATATGGCCGCGGCGCTTTCGTCGAATCTGGACGGCTACGAGCTGACACGCGAGATCATCCGCGTCTACGTCGAAACGGTGGCCTCCGAGCCCGAGCCCTACATGTTCGTGATGGCGAACAACTCGGCGTCCAAGAGCAAGGCCGTCGCGAACTCAGAGCAGATCATCGCCCGCATGCTCGGCGTGATGCTGCGCCGCCGCATGGCCGAGGTGGGTATGGACACCGGCGGCGCGGCAGCGTGGGCGTTCCACACCGTCGGCGGCGTGCAGTTGGCCACGCACTCGTGGATGTCGGACCCCCGCATCAGCTCCGACGAGCTGATCGACTACCTGACGATGCTGTCCTGGAGCGCGCTGTGCGGCATCGTCGAGGTCGGCGGGTCACTGGAAAAGTTCCGGCAAGCCCCACATCCGTCGCCGGTTTTGCCGCGGCGCCTGCTTGACTGAGCGGATGAGCGAGACCGACCTCCCGTCCCTGTGGACCCACGAGCCGCATATCCATCTCGAGTTCCGTCACGGCGACAAGGTCGTCGACATCGACACCAGTGCGACTCCTGGCTTCAACGGCAAGAAGGCCGATGCGCCTGCGTTGCAGGCCGAGCGCAACGAGCGGTTCGCCGACCTGCAGGAGATGCTGTACGCCAACAGCCGCTCCGGCGATTCCCGGTCCATCCTGTTGGTGCTCCAGGGCATGGATACCACGGGTAAGGGTGGAATTGTCAAACACGTTGTCGGATCAGGGAATCCGCAGGGTATTCGATACACGAGTTTCGGCAAACCGACCACCGAGGAGCTGGCGCATCACTACCTGTGGCGCATCCGCAACGCGCTGCCGACCGCGGGCCACATCGGGGTTTTCGATCGCAGCCACTACGAGGACGTGTTGATCGTCCGGGTGCACAACCTGGTGGCACCCGATGTGTGGGGGGCGCGCTACGACGAGATCAACGCCTTCGAGAAGGCGCTCGTCGACGGCGGAATGACCATCATCAAAGTGGCGATGTTCGTCTCGCTCGACGAGCAGAAGGCCCGGCTCGCCGAGCGGCTAGAGCGGCCGGACAAGTACTGGAAATACAACCCGGCCGACGTCGACGAACGGCTGAAGTGGCCGCTGTACCAGGAGGCGTACCAGGCGCTGCTGGACAAGACGTCGACCGACTATGCGCCTTGGCACGTGATCCCCTGCGACCGCAAGTGGTACAGCCGCCTGGCCATCACCGAACTGTTGATCGAGGCTCTCGAGGAGATGGACTTGTCTTGGCCCCCGGCCGATTTCGATGTCGAAGTCGAGAAGAAGCGGCTGGCGCAGGCCTGAGGTCTTCCTCTCGCCGAGCGCCCGCTTGTTTACGGCCTCACTCGGCCGATGCGTACAACAAGCGTGCGGTCGAGGACTCAGATTCAGTACGCGTAGAAGCCCTGGCCTGACTTCTTACCCAGTTGACCGGCTTCGACCATTCGCAAAAGCAGCGGCGGCGGAGCATAACTGGGGTCCTTGTACTCGTCGTACATCGAGTCGGCGATGAGTTTCATCGTGTCGAGCCCGATCAGATCCGACAGCCGCAGCGGTCCCATCGGATGCGACAGTCCGGCCACCACGGCCGTGTCGATGTCCTCGACGGTCGCGACACCCGCTTCGGCCATTCGGATGGCAGACAACAGATACGGCACCAACAGCGCGTTGACGACGAAGCCCGAGCGGTCCCCGCAGCGCACGACCTTCTTGCCCAGGACTTCGCCGGCGAACTGCTCGGTGCGCGCGGCAGCTTCAGGCGAGGTGACCAGCGTGCTGACGAGCTCGACGAGCGGCAGCACCGGCACCGGGTTGAAGAAGTGCAGTCCCAGCACGCGGCTCGGATTCTGCGTCGCCGCAGCGATTTTCATGATCGGGATGCTCGATGTGTTCGACGCCAGCACCGCGTCGGGATCGGTGATCACCTTGTCGAGCTGAGCGAAGATCTTGCCCTTGACGGTTTCGTCTTCGACGACAGCCTCGATGACCAGCTGGCGATCGGCCAGGTCGGCCAGGTCGGTGGTGAACTTGAGCCGGGCGAGGGCTGCATCGCGATCGTCTTCACTCAGCTTGCCTTTGGCCGTCGCACGCTCCAGCGACTGGGTGAGCCGCTGGTTTCCCGCGGTCACCAACTCGTCCGTGAGCTCGTAGACGATCACGTCCGCGCCGGCCTTGGCCGACACCTCGGCGATACCCGAACCCATCTGCCCCGCACCGATCACGCCGACCCGATTGATGCTCATCGGTTCTTCCTAGCAGACACCGAGCGCACGGTTGTCAACACGTCTACCCGAGACGTTTGCGTACAACAACCGTGCCCTCGGCGATCGGTTTTAGTGGAACTGACCCTCTTCGGTCGAGCCCGCGAGAGCGGTGGTCGAGCTGGTCGGGTCAACCGTGGTGGCGATCCGGTCGAAGTAACCGGCGCCGACCTCACGCTGGTGCTTGGTGGCGGTGTAGCCGCGCTCCTCGGCGTCGAACTCGCGCTCCTGCAACTCGACGTAGGCGCTCATCTGGTTGCGGGCGTAGCCGTAGGCCAGATCGAACATCGAGTAGTTCAGGGCGTGGAAGCCGGCCAGCGTGATGAACTGGAACTTGAAGCCCATCGCGCCCAGCTCCTTCTGGAACTTCGCGATGGTCGCGTCGTCCAGGTGCTTGCGCCAGTTGAACGACGGCGAGCAGTTGTAGGCCAGCATCTGGTCGGGGAACTCGCTCTTGACGCCCTCGGCGAACTTCGCCGCGAGCTCGAGGTCCGGAGTACCGGTCTCCATCCAGATCAGGTCGGAGTACGGCGCGTAGGCCTTGGCGCGGGCGATGCACGGCTCGAGACCGTTCTTGACCCGGTAGAAGCCTTCCTTGGTCCGCTCGCCGGTGATGAACGGCTGATCGCGCTCGTCGACGTCGGAGGTGATCAGCGTCGCTGCCTCGGCGTCGGTGCGGGCGATGACGACGGTCGGCACGTCGGCGACGTCGGCTGCCAGCCGAGCCGAGGTCAGGGTGCGGATGTGCTGCTGGGTGGGGATGAGCACCTTGCCACCGAGGTGACCGCACTTCTTCTCCGACGCCAGCTGATCTTCCCAGTGCGACCCCGCGACGCCTGCGGCGATCATCGCCTTCTGCAACTCGTAGACGTTGAGCGCACCGCCGAAGCCGGCCTCACCGTCGGCGACGATCGGGGCCAGCCAGTTCTCGATCGAGGTATCGCCCTCGACCTTGGCGATCTCGTCGGCACGCATCAGCGCGTTGTTGATGCGGCGCACCACCTGCGGCACCGAGTTGGCCGGGTACAGGCTCTGGTCGGGATAGGTGTGGCCGGACAGGTTCGCGTCACCGGCGACCTGCCAACCCGACAGGTAGATGGCCTTCAGTCCGGCGCGGACCTGCTGGACCGCCATGTTGCCGGTCAGCGCACCCAGCGCGTTGACGAACTCCAGGTCGTGCAGCTGGCTCCACAGCACCTCGGCGCCGCGGCGGGCCAGCGTGGCCTCCTCGACGACCGAACCCTGTAGGGCCACGACGTCGGCCGGGGTGTAGGTGCGCTCGATGCCCTTCCACCGCGGGTTGGTGTCCCAGTCCTGCTGGATCTCTTCCGGTGACTTCGGTGTGCCGACTGTCGACATGTGGGCTGCTCCTTCAAATCGCTGTGCATAGCCGGCGGTGCTCGGCTTGCTAATACTTGACTGTTGCGCTGTTACGAGGATGCATCACGACATATGTGCAGGTCCACTCGTTTCCATTGCCAATTTTCGCCAACCCACCTCGCGATGTTGCGAAGGTTGCGAAGGGGGCCATTATCTGAAACGGTTCAGCAGCTACTCGTCAGTAGTCGATTTGCGCACGTCAGTACGGCCGTACTGTTAGGCGAAGAGGAGTCAGAGCGCGAAGATGGATGCGATGGCTTTGGTCTCGTCGCCAACCGCATATGTGAGCGTTGTAACAGTGCGATCTGCCAACTCGGGACCGAATTTGTCGGTCGTACCGGGCCGGTGGACGTGGGTGATGATCTCGAGCTTCTCGCCCAGCGCCACCGGTGCGTCGTGCTCGATGGTCACCCGCAACGGTGCTCGCAGAAGCTCGGGCGCCTTGAAGAGGTGGTCCTCGACCACCGACCAGTACACGGAGTTGTTCATGTGGTCGAAGATGTCGATGTCGCTGACGCGGACCGGATAGTCGCGAATCTCATCGGCATCCTCGCGGCTGCCCGGCTTCAGGTATGCCTTCCAGCGCAACCTGTTGATGTCGGTGGTGCGTCGCAGGCCTTCGAGGAAGTCATCGGAGATACGCGCCGGGCCCTGCGTCTCCTGGTTGATGTTGATCCAGAACGCCTCCGATTCGATCAGCCCGCCCTTGCGACCGTCCACGCGCACGCGCATCTCGCACCACCGGTTGGAGGTTCCCGAGCACCAGCGGCGCAGCCGCAGCATGTCTTTGAACTCGATGGGCCTGATCAGGTCGACCATCGTGCGGCGGACGATCCAGAGCGGATGGGTTTCCTCATAGCCCATTTCGCGCAGCTGGTCGGAGCCGATGTCCTGGATGTGCCGGGTGGCGGCGTCGAACTTGAGCCTGCCCTCACGATCGACGTCAGCGACCCGCAGCGGCCACTCGATATCGAACACATCGGGGTGCGGATCGGGCACAGGCATCATCACCTTCGCCAGACCGGTACTGCTGCCTCCCATGACGCACGATCCTGCCATAGCCCCCGATCTGCCAACAATGCGAAGGTGCACTTCGCAGGGTTGTTAGGCTGGTTGACGTGGCAAAAACGTTCGTCGGTTCGCGCGTTCGACAACTACGCGGCGAGCGGGGGTTCAGCCAGGCTGCGCTGGCGCAGACGCTGGGAATTTCGCCGAGCTACCTGAACCAGATCGAGCACGACGTGCGGCCGTTGACCGTGGCGGTGCTGCTGCGCATCACCGAGGTGTTCGGAGTCGACGCGACGTTCTTCGCCTCCGATGACGACACCCGACTCGTGGCCGAGCTACGTGAAGTCACCTTGGATCGCGACGTGGCCATCGACGTCGACCTCGCCGAGATCGCCGACATGGTCAGTTCGCATCCCGCGCTCGCGCACGCGATGGTCAATCTGCACCGGCGCTACCGGTTGACCACCGCGCAGTTGGCGGCGGCGACCGAGGACAGGCACTCCGACAGCAGCGGCAGCGGTGCGATCACGATGCCGCACGAGGAGGTGCGCGACTACTTCTATCAACGACAGAACTACCTTCACGAGCTCGACACCGCCGCCGAGGACCTCACTATCCGGATGCGGATGCACCGCGCCGAGCTCGCCCGCGAGCTGACCGACCGGTTGACCAGGGTGCACGGTGTGCACATCAAACAACGAATCGATTTGGGCGGCACGGTGTTGCACCGCTACGACCCAGTCTCCAAGACTCTGGAGATCAGTGGCCATCTGTCTTCGGGGCAGACGGTTTTCAAGATGGCCGCAGAGTTGGCCTATCTGGAGTTCGGCTCGCTGATCGACAAGTTGGTGGACGAGGGCAACTTCACCAGCGAGGAGTCCACCGTGCTGGCCCGGCTCGGGCTGGCGAACTACTTCGCTGCCGCAACGGTGTTGCCGTACCGCCAGTTTCACGATGTCGCGGAGAAGTTCCGCTATGACGTCGAACGCCTCTCGGCGTTCTACGCGGTCTCCTTCGAGACGATCGCGCATCGGCTGTCGACCCTACAGCGTCCCACCATGCGGGGCGTGCCACTGTCGTTCGTTCGAGTGGACCGCGCGGGAAATATGTCAAAGCGACAGTCCGCCACAGGGTTTCACTTCTCATCCAGCGGCGGCACCTGCCCGCTGTGGAACGTCTACGAAACGTTCGCCAGTCCCGGCAAGATCGGAGTTCAGGTCGCGCAGATGCCCGACGGACGCAACTACATGTGGGTGGCCCGCACGGTCGAGCGCCGCGCCCAGCGATACGGCCAGCCGGGTAAGACGTTCGCGATCGGCCTCGGCTGCGAACTGCGCCACGCCCACCGGCTGGTCTATTCGGAGGGGCTGGATCTGTCGGGCGACAATTCGACGCCGATCGGCGCGGGCTGTCGAGTCTGCGAGCGCGACGACTGCCCGCAGCGGGCCTTCCCCGCCCTCGGCCGGGCGCTGGACATCGACGAACACCGCAGCACGGTGTCGCCGTATCTGGTCAAGCAGTCCTAGTAACCTCGCAACGGTGAGCGCAATCGAGCCCGCGCGCATTGCGCCGGGCGGATTCAAGGAACTCGGGCCGGTTAATTGGGCCATCGCCAAGCTCGGCGCCAGGGCGATCCGGGCGCCGAGATTCAGCCTCTTCAACGTGCTTGGCCAGCACCGGCTTCTGTTCCTCACCTGGCTTCCGTACAGCGGGATGCTGCTGGGAATGCTCAGCAAGCTGCCGGTGCGCGATGCCGAAACCGTCATCCTGCGGGTCGGCCACCTCCGCAACTGCGAATACGAACTGCAGCAGCACCGTCGGCTGGCCCGCAGTCGCGGTATCGGCGCCGACATCCAGGCCAAGATCTTTGAAGGTCCTGACGCCGACGGTTTGACCGACCGCCAGCGCGCACTCATCACGGCCACCGATGAGTTCGTCGTCACCCGCGGTGTCTCGCCTGAAACGTGGGCCGTGCTGGCCAGACACCTAACCAAGCCACAGCTCATCGAGTTCTGCATGCTCGCTGCACAATACGACGGGCTGGCAGCAACCATCACGACACTCAAAGTGCCGCTGGACTTTCCAGACTAACGAATCGCCATTAACGGGTTGATCGCTCGCAAATAACGCGGGTAATCAACCCGTTAAGCGTTGTGGGTGGACTTTTCGAGGTTGTCCCGGTCTTCGTGGAATTTGAGGTGGCGGTCCCTCACCTGATGCCCGCCAGATGGTAGGTCTTCGGGTGAACGACCAAGTACACCTCGAAGAAGGAGTAAGGGACCGCCATGAAGACCGTACCTACTGTTCGCCTCGCTGACACGACCGACGCCGCCGGGTTGCCTGAGCTGCCGGAGGAGATCCGGCTGGCGATGACCAGCATCGCCGGGGCGGCCCGGGAGGGGTTGTTGGCGATGAGCGTGGCCGCCGGGATGGCGGTGATGCAGACGATGTTTGAGGCCGAGATCGCCGCGGCGTGCGGGCCGAAGGGCAAGCACGACGCTGACCGGATTTCGGTGCGCCACGGCAGTGGGAAGGGGTCGGTGACCCTTGGTGGTCGGCGGGTGCCGGTGGCCCGGCCGCGGGCACGCACTCTGGATGGGAGCGAGGTGGCGCTGAGCACCTATGCGCACTTCGCCGCCGATGACCTGCTGACCCAGGTGGTGATGGAGCGGATGCTGGCCGGGGTGGCCACCCGCCGGCACGCCCGCACTGCGGAGCCGGTGGGCGCCCAGGTCGGCGAGGAGGCGAAATCGACTAGCCGCTCGGCGATTTCGCGCCGATTCGTGCGCCAGACCGAGACCGCGCTGGGCGAGCTGATGAGCCGCGACTTGAGCGAGCTGGACATCAAGGTGCTCATGTTGGATGGGGAGCACATGGCCCAGCGGTGCGTGGTGGTCGCGCTGGCGATCACCGCCGACGGAACGAAGGTCCCGGTCGGGCTGTGGGACGGCTCCACGGAGAACAAGACCGTGGTCCGCTCGCTGCTGGCCGACCTGGTCGAGCGCGGCCTGGCCATCGACGATGGGCTGCTGGTCGTCTGCGACGGCGCCAAGGCGCTGTCCGCGGCGGTGCGTGAGGTGTTCGGCGCCAAGGCCCTCATCCAAAGATGTACCTTGCACAAGCGGAGAAATGTCGCTGATCATCTGCCCGACAAGGACAAGGCCTGGGTGGACGCCAAGTTGGTCAAGGCCTTCGCCCACCCTGACCCAGACACCGGGTTGCGCAACGCGAAAAGCCTTGCCGGGCAACTTGGTAAGAACTATCCCAGTGCGGCCGCCAGCCTGCGCGAGGGGCTGGAGGAAATGTTCACTGTCGCCCGCCTCGGCATCGACGGCCGCCTCGCCAAGACGTTGACCACGTCCAATCCGGTCGAGTCGATGATCTCCATCGCCCGGACCACCAATCGCAACGTCACCCGCTGGCGCGACGGGCAGATGGTGCTGCGCTGGACCGCGGCCGGCATGCTCAACGCCGAACGATCCTTCCGTCGCATCAAGGGCCACAAGCAGATGCCCCAGCTCGTCGACGCCCTGCGCCGACACGCTCACCCCGACACCGGCGCCGACACCAAATCTGTCGGTGCCGCCGCCTAGAGTTCATCGTGGATCGTCACCCAAATTCCACGCGACTCGGGACATGCTCGACTTTTCGGACTACAGGTACGTCACGCCGAGAACCACCAGCGTGAACAGCACCGGCGCTATCGGCAACCCCCACAGGAACGCCGCCCACACATCCGACTTCCGCCGGTAGGCACGCCAGCCAAGCGCGGCGACGATGCCACCAAGCACAAAGGACGCCGCCGCCACCACGAGCACCCACGAGCTGACCGTCGCGGTGGATGCCGCAGCCGTGATCCCGGCCAGCCACAAGACGTGTCCGACCACCAACCCGCCGATCCCGGCGACCCAAATCGCAGCTCTCATGACTTAATCGGACTAACCACCGAACGTCCACGTCCCGGCCGGTGATGCCACGAATCCTTCCGCGGTGTCCATCACCTTGCCGAAGCACGCGACGCCGCCCTCCGCGGTAGCCATGCAGGTACCGCCCATCTTGCTGACCCGGTGGTGTGCGGGCAGCTGGAGCACCGGGCCCGGATACTGCGGGGTGCTGTACTTCGGGTTCTCGGTTGTCCGGATGCCGGTATCTCCGGGAAGCTGCACGAAGATCTCGTTCGCGCCGTCCGTGACGCCGGGAAGCTCTCCGTCACAACCGATCTCACCACCGCTGAATAGGGCGATTTTGCAGGTGAGGCCATCGCCGACGGTGAAGACCGGGAACAGGTTCTTGGCCCCGGTGCCCACGATGTAATCCTGCGGTCCGACAACGAAGTCGTTCGGATCGGGGAAGTTGTCCGGTAAGCCCTCGGTACGAGGGCCGATCGCGCTGCCCTCCTGAGACAACACGAACCAGTGCGCAGGCGGCGAGCCCTTCATGCATGTCGTCACCGAGCCTGTGCCGACCGCGCACTCGAAGTCGAGGTAGGCGATCTTGTGTCCCACCGGGAGCACCTTAGGTGTATCGCCGCCGGGAGGTACGTACTGCAGATTGGACGTCTGGTGGAAGCCACGTGCGTCGCCGTCGGCCGTCAGCACCACCTCGGTGGCCGACACGGGCAGTCCCGGTATCGCGCCGTCACAACCGACTGAGCCTCGCCCTGGGAGGATGCCGCAGGTCAGCCCGTCCGGGGTCTGAAAGTACAGCCCGACACCGCCACCGGCGAAGTAGTCCTCGGGAGCAACGGCGTTGTAGCCGCGAAGATCTGGTTGCGCCGGTGCCGCGGATGCAACAGCGGGCGCGCCGATCATCGCCATACCGGCGATAGTCGACAGCACAACGGTCCAGCCTCGCATGGGTTAGAAGTTGATCATGTGGCCGGCCAGACCGTGGAAGCACTCCTGTAGGGCCTCCGACAACGTCGGGTGGGTGTGCACGTTGCGAGTCAACTCGTTGACGGTCAGATCCCACTTCTGGGCCAGAGTCAGCTCGGGCAGCAGCTCGGAAACGTCATGCCCGATCAGGTGTCCGCCGAGCAACTCGCCGTATTTTGCGTCGGCGATCAGCTTGACGAATCCGCTCGGATCACCGAGCCCGTGTGCCTTCGCGTTAGCGGTCAGCGGGAACTTGGCGACCTTGACGTCGTAGCCCTCGTCGCGGGCCTGCTCCTCGGTCAGTCCGAAGCTCGCGACCTGCGGCTGGCAGAACGTGGCGCGCGGCATCATCCGGTAATCGCCGAGCGCCAAAGTCTCTGCACCCGCGATGGTTTCGGCCGCGACCACGCCCTGCGCCTCGGCGACGTGGGCCAGCTGCAGCAGCGCTGTGACGTCGCCGATCGCGTAGATGTGACCCACATTGGTGCGCATGTAATCGTCGATGCCGATGGCCTTGCGGTCGGTGAGCTTCACCCCGGCCGCATCCAGGCCGTATCCCTCGACGTTTGGCGCGAAGCCGATGGCCTGAAGTACCTTGTCGGCCTTGAGCTCTTCGGCCTTGCCGTCCTTGCTGACGGTGACGGTGACCTGGCTGCCGTCATCGTCGATGGACTCCACCTTGGTGCCGGTCAGGATTTTCACGCCGAGCTTCTTGAACTGCTTCTCGATCTCCTTGGACACCTCGGCGTCCTCGTTGGGCAGCGCCCGCGGGAGAAACTCGACAATGGTGACGTCGACGCCGAAATTGCGCAGTACGTAACCGAATTCCATGCCGATCGCCCCCGCGCCTGCGATGACGATCGAGCCGGGCAACTCGCGGGACAGAATCTGCTTTTCGTAGGTGACGACGTTCTCCGACAGCGACGTGCCGGGCACCAACCGGGTGCTGCTTCCGGTTGCGATGATGCAGTTGTCGAAGGTGACCGACTCGGTGCCACCCTCGTTGAGGTCGACCTCCAGCGTATTGGCGTCTTTGAACTTCCCGTAACCGTGGATCTCGGTGATCTTGTTCTTCTTCATCAGGAAGTGCACACCGGCAACGCGACCGTCGGCGACCTTACGGCTGCGGTCGAAGGCCACCCCGTAGTCCATCGTCGGCTCACCGCTGATGCCGAAGGTCTTGGCTTCCTTGGTGATGATGTGGGACAGCTCGGCGTTGCGCAGCAGCGACTTGGAGGGGATACAGCCGACGTTGAGGCACACCCCGCCCCAGTACTTGGGCTCGACGACTGCGGTGTTCAGTCCGAGTTGGGCGGCGCGGATCGCCGCGACGTATCCGCCGGGGCCTGCTCCGAGAACGACGACGTCATAGTGGGTCACACCTCAACCTTAGTAAGGAATCAACCCCACGAAGCAGCGAGTGGCCCATTCGCAGAAGTACAGACCGTGCAGCACCGCGGCGCCCGCCGTCGCGGCCAGCGGCGCCGACGTGAACGCGATGGCCAGAGCGGAGGCTTTCGGCCTGTTCGGCACCATGGCGATGAGCAGGCCCGCGACGGTGCACAGGATCACGAACACCAGCACGACGAACTCCGGCGCCGTCTTGTCGATCGAGTGGTACCACCAGTGGTAGAGCCCCCACCCTGCCGTGGCCGCGAGCGCCCATACGCTCGCGACGACCAGGACGAAGTGCCAGCGCTTGATGTACTGGTAATCGCTCGGCACAACCACCGACCGGGCAGGCAAGGGCAATGGCTCCGGCGGCGTCCCGTCGACGGGTCCGGGCTGTGCTTCGAGTTCACCGGTATCCCAGGTCGGGGTGAACTCCTGGGTATCGACGAGCAGGTCACGGTCCATGTCAGGCACCGCTCACGGTCTGAATCGCCACCATCGCGCCGAACCACCCGGGGGAGATCGCGATGGCGAATGCGCCAACGGCCGTAAGCCAGCGTCGGCGCGAGAACAGGATCGTCAACATCCCGATCGCTGCGGGCACACCCACGACGAGCGCGATCGCCACATCGGGCCGAATCTTCGCGCTCACCAGCAAGGTTGCCCCGATTCCGAGGAGCAGCCCGACCGCCGTGCCGATCAGCAGTGCACTGGTCAGCAACCGCGGACGTGGCAGCGGTATCACCCTTCGAGGTTAACGCCGGGAAAACGCTAGGTCGTTGAGGCACGCCCAGGAATCGGGCACGCGTCGACACCTTCGGCGACGATGTGCGTACCCGTCGCAGGCGGCCGCGCGCCCAGCGCGAAGTCGGTGCCGGTCACCGGCGGCTGTCCGTTCAGCAACTGGTTCTCGTCGTTGCCGTACGCACGACCGCGCGACAGGAAGCGCATCCCCTCCGGTGCTTCGACACTGAACCCACCGCCTCTGCCGGGAACCACGTCGATGACCAATTGCGTGTGCTTCCACGCCTCGAACTGCGGTCCCGAGATCCACACGGGCACGCCTTCTGGTTGGACGTCCAAGCCGACATCGAGCACGCCGAGCAGAATGTCGCGGTCCCCGACGAGGAATTCGCCGTTGGGGTAACACATCGGCGACGACCCGTCGCAACATCCGCCCGACTGGTGGAACATCAGCGCGCCGTGTCGATCCTGCAATTTCTCCAAGAGGTCAGCCGCAGCCCGAGTGATCAACGCACGATGCGGGGCGTCAGTCACGATTCCCTCTCCGCCGAACGTGGGTTACCGGCACGCGATACCGCGGCGTTGTCAAGCGGTCAATGCAACGTCGGCTGTTGGTCAGGCTGCTTGGTCGATGAGTGCGGCGAGTCGGTCGGCGGGCGTGTCGAGGTCCAAGGTAGGTCGGGGTCGGGTGTTGAGTTTGTCTTGGATCCGTTTGAGGTCGGCCTTGGTGTGCATGCTCAGGTCGGCGCCCTTCTCGAACCAGAACCGCAGGAGCCGGTTGGTGTTCTCGTTGGTGCCCCGTTGCCAGGGCGAGTGAGGATCGCAGAAGTAGACCGGCGCCTGCAGTTGCAGATCGATGGTGCGCCAGTTGGCCATCTCGCTGCCCCGGTCCCAGGTGATGGTGCGCCGCAGGTGCGCCGGCAGCTCGCTCATCGCCCCGATCATCGCGGTGGCCACCGACTCGGCGGTGTGATCGGCGGGCAGGTGTAACAGGATGGTGAACCGAGTACTGCGCTCCACCAATGTGCCTATGGCACTGGCATTTCCGGCGCCCATGATCAAGTCTCCCTCCCAGTGCCCGGGCACTGCCCGGTCGGCGGCCTCGGCGGGGCGATCACGGATGGTGAAGACCGATCCCGGTGGATAGACGCCGGCACGGGTGACCGACCGGTGGGGTTTACGGGCCGCCCGTTTGGTCGATAGACACTTGTGCAGGTCAGCCCGGAGTTGACCACGGGTTTGGACGTAGAGGCATTTGTAGATGGTTTCGTGGCTCACCCGTGCCAGCTTGTCATCGGGATGATCGCGGACCAACAGCTCGGAGATCAGCTTCGGACTCCACCCGTCGTCCATCGCCGTTTCGATCATGGCGCACAGCACCGGGTCATCGAGGGTGAACCCCTTGGGACGCTTGGCCTTCTGAGCAGCCCGGGCATGGGCCATCCCGGCGTGGTAATCCCCGTCAGGGTTGCTGTTGCGGTGCACTTCTCGCCAGACGACGCTGGCGTCCCGGCCGATCTTCTCGCCGATCCGTTCGTAGGTGAGCCCGTTGTCGCGGCCGCGCATGATCTCGATGCGTTCATCCAGGCTGAGGCGATGCCCCCGGCCGCCGAGACGGTCGGGATCGCCGGAGGTGATCAGGCCGTGGGTTCTCTCGGAGTTCTGTCCGCGCAGTAGTGGCATTGCGCCAGCCTGACGCCACCACAGACTCGCCGCCGTAGTCGACACGCCCATGTCCCTGGCCACCCGCTCCAACGGCTCACCCAGGCAGACCCGATCGAACAACTCCCGCCGCGTCGACCTCGAATGCGGATAACCACTCGGCATGTGCAACCCCTCTGATCACAGATATTGCACTGACCGTATGAATCCGCCCGCGGTTTGGCGTGCGGGTAACCCACGTTCGCGCCAGTTTCAAGATCAGAAGAAGCCTTGGGCCTTATTGGAGTACGACACGAGCAGGTTCTTGGTCTGCTGGTAGTGGTCGAGCATCATCTTGTGGTTCTCCCGGCCGATGCCGGACTGCTTGTAGCCGCCGAACGCCGCGTGCGCGGGATATGCGTGGTAGCAGTTGGTCCACACCCGGCCCGCCTTGATGTCGCGACCGGCGCGGTAGGCGGTGTTGCCGTCGCGGCTCCACACGCCGGCACCCAAGCCGTACAGCGTGTCGTTGGCGAGACCGATCGCGTCGTCGTAGTCGGAGAACGACGTCACCGCGACGACGGGTCCGAAGATCTCTTCCTGGAAGATGCGCATCTTGTTGTTGCCCTCGAAGATCGTCGGCTGCACGTAGTAGCCGCCGTTGAGGTCGCCGCCGAGTTGTGCGCGCTCCCCGCCGGTGACCACCCTCGCGCCTTCGTCCTTGCCGACCTCGATGTAGGACAACACCTTTTCCAGCTGATCGTTGGATGCCTGCGAACCGATCATCGTCTCGGTGTCCAGCGGGTCGCCCTGGCGGACGGCCTTGGTGCGGATCGCGGCGAGTTCGAGGAACTCGTCGTAGATGTCTGCCTGGATCAGGCTGCGCGACGGGCACGTGCACACCTCGCCCTGGTTGAGAGCGAACATCGTGAAGCCCTCCAGCGCCTTGTCCTGGTAATCGTCGGCGGCTGCCATCACATCGGAAAAGAAGATGTTGGGGCTCTTGCCGCCGAGTTCGAGGGTGACGGGGATCAGGTTCTGCGACGCGTACTGCATGATCAGCCGGCCGGTGGTGGTCTCGCCGGTGAACGCGATCTTCGCAATCCGATTCGACGACGCCAACGGCTTACCCGCCTCGAAACCGAATCCGTTGACGACATTCAACACACCGGCGGGCAGCAGGTCGCCGATCAACGACATCAGGTAGAGGATCGACGCCGGCGTCTGCTCGGCGGGTTTGAGGACGACGGCATTGCCCGCCGCCAGCGCAGGCGCGAGCTTCCAGGTTGCCATCAGGATCGGGAAGTTCCACGGGATGATCTGGCCGACCACGCCCAGCGGCTCGTGGAAGTGATAGGCGACGGTGTCGTCGTCGATCTGACTCAGCGAACCCTCCTGGGCGCGGATGGCGCCGGCGAAGTACCGGAAATGATCGACGGCAAGCGGCAGGTCGGCGTTCAGGGTCTCGCGGATCGGCTTGCCGTTGTCCCATGCCTCGGCCAGCGCCAGCGACTCGAGATTCGCCTCGATGCGGTCAGCGATCTTGTTCAGGATGACCGCACGTTCGCCCGCGGCCGTCTTGCCCCACGCCGTGGCCCCGCCGTGCGCGGCGTCGAGGGCCTTTTCGATGTCGGCCTCGTTCGACCGCGGGATCTCGCAGAACGGCTGGCCGGTCACCGGTGTCGGGTTCTCGAAGTATTCGCCTGAGGCCGGCGCCACCCACTCCCCGCCGATGAAGTTGCCGTACCGCGACTCGTACGACATCAGGGCGTCTGCAGAACCTGGACGGGCGTAGACAGTCATCGATGACTCCCTCTCTCACAGCGGTGACCAACGGGTGTAACGGGGCTCACATTACGCCGACCGGCCACAATGGTGCCGTGGCTCAAGACCCTTACCTGTGGCTCGAAGACATCACCGGCGACGACGCACTGGACTGGGTGCGCAAGCACAACGAGCCCACCCTCGACGCGTTCGGCGGGACCCGCTTCGAGCAGATGCGCGCGGAGGCGCTGGAGGTCCTCGACACCGAGGCACGGATCCCGTATGTGCGCAGGCGCGGCGAGTATCTCTACAACTTCTGGCGCGACGCGGCCAATCCGCGCGGCCTGTGGCGGCGCACGACGCTGGACAGCTACCGCACCTCCGAGCCCGACTGGGAGGTGCTTTTCGATGTCGATGCGCTCGCGGACACCGACGGTGAGAACTGGGTGTGGGCCGGCGCCGAGGTCCTCGAGCCCGATCACTCCCTGGCCCTGATCGAGCTGTCCCGCGGTGGCGCCGACGCCACCGTGGTGCGCGAATTCGACATGGCTAAACGACAATTCGTCACCGACGGATTCGAGCTGGCAGAAGCGAAGTCGGGCGTGACGTGGCAGGACCGCGACACGGTATTGGTCGGCACCGACTTCGGCCCAGATTCGATGACGGACTCCGGCTATCCGCGGATCGTCAAACGGTGGCGGCGGGGTCAACCACTGCGCGAGGCGCAGACCCTGTTCGAAGGCGAGGCGTCGGATGTCAGCGTCGGCGGTGGCTACGATCCAACGCCGGGATTCGAGCGACTGTTCATCACACGGTCTTTCGACTTCTTCAACCGCGACCGTTACGAGCTTCGTGGCGACCAGTTGATCCACATCGAGATACCGACCGACGCCGCGATGTCGGTGCACCGCGAGTGGCTGTTGATCCGGCCACGGACCGAGTGGACCGTCGGTGCGACCACCTACGGGCCGGGTTCACTGTTGGCCGCCCACTATGACGAATTCCTGTCCGGTGCACGCGAACTGGCGGTCGTCTTCGAGCCCGACGAGCACTCCAGCCTGGACAACTACGCGTGGACGCGCGATCACCTGGTGTTGATCATGCTGGTCGACGTGGCCAGCCACGTTGATCTCGTCACACCCGGCACCTGGGAGCGGTCGCCGATCCGCGGAATCCCGCCGAATACCAACACCGTGCTGGTGGACATCGACGAGTACGGCGACGAGATGTTCCTGGACTCAAGCGGTTTCGACACACCGTCGCAGCTGCTGTGGGGGCACGCAGAGACCGAGATGACCACGATCAAAAGCGCACCCGCATTCTTCGATGCGTCCGACATCGAGGTGACCCAGCACTTCGTGGCCTCAGCGGACGGCACCAAGATCCCGTACTTCGTTGTAGCACACCGTGGTTCGATCGGTCCTGGGCCGACGTTGCTCAGCGGGTACGGCGGGTTCGAGGTTGCCAACACGCCGGGTTACGCCGGTGTGCTCGGCCGGCTGTGGCTGGCCCGCGGGGGCACCTACGTGCTGGCCAACATCCGCGGCGGCGGCGAGTACGGACCGACGTGGCACACCCAGGCGATGCGCGAGAACCGACATCTGGTGTACGAAGACTTCGCCGCGGTGGCATCCGATCTCGTGGACCGCGGGATCACCACGGTCGCCCAGCTCGGCGCCCAGGGCGGCAGTAATGGCGGCCTGCTGATGGGCGTCATGTTGACGCGATACCCCGAACTGTTCGGCGCGCTGGTGTGCAGCGTGCCGCTACTGGACATGCGCCGTTTCCATCTGCTGCTCGCCGGGGCGTCGTGGATGGCCGAGTACGGTGATCCCGACGACCCGGACGATTGGTCCTTCATCTCCGAATACTCGCCGTACCAAAATATCTCAGCGGACCGGCGCTACCCGCCGGTGCTCATCACCACGTCGACCCGCGACGATCGGGTACACCCGGGGCATGCCCGGAAGATGGCCGCGGCGCTCGAGGAGCTCGGACATCCGGTGCAGTACTACGAGAACATCGAGGGCGGCCACGCCGGTGCTGCCGACAACGCCCAGACGGCGTTCAAGTCTGCGTTGATCTACACCTACCTGTGGTCGATGCTCAGTTGACCAACTGATCGCCGAGGAACCGGTCCGCACCGGTTACGCCCGGCAGGGTGAAGAAGAAGCCGCCGCCCACCGGCAGGATGTATTCCTCCAGTGGCTCACCCGTGAGCCGACGCTGCACCGTGAGAAAGCCCTTCTCCAGGCTGCGTTGATAGGCGACGAATGCCAGACCCTGGTCCAGCCTGCCCGCGCCGTCAAATCCCCGCGAGTAGTTGAATCCGCGCCGCAGAATGCGGTTTTCGTCGGTCTCGGGGGTGCGCGGGTTCGCCAGCCGGATGTGAGCGTCGAGCTTGATCCGCTTGCCGTGGGGGTCCGATGGGTAGTCGGGGTCGGTGAACTCACCCGTCAGCCCCAATGGCGCGCCACTGAGCTTGGCGCGTCCGATGAGCGCTTCCTGTTCGACGAGCTGGGTCCGGTCCCAGAACTCGACGAACATCCGGATGATGCGGATGGCCTGATACGACCCGCCGACCGCCCAGTCGGGTTCGCCGTCCTCGGAATTCACCCAAACGTGCCTATCCATCAGGGCGCCATCGTCGACATCGAGGTTGGCCGTTCCGTCCTTGAATCCCAACAGGTTTCGAGGAGTTGCCGCTTCCGATGCCTGACCGGCACCGATGCCGCGGGCGTAGCCGTCGATCATCCACCGCAACACCAGGTCGCTTCGCGTACGGCGCATGATCTGTCGCAATGCGAACTGGACGGTGTCGTTGTGGCCGGCCTCGAAGATGATCGAGATGTCGCCGTGCGACAGCTTCGGATCGAGTTTGTCGTTGGCCAAAAACGGCATCGTCTCCAGTTCCTTGGGCTTGCGATCGGCAAGACCGAACCGGTCGTCGAACAGCGATGCCCCGACGCCGACCACGATCGACAGATTGTCCGCGGGCGGCTTGTCGCCCAGGATCCCCGAATCCACAGGCGGAAACTCCGGGTTCCGCACCTCCGGCGGCCTGCCCGCCATCAAGCCGCGGATTTCGTCGGTGAGCTCCTGAAGGGTCGCCCTCAGACCGACGCGATCTCGCGAATGCACGTTGAAGGACGCGACCAGCCCCTGGTCGGGTATCGGCAGCGCGGTGATGCCCGCCTGGTGCGCACCCTCGAACGGGACGAGGGCGGGCCGAGTGGGTGCGTGATGATGCTCCCGCTGCCCGGAGTCCGACAGCGCCATCGTTGCGCCGACACCGACGGCAGCTCCTGCTCCCGCGCCCAGGGCACCCGCGACGAACCCGCGTCTCGAGATGCCCTGGCGCGAAGGCCGCTCAGTCACGACAGTTTCAGCACTCCCGAAACCTCGGCGAGGTTCTCGGACAGCCCTGCGAGCTGCGACTTGAGCTTGTCGACGGTCGGCGGGTCAACAGTCACACCGGTGCACCGGGGCGACGGGTACGGGTCGTTCTCGGTGCAGAAGAGCACCCAGCCATCGCCTTGGCGCAGCGGAGCCAGGGTGGCGAAGATATCCGTGAAGCCGGCGTCGATCTTGCCCAGCAGCTCCGGATCGGCCTTCTCCAAAGCTGGCTTCAGCTTGTCGACTGCAGCCTGGCTGCCCTGCAGGTTGGCGTCGAAGTCCCACAGGTCGGTCTTCGAGTAGCGATCCTCCTCGCCGGTGATCTTGCCTTGGGAGACCTCCTCGATGAGCTCGGCCGCGCCGTTCGACACGTCAACAGGCGTCACCTCGACCGTCGGGAACTGCTCCTTGAGCGTGGCGATGTCCTTATCGAGCTGGTCGGCGAACGGAGCGCCGCCTTCGGTGGTGTTCTTCTCGAACAGCAGGTACTCGAGGCGGTGCCAGCCGGTGAACTTCGGATCGTCGACATTTTCGAAGTCGTCGACGCGAGAGTCGGTCAGGCCGTCGATTTCCTCGACCAACCCGGCGAGCGGCTCGATGCGCTCCCACGGCGCGCGCGACGGCGCGTACGCGTCCTGCGCAGCCTTCAGATCACCGGCACGCACCGCGTCGGTGAATACCTTGACGACGCCGACGAGTTCGTCGATCTGACCGGTCGCGTAGGTCTTGTAGTCCGCAGCTGCCTGCTCGGCCAGCGGATCGGGAGCCGCAGCGGCTGTAGTCGAAGAGGTGGTCGTCGCACTGGCGGCGGATGTCTCTTCAGTACTGCCCTTGTCGTTGGAGCAACCCGAAAGGACGAGCCCCACGGCTACGACCGGCACTGACCATGCAACATAGCGATTCATTTGCACCCTCTAAGTTAGGAAAGGCTGAACATAGCATTACCCCAGACCCGAGGGTAGGCACACCTAAATAACTCGCGTTTCTTGACTTACCAAACGGGAGTGACTCGACTGCATCTATGCCGATGCCGACATTCGAAACTCTGCTCTACAAGACCGAGCCGCCTGTCGCGACCATCACGCTGAACCGGCCCGAGCATCTCAACACCATCGTTCCGCCGATGCCCGACGAAATCGAGAGGGCCATCGGAGCAGCCGAACGCGATCCGCAGATCAAGGTGATCGTGCTGCGCGGCGCCGGCCGCGCGTTCTCCGGCGGCTACGACTTCGGCGGCGGCTTCGCGCACTGGGGCGACGCGATGAACACCGACGGCCGCTGGGATCCCGGCAAGGACTTCGCCATGGTCAGCACGCGCGAGACCGGCCCCACCCAGAAGTTCATGGCGATCTGGCGCGCGTCCAAACCCGTCATCGCCCAGGTGCACGGCTGGTGCGTCGGCGGCGCCAGCGACTACGCCCTGTGCGCGGACATCGTCATCGCCAGCGACGACGCGGTGATCGGCACCCCGTACGCCCGCATGTGGGGTACCTACCTCACCGGCATGTGGCTCTACCGCCTGAGTTTGGCGAAGGTCAAGTGGCACTCGCTGACCGGTGAGCCACTGACCGGAATCGAAGCCGCCGCAGTCGAACTCATCAACGAGTCGGTGCCGTTCGAACGCCTCGAGGCACGCGTCAAGGAGATCGCGGACAAACTCGCTCGAATCCCGCTGTCTCAGCTGCAGGCCCAGAAGCTCATCGTCAACCAGGCCTACGAGAACATGGGTCTGGCTTCGACACAGACCCTCGGCGGCATCCTCGACGGCTTGATGCGCAATACGCCCGATGCCTTGACATTCATCGAAACTGCTGAATCACAAGGTGTTCGGGCGGCCGTCGAGCAACGCGACGGACCATGGGGTGACTACAACCAGGCGCCGCCGGACCGCAGGCCCAACCCGTCGCACATCATCGAACCCTAGAGACCGGCGCGCAGGTCCAGTAGCGCATCGAGATCGGCGATACCGCGCAGCGTGTCATTGAGGTGCGTGCACGTGCTGGTGCCGACGAACTCGACACGGATGCGCTCACGCAGTTCGGACAATGTCATTCCGCTGATCCGCTCGGCACTGGCGATGGCGCTGGGGCACTCCTGCCACGGCAGCACCCGGACGTTCGCGGCGACCGAGGCGATGGTGCGCGTCGACGTATCCACCGAACCCGCGACGGTGTATTCGTGAACGATCGTCTCGACACCTTCACCGTCAAGGTGTGAATCCCGAAAGTGTGCAAAGAAATTCGCGGAATTCGCCTCCGCGGGCTCGACATCGAGCAGCCGGAACCGCCGCATACCGTGCGCACGCAGCGGGTCCACCGGGTGAAGACCAGCCAGCGGCGGCGCAGGAGGACCGTGCACGGAGGGGATGGTGTCCTTGCGCCGCGCGTAACCGATGAGCGAGGCCTCCGGGGCGAACCCCGCGCAGATACCCGCCATCCTGTCGGCGGTGCCGGCAGGCAACGTCTCCTCGACTCCCAGGGTGATCGCCGCGTGCTGCACCGAGTAGCCCGAAACCAGGGCCGCACCGACCCAGTCGTCGAGCAGAAGGTTCAGCCTGCTCGCACGCTGCGCCTCGCCGGGAAGCAGCTTGCCGACCGACGAGCGGAACCCCGGCCCGACCCGACTGCCGAGCAGCCGGGCCAGGCGCCCGTCGCGCGGCGTGGAGCCGATGTCGTCGATGACGCGCTGGCAGAGATGTGCGCGAACCAAGGTCTCCCCGAGAATCTCGACGCCGTCCTGTCCCGCGACCACATCGCGCGCCCTCAGGTCGACGTCGGAGTCGCCGGTCTGCGCGGGATGCGTGTCGATGGTGCTGGTCCGGCGAAGTGAACCGGTGACCAGCGTCGCCGGTGTCTGGACGGGCTGCTGCGGGCCCCTGATGTCCGAGACGAATGGCATGGCTGAAATGTATCGCGGGCCGCTACTCCCGCCGGCGCAGGCCGCCGAGCATCGACACCGCAACCCCGAAGACCACCAGCACGCCGCCGGCGGCCAGGGTGAGGTTCAGCCAGTGGTGTGCGCTCATTTCGGCCTGGGCGACCATCACGTCGGCAATCTGGCGAATGGCGCCCGCCGTCTGATTCAGCGCGTCGTCGACGTAACGACGGGACACCTCCAACGCCGCCCAACCCGCGGCACCCACCAACAGTGCCGAAACACCGAGCGCGGCAAGCGCTTTGCCCCGCGACCGGGCCGCTGCCAGCACTAGCAACGCGGATAGGCCCGCCAGTATCGTCGACCCGACACTCACCCACGGACCCCAGGTCGACAACGCGCGCAGCTGGCCGGGCCGCAATGCCGAGGACTCTGGCACGGTGATCGGCACCGTCAGCGTCTGCGGCACGTCCAGGTCGAGGTCGCCGAGGGTTCGCTTGATCGACGAATCGTTGAGCATTGGCGCGATGTCGACGAGCCAACGGTCACCGGAGCCGCTCTCGGCGCGAACCGAGTCGGTGAACATCCAGCGATGTGCGATTCGGTTGGCCTGCGCGAACTGTCCGGGGAATCCGTCGTTGCCGGTGTATGCCGTGACGACGTTGTGGACGAGTTCGGTGTTGAGGGTGCCGTACCCGTTGTTGGCGGCGAAATCGGTGATCTGTGTCGACAACTCCGAGGCCATCGCGCGTTGCAATGTCGGATCGTGCGCCGCGGTCACCGCCAGCGCGGCGTAACCGTCCTCGCTCACCACATTCCGCTGAACCCACATCGTCGGGACCGCCACCGCAAGCAGGACGGTCGTGACGAGCCACAGGAACATGGTCGTGACAAACCGCACGCGTCCTCCCTCAGGGGGTCAGGCCTACCGAGTAAAGGTAATACGCCGACGCGACGTTACTTGGCGGTGCGCTTGGGCCGGATCAGCGCCAGCTTGGTCATCATTGTGTTCATCCGCTTGAGCGCCCGCAGCGAGTTGTTGTAGTAGTTGCCACCCGCGCCCACGTTGGTGCGGGGCGCGACCACGACCTCCTGACGGCAGAACTTGCGCACGCCGTCGGCACCGCCGAAGCGGGCTCCGATGCCCGAAGTCTTCCAGCCACCCATCGGCGCGGTGGTGCACATCAGGTTCGAGATCACGTCGTTGATGTTGACTGCACCGCAATCCAGTTCCACCGCAACGTCTTTTGCACGGTCAATGTCCTTTGAGAACACCGATGCACTGAGGCCGTACGGGCTGTCGTTCGCCAACCGCACTGCTTCGGCAACAGTGGAGACCTTCATGATGGGAAGCGTGGGACCGAAGGTCTCCTCCGTCATGCAATCCATCGAGTGGTCGACGTCGACGAGCACCGTCGGCTCGTAGAAGCTACCGGACCCGGCCGCCCGTTTGCCGCCGGTGAGCACCTTGGCGCCCTTGGTGACGGCGTCGGCCACATGGCGCTCCGTCACGGCGAGCTGGGTGTCGTCGATCAGCGCGCCGAAGTCGTGCCCATCGCCCGCGCCCATCTTCAGGTTCTTGACGTCACGCACGACGGCGGCGACGAACTCGTCGTAGACCGGTTCGAGCGCGTACACCCGCTCGACGGACACACACGTCTGGCCGGCGTTGAAGAACGCGCCCCAGACCGCGGCGTGGGCCGCCAGGTCGACGTCGGCGTCCTCGAGCACGATCAGCGGATCCTTGCCGCCGAGTTCCAGGCTGATCGGGGTCAGGCTGCGGGCGGCGCGCTCGGCCACCTTCGCACCGGTCGCGGACGAGCCGGTGAACTGGACGTAGTCGGCGTTGTCGACGACGGCCTCGACAGCCTCCCTGGCACCCTGAACTACCGCCATGACCTCTGGTGCGCCCGAGTCGGCCCAGCCGCGCAACAGCAGTTCTGCGGTGAGCGGGGTGCGCTCAGAGGGCTTGAGCAGGACCGCGCATCCCGCGGCCAACGCGGCGATGCCGTCCATCAAAAGGTTGGCGACGGGGTAGTTCCACGGCGCGACGATGGCCACGATGGGGCGCGGCCGGTAGTGCACCGTCACCTTCTTGATGTTGAGGAAGGGCAGCGACGCAGGCCGGGCCTCGGGCGCCAGCGACTTTTCCATCGTCTTGATGTAGTACGAGGCGATCATGATGAGCAGCGGCACCTCTTGGGCGGCGTCGGTCGCCGACTTGCCGGTCTCGGCGATCAGTAGCTGTTCGATCTCGTCGCGGTGCTCGCCCATCCACACGGCGAAGCGGGCCAGCACCTTGGCGCGGCCTTTGGCGCCGCGGGCCTCCCATTCGCGTTGCGCCCGACGCAGGCCTGCCGCGACGCGCGGCACATCGGCTGGGTCGGTCCACCGCACGGTCCCGGCCACGGCACCGGTCGCGGGGCTGCGGATGGTGCTGGCTTGCGATTCCGGGGGCAGCTTTACTTCGGGTGTTGCGGTCATAGCTTTATGTTAACCACTTCGTGTGACGTAAATCGCACCAGGGTTGACACGTGTCAAGTCCCGCCGGGCCACCAGCGCCGCGGCACACACGACGGACATCCCGAGCAACATCCCGCCGATGGTGTCGGTGAAGTAGTGGAACGTGGACCCCACCCCGACCATGGCCAACGCCACGTACAACACCGCGATCAGGACCGCCCACAAAGCACCACCTGCTACCAGGACGAAGAGCCCCAAGACGACCGTCGTCGTCGTGATGTGCCCGCTGGGGTACGCGAGTCCGTCATCCTTCATGCGCCCGAACAGGGGCTTGATGAATTGCACAAGCAGATAGGCAACCGGTGGAAACGTGACCGCGACCGCCGCCAGTCGCCGCCACCGCCGATACAGGGCCATACCGACTACGGCGAACCCGAGGAGCACCAGCGACAGCGGGTTCGCGAGATAGGACAGCTCCTGCGTGGCGCTGTCTTCGTGTCCAAGGAACCAGTCGTCGAGCGGGGTTGATCCCTTGCCGACGGCCATCCCGAGCAGGATCATCGCCGCCACCCCTACCAGCGGCCACCACCACCGGATCCGAATCATGCAATGCCGCGCACGTAGGCCGCCTGGCCCAGGTGCTGTGCGCTGTCATCGACGATGCTCACCAAGCGCACGCCGGCCGTCACCGGCGGGTCCCAGTGTTCGTCGACCACGCGACTCAACTCCTCAGGCGTGACCGAGGAGATGTACTCGAGGGTGGCCTTGTGCACACCGTGGTAGTAGCCGGCCAGCAGATCCGCTGATGCGCGCACCCGGCCGACCTCGTCGGGGCCGTCGCCGTAACCCATCGCGTCGCGCGGCAGATCGAGGCCGAAACGGTCGACCCAGCCGTCGCGGAACCAGACCTGTTCGGTGCCCGCGATATTGGCCAGCTGGAGGTCGTGCTGTCGGGCGCTGTGCCAGATCAGCCACGAAATGCTGTTGGCATCAGCGGTCGGCCGGAAGAACGCGATCTCGTCGGTCAGCCCATCGGTCAGTCCTTCGACGTGCTCGATCAGCCTCGTGAAGGAGTCCCGGAGCAGTGCGCGAATCGCCTCATCAGAGCTAGCCATGCCCTGACCGTACCCAGTTCAGCCCTGCGGATGCGCGCCGTGGAAAACGGCCTCGATGTTGTTGCCGTCGGGGTCACGCACGAATGCGCCGAAGTAGCCGGGGTGATACTCCGGCCATATCCGCGGCGCGTGCAGGGATTCGGCGCCCGCCTCGAGGGCAGCGTCATAGAACGCCTGGACGGCATCGGTGCCGGGGGCATGGAATGCGAAGTGCACCTCCCGGTTGGGCCCTGCCGCCTCGCCCGCGCTCATGTCGGCGATCCAGAAATCGGGCTTGCCCTCCGTGCCGTAACCGATGGCCACCTGATAGTCCATTTGACGGGTGTATCCGAGCGCGCCGAGGACCTTGTCGTAGAACGCCTTGGATTCTTCCCAGTTCGCACAGTTGATTCCGAAGTGGTCAATCACCGCCTCATCCTGGCGCTGAGCCAAACCGCAAGTCAATCGTCTTGACGGCCTTCCTGGCGACCGAGGTAATAGCCGAGACGCATCTCGTAGTCGCCGGCCTGGTTGCGTCCGGCAGCCAGTGCGGCAGGGAGCCGTCTTTTGGAGCCGGGCCAACCGAAGGAGTCGAAGTAGATGTCGGAGGACGATTTGATGTCGTCTGCCGACGGCAACGTGTACCGGTTGATTTGATGTTTGACCGCGGCGATGGATTCTTTATCGAAGGACGCGATCCGCCGGGCCAAGGTGTCCACCAGCCCGTCCAGCTCGCTGTCCTCGACGGCGCGGTTGACCCACCCGTACCGCTCGGCCAGCGCACCCGGATAGTCGTCGCTGGATAGCGCGACCTCTAATGCCCGCGCTCGGCCGAGTAGAAGCGGCAGGTGTTCCAACCCACCACCGCCCGGCAGGTTCCCATTCGCGGTTTCCGGCTGGCCGAGCAGCGCGAGCCGACTGGCGAAGCGCATGTCCATCGCCTGGACCAACTCGTTGCCCACACCGCGCAGCCGGCCGCGAATCTTGGCGATCGACACCACAGGCACGCGAGACAGGCGGACATTGGAGTCGATGACCAGCGGATAGCCAGTCACTCCAAGGTCTTTGGGCGTCTCGGCTACCCGTGAAGTGTCGTAGTGATTCAAGAAATAATCCGGGTTGGCCGATTCGAACACCACCACCCGCAACTGGGTCGCCGCTGCCATCTGGTCGATCAGCTGCGGCAACTCGACGAGCATCTCGGGGGTGACCAGATTGATCGGCGGGTTGTCGAACTTGACCCGCCACAACCGCTCGGTCTCGGCAGTCACTGAAAAGTGAGTCCAGTGGTCCACAGATCGATCCCTTCTCCTGGCCAGGAAGCGGCCTCTGATTACCTTCCCTTGAGAACGCTGCGGCGGTGAGTCGGATGCCTGATTGCGCGCGCATCCTGGCACCGGGTGCCAACAGAGTCGTACATTCACCTCATGGCCTACGACTTGATCATCCGAAACGGCACCATTGTCGACGGCCTAGGCGGCGATCCGTTCGTCGGCGACATCGCGATCTCTGACGGTGTGATCGCCGCCGTCGGCTCCGTCGGCGTCTCCGGAACGAAGGAAATCGATGCCACGGGTCTGCTGGTCACCCCCGGGTTCGTCGATCTGCACACGCACTATGACGGGCAGGCCATCTGGAGCGACCGCATGATTCCGTCGTCGGCGCACGGGGTGACGACGGCCGTCATGGGCAACTGCGGCGTGGGTTTCGCACCGTGCCGGGTCGAGGACCACGACGTGCTCGTCGACGTGATGGCCGGCGTCGAGGACATCCCCGGTGTCGTGATGGTCGACGGGTTGCCGTGGACCTGGGAGACCTTCCCCGAATTCATGGACGCCTTGGAGGCGCGACACAGGGACATTGATGTGGCCGCGTTCCTGCCGCACTCCCCGCTGCGGGTGTACGTGATGGGGCAACGCGGTGTCGACCGCGAACCCGCGACCGACGAAGATCTCGCGCTGATGCGCAAACTCGCGGCCGAAGCGGTGCGGGCCGGTGCGCTGGGCTTCGCGTCATCCCGCTTGACACTGCACAAAACCATCAAGGGACAACCGATTCCGAGCTACAACGTGGACTACGCGGAAATCGAGGCGATCGCGCGCGGTGTGGACGACGCGGGCGGTGGCCTGTTGCAGTTCGTGCCCGATCTGATGGCGGGTGACTACGAAGCCTCCCTTGGCGCGGTGTTCGACGTCGCGGGCGAAGTCGGGCTGCCGGTGACGTTCACGCTGGCGATCGGTAACGCGGGACCGCCGATCCATCTCGATGCGCTGACGATGGTGGAGAAGGCCAACGCCAATGGCGGAGACGTCACCGGTCAGATCTTCCCGCGGCCCATCGGTCTGATCCTCGGCCTGGATCTGTCCGGCAACCCGTTCGTGATGTACCCCTCATATCAGGAGATCGCCGGGCTGCCGCTCGGCGAACGGGTCGCCGAGATGCGCAAACCCGAAGTGCGCGAACGTATTTTGAACGACACCCCGAGCAGCGACGGGCACCCGCTGATGTTCGCCGCGCAGGCGTGGGACTACATGTACCCACTCGGCGACCCGCCGAACTACGAGCCCGCAGCCGAGGATTCGATCGGCGCGCGCGCCCGGTTGCGCGGGGTGACTCCGTTGGAGGAGGCCTACGACCGTCTCCTCGACGACGACGGGCACGCCATGCTGCTGGTCACCCTGGCGAACTTCCGCGATAACTCGCTGGACACCGTCGCCGAGCTGATCCAGCGCGACGACGTCGTGCTCGGCCTTGGCGACGGCGGTGCGCACTACGGAATGATCTGTGACGCAAGCTTTCCTACGTATCTGCTGACGCACTGGGTCCGCGACCGCAAGTCCGGACGGTTATCGGTCGCGCGGGTGATCAAAGAGCTCACGTCCGTACCCGCCGGGATCGGCGGCCTGAACGACCGCGGCCGCCTCGCCGTCGGGTACAAGGCAGACGTGAACATCATCGATGCCGACGCGATGCGTCTGCACCGGCCGACAGTCAAGGCCGACCTGCCCGCAGGAGGCCGCCGCTTGGACCAGACCGCCGAAGGCTACGTGCTGACGATGGTGTCCGGAGAGATCATCAGCGAGAACGGCGAGCCCACCGCCGCCCGCCCCGGCAAGTTGATCCGCGGCCGCCAGCCCGCACCCGCGTGAGCCGGTGACGGCGAGGGAGGAGCCATGGGTCGAACCTAGCTCTAATGACCACCTTGCCGGTGCTCCGACTCGTATCCTCGGCGTATGAGCGTCAAGGTGGATCTGGACAAACTTGCCGATGCGCTGGCGAACTTCTCGTTCGGCTACCTGATCACCGTCGGCGACGACTACCGAGCACATACCGTGGCTGTCGAACCGGTGCTCGCTGCGGGCGTCTTCGACGTCGGCCAGATGGGCTCCAGCACCCGCCGCAACGCCGGTGAACATCCCGACGTCACCGTCATATGGCCGCCTGCCGACCCCGGCGGCTACACGCTGATTGTCGATGGCCGCGCCGAAGTGACCGATGACGGGTTGACGGTCACCCCCACTCGCGCGGTGTTGCACCGCAGAGCTACCGCCGAATCGGTGGCGACGAGCCCCGACGGCCTGCACGACTGTTTGCCGCTCAAGCAGTAGACGCTTCGGTCTTGCTCGGCTCCGCAGCGTCGGTCTCCGAATCGACGGCGTCCGCGTCGTCCGTCTCCGAATCAACGGCGTCCGCATCGTCGGTCTCCGAATCGACGGCGTCTGAATCGACCGTCTCCGAATCGACGGCGTCTGAATCGTCCGTTTCCGAATCCACCGCGTCCGGATCGACCTTCTCCGAATCCACCGCGTCCGGATCGACCTTCTCGGCCCCGGCCTCATCCGGCGCGGCCGCGCCACCTGTCAACGTGTCGGCATCGAGGTCCGCGACGTCACCGGTCGCCGAAATATCAAGGACTTGAATCCTCGACGTCTGGCCATTCAAAAATGTTGTGTCGCTAGGGTTTTCGTTTGTTTGCACATCCGCTAACACCGCTGCGTCGGGTGCCACGAAGCCCTTTCCCGCAGACAGCCCGCCCCGCGGCCCCAATTCTGCACCAGCGCCTGACGGCAACGCCGACGGTGCCACCGGGGCAGGAAGTAATGACAGCATCCCGCTCATCACACCGGCGATGATGTCGCGGATCTGGTACGCCCACCCCCTCATGGCGTCCGAGGTATAGCCGAGCGGCGCCGGAAGCCAGGTGAACGGGTCCACGATGTTGTTGAGCAGCTTTCCGAACAAACCGATCTCGGGGTCCGGAGACAGCAGACCGTAGACCAGATTGCTTATGAGCCCGGGAATCTGGTCGGGCCTTTGAATGGCCGACTCGAGGGTCGCCAAGACGTTGGCGGGCAGATAGCCGAGGTAGTTCACACTGTTCCAGGCCATGTTCATCGGCGCGCGGGCCAGGAGATGGCCTGCAACGACGGCGCCACCGAGGGCCGTGTTGTTCATGACGTCCTGCACCGCCTCGAACCCAGGTATCGGGTCGGCAAGCCGGCCGAGGACGGAGTTGAACACATCCGCGAAAGCCTGCGAACCGGCGAGGAGAAGTCCGCTACCCGATGCGCTGGGGCCCAACGGGTACGGCAACAGGTCGGCGAGCCTGGCGACGGCCAGCCTGGTATCCCATGGATAGGCGTGAATCGGGTCTCCGACAGCCGGATTGACGAAGCGCTGTACCAGAAAGCTCAGCACATTGTTGCTCAGCTCCGGGTGCCGCGCCGCCGCCAGGATGGCGAGCGTCGCTTCGAACGGCAGTGAGATCACGGCGTCGACGTGGATGCCGACGAGGGCGGTCAGCACTTCGACGCCCTGGCCGGCGCCGACGAGGAAGTCGGTAGCTGCCGACGTGTATGCGACGTCCGCGCTGATCGTCGGCAGCTCGCGATCCGCAGGCAGGCTCACGACGGACGTGGCCGAAACCATTCCAGCGGCGAGCAATGCTGCCGCCAACTTGGTGTGGGGACGTACGAAAGCGTTCATGAAGCGAATGTTGTCATCAAACGATGACATATGTCAACGCTTGTAGAAAAACTTCGCAAAAGTGCACGAAAAAGCCCGGGCCGCCGAAGCGCACCCGGGCTTTTCCGCTTTACAGACTTAGAAGTCCATGCCGCCCATGCCACCGGTCGGGTCGCCCGCAGGTGCGGACGCCTTCTCCGGCTTGTCGGCGACGACAGCCTCAGTGGTCAGGAACAGCGCCGCGATGGACGCCGCGTTCTGCAGTGCTGAACGCGTCACCTTGACCGGGTCGGCCACGCCAGCCTTGAGCAGGTCCTCGTACTCACCGGTGGCGGCGTTGAGCCCCACGCCCGGCTTGGAGTTGGTGACCTTCTCGGCGACAACGCCGGGCTCGAGCCCACCGTTGAAGGCGATCTGCTTCAGCGGAGCCGACAGCGCCACGCGGACGATGTTGGCACCAGTGGCCTCGTCGCCCGTCAGCTCCAGCTCGTCCAGAGCCGGCGCCGACTGCAGCAGCGCCACGCCGCCACCGGCGACGATGCCCTCCTCGACGGCAGCCTTCGCGTTGCGAACGGCGTCCTCGATGCGGTGCTTGCGCTCCTTGAGCTCCACCTCGGTGGCAGCGCCGGCCTTGATCACCGCAACACCGCCGGCCAGCTTGGCCAGGCGCTCCTGCAGCTTCTCGCGGTCGTAGTCGGAGTCGCTGTTCTCGATCTCGGCGCGGATCTGGGCCACCCGGCCCGCGATCGCGTCGGAATCGCCGGCACCCTCGATGACCGTGGTCTCGTCCTTGGTCACGACGACCTTGCGGGCCTGACCAAGCAGCGCGACGTCAGCGGTCTCCAGCGAGAGTCCGACCTCTTCGCTGATGACCTGGCCACCGGTCAGGATCGCGATGTCCTGCAGCATGGCCTTGCGGCGGTCGCCGAAGCCCGGGGCCTTGACGGCAACGGACTTGAAGGTGCCGCGGATCTTGTTGACCACCAGGGTGGAAAGGGCTTCGCCCTCGACATCCTCGGCGATGATCAGCAGCGGCTTGCCGGACTGGATGACCTTCTCCAGCAGGGGCAGCAGATCCTTGACGGTCGACACCTTCGACGACACGAGCAGGATGTACGGATCCTCGAGGACCGCTTCCTGACGCTCGGCGTCGGTCACGAAGTAACCCGAGATGTAGCCCTTGTCGAAGCGCATACCCTCGGTGAGCTCCAGCTGCAGGCCGAAGGTGTTGGACTCCTCGACGGTGATGACACCCTCGTTGCCGACCTTGTCCATGGCCTCGGCGATCAGCTCGCCGATCTGGACGTCGCCCGCGGAGATGGCGGCGGTGGCAGCGATCTGCTCCTTGGTCTCGACCTCTTTGGCCGACTTCAGCAGCGTCTCGGTGATCTTCTCGACGGCCTTCTCGATACCGCGCTTCAGGCCGAGCGGGTTGGCGCCGGCGGCGACGTTGCGCAGACCCTCGCGAACGAGCGCCTGAGCCAGGACGGTGGCGGTGGTGGTGCCGTCGCCCGCGACGTCGTCGGTCTTCTTGGCGACCTCTTTGACCAGCTCAGCGCCGATCTTCTCGTAGGGATCCTCCAGCTCGATCTCCTTGGCGATGGAAACACCATCGTTGGTGATCGTGGGGGCGCCCCACTTCTTCTCCAGGACGACGTTGCGACCCTTGGGGCCCAGCGTCACCTTTACCGCGTCGGCGAGGGCGTTCAGGCCCCGCTCGAGGCCGCGGCGGGCCTCTTCGTCATACGCAATTGTCTTGGCCATTGCGAAGTGTTCCTCCGGATTGGGGGTGGCACAATTTGTTGGTCGGGTTCAGTGCCCGCGACGGACGGCTGTGGGTGTGCTCCCGCAGGTGCGGCCCCAGCCTCACCGGCCCGACCTAGCACTCACCGATCGCGAGTGCCAACTGCATTTTTAGCACTCAACCATGGCGAGTGCAAGGTCGGTCACCCCGCGCGAAGCCCGTCCAGAACCACCTCGGTGAGCCTTTCCGCAGCATTGGGTGAGGCGTCTTGGATAGCCAGGCAGCCGACCAGGATCGCCTTCACGTCGTGCACATCGAGATCGCCGCGCACAGCGCCCGCTTGTTGCGCCGCCTCGAGAAGACCGCGCAGCAGAGTGAGGAAGGCCTTTTCCGACTCGGACTTCACCGCCTCGACGTCGACCTCCGAACCGGCCTCCGAACCGGCCAGCGCATCGGCCAGACCACGATCGGTCGCACCGAACTTCAGCACCACCGAGCGGAGGAACACGAACAGCGCCTCCCCCGGCTTCGCGTCCTTGGCCAGTGCGTTTCCCTCGTCGACGACACGCCGGATCCGCTCGTCGAGGACGGCCCGAAACAAGTCCTCCTTGGTGGCGAAGTGCCGATAGACCGTCCCGGCGCCGACGCCTGCCCGCCGGGCGATCTCGTCGATGGGCACCGCCAACCCCTGGGCGGCAAAGGTTTCGTAGGCCACCTCCAGCACGCGGGCACGGTTGCGCGCCGCGTCGGCGCGCAATGGCCGGTCGCCTTGAGCCACATCACACCTCTCGGGGATCGACATTGCGGGGCGTGCGGTGATGGCGGCGGCAGCGCTAACCGGGGCCTTCGCCCCGTTTACCTTACAGGAGAATCTGATGTCCAACTCCGAACACCGGCGATGGGCGCACTGCTCACTGCGGGCATGCTGGAACCGAGCAGCTGACCAAGGCCGTCTTCCCTTTCGGCTGACCGCCGCCAAGACCAACCAGGAGTGTCATATGAGCAAGTGGACGACCGCTGACATCGCAGACCAGACCGGCCGCGTCGCGGTGATCACCGGCGCCAACACCGGCCTCGGATACCAGACCGCCGCCGCACTGGCCGCCAAAGGTGCGCACGTCGTCCTCGCGGTACGCAACCTCGACAAGGGCAAGGATGCGGCTCGTCGCATCCAACAGTCCAGCCCTGGCGCGGACGTCGATCTGCAGGAACTCGACCTGACATCGCTGGAATCGGTTCGCGCCGCCGCCGAACAACTGAAGTCCGACCACGAAACCATCGACCTGCTGATCAACAACGCAGGCGTGATGTTCACCCCGAGGTCCAAGACCAAGGATGGATTCGAATTACAGTTCGGCACAAACCATCTGGGCCATTTCGCGCTGACCGGCCTGCTGCTGGACCGGGTGCTGGCAGTGTCGGGCTCACGCGTGGTGACCGTCAGTAGCACTGGTCATCGCCTCATCGACGCCATCCGCTTCGACGATCTCCAATGGGAACGCAACTACAACCGGTTCCGCGCCTACGGGCAGTCCAAGCTCGCCAATCTGTTGTTCACCTACGAACTGCAGCGCCGGCTGCAAGGAACCAACACGATCGCCACAGCGGCGCATCCCGGCGGGTCGAACACCGAACTGATGCGCAACTTGCCGCAGCCCCTGCAGGTGTTGACACCTCTGGTCCGACCCCTCTTCCAAGGGGCCGACATGGGCGCGCTGCCGACGCTGCGGGCGGCCACCGATCCGAACGTCCTCGGCGGGCAGTACTTCGGCCCCGACGGTTTCGCCGAACAGCGGGGGTACGCCACGCTCGTGTCGTCCAATCGCGCGTCGCACGATGCCGACGCCCAGAAACGGCTCTGGGCCGTATCGGAGGAACTGACGAAGGTCGTATATCCGATCTAGCCGAACGTGGCAGGCTGACAAGCGATGTCACTCGTCGATCCCCGAAACGTTCCCCCGTATCCACCGGCCCGCTACACCAAGGACAAGCCGGAGGTCAGCGCACGGTTGAGGCGGGGTACCGATCCGCCGGACTACGACTCGTTCGGCCTCGTGAGGTACCACTATCTGGCCAACCAGCAGTCCACCGACGGCGACTACGGCCTGTACCGCGTCGAGATCGCCCCCAACGGCGGCGGCCCCGGACCTCACTTCCACCGCGCCATGTCCGAAGCGTTCTTCGTGGTCTCGGGGACGGTTAAGCTCTACGACGGCAACCATTGGATCGACGGGCATCCGAATGACTTTCTCTACGTGCCGCCCGGCGGTATCCACGGCTTCCGCAACGAGGCCGACGCCCCTGTCGCGATTTTGATGCTGTTTGCTCCCGGCGCGCCTCGGGAGGCCTATTTCGAGGGCTTCGCCCAACTGGCCGACTTGTCCGACGAGGAACGCGCCGAGTGGTTCATCAAGAACGACAATTTCTTCCTGGAATGACACGGAAAGGCCGACACGCCGAAACGTGCGAAGTCGTAATCCGTTGCGCTAGGCTCGTTCCGATCACGTTCCGATCAAAAAGGAGCTTTGGGTGCGGGCTTATGCAGCGCCCGACACCCAGGCTTTGCGGGGCTGGCAGCGTCGGGCATTGGTGCGGTATCTGACCGCTGCGCCGCGTGATTTCTTGGCGGTCGCGACGCCAGGATCGGGCAAGACGGCGTTTGCCCTGCGGGTCGCCGGAGAGCTGTTGTCCGAGGGCGTCGTCGACCGGATCACCGTCGTCGTGCCGACCGAGCATCTCAAGATCCAGTGGGCCCTGGCGGCCAGCGCCGTCGGTATCGCGCTCGATCCGAAGTTCTCCAATTCGTCGGCGCAGACATCGTCGGAGTACCACGGCGTCGTCGTCACCTACGCCCAAGTGGCCAGCCACCCGTCACGCCATCGGGTACGGACCGAGAACCACCGCACCCTCGTCGTGTTCGACGAAATCCACCACGGCGGCGACGCAAAGAGTTGGGGTGAGGCAATCCGCGAGGCGTTCGGCGACGCCACGCGCCGCCTGTCACTGACCGGCACGCCGTTCCGCAGCGACGACAGCCCGATCCCCTTCATCAACTACGAGCGCGGCCCCGACGGCCTGATGCGCTCGCAGGCCGACCACACCTACGGCTACAGCGACGCGTTGGCTGACGGCGTGGTCCGGCCGGTCGTGTTCATGGCCTACTCGAGTGAGTCACGGTGGCGCGACAGCGCAGGCGAAGAACACTCAGCGCGCCTCGGCGAGCCGCTGAGTGCCGAGCAGACGGCACGGGCCTGGCGCACCGCACTGAACCCGGCCGGCGACTGGATGCCCGCTGTGATCGCGGCCGCCGACAAAAGGCTGCAGCAGAAGCGTCAGCACGTACCCGACGCCGGCGGCATGATCATCGCCTCCGATCAAACCGCGGCGCGTGCGTACGCCGAACTCCTGACGCGGCTCACCGGCGAAGCGCCCACCATCGTGCTGTCCGACGACAAGGGCTCGTCGGATCGGATCAGTCAGTTCTCGGCAGGCACCAGCCGCTGGCTGGTCGCAGTGCGGATGGTCTCCGAGGGCGTGGACGTACCGCGGCTGACGGTCGGGGTCTACGCGACGAGCGCGTCGACTCCGCTGTTCTTCGCCCAGGTGATCGGTCGGTTCGTCCGGTCACGGCGGCCCGGGGAGACGGCCAGCGTGTTCCTTCCCTCGGTGCCCAATCTGCTGCTCCTTGCCAGCGAGATGGAGGCCCAGCGCAATCATGTGCTCGGCAAGCCCGACCGCGAATCGGACGGCCTCGACGACGATCTGCTCGCGGATGCCGCCAAGCCGGACGACGAGTCCACCGATATGGACAACGGTTTCGAGATGCTGGGCGCCGACGCCGAGCTGGATCAGGTGATCTTCGACGGCTCCTCCTTCGGCACCGCGACACCGGCGGGCAGCGACGAAGAGGCCGATTATCTCGGCATTCCCGGCCTGCTGGATACGGGGCAGATGCGCGACCTGCTGCGGCGCAGACAGGAAGAGCAACTCTCCAAACGCACGGCCTCGGGCGAGGTGCCCCGTCCGTCGAAGCACGGACAGTTGCGCGAGCTCCGCCGCGAACTCAATGCGCTGGTGTCGATCGCCCATCACCGCACCGGAAAGCCGCACGGGTGGATCCACAACGAGCTGCGCAGGATCTGCGGCGGCCCACCGATCGCCGCGGCGACGACGGACCACCTACTTGCTCGCATCGAAGCCGTGCGCGGTCTGTAACCGCGGTCGACGGCCTACTTGGCTTGAACCTCGAAGCGAAACTCACTGTCGCCGATTCGTACGTGAGATCCGTCGGCGAGCGGGGCGCTTCCTCGAATTCGATTGTTGTCCAGTTCCACTCCGTTGGCCGACCGCGCATCGATGAGCACGAAACTGGTACCGGTGTCGATGATCACCGCGTGATGGCGGCTGACCCTCTGGTCGGCCAAGACGACGTCATTGTCAGATCGTCGCCCGATCCTCGTGGCGACACCCTTCACCGGATAGCACTCACCGGAGGCGGCCCGCAATTGTGCGCGCGCCTCCCCGGTGTTGATCGCGGTGTGGTTCGCGAGGCTGATGAAGGTACGGGTAAGGGTGATGTCGGCAGGCGGCTTGGCCTCCATCGGCTCCTGCCGCAGGATCCGTTCGTGAAGGTCCCGCAGTGGCGGGCTCGGGTCGATACCGAGCTCGTCGGCCAGAATGGTCTTCAGCCGCTGATAGGCAGCGAGGGCATCGGACTGCCGCGCCGACACGTAGTACGCGATCATCAGCTGCTCCCAGGCCGGCTCCCGGAACGGATGGGCGGCGACGAGCGCTTCCAGCTCCCCGGTGATTCGCGTGGCGCGCCCGCACGCGATCTCGGATTCGGCGAGGGCGATGTGGGTGGCGATTTTCTCGTCGACCATCGCCGTGGCGAAGACCGAGACGAAGTCGAAACCGCGAAGGTCATCGAGCACGTCACCACGCCACTGCGCAAGAGCACCCGAGTAGTGCCTGCTCGCCTCCTCGAATCGCCCCGCCGTCGCGGCCTTGACCCCCTCGTTCCGCGCGCGGATGAACCGCCCGAGGTCGACGTCCAGTTCGCCGATGTTCAGCCGGTACCCCGGTGACACCTTCTCGAGCATGCTCTTGCCGTCGAAACCGACAGAGCCGAGTAGCCGACGCAGATTGGACACGTAGGCATGCAGACTCGCGCGGGCTTCCGACGGCGCATCCTCACCCCATACGGCGTTGATCAGGGAGTCGGCCGCCACCGGCCTGTTGCGGTTCATCACCAGCGACGCCATCACGGCGCGCTGCTTGGGCGTGCCGATGGGTACCGCGGTGCCGTCGACCGACAACAGCAACGGCCCGAGCAGACCAAAAACTGGGCCCCTCTGCGGCATCGGCAGCCCTACCCCTTCGCGAGAAGTGACGTCAGCTCACGATACGGCGCTCGGCCAGTCCAGCCAGGTTCTTCAGCGAGTTGTCCAGGTGCGTCACATCGAACGGCGGGAACTCGATGTCGCGCATATCGGCCGGAACCCCCGACCAGTCGTAGGTCAGCGTCACCAGCGTGTGGCCTGGCCCCGCCGATTCGAGGTCGTAGCGCCAGATCCACCCGCCGAATTCGAGTTCGGAGCTCTGGAGCAGGTTGCCCCTCTGGTCGGGTCCCTGACCGGGCAGCCATGCGATGGCACGCGGCGGGTCGATCACCTCGACCCGGTTCGCCATCTCGTAGTCCTTTTCGGGATGGTTGTCGTGGTACATCGCCATCCGGAAAATCTGGCCAACTTCGGTCAGCTGCTCGCGGTCGAGGGGTTCGCGCACCCATCCGGTGCCGTCGATCGCCTCGTGCGTCGACGGGTCGGCCAGCACGTCGAAGACGACCTCGACGGGCGCGTTGACGGTCGCGGTGACGTTCACTTGTTGATCGGACATGTCGGTACAGACCGTCACCGGCCGCCGAACTCATCGTCAGAACAAGCCACATCCTGCGACACCGCACACGAAGGACGTGGCCCACAGATACGGCCAACCCACCACCATCACCAGCAGCGCCGCAATGTCGGAGAAAATCGGGAAGGCACCGGTGAGCGCCTGCTGAAGCTGACTCATCAGCTCGACGTGGAAAACTGTGTAGCCCACACCGATCACGATGTATACCAACGTGATCCACAACGCGAGCTCCAAGAACGTATTGATACCGCGCTCCAACAGCATCCGCTCGACCCGCACCCACATCCCTGGCTCAGACATCGCTACAACCCGAGCAACGGCGGCAGGTCGGCGACCGAGCCGATGACGTGGTTGGGCTGCATCGCGAACTCATCGGCCGCCCACCGGTCCAGCGTGTCCTGGCGAAACTTGCCGGTGCGCACCAGCACCCCGGACATGCCCACCACCTGCGCGGGCAGCACGTCGTTATTGAGGTCATCGCCGATCATGTACATCTCGTCCGGGTCGACGCCGAGGCGGCTTGCGGCGGCGAGGAAACCCTCGGGCGCGGGCTTGCCGACGGCGGTGGCTTTACGTCCGGAAGTCTGCTCCATACCGATCAGGTACATGCCGCAATCCACGCGCAAACCGTCGGTCGTGGTCCACGCCGTGCTGCGGTGCATCGCCACCACCGGTACCCCCTGAGCCATCCAGTCGTAGACCCACGACAGCGTCAGATGGCTGTACTCCGGGCCCGCCCCGCCGAGCAGCACCACGTCGGGGGTTTCCGGCGCCTCGGGTCCGCTGAACTCGCTCGAGTAGACGATGTCGATGCCGGGCATGTCCTCGGCGATCTGGCCGCTGTTGACCAGGAAGCAGCGTGCATCGGGGTAGTTGTGGCGGACGTAGTCCGCGGTCAGCACGGCCGCCGTGATCACCTCGTCGGCCCGCACCACCATCCCGGCGTCGGTGAGCAACTCGGCGATCTGCACGCGGGTCTTGGTGGTGGTGTTGGTCAGGTACGAGCATGCGATCTGATGGTCGGCCAGGGTCCGCAGGGTTTCGGCGGCCCCGGCAATCGGCTTCCATGAGGTCACCAAAACCCCATCGATGTCGAACAACACGCCACCGATCGCCATGGCGACGACAGTAAACGGCAGCCGAATCGGTGCAACTCGGGGCTACCCGGAATCCGCGGCCCATTTGCTGCCTGCGACCCACGGTGACGCCTGTCCCGCGATGGTCCACGCGATGTCCGCGGGTACGTCGATCACCTGATAGCGCTTGACACCAGCCGCGGTAGCGGCGATCAGCGTGGCGACCCCGGCCCGTCGTTGCATCAGCGTCTGGCGCACCGTCCATCCGATGATGCCGGGCGCCGCGATGCAGTCACGTCTGCGCTGCAGGCTCCCTGTTCGGGCGACCAGCCACCCGTCGCCCACCCGGTGCCCCAGCGATCGCGACCGGTCGAGGGCAAGCAGCGCACAGCAGACGGTGAGCAACGCCCACGCCGCCCACCCCCAGGTCGGCACCGCCGCGATGAGCAGCCCAACCGCTGCGGCCGCGGGCAGCGCAAGCGCACGTGTCCAGCGCCTGCGCGTCGCGGCCGGCCCGTGAGAGCGCAGCTCCCCGCTCACCGCATCGGGTCGGGCGATCAAATCAGCCAGCACCGTCTCCGCAGTCGACTTCGGACACGGCGGCAACAACATCGACGCCTCGCCCGCGCCCCCGACGCCCGTCATCACCGCGTCCAACCGCGCACCACCAAACAGCCTGACCAGCAACGGCTCCCGCAGTGTTCCGCCGCGCAGCCTGCGCATATCGAACGTGTGCTCTCGCACTCGCAGCAGACCGTGCTTCAGGTGCAGGACCTCGGCATCGCGCCGCAGATCGAGATTCGCGTAGCTCAGCAGAGACTGCAGTACCGACAGGATCACCGAGGCGAGAAGCACCACGCCCGTCGCGGCGGCAACGGTCGCCGCGACGCCCAGGCGATCGGCGACAGCCGCGCCGGACTCCTCGATCCGCGAATCTCGCAGGGCCGCACCGGCACCCACCTGATATACCAGCCCGATGGCCGCGGCGATCATCGCGAGACCGGTGAAGCTCAGCGGGCTGTATCGCAGCCAGGAGGGCTGCCAACGGGCGAGCAGCCGACCAGACGTCTGCGCCTGCTCGACGTCGGGAGCCAATGACTCTGCCAGCAGAACGGCACGCAACCGCGGCACTTCGGCGGCCTGGACCGCGTCGAGTGCGAACGCTGCGTCCCCCCTGGCTTCCTGACCGGTGCTCACCCGCACCACCGTCAAACCGAGCAGCCGATGCAGCAGTCGCGCGTCGGTCGATACCGAGCGAATCCTATTGCGCGGCAGCGAAATAACCTTGCGCTGCAGAATTCCCTTCCGCAGCGCCACCTCGCCGGCGCCGATTCGGTAGCTGGTGGTGAACCAACGCGCCAGACCGATCCCCACCGTGATCACGAGGACCGCGACGGCGTACATCGGATTGCCGGTGGCCGACCCCAGCACGACCGTCCCTACGAGAACCGGGATCTGCCGCAGCACCTCGTGCACGGGGTGCACCAACAACATGCGGGCGCTCAGGCGGCTCCACTCCGCACCGGTGCTCATGTCACGGGTGGGGGTACTCACGTCGCGTCCTCACCGCCGATCGCCGCGATGTCGGTGAGTTGGGCGACGACACGGTCGGCGACGTCGGAGTCAAGTGCGACGATGCGCACGGCTCCCGCCGACGACGCCGTCGTCACCGTGACGTTGGCGAGGCCGAACAGGCGGTCGAGAGGTCCGCGTTCGGTGTCTACGGTCTGCACCCGGGATATCGGCGCGATGCGGCGTTCCTGCACAAGCCATCCCGAGCGCGTGTACACCGCGTCGGGACTGACGTCCCACCGGTGGACACGGAACCGCCACAACGGAACCACCACGACGAACACCAGGGTTCCGGCGGCCGTGGCTGCCGCTGCAACCGCATGCAACCACCACGTGCGATGGTCGATGACGAACCACACCAGCTGGGCCAGCGCCAGCACGGCCCACGGAATCAGCGCCGAAAGCGCCCATACCAGCGGCGCCTTGCGGCTCGGCGGATTCGCGGGGTCGTGCAGGTTTACGCGGTTCACGGAATCAGGTCCGCGCCATCGGGCAGCGCGATGCGCCCGGAGTTGCGCCCGACGTGCCCGATGGTGGTGTTCACCACCGGACCGACCTGCCATCGCATGCCTGCCATCAGGACCCCCACCAACACCACGCAGGCACCGAGCAGGATTCCAATCCACACCGCAAGCAGTCGCATAGAACGAAACTAACCGGCGACGCAAGGCGGCAGGGCCTGAGTATGTTGATCGCATGAGCGCCAAATGGACCGCGGCCGACGTTGGAGATCAAACCGGACGGGTCGCGATTATCACCGGGGCCAACACGGGCATCGGCTTCGGAGCCGCCGCCGTTCTCGCCGCAAAGGGTGCACACACGGTGCTGGCGGTACGCAACCTCGACAAGGGCAACGACGCCGTCGCACGCATCAAGGCGGCGAGCCCCAACGCGACCGTCACCCTGCAGCAGCTGGACCTGACGTCGCTGGAGAACATCCGCAAGGCGGCGGACAACCTGCGCACCGACTTTCCTCGTGTCGATCTGCTGATCAACAACGCAGGCGTGATGTACACCGACAAGGCGAGCACAAACGACGGTTACGAACTGCAGTTCGGCACCAATCACCTCGGCCATTTCGCGCTCACCGGCCTGCTGCTCGACAACATGTTGGGCGTCGACGGCTCGAGAGTGGTGACAGTCAGCAGCGTTGGCCACCGGATCCGCGCCAAGATTCATTTCGACGACCTCAACCTGGATCACAACTACAACCGGGTCGTCGCATACGGCCAGTCCAAATTGGCCAACCTGCTGTTCACCTACGAATTGGCACGACGGCTGAGTGCCAAGGGCGCCCCGACCATCGCCACCGCGGCGCACCCGGGCGCCTCGGACACCGAGCTGCTGCGGAACATGCCAGGCGGCATCCGGCAGATCAGTCAGTTCTTCTGGTCGAACTTCATTGCGCAGAACGCGGATATGGGAGCAGAGCCGACGTTGCGGGCCGCGGCCGATCCGGGCGTGCAGAACGGGCAGTATTTCGGTCCCGGCGGGTTTGGCGAACAGAAGGGCCATCCGAAAGTCGTTGCCTCGAGCGCACAGTCACACGACGAGGCCATCCAGCGCCGGTTGTGGACGGTGTCCGAGGAACTCACCGGCGTGACGTTCCCCCTCTGATGCGGTCGGTCGAAGAGCATCAGCGTGTCGTCGCCGGCCTGATCAGTCGCCGACCGCCGATCACCGTGCCACTCGACGGCACGTTGGGTCTGGTTCTTGCCGAAGACGTGGTGGCCCCGTTGTCGCTGCCCGGCTTCGACAATTCTGCGATGGACGGATATGCCGTTGTCGCCGAAGATATTTCAGGGGCGACGGCCCAGCAGCCCGTTCACCTGCCCGTCGACGAGGATATCCCGGCCGGCCGGACCGACCCGCTGACACTCAAACCCGGTACCGCACACCGGATCATGACCGGTGCGCCGTTGCCGGCGGGCGCGACCGCCGTGATCCCCGTCGAGTCCACCGACGCCGCAACCGACACCGTCGAGATACGCGCGAGCGCCAAAGAAGGCCAGCACATCCGCCGCGCGGGCGAGGACGTCACCGCGGGCACCACGGTGCTGCGCGCGGGGCAGGTCGTCACTCCCGCGGCGCTCGGCCTGGCCGCGGCCCTCGGATTGGGCGAGCTGACCGTCATTCCCCGGCAGCGAGTGTTGGTGATGTCCACCGGTTCAGAACTCGTGGCATCGGGCACGCCGCTTGCGCCGGGCCAGATCTACGAATCCAACGCGGTGATGCTCGCCGCCGCCATCCGTGACGCCGGCGCCGAAGTGGTGGCCGCACCGACGACCGGAGACGACGTCGCCGTGTTTCGTGAGGCCCTTGCCCGTCATCGCGGTGACGCCGATCTGATCATCACCACCGGCGGTGTGAGCGCGGGCGCATACGAGGTCGTCAAGGATGCCTTCGGAGCCGGAGGGCCGGCGACATCGGGCCAGAGCGGAGAGGTGGAATTCGTCAAGGTCGCCATGCAGCCCGGGATGCCGCAGGGCTCGGGGATGGTGGACGGCACTGCGATCATCACGCTGCCCGGCAACCCGGTCAGCGCGTTGGTGTCGTTCGAGGTGTTTCTGCGTTCACCGCTGCGAAGCGCGATGGGGCTGCCTCATCCCGGCCGCCCGCGGCGCACGGCGGTGCTGACCGAGGATCTCACCTCGCCGCGCGGAAAGCGCCAGTTCCGACGCGGGGTGCTCGACACCGACCCACAAACAGGGCAGACCACGGTGACCAGTTACGGGCCGCCCGCGTCCCATCACCTGCGCTGGTTGGCGTCGGCAAACTGTCTGTTGGAGATCGAGGAGGATGTCACCGAACTGACCAGTGGATCCGATGTTCACGTCTGGGACTTGACCTAAGCCCTATTGGCGGCGCCCTTCGCCCGTAGAATCGCCCCACGATGGCCAGACGCCCCGATATTCAATCCGGCCCGGCACGCTTCGCCGCGCTGGTGCGTTCCTCCGTACCTCCGATGCACCCGGCCGGCCTACCGTTCGTCGGCGCGAGCCTCGCCGTGGCGGCACTGGGCTACCACAACCGCTGGCTGCGGCGTGCGGGACTCGTTTCCGCAGTGGCCAACGCCGCGTTCTTCCGGCACCCGCCACGCGTACCACCGGAGCGTCCCGGCCTTGTCGTGGCACCCGCAGACGGCCTGATCTGCCTCATCGAGGAAGCGGTGCCACCTGCCGAACTCGGCCTGCCCGCAACGCCATTGCCGCGGGTCAGCATCTTCTTGTCGATATTGGACACCCACGTGCAACGCGTGCCGATCAGCGGTGAAGTGGTCGCGGTGTCCCACCAGCCCGGGAAATTTCACTCGGCCGAACTCGAGGCCGCCAGCGAGGACAACGAACGCAACAGCATCGTCATCAACACACCGGACGGTGTGCAGGTGATCGCCGTGCAGATCGCCGGCCTCGTGGCCCGCCGCATCATCTGTGACGCGAAGGTGGGTGACCAACTGACGATCGGCGACACGTATGGCCTGATCCGGTTCGGTTCACGGCTCGACACCTACCTACCGGCCGGCTCGAACCTCCTGGTTACCGTCGGTCAGCGCGCACTCGGCGGCGAAACAGTATTGGCCGAGCTGGCGCCCCCAGCCGCCGGGGCGGCTCAGGCATGATCAGACCCCGCGTCAAGGCGCCGGTGGTCAGCCTGCGCATCCTGCCCAGCGCCATGACTGTGGCCGCCATCTGCTTCGGGTTGAGTGCGGTCAAGTTCGCGCTCGACGATCGTGCGACCGAGGCGATGGCCTTCCTTGCCATCGCCGCGATTCTCGACGCGCTCGACGGCCGGATGGCCAGGATCCTCAAGGCGACGTCCCGGATGGGCGAGGAGATCGATTCCCTCGCCGATGCGGTGAATTTCGGTGTCGCGCCGGCGTTCATCGTCTACGGGACGTTGCTCTCGACGTCCCGCATCGGGTGGATCGTGGTGCTGCTGTACGCGGTGTGCATCGTGTTGAGGCTGGCCCGATTCAACGCGATGCTCGATGTAGCCAAGCCCGATTACGAGAACAAGTACTTCGTCGGCATGCCCGCTCCCGCGGGTGCGATCGGCGCCATCGGTCCGCTGGCGGCGAAGATGCAGTTTGGTGAGGGATGGTGGACATCTGAACCCGCGGTGGTGATCTGGATAATCGGCGTCTCGCTGCTGGCGGTCAGCTCGCTGCCGATGCGCAAGATTCATACCTTCTCGGTGTCGCCCAACATGATCGCGCCGCTGCTCGCTCTGTTGGCCATGGGCGTCGCGGCGTCGATCCTCTTTCCCTACCTGGTGATCCTGGCGATCATCCTCGGCTACGTCATCCATATCCCGTTCGCGATCCGGACCCGGCGGTTCCTGGCCGCGCATCCCGAAGTGTGGGGCGACAAACCTCGCCAACAGCGGCAGGCGCGACGGGCGATTCGCCGCGCGCAGCCGCACCGGAGATCCGTCACGCGACTCGGATTGCGCAGGCCGGGCTCCTGACGTGACCGGTTATGACTCGGGGCGCTCTGGAACCGACCGCCCCGCCCTCAAACAGCAGCTCACGCTGACCGCACGCCTGAACACGTCCGCGTTGGACACTCGACGTGGCGTGGTCAGGCTTCATCCCGAGGTCATTGCCGCACTCGGCATCCGGGAATGGGATGCGGTGACGCTGACGGGCTCTCGGACAACTGCCGCAGTGGCCGGGGTGGCGTCGCCGGGAACACCCGCGGGCACCGCTCTGCTCGACGACGTCACGCTGTCCAATGCCGGCGTTCGCGAGGACACCGCGGTGCTGGTCGCGCCGGCAACCGTGTACGGCGCACGATCGGTGACGCTGTCCGGCTCGAACCTCGCCACCCGGTCGATTTCGCCTGCGACGCTGCGCCAGGCCCTGCTGGGCAAGGTGATGATGGTGGGCGACACGGTTTCGCTGCTGCCGCGTGAGCTCGGCCCGGACATCCCCACGTCGGCGGCCACCTCCGCACTCGCCTCGTCGGTCGGCATCACCTGGACATCCGAACTTCTCACCGTGACAGGTGTCGATCCCTCGGGACCCGTTAGCGTACAACCAAATTCACTTGTGAGCTGGGGCGACGGCGTGACTCCCACGCGGAACACCACATCCGGACAAGCGACCATCACCGCCGCCACGGAGTCGACTGCCAGCACCGTCAGCTTCGACGATCTCAAGGGCGCGCACGCCCAGGCCTCTCGGCTGGCCGAATGGTTGAAGCTCGCTCTCGACCAGCCACAGCTTCTCGAGACATTAGGCGCCACAGCCAATCTCGGCGTGCTGGTGTCCGGGCCGGCCGGGGTCGGCAAGGCCACCATGGTGCGGACGGTCTGCACCGATCGGCGGCTCGTCGAACTGGACGGCCCCGAGGTGGGTGCGCTTCGCGCGGAGGACCGGCTCACCAGCGTCTCATCCGCGGTGTCCACCGTCCGCGACGGAGGCGGCGTGCTGCTCATCACGGATATCGACGCGCTGCTCCCCTCGCCCGCGGAACCCGTTGCGACATTGATCCTCACCGAGTTGCGCACCGCCGTCGCCACTCGTGGCGTCGCGTTCGTCGCCACCTCGGCGCTACCCGACAACGTCGATCCGCGGCTGCGGGCACCCGAGCTCTGCGACCGCGAGCTGGGCCTGAGTCTGCCCGACGGGGCCATCCGCAGGCAGCTACTGGAGGTGCTGTTGCGCGGCGTCCCGGCCGGCACTCTGGAGCTCGGCGAAATTGGCGAACGCACACCGGGTTTCGTCGTTGCCGATCTGGCAGCCCTGGTGCGCGAGGCCGCACTCCGGGCGGCGGCCAGGGCCAGCGCCGACGGCGAGCCACCGGCATTGACGCAAGACGACCTGACCGGTGCGCTGCGCGTCATCCGTCCCCTTTCCCGGTCGGCCACCCAAGAGGTGTCGGTCGGTTCGGTGACGCTCGAGGATGTCGGCGACATGGCCGAGACCAAGCAGGCGCTGACCGAGGCCGTGCTGTGGCCCCTGCAGCATCCGGAGACCTTCGAGCGCCTCGGTGTCGAGCCGCCGCGCGGCGTGCTGCTCTACGGTCCGCCCGGCTGCGGAAAGACCTTCGTGGTGCGCGCACTGGCCAGCTCGGGCCGGCTAAGCGTGCATGCCGTCAAGGGCGCCGAGCTGATGGACAAATGGGTCGGTGCGTCGGAGAAGGCGGTGCGCGACCTGTTCCGCCGCGCACGCGATTCGGCACCGTCGCTGGTATTCCTCGACGAACTCGACGCCTTGGCACCGCGGCGCGGACAGAGTTTCGACTCCGGCGTCACCGACCGGGTGGTCGCGTCCCTGCTCACCGAACTCGACGGCATCGAGCCGCTGCGCAACGTCGTGGTACTCGGAGCGACAAACCGGCCCGACCTGATCGACCCTGCTCTGCTGCGGCCCGGCCGGCTCGAGAAGCTGGTGTTCGTCGAGCCGCCCGACACCGAGGCGCGCCGCGAAATCCTGCGCACCGCAGGTAAATCCGTCCCACTCGCCGACGACGTCGACTTGGATGCGTTGGCCGGGCAGCTGGACGGTTACAGTGCCGCGGACTGCGTGGCGCTGCTGCGCGAGTCCGCCCTAACGGCGATGAGACGCTCCATCGACGCCGCCGCCGTCACCGCCGACGATGTCGCCAAGGCACGCGAGACCGTGCGGCCGTCCCTTGATCCTGTTCAGGTCGAGTCGCTGCGGGCCTTCTCCGCGGCGCGCTGACGACAATTACGGCCGCGCCTCGAGCACGAGGTTGAACGGCGTCTCGGTAGCCCGGCGGAAGCGGGTGAAGCCGCCACCGTCGACCACGACTTCGCGCAGCCGCGCTTCACCGGCCTGGGCGCCGAGCGCGGGGCCTTTGCGCGCCAAGGAAACTGGGACGCAGATCTGCGTTGACGCGCCGTACATCACTCGACCCACCGGATTCAGGTTGTCGGCCACCCGGTCGTTGGCGAACGGCTCCACGAGCATCACGGTGCCGTCGTCGTTGATGGCCGCACGCGCGTGCCGTGACACGCTGACCGGGTCGGCCATATCGTGCAGACAGTCGAAAAACGCGATGAGGTCGAACCCCTTGTCCTGGTAGCCGACGGCATCGGCGACTTCGAATCGTGCGTTCGTAGCGCCCGCGGCCGCGGCCTTCTCGGTGGCGACCCTGATCGATTCGTCGTGATAGTCGTAGCCGACGAACTCCGATTCGGGGAAGGACTTTGCCATCAAGATGGTGCTGGCACCGTGTCCGCATCCGACATCGGCGACCTTGGCCCCGCTGTCGAGTTTTTCGACGACGCCGTCGAGCGCCGGCAGCCACGAGCCGATCAGGTGCGAGTTGTATCCCGCGCGAAAGAAGCGCTCCGTTCCCTCGAACAAGCAGCGATGATGATCGCCCCACTCCATACCGTGGCCGGACGTGAAGTTCTCGAGGGTGCGCTCGAGCGCATGAAAGGTGGCCTCGACGATGTTGTACGCGCCGGGCATGTCGACCGGTCCGTTCGGATCGGTCAGGCACAGGGCCTGCTCAGGACTCAGCGACCACTCGTCGGATGCGGCGTCGTACTCCACGTATCCGCCTGCGCCCTGATTCCCGAGCCATTCCCGGATGTAGCGCTCGTCGGTTCCTGTCCGTTGCGCCAGCTCCGACGAAGTCACTGGGCCTTTCGCCAGCTCGCGATACAGGCCCAGCCGATCGCCGACGAGAATCAGCGTCGCACTCATCGCGGCCCCGAGGTCACCGACCGCCTTGCCGAGGAATTCGTTCAATTTCGCTTCGTCGACTGCCATGGCCCCATAGTGGGCGCGCGCAGGGCCCCGCGTTGGACATTGGCCGCACCACTAGATCTTGACACTGACTAGTTATGAGCGCATAGTCGAAAGCAGAACTAGACACTGTCAAGATCGAGTTTCGGGAGGCACCATGGGCGCCGCAGTCGCACCGTCTGTCCGGGCCGGTGATCGCGAACGGGAGCAGACAGCCAATCAGCTGGGCCAGGCACTCGCACAGGGCTACTTCGCGCTCGACGAGTACGAAACCCGACTGCAAGCGACGTTCGCCGCTCACACCACTGCCGAGCTGCGCGAACTAGTCGCCGACCTGCCCCTGGACCGGATTCGGCGCAACGATCCAGCGCGCAGGCAGGCGCGCGAAAGGGCTGCCAAGCGCGGAGTGCAGATCCATCTCGCGGCCTATCTGGCGATGGTGGTCATCGTGCTGACCGTGTGGCTGGTCGTCGGCCTCACGGCGGGCGCCTGGTACTTCTGGCCCGTCTGGCCGATCCTCGGCGCAGGCATCGGAGTACTCGGCCATGCATTGCCGATCCGTCAGCGCAACCAGTTGTCCATCGCCGCGACCAGTTCGCCGGCACTGGGCACGTGGTCGTCAGCCCAGGCGACATAGCTGTCTGGCCGGATCAGGACGGCTTCGGGAAGCTCCGGATGCCCGCCGACCACGTGCACGATGTCGGACCGCCCGGTCTGAACCGGCGTGGCCGTGATGAGAACGAACTTGCCCGCGCGTAGCAGTTCGTAGACGCGCTTGCCGTTGCAGTCGAGGTCCGGCATCCGGCGGCCCACCATCGGGTTGTCGCCACGCCTGTGTGCGTAGGCGATACCGATACCGCTGAGGAATTCCCGCATCAGTCGCCTGGTTTTCGGGACGCGTGTCAGCGTGCCGATGACGACGTTCCGCGCGATCCGCTGAATCCTCGAGCGCCCCAGCACCACCTGATTGAACGCGTCGGTCGTTCGCAGCACCGCGGCACCGACCGGATGCCGCTCTGTCTCATAGCTGTCCAACAACCCCGGCGGTGCTGTTCCGTTGACCGCGGCGACCAGTTTCCAGCCCAGGTTCATCGCATCCCCGATACCGGTGTTCATGCCCTGCCCACCGAGCGGGGAATGTACGTGCGCGGCGTCGCCCGCGATGAACACCCGCCCTGCCCGGTAGTGACGCGCCTGTCTGCGTTCCGACAGGAACCGCGAACTCCACTTCATCTCGGACATGCCGAAATCGTCACCGGCGATGCGCGAGAACGAATCGCGAATCTCGTCCAGCGTCACGGGTTCGGACAGCGGCGCCTGTTCGCGCAGCCGGTCCCAGGCGATGGCGCGGAACCAGCCATCACCGAACGGAATCATCAGCACCACGCCGCGCTCGTTGGTCACGCCCGTCAAGGTGTCTCCCGGCGCGCGCGCCAGAGCGACGTCGGCCAGCAGGATGTGTGTCTCGTACTGCTTGCCGACGAAGTCGATGCCGACGAGGTCCCGGATCGTGCTGTGCGCACCGTCGCATCCCACGACGTATTTCGCGCGGATGGTCTCGCCGTCGGCACATTCCACCGTGACGCCGTCGCCGTCCTGGCTCAACGCGACCACATCGGCGCCGCGGACGATCGGCACCCCGAGTTCGCCGGCGCGGCTCTCGAGTACCTGCTCGGTGCCGCTTTGGGGGACGACCAGCAACATCGCGTACCTGCCGGGCAGCTCCCGCAGGTCCATCGTCGTTCCGCCGGGCGGAGCGAGCTCGTACACCGCCACTCCTCGCGGAATCAGATCCTCGGCCATCCCGCGGGCGTCGAGCAGTTCCAAGGTGCGGGCGTGCACTGCGAAAGCCTTGGTGATGTTGGGTGTCGACGCGCGTTCCTCGAGCACCCGCACAGCCACACCGCCGAGCGCGAGTTCGCAGGCCAGCATCAGCCCGGTGGGCCCAGCGCCGACCACTACCACATCCGATGTGTCCATGAGGCCGGATGGTAGCTGCATCGGCCCACGTAGAATCGCGTTAAGCCCAGAGCCCTCACCCGGCTGACACCCCGCTATCCGGAGTGCCTTTGCTCGCCATTCTCATCGCCCACGCGGTCGCAACCGCGCTGGCTCCCGTGCTCGTGTACCGCTGGGGTCGGATGGCGTTCTACCCGCTGGCGCTCGTGCCGCTGGGTTCACTGATCTGGGTCGCGGCCAACTGGCCTCCCCCCGGCGGCGCGGCGACGGTCGACGTGCCGTGGGTGCCGGAATTGTCGATGAACATCACGCTGCGGTTCGATTCGCTCTCGGCGATCATGAGCGTGCTCGTGCTGGGCATCGGCGCGCTCGTGCTCTTCTATTGCACCGACTACTTCCACCATCGAGACGGCCACACCGAGAAGCGGCTGCCGAGTTTCGCCGCCGAACTCGTCGCGTTCTCCGGCGCAATGTTCGGCCTCGTGACCAGCGACAACATGCTGCTCCTCTATGTGTTCTGGGAGCTCACCACGGTGCTGTCGTTCCTGCTGGTCGGCCATTACGCCGAGCGCGCCACCAGTAGGCGGGCGGCGACCCAGGCGCTGCTGGTGACCACATTCGGCGGGCTGGCGATGCTGGTGGGCATCATCGTGCTCGGCAATATCGCCGGCACCTATCTCTTGTCGGAGCTGATCGCATCGCCGCCGAGTGGAGTCGCGGTGTCGGTGGGGCTGGTGCTCATTCTCATCGGCGCGCTGTCCAAGTCGGCGATCGTGCCGTTGCACTTCTGGCTGCCGGGGGCGATGGCCGCGCCGACACCGGTCAGTGCCTATCTGCACGCCGCGGCGATGGTCAAGGCCGGCGTCTACCTGGTGGCTCGCCTGACACCCGGGTTCGCCGACGCGGGGCCGTGGCGCCCAACGGTGGTCGCACTCGGGGTGCTGACCATGCTGCTGGCGGGCTGGCGGGCGGTCCGCGAGTACGACCTCAAACTGATTCTGGCCTTCGGCACAGTGAGTCAGTTAGGGCTGATCACCTTGATGGTCGGCACAGGCGGCAGCGACATGATGCTGGGCGGGCTGGCGATGTTGTGTGCGCACGCCATGTTCAAGGCCGCGCTTTTCATGGTCGTCGGGATCATCGACCACGTCACCGGCACGCGTGACATTCGCAGGCTGGCCTGGCTCGGCGACCGCGCGCGTCCGCTGCTTCTGATAGCCGTCGCTGCGACGGCGAGTATGGCGGCGCTGCCGCCGTTCTTCGGCTTCGTCGCCAAGGAGGCCGACTTCGACACCGTGTTGCACAGCCCCTCTCTCGGTGCGGCGGCGCCCTTCGTGCTCGCATGCATCGTGCTCGGCTCGGTTTTCACCACCATCTACAGCCTGCGCTTCGTGTGGGGCGCCTTCGGCCGCAAAGGCTTACCGAAGCCGAGTAAGCGCGTCGCCGAAATGAACCGCTCCGCGCCCACCTTCCTGGTCGCTCCGGGAATCCTCGCCGCGGCAGGGCTGGCCTTCGGATTGTGGCCCGGCGGGCTGGGCAACGTGCTGGACGATTACGCGGACACCGTCCCCGGCGGACAGGATTACGACCTCGCACTGTGGCACGGGCTGAACCTGCCGCTGCTGTTGTCGGTGCTCGTGCTCGCCACGGGAACCGCCGCGTTCTTCGGTCGCCAACGACTGCGGCGGCTGCGCACGGCGCGCGAGCCGTTGTGCAACGCCGACCATCTCTACGACGCCGTCGTCCGCAGGCTGGACCTGTTCGCGGTCGAACTCACCGCTCGCACCCAGCGCGGGTCAATCCCCGCCACCCAAGCGGTGATCCTGTCCACTCTGGTGCTGGTGCCGACGGTCGTGCTCGTGCTCGGCGCCCGCGACCGCCCACACCTCGAACTCAGCGGCTCACCGCTCCAGATTGTCGTCGGCCTCATCATCCTGGCCGCCGCGCTGGGCGCGTTGATCATGCGCAACCGTCTGGCGGCGGTGTTACTCGTCGGGGTGACGGGTTACGGCTGCGGCGTCGTCTTCGCGCTTCATGGCGCACCCGACCTCGCCCTCACCCAGTTCCTGGTGGAAACCCTGACTCTGGTCATCTTCGTATTGGTGTTGCGCACGCTGCCCGCCGAGGCCGACCGCATCCACATCAAGCGGCATCGCTGGCCGCGCGCCGCGCTGGCGCTCGCGGTCGGCGCGGCGGTGACCACCTTGACGGCATACGCGATGTCGGCACGCACGGGGATCCCGATCGCGTCGCTGATCCCCGACGCGGCGTACTACCGGGGCCACGGCTCCAACGCCGTCAACGTGCTGCTGGTCGACATCCGAGCCTGGGACACGATGGGCGAGATCATGGTGCTGCTGGTTGCCGCGACGGGAGTCGCCTCGATGGTGTTCCGGCACAGGCGTTTCGGAGCGGCACCCAGGGTCTCCGACGCCGGCCAGCCCGACATCGGACGGCTCCCTGCGACGTCGCACAGCCCAGCGATCGGCGAAATCACCTGGCTGCGCGGCAGCGAACTACGTGACCCGCGGCATCGATCGCTGATCCTGGAAGTCGCGACCCGGCTCATCTTCCCGCTGATCATGGTGTTGTCGGCGTACTTCTTCTTCGCAGGCCACAACACCCCCGGCGGCGGGTTCGCGGGCGGCTTGACCGCCGGACTTGCGCTCGTGCTGCGCTATCTCGCGGGTGGCCGTTACGAACTCGGCGAAACGCTGCCGCTCGATGCGGGCAAGATTCTCGGTGCGGGACTGTGCCTTTCGGCGGGAACCGCACTGGGGTCCCTGTTTGTAGGAGCACCTGTGCTGTCGTCGGCGCTGATCGAGATCGACGTGCCCGTGCTCGGCACCGTGAAGTTCGTCACCGCGTTGTTCTTCGACCTCGGTGTGTATCTGATCGTCGTCGGCCTCGTCCTCGACGTGTTGCGCAGCCTCGGCGCCCGTATCGACGTGGAGATCGGAGAGGGACGGGGCACGAAGGTGACCGCCCGATGACCACCTCATTCGTTCCGCTCGTCCTGCTCGGCGGGCTCACCAGCGCCGGTGTCTACCTCCTGCTCGAGCGCAACCTGACCCGAATGTTGTTGGGGTTGCTGCTGATCGGCAATGCGATCAACCTGCTCATCCTGGTGGTCGGCGGTCCGTCCGGCAACCCACCGATCAGGGGCCGCACCAGCGACGGCAACACAACCACTGCTGATCCTTTGGCGCAGGGCATGATCCTGACGGCCATCGTGATCACAATGGGTATCGCGGCATTCGTCATGGCGCTGGCATACCGGTCCTACCGGTTGACCACTGAAGAGGAAGTCGGCCTCGATCCCGAGGACGCAAAGGTCTCCGAGAAGGCCGCGATGGACGTCGCCGCGGTAGAACAGGACCGCGCGCGACTCGACGTCTCACGTGACACCGACCTGCCCGACGAGTTGGATGCACTGCCCGGATACGAGGGGTCCAAGTGAGCGCCGCAAGTGTCCTGATCCCGCTGCCGGCGCTGATCCCGACTCTCGGCGCGGCGGCGACGATGATCGCAGGCCGCCGGCCCCGGCTGCAGCGGGCCATCACGCTTGCCGCGCTGTCGGTCGTCGTCGCGGTGTGCTGCGCGCTGCTGTACCTCGCCGACCGGGCCGGCACCCTCGTGCTGAACGTCGGCGGCTGGGGGCAGTCGGTGCCCGGCATGGGTCCGCTGGGCATCACGCTGGTGGTGGACCGATTGTCGGCGTTAATGCTCGTGGTGTCGTCGATCGTGTTGCTGGCCGTGGTGTTCTACGCGATCGGCCAGGGCATCCGCGACGGCGACGAACGTCAGCCGGTGTCGATCTTCATGCCCACCTACCTGGTGCTCTCCGCGGGTGTCTGCATGGCGTTTTTGGCCGGCGACCTGTTCAACCTCTACGTCGGGTTCGAGGTCTTGCTTTCGGCGAGCTTTGTGCTGCTGACCATCGGAGCGAGTAAAGACCGTGTGCGAGCCGGCATCTCGTACGTGATGGTCTCGATGGTCTCATCGCTGATATTCCTGTTCGGCATCGCGCTGGTCTACGCCGCCACCGGAACCTTGAACATGGCGGAGATCGCGGTGCGACTTGACGACGTGTCGGCCGGGACCAGGTCCGCGATGTTCGCCGTCCTGTTGGTGGCGTTCGGCATCAAGGCTGCGGTCTTCCCGCTGTCGACGTGGTTGCCCGACTCCTACCCGACTGCTCCCGCACCGGTGACCGCGGTGTTCGCCGGCCTGCTCACCAAGGTCGGTGTGTACGCAATCATCCGGGCGCACTCACTGTTGTTCCCGTCCGGCGGGCTCGATCCCCTGCTGTTGGTCGCGGCGCTGCTGACCATGCTCATCGGCATCCTCGGCGCGATCGCGCAGAACGATATCAAGCGACTGCTGTCGTTCACTTTGGTCAGTCACATCGGCTACATGGTGTTCGGCATCGCACTGTCCAGCCAGCTCGGTATGTCGGGCGCGATCTACTACGTGGCACACCACATCCTGGTTCAGACCACGCTGTTCTTGGTCGTCGGACTGATCGAGCGGCAGGCCGGCGCCTCAACGCTGCAACGGCTCGGCGGCTTGGCGGCCGCCAGCCCTCTGTTGGCGTTCGTGTTCGTCGTGCCTGCACTCAATCTCGGTGGCATACCGCCGTTCTCGGGGTTCGTCGGGAAGGTCGCACTGCTGGAGGCGGGTGCGCAGAATGGCTCCGTGCTGGCCTGGACGCTGGTCGGCGGCGGTGTGGTGACCAGCTTGCTCACTCTGTACGTGGTGACGCGGGTGTGGACCAAGGCGTTCTGGCGTACTCGTACCGATGCGCCCGAGGGCCATCTCTCCGGGTCGTCGCCGTCCGCATTGCTCGACGAACCGGAGGACATCCAGTTCGTCGACCGTGATCGTGTCGGCCGCATGCCCTTCGGGATGGTCGCACCGACAGGTGCGCTGATCATGGTCGGCATCGCGATGACCGTGTTCGCCGGCCCGATCTTCGCGTACAGCGAGCGCGCCTCCAGCGAGGTGCTTGATCGCAGCCAGTACATCACCGCGGTGGTGGGTAACCGGTGAGACGAATTGTGTTGCGGGTCTGGGTGATCTGTTGGCTGGTGCTCGTCTGGATTCTGTTGTGGGGCACGTTCTCGGCAGCCAACATCCTGTCGGGCCTCGCGGTCGCCCTTCTGATCACGTGGCTGCTACCGCTGCCTGCCGTGCCCGTGGAGGGAAGGGTGCACCCGCTGTCGTTGCTTCGATTGCTCCTCACCGTCGTGTACTTCCTGGTGCTGTCATCCGTGCAAGTCGCCGTGCTGGCGGTGAGGCCGGGACCGCCGCCGTTGTCGGCTGTGTTGCGCGCGCACCTGTCGGTGAAATCGGATCTGGTGCTGGCACTGGCAGTGAACATCTTCAACCTGATCCCGGGGTCGATCGTGCTGGAGATCGACCAGACCCGTCGAATGCTTTACATGCACGTCCTCGATATCGGCACGGACCGTGCGATGAGCCGGTTCCACCGGCAGGTCGCGGTGGTGGAAAGGCTGTTGGTCTCCAGCTTCGAACGCGACGAAGACTGGCGGCCGACGGTCAATCAGGAGAGCCCATGACGGTCGTTTGGGTCATCGCCGCCGCAATGATCATCGCCGCGGCGGTCTGCACGATGTTCCGCCTGCTGGCGGGGCCGAGCACGTTGGATCGTCTGGTGGCGGTCGACGCCCTTGTGGCAGTAGCGATGTGCGGGGTCGGTATCTGGGCCGCATTCAGCCTCGACACCACGGTCACCTACGGATTGGCCGCCCTGTCGCTGATCAGTTTCGTGGGATCTGTCAGCGTCGCGAGGTTCCGCGTGCCGGACATCGACTCTCGTGGCGCGCCGAGGAGACGACGATGAACGTCTGGGACATCGTGACCGCCGTACTCGTCCTCGGCGGGTCGGCACTGGCACTGACCGCGGCGATCGGTGTGGTCCGCTTCCCCGACACGCTCACCCGTATGCACGCGGCGTCCAAGCCCCAGGTGCTGGGCCTGCTGCTGGTGCTGTTCGGCGCCGCGATCCGGCTGAGAGGGCACGCCGATGTCGGGATGCTCATCCTCACCGGGTTGTTCACCGTCATCACCGCGCCGGTGGTGGCCAACCGGGTTGGCCAACTGGCATACCGGGAACAGAACGTGCGTGATGACTTGCTGACGAAGGACGAAATGCACGAGTTTGCCGAACCCGAGGGTGGCAATGGCCAGGACTGAGGACGACAGCTGGGACATCACCGAGGGTGTCGGCGCTACCGCCCTCGGGGTGGCGTGGGCCCGGGCTCAGGAGGCATCATCGCAATGCGCACTGTTCACCGACACCTACGCCCAGCGCTTCATCGATGCGGCCATCGCCCGCGGTTGGCAGCTGCCGCCGACCCACATGACGGAGCGCATCCGGGCAATCTCGAACTATGCCGCATCACGGACTAAGTGGTTCGACGACTTCTTCGTCGCCGCGAGCGCCCACGGGATCGCGCAGGCGGTCATCCTCGCCGCCGGGCTCGACGCCAGGGCCTGGCGACTGCCGTGGGGCGATGACAGCGTGGTGTACGAAATCGACCAGCCGAAAGTGCTTGCCTTCAAGGCCGATACGTTGGCCGACGACCAGCCCGCGGCTCGTTACGTCGCGGTTCCCATCGACCTGCGTCAGGACTGGCCGACCGCCCTGCGCGACGCCGGATTCGATCCTGAGCAACCGACGTCGTGGGCCGCCGAAGGGCTGCTGCCGTATCTGCCCGCGCAGGGACAGGACCTGCTGTTCGAGCGCATCCATGAACTCAGTGCCCCTGGCAGCCGGGTCGCGGTCGAGTCGTTCGGCGCCGGGTTCTTCAATCCTGAGTACCTCGCGAGCCGACGCGAGCAGCTGCGCCAGATGCGGGAAGCGGCGGGTCCCGACAACACTGACGACACCGGAACCCCCGATGTCGCTGATCTTTGGTTTATCGAGGACCGCGCCGATGTCGCCGAATGGCTGATGGACCACGGGTGGCGGGTGTCCTCGGAGCATGCCGGCACGCTGATGGAACGCTACGGCCGCCGGTCTTCGGATGACGACGTGACGCCGCGCACCGTCTTTGTCGAGGGCACTCGCGCCTAGCGGGCAATCTATTCAGATAGCTGGAACTCGACCATCGCGGTGACTGTGTCGACCGCTTCACCGAGTGCCGCCACTCGTGCGGCGACCGTGGGTGCGGCGAGCACGGCGTACCGGTCCGCCTGCCCCATCGGGAGACGGGAAGCCAAGGTGTACAACCACATCGCAGCATCGCCCGACGCGTCGGCGCCAGCGACAATGTCTCGCGCGGCCACCTGCGCACCACGCGCGGTGGCGATCCGCTCGAACAACGCGATCATGCGATCCTCGATGTCTTTGATCGCTTCCACGTCGACGCTCTCACCCGGTTCATCTGGCCAGGGCTCTACCGCCGCCCGCGGGTACGGATTGTCGGGCTGCCACTCCAGGACCCGGATCCGCTCGGCCATCACACAGCGCAATCGATAGCGGCCGCCCCCTAAGTCGGCACTCTCGGTGATGTGGGCCATCGCGCCGACGTCGCTGCGGATATCGCCGCCGCCGACCTCGCGTCCCGCGGCGATCAGCACCACCCCGAACGCCGGATCATCCGTGGCGAGGCAGTCCGAAACCATTGCGGTGTAGCGAGGTTCGAAGACCCGAAGCGGTAGCTCCTCGCCGGGCAGCATCGCAACCTGCAGCGGGAACATGGGCGTGGTGGGCACTCAGATGTCCAGTTCGGCGACCAGTGCGTCGACCACCGCACGCAGATCGCCGTCGTGCTCCTCGGCGACCCGCCGTTGACGTTGGTAGGACCCACCCGAGTGGGCGATTTCGGAGACCAACCGCAGTTCGTCAGCACAATGCAGCGAGGCGGCGACAGGCTCGAGCCGGTTCAGTAGGTCGTCGAGATCGTCGGTGACCAGCCGCTCGTTGCTGTCCTCGTCGAGGATGATAACCGCGTCCAGGCCGTAACGGGCTGCGCGCCACTTGTTTTCCTGTACATGCCAGGGCGGCATGGTGGGGAGGCGCTCGCCGGCGTCCAGGCGGTGGTCGAGGTCGACGATCAGACAGTGAGTCAACGCCACCAACGCGCTCAACTCACGGATGTTGGATACCCCGTCGAAGATCCGCACCTCCACCGTGCCTATGTGCGGCGAGGGCCTGATATCCCAACGGATTTCATTCATGTGGTCGATGATGCCGGTCTTCTTCTGATCGTGGACGAAGCCTTCCCACTCGCGCCACGTCTGGAAGTGGAACGGCAAGCCGGCCGTCGGCAGCTGCTGAAACATCATGGCCCGGTTGGACGCATAACCGGTGTCCTCACCGTCCCAGAACGGCGATGACGCGGAGAGCGCCAACAGGTGCGGATAATGGTTGAGCAGCGACGTGTTGATCGCCATCACCTTGTGCGCGGACGAGATGCCCACGTGCACATGGACACCCCAGATCAGCATTTGACGCCCCCACCACTGCGTGCGCTTGATCAACTCGGCGTAGCGGGGCGCGTCGGTCAGGCTCTCCGGGGACCATTTCGCAAACGGATGTGTACCCGCACAGAACAACTCCATGTTGCGGTCGCGGACGATCTTGCGTGCCGCCCCCAACGTCGAACGCAGGTCGTCCATCGCCTCGGGAACGGAATCGTTGATGCCGGTGACGATCTCGACGGTGTTGCGCAGCAGTTCCTTGTGTACCCGCGGGTTGTTCGCGCCGAGCTCCTCGATCACCTCGGTGGCGACGTTGCTCACATCGCGGGTCTCGGCGTCGACGAGTGCAAACTCCCACTCCACCCCGAGCGTCGGCCGAGGTGAGCCGACGAAATCTATGTGGTGGTTAGCTTGCGCCGATGACACCACACGCCACACGCTTTCCGGCATCACCTGTCGCCAGGGTGGTCTCGTCTGGCGGCGGGTCGCCATTGACCTGCTGGTAGCGCTCCGGCGGGATGTTGGCGAAGTTGTCCGCCTTCTCGTGAATGATGATGGCGGTCTTGGCCTCGCCCGTCAGGTCCTCCGCGGTGAACGCGTCGGTCGTCGTCACCACCAACGCCGAGCCGTCCGCGCGAACCTGCAGCGATGACAGGTCACCGCTCGCGGGGTGGCCGCTGTGTCCGGCCACCTGTAAATGTCCACCGGCCGAATTGAAGTCACCGGGCGCACCGCCGGTCGGGGCGACCGAGTTGGCCTCGCACTTGCCGACCGAGTGGATGTGCATGCCGTGGAAGCCGGGCGCCAGTTCTCCCGGCGCGGTGGTCTGCACAGTGACGGTGGCGTAGTTCCCGGTGAACGCGATCTCGGCCGTCGCGACCGTGGTTCCGTTCGGGAGTTTCAGTTCGGTGGTCAGCGTCTCCCCACTGGCCTGACCCTCGTGGCCACCTCCGTGCTCATCGGGCGGCGCCGACGGTGCCGGCGAGCCGGTCCAGACCGACGGCGTCGTGCCCGGCGTGGTTGCGGGTTCTTCGGGAGCGGCACAGGCGCTCAACACGAGAGCGGGAACGGCGAAGCCAGCTGCGACAGCGACGGTCTTGAGCATGTGCAAGAGCCTAACCGGTGACCACCACGAGCACCCCCGGCGGCTGCTCTGCCAATTCGGGCAGTCGCGGTTCGACCGGCGCGTCCAACAACCTGCCGACTTCCTCTGCAGCTTCCCGCTCCCCGGGCGCTTCGGTGAAGTACACGGTGTTGACTGTCACCTCGGGCAGCTCGAGGTTCCCGGTCTCGGCGACGTTCCAGCCATCCTCACGGAGCCGATTGGCCATGCCTTCCGCGGCGCCCTGAACTGTCGAGATGTTGAACACCCGCACCTCGGGGCGTGCCGGCGTCGGCGACTCCGACGGACTCGCGCGGGTGGTGGTTGCGGTGGTCGTCGCGATGGGCGATTGCTCACCCTCGTCGTCGCCGGCACCCATCGCCTGGAAGCCCACCAGCAGAAATACGACGCCAAGGAACAGCAGCACCATCACCATGGCGCGCAGGGGTAGGCCAGAGGAGCTCTGCTGATTCATTGCGTTCACTGTATCCAGCCGGACAAGCGGGTCGGTGAATCCCCCGACGGGGGCTCAGGTGAGGTCGAAGCCCAGTCGGCGCGCCGCGCGCGCTTTCTGCCTGCTCGCCCGCAACCGTCGCAACCGTTTGACCAGCATTGGATCGGCTGCGAGCGCCTCGGGGCGGTCTACCAGCGCGTTCAGCACTTGGTAATAGCGCGTGGCCGACATGGAGAACAGTTCCTTGATCGCGTCTTCCTTGGAACCCGCGTACTTCCACCACTGACGCTCGAACGCCAGGATGTCGTGCTCGCGGCGGGTCAGCCCATCGGCAAGGGCAGGGTCGTCCCCGGATTGCTCAGTCCGCGCGATTGCGCCGTCCATCTCGCTCCTGGACCCTTCTAACACTCGAAATGACATCGCTGTGGTTCGGCGCTCATTCAACCACGGGTTTGCAAGCTGGGACGTCCGACATGCCCGCGAGTCGGATGATAAGGATTGCCGACTTAAGCTGTTGCGCGTGGCCGTAGTACCTATACGCATCGTAGGAGATCCCGTCCTGCACACCGCGACCGAGCCCGTGCCCGTCGGTGACGACGGTTCGCTGCCCGCAGACCTCGCGGATTTGATCGCCGACCTTTACGACACGATGGCGGCAGCCAACGGTGTCGGGCTCGCCGCAAATCAGATTGGTGTGTCCAAGCGGGTGTTCGTCTATGACTGCGCCGACGAGCGCGGCAGGACCACGCGGCGCAAGGGCGTCGTCGTCAACCCCGTGCTGGAGACGTCCGAGGTTCCCGAGACGATGCCGAACCCGGACGACGATGACGACGAAGGCTGCCTTTCGGTGCCGGGAGAATCCTTTCCGACGGGCCGGGCCGACTGGGCGCGAGTGAGGGGCCTGGACGCCGACGGCACGCCGATCACGCTCGAGGGCACTGGTTTGTTTGCGCGGATGCTGCAGCACGAGACCGGACACCTGGACGGCTTCCTGTATCTGGATCGGCTGGTCGGCCGGCATGCCCGAAGCGCCAAGCGAGCGGTGAAATCGCGCGGATGGGGCGTGCCGGGCCTGTCGTGGGAGCCTGGCAAGGATCCCGATCCCTTCGGTCACTGATGCAGATCCCGCCGGTGGGAACGCGGGTGATGATTCGTCACCGCCTGCCCGCCGGGTCGTCACCACCTCTGACCGACGTGATCGGTCATCTGCTGCAGACGGCGCCGACGTTGCAGGTGCGCACGAAGCGTGGGGATGTGGTCGCCGTTTCAGTCGACGAGGTCGTCGCCATCAAGGCGCTTACCGACGCGCCGGTGCGCAAGGCCGATATTCGCAACCTCGAACATGCCGCGGCGATGGCCTGGCCCGGGGTTGAGCAGCAGTGGGTGGACGGTTGGTTCTGCCGCTTCGGGCACGGCAGCACCCGGCGTGCTAATTCGGCTGTGCCGCTCGACTTTTCAGCTGGTACCGATCTGAGCGCGATCACGCAATGGTATGCGGCGCGGTCGGTGGCGCCGCTGGTGAGCGCACCGGACCGGCTGTTTCGCGTTCCACCGCGTTCGACGGCCGACGCCGAGAACCTTGTCATGGCATGCGAGATTGAGTCGGGCGGTCCGCACGACGAGGTGGTGGTGGCGTCTCGACCGGATGACGAGTGGCTGCGCATCTATGACCGAGACGTACCCGTCGAGGTGTTGTCCGCGGTAGTAGACGGCGAGGTGGTTTTCGCGTCCGCGGCTGGAGCGGCTGTAGCACGAGCGGCCGTCACCCATGGACCCGATGGCACCTGCTGGGTGGGCTTGTCGGCCCTGAGGGTCGCCGCTGATCGGCGCCGCCAGGGCCACGCGCGATCCCTTTGCACCGCACTGTTGTCGTGGGGCGCCGATCAGGGCGCGGAGCGCGCCTACACTCAGGTGATCGACGATAATTCTTCCGCCACAGCGCTTTTCGAGTCGATGGGCTTCACGCTTCATCACCGCTCGCGCTATGTACGAGCCGACGCCATTCAGAATGGTGGCGGTTGGTAGTTGGCGGCCAGCCAGGCTTGGCGTTGTCGTTCTTCTTCGGCGATGAGTTCGGTGCGTTCGCGGCGTTCGGCGTTGATCCGGTCTTGGCGGTCCTGAGCGCGGGTTTGTTTGCGCCGCGGCATCATCGCGAAGCGATCCGTCTCGGGGCCCACGGTGGGCGCGGGCAGGTCGAGCTCACCGGTCGATCGCCCCAGGGCGGGAAACAGTGCCGCACCGTGGGGTTCGGTGCGGTAGATGTGTCCGCTGGGGGCGGTGAACACCATCGTGCCGTCCGAGGACTGCCGATCGCTCCACCCGCCGGCCCCGGTGAAAAACGTCTTGATCAAATGATGAATCCGGCAGTAATGCTTGTTGTTCGACGGATGCGTCGGCCCAAACGGCCAGGACACGGTGTGGTCGATGTCAGACGTCTCGACCGGCTTATCGCAGCCCGGCCACCGACACGTCAGATCCCGCCACTGAACGAACTCCTTGGTCTTGGCGCTCGGCCGGTACCCCGGATCCGGGGTATCCCCCGTCGGCACGGTCAGCGGTTTGAGGTGCGCGGTCTTGGCGATTTGGCGCACCGACTCGGCAGGCACGATCCCGAACCCGCGCAGATACCCCGGCGCAGCACCAGTGCCCTCAAGGGTGCCCTGCTCGGCCAGCAGATGGATCACCGCCGAGGACACCGTATCCACCTCGGCGGCCGCCGGGCAGTCCTCGCGTGCGCACTCACAGGCCAGGGTGGCTTGCCCACGGCCCAACGCGCCGACGGCATCAGCGCGGCGCTGCCGCGGCGTGCGCGGATCATGGGCACAGACCGTGGCCGCCAACCCATCCAAGCGTTGAGTAAACGCCGCGGCGTCAGTGGCCTGCAGGTGACCAGACAGCCACGCCATCCCCGGACTGGCCGCCTCAGTGTCGACATAGCGGCTGTCGGCCACCTTGGGCGGGATCCGCACCCCGGCCGGATCGAACTTGGCCACCCACTGATCCACCCGATCGCGCAGCTTATTGCGCGACAGCTTCATCCACTTCTCACAATGCCGCGCGATGGCCTCATCCAGCTCGGGCATCACCGCGTCCTCGACATTGTCGGTACGCGCGATGATCGTCGAGACCATCCGCAAATCGATGGTGCCGCGCAAAAACACCTTCGCCACCGTCGGCAACCGGTGGGCCAACGCGCACGCCATCTGCACCTGGGACACCGCACGGGAATGGCTGATGTTCTGCACCGCCGACACCTCCGCAGCCACCGCCGCACAGTCATCGACCACATACCAATCCAGATCCCCCAACGCACCCTGACGCCGCTCATACAACTCCGCCACCGCCAACAACCGCTGCGCGGTCGACATCGATTCATAGCGCGTGGCCTCACCCATCACCTCGATGAGATCCCAATCCCGATCGCACTCGAACACATGTTCGACTATCCCACACAGGTGTGACAAGTGCCTGTGATGTCTCGGGACATCGGTGACAGTTCTGAGAGATGACAAGGTGTGACACCTAGCCTGTAGTCATGCGGGTGGCCACATGGAACGTCAACTCGATCCGGGCTCGAGTCGATCGCGTGGCCGACTGGCTGGAGCGCGCCGACGTCGACGTGCTGGCGATGCAGGAGACCAAGTGCTCCGACGCGCAGTTTCCCACCATGCCGTTCCTGGCCGCGGGCTACGACGTGGTGCACTGCGGCTTCAACCAGTGGAACGGCGTCGCCATCGCATCCCGGGTCGGTATCGACGATGTACAGGTCGGCTTCGACGGTCAACCCACGTGGAGTGACAAGCCGGAAGTAGAGGCCGCGGCGGAGGCACGTGCGCTGGGAGCGACGTGCAACGGGGTGCGGGTGTGGAGCCTGTACGTGCCCAACGGGCGTTTCGTCGGCTCACCGCATTACATATACAAGCTCAAATGGCTTGCCGCTCTGCATGATACGGCACAAGGATGGCTCACCGACGATCCGGCGGCACAGATCGCGATGGTGGGCGACTGGAACATTGCACCAACCGACGAGGATGTCTGGAGTGTCGAGGCGTACGAGGGTAGCACCCACGTCACCGCGCCGGAGCGCACGGCGTTCAACGCAATGATTGATGCTCGATACAGCGATTTGGTAAGGCCTTTCACACCCGGCCCGGCTGTCTACACCTACTGGGACTACACCAAGCTGCGGTTCCCCAAGAACCGCGGAATGCGTATCGACTTCATTCTCGGTTCACCGGCTTTGGCGCAACGCGTGACACATGCCGAGATAGTCCGTGAGGAACGGAAGGGAAAGGCGCCGAGCGATCATGCTCCGGTGCTCGTCGAGCTGACCTGAACCGCTAGGCCACGTTGTCGACGTTCTCCTCGTCGGCGTAGCGACCCGGGTTGAAGAGCGACGCGACCATACCGACGACCATCATTGCCGCGGCGGCGATGAATACGACGACCAGTCCCGCATGGAACGGCTTCATGATCAGGTGCGGGAAGAACGTCTGCCCGGTCAGCACATCGACATTGACACCGGGCTGCTGCAGCGCGTGGTAGGGGTCGAGTAGCTCGGCGATCGGGTTGTAACCGAGGAACGCCGCGAACAGGCTGCCGACCGGCGGCAGGTTCGCCACCTCGTGGGCCACCGACGCGGACACTCCCTGCTCCTGCAGACCCGAACTCAGGGCACTGGGCAGTGTGTTGGCCAGCCCGATGATCATGAGAGAGAAGAAGATTCCGATCGACAGCGACGATCCGGCGTTGAAGAAGGTGGCCCGCACCCCCGAAGCGGCGCCGCGCTCGGCGGCGGGAACGCTCGACATGATCGCCGCGGTATTCGGCGCGGTGAAGATGCCACCGCCAAGCCCGTTGATGAAGACCAGGAGTGCAAAGACCCAGTATTCGAAGTTCACTGGGATCATCACCAACGCGACGAACGACACCGCCATCAACGCCATGCCGCCAACTGTGAACAGCCTGGCGCCATATCGGTCCGCCAGCGTTCCGGCGAGCGGGGCTGCGATCAAGAACCCGAACGTCGCGGGCAACAGGTAGATTCCGGCCCACAGGGGTGTCGATTCAAAGCTGTAGCCGTGCAACGGGAGCCAGATCCCCTGCAGCCAGATGATGAGCATGAACTGCAGTCCGCCCCGCCCGACGGATGACATCAGACCCGCCAGGTTGCCCATGCCGAACGATGCGGAACGGAAGAGCCTGATGTTGACCATCGGCTGTTCGACCCGCAGCTCGATCAGACAGAAGGCGACGATCAGCAGCACTCCGGCGAGAATCGAACCGAACACCCACGGGCTGGTCCAGCCCGTCGTCGAATCCCCATAGGGCTGAATCCCATAGGTGATGCCGACGAGAAGCGCGGTCAGGCCGATGCCGAACGTGAGCGTGCCCGCCCAGTCGAGCCGTCCCGGGGTCCGGACCCCAAGCTCCCGCAGCGAGCGATAGCTCCAGACGGTGCCCAACAGCCCGATCGGCACTCCCACCCAGAAGATCGCCTGCCAGTGGAACTCCGCGAGCACACCGCCGATAAGCAGACCGAGAAAGGAACCGGCAACCGCGGCAACCATATTCACACCAAGCGCCATGCCCCGCTGATTGGACGGAAATGCGTCGGTGAGAATCGCTGCCGACGACGCCATCAGCATCGCGCCGCCGACACCCTGGACCACGCGCCACGCGATGAGCCAGACGGCGCCGCCGCCGAGATGGAACGGATCGAAGGACAACGCGACCGCCGCGAAGGTGAAGACCGCGAAGCCGAGGTTGTAGATGCGGACCCGGCCGAAGATGTCGCCGAGTCGGCCGAAGAACACGACGAGCACCGCGGTCACCACGAGGTACCCCATCAACATCCAGAGCAGGTAGCCGACGTTGGCGGGTGCCAGGGGATTCAACCCGATGCCGCGGAAGATCGCGGGCAAAGAGATGAGCACGATCGAGGCGTTGATGGCCGCCAGCAGCATGCCCAGTGTCGTGTTGGACAGCACGATCCACTTGTAGAACGGATGGTCGCGATCCATCCGCCTGCGCCGTTGCGCGGTTTCGCTGAGCGCTGCATCGGCGTCACCCGCTACCTCGGGGTTCGTCTTGCCGATGTTGGTCATCAAACTTTCGCAGTCTTGGATTTTCGTATCAAAGCCTCTAGGCGCAAAACACATATGTTAGCTATACAAAGCATCCCGGGGCAATTCATATTCCCGTCGGGCCATCACCTGCGCTAGCCTGGCAAGCGTCCACACACGGGAGCGCACACCAGTGCGCTGAGAGGACGGGTAGGCCCGTCGACCGTACGAACCTGACCGGGTAATGCCGGCGTAGGGAGATGATGAAAAGTGCTGCATTCTGTCCCGTCAGTGACCAACGGCCCCATCGCGGGCAGCACCAAGATCTACCGGGACGTCAAAGGGATGGCCGTGCCGTTCCGCCGGGTGAACCTGTCCAACGGCGAGCACTTTGACCTGTACGACACCTCGGGCCCGTACACCGACGGCGACGCGGTACTTGATCTCAACAAGGGACTGTCGCCGCGCTCGGGCGTCGTGCGTGATAGCGGCACCCAACTTCAACGCGCCCGCCATGGCGAGATCACCGCCGAGATGGCTTTCATCGCCGCGCGCGAAGGGGTCGCCCCGGAACTCGTTCGCGATGAGGTGGCTCGCGGCCGCGCGGTGATTCCGGCCAACCACAACCACCCCGAATCCGAACCGATGATCATCGGCAAGGCATTTGCGGTGAAAGTCAATGCGAACATCGGCAATTCGGCGGTCAGCAGCTCGATCGCCGATGAGGTCGACAAGATGGTCTGGGCAACCCGTTGGGGCGCCGACACGATCATGGACCTGTCCACCGGCCGCGACATCCACCTCACCAGAGAGTGGATCCTGCGCAACTCGCCGGTACCCGTCGGCACCGTGCCCATCTACCAGGCCTTGGAGATGGTCAGCGGCGATCCGACAGCACTGACGTGGGAGTGCTACCGCGACACCGTGATCGAACAGTGTGAACAGGGTGTGGACTACATGACCGTGCACGCCGGGGTGCTGCTGCGCTACGTGCCGCTGACCGCAAACCGAGTGACGGGGATCGTGAGCCGGGGTGGCTCGATCATGGCGGCGTGGTGCCTGGCGCACCATGAAGAGTCCTTCCTGTACACCCGTTTCGAGGAACTCTGCGAGATCCTGCAACGCTACGACGTCACGTTCTCGCTCGGCGACGGACTACGACCGGGCTCGATCGCGGACGCCAACGACGCCGCCCAATTCGCCGAACTGCGCACACTCGGCGAGCTGACCAAAATCGCCAAATCGCATGGGGTGCAGGTGATGATCGAAGGTCCCGGTCACGTCCCCATGCACAAGATCGTCGAGAACGTACGCCTGGAAGAAGAGCTGTGCGACGAGGCTCCGTTCTACACACTGGGCCCGCTGACCACCGATATCGCGCCTGCCTATGACCACATCACGTCGGCGATCGGAGCGGCCATCATTGCCGCGGCCGGCACGGCGATGCTGTGCTACGTCACGCCGAAGGAGCATCTCGGACTGCCCGATCGCAAGGACGTCAAGGACGGCGTGATCGCCTACAAGATCGCCGCGCACGCCGCCGATCTGGCCAAGGGACACCCCCGTGCACAGGAGCGTGACGACGCCCTGTCCCGCGCCCGATTCGAGTTCCGGTGGCACGATCAGTTCGCATTGTCGCTCGACCCCGACACCGCACGCGAGTTCCACGACGAAACCCTTCCGGCCGAACCGGCGAAGACCGCGCACTTCTGCTCGATGTGCGGTCCGAAGTTCTGCTCCATGCGCATCTCACAGGACATCCGCGACGCGATGGCCGAAAAGTCCAAGGAGTTCACCGAGCACGGCAACCGGGTCTATCTTCCACTCGCATGAAGGGTGATGAGCGCGTGCGCGAAGAACAGATGAAGTTCCTTCCGCTGACACCACCGGGCCAGACCCCACTTCGGGTCATGACGATCGCCGGCTCCGACTCCGGCGGCGGTGCCGGTATCCAGGCCGACATGCGGACGTTCGCCATGCTCGGCGTGCACGGGCTGGTCGCCGTCACGGCGGTGACGGTGCAGAACACCATGGGCGTCAAGGGGTTTCACGAGATACCGGTGGACGTCCTCGCTGGCCAGATCGAGGCCGTGGCGTCCGACATCGGCGTCCAGGCCGCGAAGACCGGCATGCTGGCGTCCTCCGCGATCATCGATGTGGTTGCGGACACCTGGCGACAGCAGGGCCTGGCCGGCACCGTACCGCTCGTCGTCGACCCGGTGTGCGCGTCGATGCACGGCGACCCACTGCTGCACCCCAGCGCGCTGGACGCCCTCAGGGTTCAACTGTTCCCGCTGGCCACTCTGGTCACGCCGAACCTTGACGAGGTGCGTCTTCTGGTCGACATCGATGTCGTCGACGACGCGTCCCAGCGTGCGGCGGCACGCGCACTGCATGCGCTCGGACCGCAGTGGGTGTTGGTGAAAGGCGGGCACCTGCGCGCGTCATCACAGAGCCCCGACCTGCTGTTCGACGGCACCGAATTCTTCGAGTTCGACACCGCCCGTATCGACACCGGACACGACCACGGCGCAGGCGACACGCTGGCGGCGGCGGTCGCGAGCGCCCTCGCCCACGGCTACCACGTGCCCGACGCCGTCGCGTTCGGAAAGCGTTGGGTGACCGAATGTCTGCGTGCCGCGTATCCGCTGGGGCACGGCCACGGCCCGGTGTCGGCGCTCTTCAGGCTCAACAGATGAATCTCGAGCAGATCGCAGGCATCGCCCACGAGCCGGCAGGCACCCCCATTGGCGTCGTTGTTCTCACCCACGGCGCCGGCGGCAGCCGGGAATCTCCACTACTACAGAAGATCTGCGACGAGTGGGCCGCGCGCGGCTGGCTCGCGGTGCGGTACAACCTGCCGTATCGGCGGCGACGGCCGAAGGGGCCACCGTCCAATTCCGCCGCATCCGACCAATCCGGCATCGTGGAGGTCATCGAGCTGGCGCGGACCCTCACCAAGGGCCCGGTGGTCGCGGGCGGACACTCGTACGGTGGCCGGATGACCTCGATGGTGGTCGCCGCCGAAGCGGCGAAAATCGATGCGCTGAGCTTGTTCTCGTACCCGCTGCATCCGCCCGGCAAGCCGGAGCGGGCACGCACCGAGCACCTGCCCCGGATTTCCGCGCCGACGGTGTTCACCCACGGCACCGCCGACCCGTTCGGGTCGATCGAGGAACTTCGGGCCGCCGCGGCGCTCATCTCCGCCGCCACCGAGGTTGTCGAGATTACCGGCGCCCGACATGATCTCGGCTCCAAGTCCCTCAACGTTCCGGCGCTGGCGGTCGACGCCGCATTGCGATTGCTTGGTGCGTCCTACCGCGCTTGAGGCTAATCTCACGGAGTGACCACGCCGCCGGGCAATCCCCCGCCATATGGCCAGCCGCCGTCTCCCTACGGTGAGCAGCCTCCGTACGGCGGTCAGCCGTCAAACCCCTATCCCCCGCCGCCACCGCCCGGCGCCTATCCGCCACCGCCTCCGCAGCCGTATTCCCAGCAGCCACCCGGATACTTCGCGCCGCCGCCGAAGTCGAAATCCAACAAGATCGTCTTCATCGTCCTCGGCGTCATCGTTGGACTGATCGTGCTCGTCGTCGGTGCCGGCGTCGCGTTCTACTTGGTCTTCGGCCAGGGCACCGTCACCGCAACGGACGTCGAGATGGGCGACTGCCTTTCCGAGATTCCGGGCGATACCCGGGTGCTCACTGTCAAGACGATCGACTGCGCCGAACCCCACGCGGGTGAGGTCTTCGCGGTGCTGCAGATGCCGGGAGGCGATTTCCCGGGGCAGTCAGCCATCGACACGTACGCCGACAAGTGCAGCCCGGAGCTGGCCAGCTATGCACCCTCAGCCATGACGGACGACACCGTCCAGCTGTACGTGCTGTACCCCACAGCCGAAACGTGGGAGCAAGGCGACAGGGCGGTGACCTGCGTCGCGACGCTCGACCCGCCGCGGTCCGGCTCCATAAAGGGCTGAGTCGATCGCCGAAGTTGAGTGGTACCTGAGGTACCGTTCATTCATGACTTCGGAGCACTTCGACGCCGTAATCGTGGGCGCCGGTTTCGGGGGGATCGGTGCTGCCATCCAGCTCAAGCGGATGGGCTATGAGAACTTTGTCATCGTGGACCGCGAGGATGATCTCGGCGGAACGTGGCACATCAACCGTTACCCGGGCCTGGCCGTCGACGTCCCGACGACCACCTACTCCTACTTCTTCGAGCCGAACCCCAACTGGTCGCGACTCTTCTCCACCGGTGAGGAGATCAAGCAGTACGCCAACGCCGTGGCCGACAAGTACGACGTGCGCGCACACATGCGATTCAACACCAGTGTCGAGGGCGCCCGCTGGGACGAGGAGTCCAAAGCATGGTGTATCGCGCTGGCCGGCGGCGAGACCCTGACCGCGCGCTACCTGATCACGGCCACCGGCTTTCTCTCCCAGCCGAAGACACCGGACATCCCTGGCATCAGCGGCTTCGCGGGCAAGGTCATCCACACCACGGCCTGGGACGACAGCTATGACCTCAAGGGCAAGCGGGTCGGCATCATCGGTACCGGCGCCACCGCGGTGCAGCTCATTCCCGAGCTTGCCAAGAAAGCGGCGGACCTCACCGTCTACCAGCGCACTGCGATCTGGGTAGTGCCCAAGCTTGACTTCCGCTTCTCCCAGCGTGCGAAGCGCCTCTTCGCACGAGTGCCGTTGGCGCAGCGGGCCATCCGTGCCTTCACCGACGCGCTCTACGAGTTCTTCGTTTTCGTCGAGCTCCATCAAGACAATGTCATCCTCCGGCGGCTCAATGTCGCGGCGGGCGACCTGTCCAAGACACACCGCATGTTGTCCGTTCGGGATCCGAAAGTGCGAGAGCAGTTGACACCCGATTATGACTTCGGTTGTAAGCGCCCGACGTTCTCGAACGACTACTACCGAATCTTCAACAAGCGCCATGTCCACCTTCAGGCCAGCGGGATCGAACGGGTGGAAGCTGACGCCATCATTTCCAGCGACGGCACCAGGACGCCGATCGACACACTCGTACTCGCCACCGGATTCGACCTGTGGGAGGCCAACTTCCCCGCAATCGAGATCGTTGGCCGTGCAGGTCGTAACCTCGGGAAGTGGTGGCGCGACACCAGGTTCCAGGCGTATCAGGGTTTGACTGTGCCGTACTTCCCCAACTATCTGAGCATGGCCAGCCCCTACGCGTTCCTCGGGTTGAACTTCTTCAACACGGTGGAGTACCAGATGCGGCATATGGACCGGCTGTTCGGTGAGGTGAAGCGCCGCGGTGCCACGACGTTCGAAGTCACCGAGGACGCCAACACCCGCTATCTCGACCGGATGTCCGAGCTGATCGGTGATTCGGTGTTCATCCGCGGAAATTGCGCGACGTCGCGGTCGTATTACTTCGACCCCAAGGGCGAGGCCAACCTGTTGCGTCCCCTGTCGACGCGCACCGCCATCAAGGAAGCCTCGGAGTACCCGCTGAGTGACTATCAGATTGCGTGATCAGAGAGGAATCCAAGCAGTGCCGAATGTGAATCCGCGTGGTGCGCAGATCGCAGGTCTGGCCCTTGCAGGTACGGGACTGGCCCACTTTGTCCGCCCGGAACTCTTCGAGTCGATCACCAAGTCTGCGTTTCCGCGCAACACCCGCCAGAACATCTATCTCAACGGTGGCATCGAGACGGCACTGGGACTTGCCTTGGCCGCACCGAAGACACGCCGGCTAGCGGCCGTCGGTGCGATCGGATACGTCGCTTACTTGGCGGGCAACGTCGCGCGTAATCGGTAGTGGCCCAACAGCGTCAGATCGAGTAGGCGCTCCACCGTGGCCAAACTGAGCGTCGATCTCTCGTAGCGCATCAGGCGGCCCAGATCGATCACCAGTGACATCGCGGCGTGGACGGCGAACCGCGCCTGTCCCGGTGTCCACTCCGGCCGCACCGCCACCACCAGCGCCACCCACGCCTCCACGGTGGAGCGCTGCATGTTGCGCAGAATCTTCTGGTCGCCCGCGGACATGTTGAGCCGCTCGCTGTAGTAGACGTACTCCAGCTCCGGCCGGTCGAAGGACCGCGCCACGTAGGCGTCGATCATGGCGGTCAGCGCTTCCTGTGGGTCATCGATCGTGGCCGTGATCGACGACGTGTCTGCCGACAGTCGATCGGCCGCCCTCCGGAATGCCGCCGCAAGGATGTCGCTCTTGCCGGAGAAGTACCGGTAGATCCCGGATACCGGCATCCCGACCGCTGCCGCGATGTCTTCCATGCCGGTGTCCCGATACCCGTTGAGGTTGAACAACCGCATCGACTCGTCAAGCAGCGCTTCGTATCTCGATGATTCCGTCGCCGCCGAAATATCGGACTCGATGATGGCGTCGTCGTCGTGCGGGGCGGGTAGTTCGGCGGCGAGAACCGCGTCAGCGAGTTCGGCCAGCAGCGCCCGCACCTGGATGGCCGGCAGCTTGGCCCGGTGGTCGACGATGCTGCCCACCACGGAAAGGACCGCCGTGGAAAGCGTCCAGCGCTGCCTCGGCGTGAGCTCCGGGCGAATCACACGCAACGGTCGCTGAATTCGGTGATGAACGGTGCGCATTTGCGCTATCAAGGTGGCTTGGTCGTCGCCGCGCAGGTACCGGCCTTCCCACCGGTAGAGCCCGCCGGACTCCCGATTGGCCATCGCGGTGTCGATGAGCGAGGCGATGATCCGGCGCAGAACGGTGTGCGGATCTTCGATTGCGGCGTCATCAGCGAACTCGGTGCAATCCACCAGTTGCTGGCCGAGGCTGAGCACCGCGTCGCGGAAGAGTTCGTACTTCCCGGTGTAATGCCGGTACAGCGCCGGCGCGGAGATTCCCACCCGGGACGCAATCGCCTCCATGCTCACACCGTGAAAGCCCAGCGTGCTGAACGCCTCGGCGGAAGCCCGAGCGATCTGCGCTTTGCGATCCTTGGGGCGGCGCCGAATCGTATCGCCACTTGCTGGCCGGGGGCGCGCCATGGCGACCACCATAACGGACGTTACGCACACATACTCACCGAGTCAGCCTCTAAAATCTCCACCAAACCCTCTCGGGCGCCGAGAAGGGTCATTAACATAAGGACGTGCTCGGCGTGCTGCGCAAGCTCTTGAGCTTCAAGGTGACGGTCGGCGAGCTGATCACGGTGGGGCTGGTCGTCGGCACGCCGTATCTGATCGTCGGCGCCATCTGGTCGAGCACGCACACCGCTCACCTGAAGAGCATGGCCGGCCTGGACCTGGTGGTCTCTTACCTCGGATCGATCGTGTCATGGCCGGTTCTGCTCTTCGGCGACATCTGCATGACATGAACGGGGGAACACGTTGCAGAAGCATCACCATCGCCTGGCCTACACCGGGATCGCCGCCGCGACCGTACTGGCGTTCGGACTCCTGGCCCTGAACTTCCCGGTCTTCCTCGATGCCTATGACCAGTGGGGCTTTCAGATCAAGTGCGGGACGGGATACCTCACCGATCTGACCCAGGCCGCCGCCAGCGTCGGCGATCGCAACTTCGTCGACGAGTGCGAAGGCGCGCTGCTGGTGAGGCGCATGTGGACCGTCCCACTCGTCGTGATCGGCGCGGCAGTTGGCCTTGTCGTCCTGGTCGCATCCGCGACGGCTTCAGCCCGTGAGTCCCTGATGGCGCATCGCGAGAACGCCTGACCCTCGCGGCCGGATCGGCTGATGTCGCGCCGAGGCCATGGGCGGCTGCGATGATGCAGCCCATGCGCGTCTCCACGCCGGGCCGCTCGGTGGAGTTGGCCGTGGTCTCGGACTTTGTTGCGTCGGCGAAGTCAGAGCCAACGGGGCTGGTTATCGAGGGTGATGCGGGGATCGGCAAGACCACGGTGTGGCTGGCCTGCGTCGAACGTGCCGCGACCGAAGGGTTTCGGGTGCTGTCCGCCCGGGTCGGCCAGGCCGAGTCGGTGCTCGCGTACGCGACCGTGGCCGACCTGATCAGCGACGTCGAATCGGAGGTTTTCGACGGGCTGCCCGACGTGCAACGTGGCGCTCTGTCTCGGATACTGCAGCGAACCGACGACTACGGTTCGGAAACCGGCCCATGGGTAGCGGCTGCGGCCTTCATGTCGGTCATACAGGCTCTCACCGAGCTGTCTCCGGTGCTCTTGGCCATCGACGACGTCCAGTGGCTCGACTCGTCGAGTCGTGCGGCCGTGGAGTTCGCGATACGCCGCCTGGGCGGCCGTTTCGGAGTCGTTGTCACCGAACGCACCGATTCCGATCAGACGATCGCCGCGGGTTGGCTCCAAGTCAGCCGGCCCGACGGTGTCGCCCGGATTCGGGTGACCCCGATGAGCCTTGGCGCGTTGCACGAGGTCATCTCTGCTCGGCTCGGCCGGTCGCTCCCACGACCCACAATGGTCCGGATCGCGGAGGTGTCGGGCGGAAACCCTTTCTACGCACTGGAACTCGCCCGGGCGGCTGTCGGCGGGTCGGGCGTCCACGACGCCGCGTTGCCTGCGACGCTGGGCGACCTGGTTCGCGACAGAACGCAGCGCTACAGCCCTGACACTCAAGAGGTCCTGCTGGCCGCGGCCTGCGTCGCCAGCCCCACGGTCGAACTCACGGGGGCGGCCTCGGGCCTGCCCAACGCAAAGGTCGTCGACCTCCTCGAGCGGCCCGAACTCGACGGCCTACTCAGCATCGACGGTAACCGGCTGCGGTTCTCCCATCCCCTCTTGGCCCGAAGTGTCTACACCCACGCGACGGCGGCGCAGCGCCGCCGGATGCACCGCGCACTGGCCGAAGTCGAACCACAACCCGAACTCAAAGCCCGGCACCTTGCGCTGAGCAGCACCAGCGCAGACGACGAGGTGTTGCAGTCGCTCGACGCGGCCGCCGAGGTGGCACGCCGACGCGGCGCTCCCTCGGCGGCGGCCGAACTCGTCGACCTCGCGAGGCGGCTGGGCGGAGACGATGTGACGCGCCGGTTGAGGGCGGCCGCAGATCATTTTCAAGCGGGAGACACCACGGCGGCACAGCCACTCCTCGAGTCCGCACTCGAGGAGTTGGAATCGGGATTCATGCGTGCCATCGCGCTGCTGATGCTCGGCGGCATCCTCATCTACGAGAATGCCTTTGCCGAAGCCGAGCGCACGCTCACCGAAGCGGTCCAACATGCCGAGGCCACACCCGCGCTGAAGGTGCGGCTGCTGATGCCGCTGGCGTTCGCTCAGGGGCTGGCGCACTTCCGGCACGACGAACAATTGGCCACGGCACGTGAGGCAGTGACCGTGGCGGAGGCACACGGAACGCCGTCCGACCTGAGCCAGGCGCTGGCCCAGCTGGTCAATTTGTCGTTCATGGCCGGTGACCCTTTGGACGAAGAGAACTTGCAAAAGGCCCTTGAGCTCGAGGACCTCACCGCCGATGTCTCCGTGCAATTTTCCGCAACAGTCATCGACGGCCTGCTGTCGGCATACTGCGGGCGATTCGACAAGGCGGAAACGACGCTGTCTGTCATGCGGCGCCACTTTCACGAACGTGGCGCCGAGCGGGATCTCATGGCCATCGCCGGTTACCGAGCGATAGTGGCGATGTTGCGTGGCAGATTCGACGATGCGGCAGAGCTAGCCGAGGAAGCCCTGGAACGCTCGGAACAACTCGGCGGCAACAACATCAACGTGATCCCGCTGTCAGTTCGCGCACAGATCCATGCTTATACGGGCCGCGAAGACGAAGCGCGACGCGATGCCACAACCGCGCTCGAAGCAGCGCAACGATTGAAGATCGTGAGCATGACAGCATGGCCGATCATGACGATGGCCTTTCTCGATGTCGCCAAGGGTGACTACGTTGCGGCGCTCACGACGTGGGGGCCACTGCTCGACGAGCTTCGAGGTCGTCCGAACGCCGACCCCGTGAACGCCTTCGGATTGCCCGATGCCATCGAGGCGATGGTCGGCCTTGGCCGACTTGAGGAAGCAGAGCAGTGGCTCGAGCCCTGGGAAGCGCACGGCAAGCGCGTGGACCGGGCATGGGTACTGGCGGTTAGCGCCCGCAGCCGCGGCCTATTGCTTGCAGCGCGAGGCGATCTCGACGGCGCAACCGAATGCGCCGAACGCTCGATGCAAGAATACGAACGGCTACCGATGCCATTCGAACGGGCACGCACGCAGCTGCTGCTAGGCCAGCTGTATCGACGAAAAAGACAGAAGCAGAAGGCAGTTGACACCCTGACCGAAACGCTGCAGACGTTCGAGAAGCTCGGTGCCCGGGTGTGGGCTCAACGCGCCAGGGCCGAGCTGTCGCGGATAAACGTCGGCCGCGTGCAGGACGTCGAGCTGACGTCGTCGGAACAACGGGTGGCGGATCTGGCCGCAACCGGAATGACGAACCGCGACATCGCGGCCGCGTTGTTCATCAGCCCCAAGACCGTCGAGCACCATATCGGCCGGATCTACCGCAAGCTGCGTATCCGGTCTCGCGCCGAGCTGGGGCGACGGATGCGCGATCAGTGACACCCGTCGGCCCCGAACCGGAACTGCACCGGCGGCTCGGCACATTCGACGCCGTCACGATTGGTCTGGGCTCGATGCTGGGGGCGGGCATCTTCGTCGCACTGGCCCCGGCCGCGGCGGCCGCCGGGACCGGTCTGCTCATCGGTCTCGGTATCGCCGCCGTCGTCGCGTACTGCAATGCCACTTCCTCGGCTCGGTTGGCCGCGAGGTACCCGCAGTCCGGCGGCACCTACGTGTACGGCAGAGAACGCCTCGGCGAGTTCTGGGGCTACACGGCCGGCTGGAGCTTCGTCGTCGGCAAGACCGCGTCCTGCGCGGCGATGGCGCTCACCGTCGGGTACTACGTATGGCCAGGGCAGGCCCATGCCGTCGCGGTCGCGGCGGTAGTGGCACTGACGACACTGAACTACACCGGCATTCAGAAGTCCGCGCTGCTGACCCGCGCCATCGTCGCCGTGGTCCTTGCCGTACTCGCCACGGTGGTGATCGTCATCGGTGGCTTCGGCAATGCGGATATCGCACGGATCGGCATCGGCACCGACATCTCCGCGGGTGGAGTGCTACAGGCGGCGGGCCTGCTGTTCTTCGCTTTCGCCGGCTACGCACGGATCGCCACCCTCGGCGAGGAGGTGCGCGATCCGGCCAGGACGATCCCGCGCGCCATCCCGATCGCGCTGACCATCGCTCTGGTGGTCTACGGCGTGGTCGCCGTCGCGGTGATCGCCGAATTAGGCAGTGACACCTTGGCTTTAGCGACAGCTCCGCTCGCCGATGCGGTGGCCGCTGCGGGGTTCTCGGTCCTCGAGCCGGTGGTCCGCTCGGGGGCCGCCGTGGCCGCGCTCGGGTCACTGCTGGCTCTGGTTCTCGGCGTATCGCGAACGACCCTGGCGATGGCACGCGACCACCATCTCCCGCACGCGCTGGCCGCGGTGCATCCGCGGTTCGGCAGCCCGCACCACGCCGAGATTGCCGTCGGCGTCGTGGTGGCTGTCGCAGCGGCGGTGGTCGACGTCCGTGACGCAATCGGATTCTCGTCGTTCGCCGTGCTGCTGTACTACGCGATCGCCAACGCATCGGCGTGGACGCTGGAGCCGCTCCGCCGGCGACATAGGGCCTCAGCGTCACGGGTCATCGCGGGCCTAGGTCTCGCGGGCTGCCTGCTGCTCGCGTTCACGCTGCCCCTGCCGTCGGTGATCTTGGGCTCTGGTGTGGTCGCCGTCGGCGCGGTTGCCTACGGTCTTAGAGCATGGCGTTCCTGACACGGCCTTCGTCGTTCAAATGGACTCCGCTGTTCAAATGGCGGAAGGTCGACGCGCGTGCCGACGACGACTTCGTCGTCGCGCCTGACGAACGGCTCGACTGGTTTCGCACCATCGGCCTCGGCGCGCAACACGTCGTCGCCATGTTCGGCGCCACCTTCCTCGTGCCGGTGCTCACCGGCTTCCCGCCGGCAACCACCCTGCTGTTCTCCGGCATCGGCACGGTGCTGTTCCTGCTGATCACGGGCAACCGGTTGCCGAGCTATCTCGGGTCGAGCTTCTCGGTGATCGCTCCGGTCACCGCAGCAGTCGCGTCGAACGGCACCGGCAGCGCGCTGGGAGGCCTGGTCGCGGTCGGTCTCGCCCTTGTTTTCATCGGGGCGGTCGTTCATTTCGTCGGCACGCACTGGATCGATGCGACGTTGCCACCGGTGGTCACCGGTGCGATTGTTGCCCTTATCGGTTTCAACCTCGCACCCGCCGCGAAGTCGAACTTCGAGAAGGGCCCGCTCCTGGCCATCGTCACCCTGGTGCTGTTGGTGGCGACACTGGCGTTCTTTCGCGGCATCATCGGCCGGCTTGCGATCTTCATCGCGGTTTTCGCCGGGTACATGCTGGCGCTGGTCCTCGGCGACGTCGACACCTCCGGCATCAGGTCGGCACCGTGGCTAGGCCTGCCCGAGTTTCAGACCCCGACGTTCACGTTGGCGGTGCTGCCCATGTTCCTGCCCGCCGTCATCGCCCTGGTCGCCGAGAACATCGGCCATGTCAAGTCCGTCGGCCAGATGACGGGCACCGATGTCGACCCGGTGACCGGCCGCGCGCTGGTCGCCGACGGGGTGGCCACGACGCTGGCCGGTTTCGGCGGGGGTTCGGCGACCACCACGTACGCGGAGAACATCGGGGTGATGGCCGCCACCCGGGTCTATTCGACAGCGGCCTATTGGGTTGCCGCAGCGGTCGCCATCCTGCTGTCGCTGTGCCCGAAGGTCGGCGCCGCGATCTCTGCCGTACCCCCCGGCGTACTCGGCGGGGCGACGGTCGTGCTCTACGGATTGGTCGGTGTGCTCGGAGTACGGATCTGGCTGACCAACCGAGTGGATTTCGCAAAGCCCCTGAACCAGATGACCGCAGCCATCCCGCTGATCATCGGTATCGCCGACTTCACCTGGCATGCAGGAAATTTGACGTTCACCGGGATCGCACTGGGATCGATCGCCGCCCTGGTCGTATATCACGGTATGCGGCTGCTGGGCTTTAGGCGGACTAGGGAGCGCTCCGATGCCGCTGATCCCGCAGCGGAACTCCGTTGACGCCCTCGACCGACTGCGCGTAGGTGCCTACCGCAAACGCCGCGGCAGCTCCCATCACCGACAGTGCGTTGCGGTCGATGTTGTCGACCGTATCGCGCGCGGTGCGGTAGTTGGGGTCATACGGCAGGCCGGCCCGGCCACCCCAGAGTCTCGCCTGCACTTCGGTTTTCCGCTGTGATGCGCCCGCTGTCACGCCTCCTACCGGAACGCCTGCCGTCAGGAACGCGCTGTAGTCGGTATAGCGAGTCAACGGCATGTCAGCGGGCCGCGCGCCTGCACTGTTGAGGTACGTCGCCAGCGTTCGTTCGATACCGGCTGAACCCTCGGGGATTGTGTCCAATCCGATTTCGGGGTTCAGCTGGCCTGACTGGTCGCCGTCGTAGGTGAAATACCCGGCATTCGGCGAGCCGATCATCTCGACATTGAGATACAGCGCGATCTCGTCGAGCGCACCGCGTGGGAGTCCGCGGATGTACTTCGTCGCACCTTGCAGCGAGTTTTCCTCCGAACCCCACAGCGCGAACCGCACGGCATTCTTGATCTGCGGCGAAGCGCCGAGCGCCGCCGCGGTCTCCAGTACCGCCGCGACTCCGGAGCCGTCGTCGTTGATGCCTGGGCTGACAGCAGAGCTGTCGAGGTGCGCGCCGACCATCACCACGTTGTTAGTGTCGCCGGACTTGGTTTGGGCCAGCACGTTTCGCGCCTTCTTCATGACCGGTTTGTTGTCCAGTACCAGCTTCACCGGCGCCGTTGTGCGGCGCAGTGCCGCATTCGCGTCGTTGCCGATGACGCCCACCGGAACGGCGAGTTGCTGGTAGTAGCCCGGCGTGAAAAGGCCTGCCGGACTGCCAGCGCCGGGGGCGGGGGCACTGACAACGAGTAGGCCCACGGCTCCCCGATCCACTGCCGCGTTCTGCTTGTCGACGATCGAGCAGCCCGTGTCGTCGACGATGGCGATCGCGCCCTTCATCGACGCCGTGCCGTAGTCGGCGGCCCGGCATCCCGCAGCGGTCTTCTGTGGCCGCAGGGTCACAGCGCTCAGCCCGTTCCGCGGCGTGGTGATCAGAAGTGATGCTTGGTCCACGCTGTAGTTGCGACCGCCGATCGTCAGCTGCGGTTTCCCGCCCCCCGAGCGTTCGAGGATCTCGAATTCTGGAGTCTGTACATCGAAACCCTTGTCCTCAAGGAACTTTGCGACATAGTCCACGCTGGCGTCGTATCCGGGCGTCCCGTTGGCCCGGTTTCCGCCGTTCGCGTCGGCGATCCTCTGCAGTTCGTTGAGGTGCGAATACATTCCGTCCGCACCGACCTTGCCCGCCAGTTCGGCTGCCAGATCCGGCGACGGGCCCGCCGAGTCCGGTGACGAGCACGACGTCAGCACCGCAATGGCCGCAATGACCGCCGCCCAGCGCATCATGATTCGAGGACGTGGCGGGTTCGGTCGTCACGGATCGGCACGCCGTTGCGCCCACCTTGGTCCTGCGCGTAGAGCGCGACGGCGTATGCCGCACCGCGACCGTTGATCCCAAGCGCGGTGGGGTCGACGTTCTCGATCGTGTCGCCTTCTTTGTGATAGTTCGGATCGAACGGCCGGCCCGCCTCGCCGCCCCATCGCTCGGCCTGCTCGGGGGTCATCTTCTCCTCGGCGCCGGTGAACAGACCACCCGCGGCGACGCCGGCGAGTGTGAAGCTGCTGAAGTCTGAACGGCCCTCGAATTGAACGTCTTCAGGGTTCTTTCCGGCGCTCTTGAGATAGGCCACGAGCGTGCGCTCGATCCCCGCCGAGCCTTCCGGAATGCGTGGTGCCTGCTGTTGGGGGTCCGGCGGCGATGATTGATCTCCGTCGATGGTGAAGTAGCCGGGGTTGGGCGAGGCGATCATGTCGAAGTTCAGATAGAGCGAGAGGTCCATGAGCGCGTCGTGGTCAAGGGAAGCGACGTAGTCGTTGGAGCCGAGCAGGCCGAGTTCCTCGGCGCCCCAGAATCCGAAACGCACCGCGTATTTCACGTCGGGCGAGCTGCCCAGCTGCAGCGCCGTTTCCAAGACCGCCGCCACCCCGGAGCCGTTGTCGTTGATCCCCGGCCCCTCCGCGACGCTGTCGAGGTGGGCACCGGCCATCACGACATCCGAGTCAGACCCCGTCTTGGTCTGGGCGATCACGTTGCGGGTGCGATCGACGCGCACGCCGGCGTTGAGTTTGATGCTGGTCTGCCCCGGGCCGGCGCGGAGCTTCTCGCCGGTCGCCTTTGTGACTCCGATGACCGGGATCTTCACGTCGGTGTCGGGCCCGAGCGTGGCTCCCATCTCGTCGCCGTCGACATTGTTGGCGACGATGAGCGCGACCGCACCGCGTTCGGCGGCCGCGGCCTGTTTGTCGCCGAACGGGCACTTTCCGCGGTCGACGAGCACGACCGCGCCCTTGACCGGCAGACCGTCGTAATCGGACGCGGTGCAGCCCGGCGAGTCCTCGACGCGGGCCCCCACCAGCTCACCCGCCACACCGTCGGGCCCGGTGCCGATGGTGAACTCCAGCGGAAAGGCCTCGACTTTGGCGCCTGAAACGGTCACGGCCGGCGCATCGGAGTAGGGCAGGCGTACTTCGAACTCGGGGGTCTGCACATCGAAACCCTTGTCGCGCAGAGTTTTCGCCACATAGTCGACGCTGGCGTCATACCCCGGACTACCGAGCGCCCGATTACCCCCGTGCTCGTCGGCGATCTCCTGGAGCTTGGTGACGTGCGCCATCATCGCGTCTTTCGTCACGGCCTCTGACACCTTCTGCGCGAAGGCCGTGGCGGCTGTGGTGGGACCCGCGGGGGTCGGCGGCGGCTCGGTCGGCTGCTGCGGGCGCATTTCGCGTCCGCATCCGGCCAGCACCAGCACGGCGGCCATCAACAGTGCGGCCATTCTCAACAACATCAATTTCGACAACCCTGTGTGCCCCATCGCCCACCACGTTATCCCGCCCCGGCGCCACCACGACTGCATACCTGCGCGACAACGAGATCGGCGACCGCCCGCATACCTTCCGCGTTGGGGTGCAGCGGTGCGGGACGACCGGGCACAGGCAGACCCATTCCCGTTGTCCATGGATCGGCGGACCATGCATGGTGGGCGATGCTGTGCTCGGCGACGCGCACCAACTCACAGCCCGTGTCGGCCGCGGCCTCGGCGGTGGCCCTCGCCAACCCGGCCGCCACGTGACGCCCGGTCGTGGCGTCGGCGTCGGCCAGGGGCGGCGCGGCAGTACCGGGTGGGGGCAGCAGCGTCAGGTAGTCCACGAACAAAACCCTTGCTTCGGGTGAGCGTCGTCGCAGCGTTCGCCCGACCTCCTTCAGCGACTCGGCGACCACCTCCAGCGCGCGATCGCGGGCCACGGGGTCGAGTTGCGCACGCAACTGACGACCCAGCAGCGGCAGCTTACGAATCAGCCGCGGCACGCCGGCTGCGAACAACAGCGGCACATAGCCGACGTTGTTGCCGCCGATGGTCACGGTGATCAGATCCTCTGTCCCATCGAGCGCCTCGATCTGCGGCGGTGCGCCGAACTGCCGCTCGGTGAGCACATTCGCGGTAGTCGCACCGGAGTACGTCACATCGACGAGGTCGAAGCCCAGCCTGTCGGCGACCAGATGTGGATAGTTGCGCGCCGAGCGGCCCGCTGTCAGCGGTGCACCGTCGGCCGTGGGCCGGATACCCGGCCCGGCAGCCATCGAACTGCCCAGTGCCACATACCTTCTCATGAGGGCTCGAGGGCTCAGAGGGTCGGACTGGACGCCTGCGCCCAGAACCGCTTCGGGATCCGGCCCGCCTGACGGGCCAGGTATCCGGCGGTGACGGCCAAGGCCATCGCAGCGGCCATCGTGGGCGGATCGGCGGCGCGGGTGACCGCCGTCGCGAGAAGCACCGCGTCGCAGCCCAGCTCCATCGCCAGCGCGGCGTCGCTCGCGGTGCCGATGCCTGCGTCGAGCACCACCGGCACCGAAGCGTGTTCGACGATCATCGCGATGTTGTGGGGGTTGGCGATACCCAGCCCGGTTCCGATCGGCGAGCCCAATGGCATGACGGCCGCGCAGCCGGCGTCCTCGAGCCGGCGTGCGAGCACCGGATCGTCGTTGGTGTACGGCAGCACGACGAATCCGTCGTCGACCAACTGCTCTGCGGCCCTGATCAACTCCACGGCGTCCGGCAGCAGCGTCCGTTCGTCGGCGATGACCTCGAGCTTGACCCAGTCGGTCTGCAGCGCTTCGCGCGCGAGCTGGGCGGTCAGCACCGCCTCCGCAGCGCCCCGGCAGCCGGCTGTGTTCGGCAACGGCGTGATGCCCAGACGGCTCAACAGATCCAGCACGCCGGTGCCACCCTCGCTGTCGACGCGGCGCATCGCCACCGTCGTCAGTTCGGTACCCGACGCCACCAGCGCCTCTTCCAGGACGGACAGGTTGGCCGCGCCGCCCGTGCCGAGGATGAGACGCGAACCGAACTCGCGGCCGGCGACCGTCAGCTTCGTGTCAGCCACCCTGCACCGCCGTCACCACCTCAACCCGCGCGCCGTCGGCGAGCGTCGTCTGCCATTCCGACCGGGGAAGCACCGAGAGGTCCACGGCCACCGCGATGCCCTTGACTCCGAATCCGAGCCGTTCCAACAACGCGGCGACGGTCGTCGCTTCGTCGACCTCCACGGCTTCGTCGTTGACCGTAATTTTCATTGGTTCCTCATCGCACTTCCCACCAAATCAGCTTCGAGCAACGGAGCACCGTTCAGCTCCCCTAGTATCGCCTCGGCCGTCCACGGCGCCAGCAGAAATCCGTTGCGACCGTGTCCACCCGCTACCAGCGTGCGCTCGTCGAGGCGGCCGACGACAGGCAGCCCGTCAGGCGTCATCGGTCGCAGACCGGCACAGCATTCGGCGAGTTCATACTCCCCGAGCGAAGGCATCACCGCACAGGCGTCGTCGAGCAGCTCCCGCACACCGGTGACGGCGGGTGCGGTGTCCCGGCCGTGTTCGTACTGGGTGGCGCCGACGACCACGCCGTCGTGCCGCGGCACGAGGTACACCTGGCGCCCGTGCACGCGGGCGCGGATCACGCGCTGCGGCACCGGCATACATCCCCGGCGCCAGCGCAGCCGAAGCACTTCACCCTTCACCGGGCGGATCGGCAATCCGGGCCACAGCGACGGCGCGTCGATACCGTTCGCGATCACCACGGTGTCCGCCCACGCCTCGGTCAGCGCGCCGACCGGCGGCGCCCACTGCACCCCGAGCCGTTCGCAGTGCGCGGCGAGGCCATGGACAACCGCCCGATTGTCCACGGCCAGTTCGGTTTCAGCGCGAAAGCCGTGACGGATGCCCTGCGCGAGCATCGGTTCGATGTCGCGCGCAGCCGACGTGGGCGTGACCGGAAAGCCCTGTGCTGCCAACCACTCGGCGACCGTCTTCACATCGGCGGCGTCGGCGCGGTCGACGGCGACCACCAGCGACTCCCGCGCGGTGACGACATCCGCGGGTAGGCCGTCGAGGAAACCGTCGCGCCCCTCGGTGTTCCACATGGCCAGCGACGCCAGCCCCAGCCGCAGCAGCCGATCCTCGCCGGGCCAGCCCTCACTGTGCGGGGCGAGCATTCCGCCCGCCACCCAGGATGCGCCGTACTCGTCGCTGCGGTGGACATGCACGGCATGGCCGTCGAGTGCGGCCCGTCGCGCCACTGACAGCCCGATGACGCCGCCGCCGATGACGGCTACTGATCCCTTCATTACCCCTCCCTTCGCCGGCATGACCCGGATCAGGTGTGACGGTAAGGGCAAGGCGCGCCCACTCTCAGTCCGCGGTCCCCGGACTCCCGTGTCAACTCGTCACGGTAGTCGCTAGCGTCGCGGTGTGCACAAACCTTCAGATCGTCCACGCTCACGTCTAGCCGAAGCGCAGCTGTACCTGTGCACCGACGCCAGGCGTGAGCGCGGCGACCTGGCCGAATTCGCCGACGCGGCGCTGGCAGGCGGCGTCGACATCATCCAGTTGCGGGACAAGGGCTCGCCGGGTGAGCAACAGTTCGGGCCGCTGGAGGCGCGGGAAGAACTCGAGGTGCTGGCCGTCCTCGCCGATGCCGCACGCCGCCACGACGCGCTGCTGGCGGTCAACGATCGGGCCGACATCGCGGTGGCCGCGGGTGCGGATGTACTACACCTGGGCCAAGACGACCTGCCGCTGGCCGTCGCACGCAGCATCATCGGCAGCGGTCCGCTGATCGGCCGATCCACCCATGACAACGCCCAGGTGGCCGCTGCGACGTCAGAAGATGTCGACTACTTCTGTGTGGGGCCGTGCTGGCCTACGCCGACAAAACCGGGCCGCGCCGCCCCGGGCCTTGACCTGGTGCGCACCGCGGCGCAGAACCGAACTTCCAAACCGTGGTTCGCCATCGGCGGGATCGATTCGGCGCGGCTGGATGAGGTCATCGCCGCGGGGGCACGCCGCGTCGTCGTGGTGCGCGCAATCACCGCGGCTGACGATCCCCGCGCGGCGGCGCGACTACTGAAAGACCAGCTCAGACTTGCTTGTTGACGAGCAATGGGATGGCTGCGGACTCGGTGCGCAACTGCGCCCAGCTGGCGGCGAAGCCGGGGTGCAGCGGTAAGTCGGCGACCTCGTCCTCGGCAACCCAACGAAGTTCGGCACTCTCCCGATTGGGTGTGGTTGCCAGCTGCTGCGGCGCGTCGGCGATGACGGTCGTGTAGCTCCAGTAGCAGTCGTTGTCGCCGAACACCTCTTTGGTGATGACCTTGGTACGGACGGTGAGCTGGTCTTCGGACAGCCCGGCCTCTTCGTGTGCTTCTCTGATGGCGGCCTGCTCGACGGTTTCGTGGCTGTCCCGTGCACCGCCTGGCAGACCCCACGTTCCGCCCTGGTGACTCCATGCCGCACGGTGTTGCAACAGCACGGCCGCAGAACCGTCGTGGTGCGGCGCCCGTAGCATCAGGCCGGCCGCGCCGTGCCGACCCCAAAACCACGCGCCGGAGTCGGACACCACCCAGCCATCACCATCGCCGCGCACGCGTTCAGAATACGGACGCGCGTCTTCGATGAAGCTCTTAGGATTTTTTTATAGAGTGGGGGCGGTCGGGAATCGCACTAATTGGATGAGGTCCACGCACACGTGACTGTGGAGTTGGCGCACCCGTCGACGGAGCCTCTCGCGTCGCGGTCGCCCACAACACCAGCGCACCCACGCTGGTGGTTCCTCTGGACCACCCCGGGCCGGATTCTGAGTATCGGTGTCGTGCTGTCCGCGTTGGTGATCGCCAGCGCCTTTGCCACCTCGACGACGATCAACGACCGGCAAGCCGCACTGACGACCGTTCTCAACCACACCGAACCATTGGCGTTCGCCGCCGGACAGCTCTACACGACGCTGTCGGTTGCCGACGCCGCGGCGGCCACGGCGTTCATCGCCGGCGCCGAACCGCGTGACGTCCGGCAGCGCTACGAGCAGGCAATCACCGATGCCTCGGTGGCGGTCACTCGGGCGTCGAGCGGGCTGACTGACGAGCCGATGGTGCAGTTGCTAGGCCGGGTCAACGCCGAACTCTCGATGTACACCGGGCTGGTCGAGACGGCGCGCACCAACAACCGGGCCGGAAATCCCGTCGGTTCCTCGTACCTGTCCGAGGCGTCGGCGTTGATGCAGACCAAGATCCTGCCCGACGCGCAGCGGCTCTACGAGGAGACCTCGCTCCGGGTGGACGCCGAGACGACGGCCTCGACGAGGATTCCCGGGCCGGTGATCCTCGTCGTACTCGCGACGCTGTTGTTCGGTGTCTTCGCCAATCGGTGGCTGGCCCGCCGGACCCGTCGGCGAATCAACATCGGCTTCATCGCGGGCGGGCTGGCGGTGCTGATCATGCTGGTGTGGGTAGGAACGGCGCTGATCATCTCGACCGCCGACAGCCGCAGCGCGAAAGACACTGCGGCCGAATCGCTGAAGACCGTCACCAATCTCGCGATCACCGCGCAGCAGGCCCGAGCCGACGAGACCCTTTCGCTGATTCGCCGTGGCGACGAGGACGTCCGCAAGCAGTCCTATTACCAGCGCATCGATGTCATGCAGCAGCAGCTCTCGGACTATCTCGCCCGCGATGACGTCATCGACAAGACCGATTTGGCCGATGCCGAGGCGCTGCTCAAGCGGTGGCGTGCGGCCGACGACCGGATCAACGCATACATCGCGGTCGGTAACTACCAGGCCGCGACACAGGTGGCACTCGGCACCGGTGAAGACGACTCCACCCCCGCGTTCAACAAGCTCGACGACGCGCTCGGCAAGGGCATCGAGGAAAGTCGCAGTCAGCTCCGCAGCGACATCCTCAACGCCCACCGCGTGCTGTCCGGCGCGACCGTCGGTGCCGCGGTGCTGTCGGTCGTGGCGGCGTTGGCGGTGGCGCTGGGGTTGTGGCCACGGTTGAGTGAGTACCGGTGATGTCGACCTTCAGGAAGCTCACGGCTGTCCTCGCCACGACGGTGGTGCTGGCGGGCTGCGCGCAGGCGTCGTCGGTGCTTCAGACTCCCGGTGTCACGCTTCCTCCGCCGACTCCCGCGGGCATGCAGGAGGTGCCGCCCGAAATCGTGCGTGTCCCAGCCGAACCCGAAGACGAGTGTGACCGCACCGCGAGCCTGCGGCCGTTCAACAACCGGGCCGACGCCGAAGCGGCGGTCGACAACATCCGCAACCGCGGGCGGCTGATCGTCGGACTCGACATCGGCAGCAACCTGTTCTCCTTCCGCGACCCGATCACCGGTGAGATCACGGGGTTCGACGTCGACATCGCCGGCGAGATCGCCCGCGATATCTTCGGCACCCCATCACAGGTCGAGTACCGCATCCTGTCATCGGCCGACCGGATCGCCGGGTTGCAGAACAACCAGGTGGACGTCGTCGTCAAGACGATGACGATCACGTGCGAGCGCAAGAAGCTCGTCAACTTCTCCACGGTGTACTTCAATGCCAACCAGCGGATCCTGGCAGCGCGCGATTCGACGATCTCGGAGCCGTCGGACCTGTCCGGTAAGCGGGTATGCGTCGCGAAGGGTACGACGTCACTGCGGCGGATCCAGGAGATCACCCCGCCGCCGATCATCGTCGGCGTCGTCGCGTGGGCAGACTGCCTGGTGGCATTGCAACAGAGGCAGGCCGACGCGGTCAGCACCGACGACTCCATACTGGCCGGACTGGTGGCGCAGGACCCCTACCTCCACATCGTCGGGCCCAGCCTCAACGAAGAGCCCTACGGAATCGGAATCAACCTGCAGAACACCGGGCTGGTGCGCTTCGTCAACGGCACGCTGGAGCGCATCCGTCGCGACGGAACGTGGAACACGTTGTACCGCAAGTGGTTGACGGTGCTCGGCCCCGCCCCCGCACCACCAGTGGCAAGGTATTCGGGCTGATGGCCGAGGCGCATTCAGAAGAATTCGATACAGCCGGACCGGGCACCCAACCGGCCAGCCTTGACGACCTGGAATCGGACAGCGTCGCGACAATGCGGCCGATGGCCACCCAGGCCGTCTTCCGTCCGCATTTCGACGACGACTCAGAGGGGATGGAGGTCGGCACCGGCGAGACCGAACCACAGGAGCACACGACGGCCACACGGGCGTTGTCGCCGACGCGCCGCCTCGGCGGCGGCCTCGTCGAGATCCCCCGTGTGCGTGCGAAGGATCCGCTTGAAGCGTTGATGACCAACCCGGTAGTCGCCGAGTCCAAGCGGTTCTGCTGGAACTGCGGCCGCCCGGTCGGCCGATCTTCGGGCGGGCGGCGGGAAGAGGGCCGAGCCGACGGCGACGCGCTGTCAGAGGGATGGTGCCCCCATTGTGGGAGTGCGTATTCCTTTCTGCCCCAACTGATTCCGGGCGACATGGTCAACGACCAGTACGAGATCAAGGGCTGTATCGCCCACGGCGGTCTCGGCTGGGTGTACCTGGCGTTCGATCACAACGTCAACGAACGCCCTGTCGTCCTCAAGGGGCTGGTGCATTCGGGTGACGCCGAAGCGCAGAAGATCGCGATGCTCGAGCGGCAATTCCTCGCCGAGGTCACCCACCCGGGGATCGTGAAGATCTACAACTTCGTCGAGCACGACGACAAGCACGGCAATTCAGTCGGCTACATCGTGATGGAGTACGTCGGCGGTACCTCGCTCAAGCAGGCCCAGGGCGAGAAGGCGCCCGTCGCGCAGGCCATCGGCTACATGCTGGAGATCCTGCCCGCCCTCGGCTATCTGCACTCGATCGGCCTGACCTACAACGACCTCAAGCCCGAGAACATCATGATCACCGAGGAACAGCTCAAGCTGATCGACCTCGGCGCGGTGTCGCCCATCAACTCGTTCGGCTACCTCTACGGCACACCGGGTTACCAGGCGCCGGAGATCGTGCGCACCGGCCCGACGGTCGCCACCGACATCTACACCGTCGGCCGCACCCTGGCGTCGCTCACATTGAACATGCGCACCCGCAAGGGCCGATACATCGACGGTCTGCCCGAGGACGATCCGGTGCTCGCCGACTACGACTCGTTCGGCCGACTGTTGCGCCGTGCGATCGACCCGGACCCGCGGCGACGGTTCGCCAGCGCCGAGGAGATGACCAGCCAGCTTCTGGGCGTGCTCCGCGAAGTGGTCGCCCGGGACACCGGGGTGCCGAGACCCGGTCTATCGACGGTGTTCTCCCGATCGCGTTCGACGTTCGGCATCGACCTGCTGGTAGCGCACACCGACGTGTACCTCGACGGGCAGGTGCACTCCGAGCGACTCACCGCCCAGGAGATCGTGAAGGCGTTGCAGGTGCCATTGGTCGATCCCGCGGACATCGCCGCCCCGGTGTTGTCGGCGAACGTGCTTTCACAACCCGTGCAGACGTTGGACTCGTTGCGCGCCGCCCGCCACGGTGCGCTCGATTCCGAGGGCATCGACCTGTCGCAGTCGGTCGAACTGCCGCTGATGGAGGTGCGGGCATTGCTCGACCTCGGCGATGTCGCGAAGGCCACCCGCAAGCTCGACGATCTCGCCGAGCGCGTCGGCTGGCGGTGGCGGCTGGTGTGGTTCCGCGCCGTGGCAGCGATGCTGACCTCCGACTACGACTCCGCCACAAAGCATTTCACGGAGGTGCTCGATACCCTGCCGGGTGAGTTGGCGCCCAAGCTTGCCCTGGCCGCCACCGCTGAGCTAGCAGGCGCTCAGATCGACGAAGCCCCGCAGCGCAAGTTCTACGACACGGTGTGGTCCACCGACAACGGCGTCATCTCGGCGGGCTTCGGATTGGCGCGTTCGGAGTCGGCGGCAGGAAACCGGGACGGTGCCGTGCGGACGCTGGATCAGGTGCCCGTCATGTCGAGGCACTTCACCACTGCGAGGCTGACGAGCGCCGTGACGTTGCTGTCCGGGCGTTCGACGAACGAGGTCACCGAACAACACATCCGCGACGCGGCGCGACGCGTTGAAGCGTTACCGGACACCGAGCCGCGAGTGCTGCAGATCCGGGCGCTGGTGCTGGGCACCGCGATGGATTGGCTGGCCGACAACACCGCGAGCACCAACCACATCCTCGGCTTCCCGTTCACCGAACACGGGTTGGCGCTCGGCGTCGAATCGTCGCTGCGCAGCCTTGCGCGCGTCGCACCCACCCAGGGACACCGTTATGCACTGGTCGATCTGGCCAACAGCGTGCGCCCCACATCGACCTTCTGAAACTCCGAGGTACGAAATCCGTTGCGTTTTGCCGACGGGAAATGCCTGGTCAGCAAGAAATCCCTCATCAAGCTGCCATAGTCATTCGACGAATTCCGTAGTAGCGTCTACTTCAGGTTGAGTTTCCAGCCCAGTGCGGCGGCCTTAAGACACGGCGGCTTTAAGACAAAGGGCCCCATCCCCCTGACGGAATCCATAGCGAGACCCCTTCGCTTCAGGAGGCCCCCATCGTGACGATAAGTACTTCCCGGGTTTTTCGACCCGATCCCGAATCTGTCGGCAGACGCGAAGTTCACCACCGTGCGGTGTTCACGGCTCACCGTGACGCACCGGCGACGGTCACCGTCGTTGTCGAGGGCGAGATCGACGCGTCCAACAGCCGTGAACTCGCCGGCTACGTCCAGCGCCATATCGTAGGCGCGGAGCATGTCATCCTCGACCTGAGGCTGGTGGATTTTCTGGCCACCGCCGGTTTCGCCGCACTGCACAACATCAACGTGATCTGTTGCGGAAGCGACGCCACGTGGGTGTTGCAGGCGGGCAGACAGGTCCGTCGTCTCCTGGCGATCTGCGATCCGGACGCTGCCCTGCCGCTCGAGAAGGCGCCGCCACTGCTCACCGCAGTTCAGTAACCACCAAGACCACGCCGAGGTAACGGAAGAACCGCCGCACCAATGTGCGCTATAGCGCTAAAGTAGCGCTATGCCGACAATTCAGGTCCGGGAGATCCCCGAAGACGTGTACGAGGTGATTCGTAAGCGTGCTCGCACCGCCGGCCGGTCGATCCAGTCCTACATGCGGGACTGGATCATTGACTTCGCAGTCAGTCCGACGACCGAAGAGGCGCTCGCAGCGATGGAGGCCGCGCTGGAGGCGAGCGACACAAACGGGGCAACAAGGCAGTCGATCCTGGCCGACCTTGCTGCGGACCGGCGGTGACTGACCACGTCATCGACGCGTCCGCCCTCGTGTTCGCGCTGATCGGCAAGTCGGCGCCCGCCGCTACCCTGCGGGCTCAACTGGCAGGCATGCGCCGGCACGCCCCACATCTGATCGACGCCGAGATGGGCAATGTGTTGCGCCGCCACGAACGGGCCGGCCATATCAGCGGTACCGAAGCCGACACCGCGCTGCGGGTAGCGGGGCGCCTCGTCGACCATCGCTATGCCCACGTTGGTCCGCTCGCGAAAGGGGCGTGGAGCCTGCGGCATAGCCTCAGCTTTTACGACGCGCTCTACGTCGCTCTTGCCAGCAACCTCGGCGTTCCCTTGCTTACCGCCGACATCCGGCTCAGCCGAGCACCCGATCTCCCATGCCGGACCGAACTCGTCTGACACGTCCTAGGAACTCAGCACCGTCATGCAATCGCGAGCGATCGCCAGTTCCTCGTCGGTGGGTATCACCAAGACGGTCGTTGCCGAGTTGTCCGCCGAGATTCGTCGCGCCACGTTGCTCCGCTCGGCGTTGAGCTGCTCGTCGAGTTCGATTCCCAGCGCGGACATCCCGCTCAGCGCGTCGCGGCGGACAACGGCGTCGTTCTCTCCGACACCCGCGGTGAAGGTGATGACATCGGCCGACCCGAGCACGGCCAGGTACGCCCCGATGTACTTGCGCAACCGGTGGATGTAGACGTCATAGGCCAATTGCGCTGCTGTGTCACCGGATTCGATGCGCTGGCGGACCACCCGGAAGTCGATCTCGCCACCGAGGCCGAGCATTCCGGCGCGACGGTTAAGCATCGACTCGATGTCCTCGACGCCCATTTTGGCGGTACGCCAGAGGTAGGTGATGACGCCCGGGTCGATATCGCCGGAACGGGTGCCCATCACCAGGCCCTCCATCGGCGTCAGACCCATCGACGTATCCACCGGCCGCCCACCCGCGATCGCCGACGCCGAGGCCCCGTTGCCGAGATGCAGCACGATCTGGCGCAGCGAATCCAGAGGTGCATCGAGGAATAGGGCGGCCTGCTCGCTGACGTACTGGTGCGATGTGCCGTGGAATCCGTACCGTCGGATCTTCCATTGTGCGGCGATGTCGCGATCGATGGCGTAGGTCGCCGCGGCGGGAGGCAGGTCGTGGAAGAAGGCGGTGTCGAACACCGCGATGTGCGGAAGATCGGGAAGCGCCTTGCGGGCCACCTCGATACCCAGCAGCGCAGGCGGATTATGTAGCGGCGCAAGAGAAGAAAGCTCGTCGAGCTTGGCGATGAGCGCGTCGTCGACGAGCGTGGGCTCGTACAGGTCGGGCCCGCCGTGCACCACCCGGTGCCCGACGGCAACCAGTCCGGCCATGTCGTCGGCCAACTCGTCGAACACCACCTGCAACGCCGCGGCGTGGTCGGGAATCTCGCCTTCCCCGATCCGCTCGACGATGCCATCAGCCATCGTGTCACCCGAATCCGCTTCCACCACGGCGTATTTCAACGAGGACGAACCCGAGTTCACCACCAAAACGCGACTCATAGCGACTGCGCCTGGATCGCCGTGATCGCGACGGTGTTGACGATGTCCTCGACCAGAGCGCCCCTCGACAGATCGTTCACCGGCTTCTTGAGGCCCTGCAGGACGGGGCCGATCGCGATCGCGCCTGCGCTTCGCTGGACCGCCTTGTAGGTGTTGTTGCCGGTGTTGAGGTCGGGGAAGATCAACACGGTGGCGTGTCCGGCGACTTTCGAGTCGGGCATCTTCGTCTCGGCCACTGACGGCTCGACCGCCGCATCGTATTGGATCGGTCCGTCGACCAGCAGATCGGGCTCCCGCTCGCGCACGAGTTCGGTTGCGGTCCTGACCTTCTCGACGTCGGCACCGGAGCCGCTGGTCCCGGTCGAATACGACAGCATGGCCACCCGCGGATCGATGCCGAACCTGGCAGCGGTGCGCGCAGACGACACGGCGATGTCGGCGAGTTGTTCCGATGTCGGGTCCGGCACGATGGCGCAGTCACCGTAAGCGAGCACCCGATCGGCGAGACACATCAGGAAGATGCTCGACACCGTGGAGACGTCGGGCAGCGTCTTGATGATCTCGAACGAGGGCCGCACGGTGTGGGCGGTGGTGTGGCGAGCGCCCGACACCATGCCGTCGACCATGTCGTTGTGCACCAGCATGGTGCCGAAATACGACACGTCGTGGATGATCTCGCGGGCCTGCTCCACGGTGACGCCCTTGTGCTTGCGCAACTCGGCGTACTGTTCGGCGAATTTGTCAGACAGCTGGCTGGTCTTCGGATTGATTACCGCAGCCGCCGACAGGTCGAGGCCAAGTTCGGCCGCACGCGCCCGGATCTGAGCTTCCTCGCCGAGGATCGTCAGATCGGCGACGCCGCGCTGTAGCAGGCGTCCCGCCGCGGTGAGGATGCGATCGTCCTCGCCCTCAGGCAGCACGATGTGCTTGCGGTCCGAGCGCGCCCAGTCCAGCAGCTGGTAGGTGAACATCTGCGGAGTGACCACCGACGGGATCGCAATGGTCAACTGCGCCAGCAGATCCGCCGTATCGACGTGCTCGTCCATCAGCGTAAGTGCGGTGTCGATCTTGCGCAGTGAGGTTGTGGTGACCCGGCCCCGCGCAGAGGCCACTCGGCTGGCGGTTTCGAACGTGCCGAATCTCGTGGTGATGATCGGCAGCCGCAGGCGCAGCCCGGACACCAGCGACGCGATGGACGGGTGCAGCTCGTGACCGCCGTTGAGAATGAGGCATGACAGCGATGGAAAGTTCTCCGCGGCATGGGCACTCACGACTGCCAGCACCACATCGGAGCGGTCACCCGCCGTGATGACGGCAACGCCTTCCTTCAGCCGCTCCAGCACATGCTCGGCAGTCATTCCCGCCACCAGCACGTCCATCGCCTCGCGTGACAACAGCGCGGGATCGCCCGCGATCACGGTGCCCTCGACAGCTGTCTGCAATTCGGCGACCGAAGGTGCGACCAGCAGCGGCTCCTCGGGCACCACGTAGCACTTCGGGCCAAATGGCTCGAGCGCAGCGGCCATGGCGCCCATGCCGCCGGGATCGCAGCGGTTGGCCACCACCGCCGCGGTGTGTGCGTGCTGGGTGCGGATCTCGGCCAGACACACGTCGACGATCTGGGCGACCTGTTCGGGGCTGCGGTCCTTGGCCTTCACGGCGAGCACGACGGGCGCACCGAGGTTGGCCGCGATGCGCGCATTCGTCGACAACTCGCTCGGCGCGGCGACGTCGGTGTAATCGCTGCCGACGATCATCACCGCATCGCACTGGTCGGCCACTCGGTGGTACCGGTCGACGATGTCACCGATGGCGGCGTCGGGGTCCTCGTGCAGCTGTTGGTAGCTGACGCCAACGCACTCCTCGTAGGGCAGGCCCGCGGTGGCCTGCGAGAGCAGGAGCTCCAGGATGTAGTCGCGGTCCTCACCGAGGCGGGTAATGGGACGGAACACGCCGACCTTCGCGACGCTCGTGGCCAGCCGATGGAGGATGCCGAGGGCGATTGTGGACTTGCCCGTGTCGCCTTCTGGTGAAGCGATGTAGATCCCCGAAGTTGGCTCAGCGGGCACGGGACCAGCCTAGGGCAAGCGCGAAACCGTTCGCTCAGCGCGCGTGGCTTGCGGGGCGGGGATGGCCGTTGACTCGACGTTGACGTGGCCGTCATCAAGATCGCGTACGCTCATGGGGACGGCCTCGGGGGCCCGGCGAGATAGCTCACACTGCGTGGAGTACCCGCTGTGAGTGTTTGCCAACTATTGACGGCCATGTGATTTGACTCATATGTCCCACTGAGTTACGGAATTTGCTGGTAGCTTGCGTTACAGCCTAAAAGCGTCCTCAGTCCCATGTTTGTCCTAGCAAATATCATAACTGGCAGCCTGATCCCGGGCCTTCACCGAGGTGAAATTTGGAACCGTCGACCGTCACTCACACGCGCCCGATTCGTTTGGTAGACGCGCCACTTCACCTCGTAGACGCGCCACTTCGACTAATAGACGCGCCTCTTCACCTCGTGGACGCGCCACTTCGACTAGTGGACACGCCACGCACTCGTTCGACACCGGTTCATTCAATGCCGGTATCGCAGCGGCACTGGCTCCGACTTGCCGCCATCGGCCTCTTGTCCTGCGTCGCCTATGCCTTCGTAATCGCCGATGCCACTGAGAATCTGTTGGCAGGCTCTCGGGCCGTCGTCGTGGTCGTCCTTCCGGTGCTGACGGCGATCATCGCGATGGGCTATCAGATCGCGCCGCGCGGCGTCAGTGATGCGGAATCGGATTGGGTCATCGCGATCATCTGCGCGGTCGCAGGACTCTCGTTCCTCTGGATGATCTCGAACCGGTATCCAACCCTCGCCGGTCTGTGGCACCTCGACCTCGTCGCGATCATCATCTGGGTCGCCGCATCGGCGGCGGTGATGTTCGGCGTCCGCTATGTGGCGCAACTGTGGGACATGTGGCTTTTTGCCCTGGTGTGCGCAAGCCCGTTTCCATTCCTGCTCGGCGGCGCGATGTTAGGAGGTTCCGACCTGGCACTGATCGCGGTGGCATCCGTCGGGGCCTCCGTGGCCGTGTTCCTGGCTGGACGAACTCGGGCTATCCAGTGGCGATTGGCCGCGGCGCTGACCACCTACGGGCTCGGCTTCAGCGTCGCCGCCGTCGTGGTCACCGCCTCACACCACAGGCTGACGCTGTTGTTGGCGGTCGCCTTGGGCGCCGGGGCCGTTCCTGCCGTAATTACCGCGATCCTGCATCGACTGACCCGACCCACTCAGCGACGCCACGTCCAATCCGCCTTGCGAGCGAGATTCCCGCAGCGATCAAAGCTCTCGGTCAACGCGTTGTGCGTTTTCGCCGCGGTAGTCCTCGCGGTGAACACTCCGGTTCGTACGCCGCAGCCTCCACAGATCCAACCCCACTGGCTCGAAGCGAGCGGACTGAACGTCGAAGAGCAATTTCCCTTCATCGCGCGGTTCGTCGGTCCCGGTACTACCCTGACCCGCTATCGACTGGACCGCGACGGCATTTCGCCCGACGTCGCGATCGACATCATCGAATCCACGAACCCGGGCGCACTTAACGACTTCGCCGATGCCATCTGGTATCCGAACAGCAAACCGATCAACTACAAATCGGCCGATGTCGCGGGCACATCGGTGCGGATTGCCCACACGGATGGCGACACGGCGGTGGCACCAGGAGCGTCCGACTGGTATTTACTGACGTGGGTCTGGCGATTGCCAGACCGGGTCCAGCAGATCAACGTCGTTGTGTCGCAACAAGACACAAGCGCGGTAAAGCCGGTGCCACTATCGCTGGCGCAAAGCATCCTCGCGCCCGCCGTCTGGATTGTCAGGCAGCAACCGGACCCGGACGAACGCGTCGACCAGAAGGTCGTCGACACGGCCCACATGGTGGCCCGCCAGCTCCTGACGGCAGCGGGGGTCGGCCATTACTAGCACCGCTGGTCTCCGCCAACTACCCGATCACCTGTCAGCACGTACGGCTCTCGACCGTCGGTCCGTGCTCCGAATCTGTGCGGTCGTTGTGCCCATTCTCATCGCCGTGATCGTGTGGCCCCGGTACCTGCTCCCAGTGCTCGCCACAATCCTCGTCGCGATGCATCTTGCAACGACCCTGGATCGCCACTGGTTGATGGTGCGGGGGCTCAGATACCGCTCGGCGGTCAACATCAGCGATGACGACGCGCTGGCGGTGCCCGATTTCGAGCTGCCGGTCTACACGGTGCTGCTCCCGGTGTACCAAGAACCGTCGATCGTCTCCGATCTGATCAACGGAGTCGGCAACCTCGAGTACCCGAAGGACAAGCTCGAGATTCTGTTGCTCCTCGAGGAAGACGACATCGCGACACAGCGCGCAGTCATCGGCCTCAAGATGGAGTCCGTCCGCACCGTTGTGGTGCCGGATAGCCTGCCGAAGACCAAGCCGAAGGCTTGCAACTACGGTATGTCGCTTCCAGACCTGCGTGGCGAGTTCGTCACCATCTACGACGCAGAGGACATCCCGGATCCGTTGCAATTACGGCGCGCGGTGGTCGCCTTTAGCCGCGTCGATCGCGATGTGGGCTGCTTCCAAGCTCGGCTTGGGTATTACAACGAGAATCAGAATCTGCTCACCCGCTGGTTCTCGCTGGAGTACGCACAGTGGTTCGGCCTCGTTCTGCCGGCCGTAGAGGCAGCGGGATGCGTCGTTCCCCTCGGCGGTACGTCGAATCACATGCGGACCAGCGTTTGGCAAGAGATCGGTGGATGGGACGAGTTCAATGTCACGGAGGACGCCGACTTGGGCGTTCGTCTGGCCCGGCACGGGTTCCGTACACAGATCCTCGAATCAACGACGTTGGAGGAGGCCAACTCCGACGTAATCAATTGGATCAGGCAGCGGTCGCGGTGGTACAAGGGCTACATCCAAACGATGGCAGTCGCCCTGCGCAATCCGCGTGAATTAGTCAACGAGATCGGGTTGAAGCAGACACTTCGACTCATCGGCTTGACAGGCGCGGTGCCATTCGCGAGCGCCTTCAATCTTGTCCTTAGTCTGATCCTCCTGATCTGGGTCGGCAGCCAGGCGAACTTCATCGCCCTGCTGTTTCCGCCGGTGACCTACTACGTATGCCTAGCCATGTTCTTGGTGGGCGCACCCGCGTCGATCTATCTGGGGTTGATCAGCGCTCACGCTCTTGGAAAAGAGCATCTTTGGTGGGCGGTTCTACTGTCACCCATCTATTGGCTCTTGCAGTCGGTTGCGGCGTTGAAAGCGTTGTACCAGTTCGTATTCAGACCGTTCTATTGGGAGAAAACAGTGCACGGATTGTCCACCGGCCAGACAACCGAACCGAGGAGAGCGCAATGACGACATTGTCGCGGGTTCTTCTCCCCGTTCTCCTTATTTGTGGGCTGGTAGCGGTACCGGTCGCGCACGCCCAACCGGCTGACGTCGTCGGTCCGGCCGAAGTTATCGCCCCGGTCACACCGATCAGCTGGGCGGAGTTGGGGCAGTCGAACGAGCTAGTCGTCAGCGGCTCAGACCGAGAATACGACGTCACAATCGCAACGCCCTACAGAGTGAGGCCGACGCTGTTGACTGGCCAGATCGGCTCTGTGCGTAATGCCATCGCTGGCCGGATTGACGTGTACGACTCGCTGAACGTCTACCTAGGCACGATACCGGCGCCCATTGACCAATCCACGCAACCGTTCACCATCGACATTTCCGTTGCACACGTTGTCGACGACGAAATGACACTCACCTTCGTTCTGCGCAATGACAATCCGCCCGTCGACAGTTGCGCACCGCTGTCGTCTGCAAAGCTGAGTCAGTTGGCGACCACATTCGCCGGGCCATCACCATTTCCGATGACCCTGGCTGACTTTCTGCCTGGCTACCTCGACCGGATCCTGATCCGAGTCGGGGCGAACCCGCCCAAGGAGAGCCAGCAAGCTGCGTTGAGTTTGGTCGCCAATCTCACCAATCTCTATCGTCCGATCCCGGTAGACATCGCCGTCGACGCAACGGATGACCCCGTCCCTGCAACATATCTCGATGGTTTGGCACGTGTCATCGTCATCAAGGCGGGCGGTCCCGCGGGGCTGTCGGTGATAAACGCCGGAATGCCAGAGGCGACGCTTTTGGTGACCGGGAACGGCGTCGATCTCATTCGACAGGTGGAATTATTCACCGACCGGCGTTACGAACTCGCACAGTCACCCGAAGCGGCGGTGACGGCCGCCTCCGAAAACTCGGTGTCATCGGCGACCGTTAAGACGTTCGCTGAGCTCGGCATGAGTGCGGAGTCCTCGGTGATCGGTGCAACCACTCTCTATGTCGGCTTCGACGCCACCCAGTTCGGCGTCGGACCGATCGCGAAAGCAAAAATTCAACTGCGCGCGAATTACACGCCGGTAAGCGGCGGCGAAGGGTCGATACTCATTCGGTCGGGCTCCACGGTGGTCGCTTCGCATTTGCTCGACGATTCCGGCTTTGTAGAGATAAATGGTGACATCGCGCCCGAAGCGCTCTCCTCCACCGTCGGGCTCGGCATCGAATTGCGCTATACCCCAACGCAGCAGTGCGGACCGCTCAACGACAGCATCACTTTTGTGCTCGATGCCTCGTCGACGGTTTCGGTGACTCCGGGTAAGCCTCCGACGGGTGGTTTCCGCGCACTTCCCATGGCCTTCTCGCCGGAGTTCGACGTCGCGTTGTCGGATCCGACCCAGCTGCATTACGCGGCGAGGACGGTGAACCTGCTCGGGCAGCAATCCTCGGTGGTGTTGCGACCAAGCCTCACTTCGCTCGACGATGGAATCGCTTCGAGTTCGGGGCTGCTCATCGTGGCTCCCGGCGACGAGCTGTCCAAGCGCGGTCTCACCGCGACGATCCTCGCCAAGGGGAAGGACAGCGCGACGGTGAACGGCAGGCCAAGCACTGACCTGAAACTCAACGGGTCCATCGGTGTCATCCAGGCATTCACCGACAAGGGACGCATGGTCCTCGCCCTCAGCGGTGAAGGCGACTGGTCGCGCGTGGACCGCAGCTTCGACTACATCAACGCGCAGGAAAGCGGATGGCGTTCGCTGTCAGGCGATGTCGTGGCGACCGGCGCGGAGTACCAAACCGTGAATCTCACGGTCCGCGAGGGCAATACCTTCGCCGAGATCACGCCGCCTTCCGGCTGGCGCTGGTGGACGTGGACTTCCGGAGTGGCCACACTCGTCATCCTGCTCTCGGCGATCGTCGTGACGGTCGTTCGTCGCCGGCGCCACCGTTAGCGTCGTGACCGCTTCCATCGCTGCGGAGCCGCCGCCGACACGCGTCGCGTCGTCGGATACGACGCCACCCGCAGAGCACAGCGATAAGCGGTCTCGACTGCCGGGGACCTGCCTTTTCGCCGCACTGGCGACGCTCTACTTCGCGTTCGGCTGCGTTATGGTGCTGCGCTACAACCTTTTCGATCCCGACGCACCTAGCCGAGTGGCCAACGCCGGGTACTCCTTTCTCAGCCGTCATCCCCACCTGTCGGCAATCGGCTTCGTGTGGAACCCACTGCCGAGTATCGTCGAGATCCCCTTCGTCTGGCTTAGTCAGTGGTGGGCGCCCCTGAAGACCTATGGCTTGGCTGGGGCAGCCCAAAGCGCAATCTTCATGGCCGGGCTCGTGGTGATGGTTCGGGCAATCGCGATCGACAGAGGGGTTTCTCGTGCCTGGCGCTGGATCGCGGTCGGCGGCTTCGCGCTCAACCCGTTGATCGTCGTCTACGGTGGATCCGGGATGAGCGAAGCCGCGCAGATGTTCTGCCTGGTGTGGTGTGCCCGTTACCTTTTGCGCTGGGTCGAGCGGAATCGCATCGGCGATCTCGGCTGGGCTGGGGTCGCCCTGGGCGTTTGCTATCTCGCGCGTTACGAGGCCGTACCGGCCGCGTGCGGAGCTGTGTTGTTGGTGGGCATTGTCGCCTTTGTTCGGGCACCAGCCGCACGTCGGTGGACGACGACGGTGTCGGCACTGCTCATCATCGGACTGCCCATCACCGTCGCGGTCGTGGTTTGGGCAGTCACTGGGTGGATCGTCGCTGACGAGTGAGCAATGATCAGAACCTGTGGATGACCCTCGGTGGGGCGGCATGAAAGTGGGCGCACCTTCCCGGGGATGATCTGAAGTCCAAGGTTCTCTGATCAAGACCGGCGTTGACGCGCTGGTTGGGAAGGTACGCCCATGCTCACCGTAGTTCACGACACCGATGAGGCCAACGCCAATGACGGCGGTGGTCGGTCGTTGTTGGATGAGATCGTGCGCGACGGCGCCCGGCAGATGCTGGCCGCGGCGCTGAAGGCTGAGGTGGCCGCCTACATCGATGCCCACGCCGGTGAGCTCGATGAGAGCGGTCGCCGGCTGGTGGTCCGCAACGGCTCCCACGCCGGGCGTGAGGTGTTGACCGCCGCGGGCGCGGTGGCGGTGACCGCGCCGCGGGTCAACGACAAGCGTATCGACGCCGATACCGGTGAGCGGCAGCGGTTTTCCTCGGCGATCCTGCCGGCGTGGGCGCGCAAGTCCCCGCAGATGACTGAGGTGCTGCCGCTGCTGTACCTGCACGGCCTGTCGACCAGTGACTTCGGGCCGGCCTTGGAGCAGTTCCTCGGGTCCAGTGCCGGGCTCTCGGCGACGACGATCACACGGCTGACCAGCCAGTGGCAGGAGGAGGCCAAGGCCTTCGGGGCCCGGGATCTGTCGGGCACTGACTTCGTCTACCTGTGGGTCGACGGCATTCACCTCAAGGTCCGCCTCGAGCAGGAGAAGCTGTGCCTGTTGGTGATGATCGGGGTCCGCTCCGATGGCCGCAAGGAACTCGTCGCCCTGGCCGACGGGTATCGAGAATCGACCGAGTCGTGGGCCGATCTGCTGCGGTCGTGTCGCCGCCGCGGGATGATCGCCCCGGTGTTGGCCGTCGGTGACGGTGCACTGGGCTTTTGGAAGGCGATGCGCGAGGTGTTCCCGGCTACCCGCGAGCAGCGCTGCTGGTTTCACAAACAGGCCAATGTCCTTTCCTGCCTGCCCAAATCGGCGCAACCCGGTGCGGTCGCGGCGATGCGGGAGATCTACAACGCCGAGGACCTCGACCACGCGCAGGTCGCGATCAAGGCCTTCGAGATCGACTACGGCGCCAAGTACCCCAAGGCGGTCGCCAAGATCGTCGACGACGCCGACGTGCTGTTGGAGTTCTACAAATACCCAGCCGAACACTGGATCCACTTGCGCACCACGAATCCGATCGAATCAACCTTCGCCACCGTGCGATTGCGGACGAAGGTCACCAAGGGGCCGGGATCCCGCGCGGCCGGAATTGCCATGGCCTACAAGCTTATCGACGCCGCACAAGCCCGGTGGCGGGCAGTCAACGCACCCCACCTGGTCGCCCTCGTCCGTGCCGGCGCCGTCTTCCACAAAGGCAAGCTACTCGAACGCCCCGCCGACATCACACCGCCCGAGCCGGCCGAATCAACCGAAACGGAGGTCGCCTGAAACACCCCGATCCACAGGTATTGACAATTCCTCCTGACGAGTTCTTTGCGCAGTTCTCCTCGCTGTACGGCAACGAAAACCAGGTGACGGCATCGATGGCCCGCGCAGGTGAGTCGTCGGGTTCGGTTTTCGCGAACTTGCCGCTCATCTTCGCAATGCTCTTGGCTGCTCAGCCCTTCGTGCTCATCGCATGTGGATTCGCCGGCGCAGTCGCATTCCTGCACAGACGTTTTGATCCGCTGGTTCCGATCGCTGTCATCGGGCCCATCCTCGTTTTCTCGATCTACGGTCAGTACACGTCGACGACGTTCGGGTGGTTCCGCTACTACATCACTGCGGTGCCACTGGTCGTGATCCTCGCACTGGCGTGTTGGCGTCCGGGCCCCGCAGACATCGCAAAGCGCCACCGTCGCGGAACGGCGACATGGACCCGGAAGGCTAGTGCAGCCTTGATCGCCGCCTCGACCTTCATCGCCGGTCCTTCGACGTTCTATGCGACGCTAGACGCGCGAATTGGCAACCAGCAGCTCCAGTTCGGAATCAATTCGCTGCTGTCCCCGAACGAGTTCACTCAAGAGGAATTGTGGTTCCGCCGGCTCAATATGAACGAACGCACCATCGCCGACTATCTCGACCGCAAGCAGCTGCCGCCTGGCTCGGTACTGATGGACACGTTCAACACTTGGGCAATATGGTTGGCCTCCGATAGGCCGCAGCAGTTCGTCATCACCAGTGACTATGACTTCATCAGTGCTTTGAATCGGCCCTACGAATCTGGCGTTCAGTACATCATCGTGAGCAATCCGGACGTGACCGCGGCAGACGCTGTCACGCTGCGCTATCCGACGTTCTGGAAGGACGGCGCAGGCAAGGCCGTCTACGTGATGTCGATCGAAGGTCCCACTGGCGAAGAACGATTCCGGGTGTACAAGGTCGTCGAACCTACGCCGCCGCCACCCAGCCCCTAGACCACTGGATAGCTGGCGGTCGGGTCGACCGGAACCTCGATGATGGTGGCCAGTCCGCGATGGTCGGAGCCGGGCAGTTCGACGGTGCGCACCGCCGACGCGACGCTGTTGTAGACGAGCACGTGGTCGATGCCGATCATCGGCTTGCGCCAGGGCTTACTCGGATACGTGCGGGTCAGACCCGCGCCCACCTGCTCCCCCGCGTCGCGATAGCCCTCCGCGAGGAACTTGCGGAACGGCTCCATGTCGATGGTCGAGTTGAGGTCACCCGCCACGATCACCGCGCCCGAGCCGGCATCGCGGGCTACCTCGCGCAAGGTGTCCGGGAAGCGGGCAAGGTCGTTGCGGAAGTAATGCAGCGGCTGCACCCACGGCGCGGCGAGGTGCACCGCCAGGATGGTCGTCGCGAACTTCACCCCCGGGACCTGGATGTAAAGCCTCAGCATCGGCATCTGGTAACCCTCGATATGCGCGGAATCGAGGATCGGATACCGGCTCCACACCCCGATACCGAACGCTTTGTTCTCCGGGTTCAGCACACCGTGCGGAAACGTCTCGTCCAGCCCGGCTGAGGACAACCCCGCCGCGGCTTCCGGAGTCAGCTCCTGGATCACCAGCACATCGGCCGACGAAAGCGCCAGCTCGGTGACTGCGCCCGGATCTGCCCGTCCGAAACCAAGATTGGCGGTCACCACCCTGACCGCCACGCTCGGAACCGCCGCCTTCTCAGGCCCGATGAACCTGGGCAGCTGGACGCCGACCATCACCACGCACAGCACCGCAGCGAGGATCGTCAGCATCCAGCGTTGTCCGAGGGCGAACAGGATCATCGCGACCACGCCCGAGACCGTCAGGTACGGCGATGCCGCGGCGACGACGAGGATGACCTCGTTGTCGATAGGCAGATAGCGCGACACCAAGCCAGCGGCACCGACAGCGAAAGCGAGCACGCCGAGGGCGGCCGCCAACACCCGAATCATGTTGTGCTGGTTCGATTCCGCGCGTCAGCTCAGCCGAGCTTGCGAAGCCGGGGCTCCAGGTCTTTCTGAAACAGCTCGAGGAAGCGGCGCTGGTCATGCCGCGGGTCGTGGAACACCAGGTGGTTCAGCCCCCACTTGACGTACTGGCCGACCATTTCGACCGCCTCGTCGGGATCCGATGCGACGATCCACCGCTTGGCGACCTGCTCGATGGGCAGTGCGTCTGCGGCCTTCTCCATCTCGATCGGATCGTTGATGCTGTGCTTCTGCTCGGCGGTCAGCGACAGCGGAGCCCAGAACCGGGTGTTTTCCAGCGCCAGCTTCGGATCGGGGTCGTAGGAGATCTTGATCTCGATCATCCGGTCGATGCTGTCGGGGTCGCGGTCGGCGGCCTCCGCACCCTCCTTCACCGCCGGGATCAGCTTGTCCTTGTAGAGTTCCTCACCCTTGCCGGACGTGCAGATGAACCCGTCGCCCGCGCGGCCCGCGTACTTGGCGACCTGCGGCCCGCCCGCGGCGATGTAGATCGGGATGCCACCCTCGGGCACGTCGTAGATCGATGCGCCCTTGGTGTTGTAGTACTCGCCCTCGAAGTCGACGCGGTCGCCGAGCCACAGCTCGCGCATCAGTCGGATGGACTCGCGCAGGCGGGCGTAGCGCTCCTTGAACTCGGGCCAGTCACCCTCGTAACCCGTCGCGATCTCGTTGAGGGCCTCACCGGTGCCCACGCCGAGGAAGATCCGGTCGGGGTAGAGGCAGCCCATGGTCGCGAAGGCCTGCGCGATGACGGCTGGGTTGTAGCGGAACGTCGGCGTCAGTACCGACGTGCCGAGAACCAGCCGCTGCGTGCGCTCGCCCACCGCCGTCATCCAGGCGAGCGAGAACGGCGCGTGGCCACCCTCGTGGCGCCACGGCTGAAAGTGGTCGCTGACGGTCGCGCTGTCCATGCCGTGCGCTTCGGCGGCCACGCCGAGCTCGACGAGTTCCCGCGGGGCGAATTGCTCCGCCGACGCCTTATATCCGAGTTTCAGTTCAGGCACGCTGTTATTTCTACCCTCCTGCCTACACTCGCGTCATGGCAGCAGCGCTGGACGCCGTCACCGACCGCGTCCACTTCACCTACACCGATCTCGTCAACTGGACTCTGGTCGCCGACGGCGACGGCGTGATCCTCATCGACACGGGCTTCCCCGGCAATCGGGACGACGTGCTGGACTCACTGCGCCGGCTCGGCTTCGGCATCGACGATCTCCGCGCGATCCTGTTGACACACGCCCACATCGATCACTTCGGATCTGCCATCTGGTTCGCGAAAACCCATGGCACACCGGTGTATTGCCACGCCGCCGAGGTCGCCCACTCCAAGCGGGAGTACCTGGAGCAGGTCTCGCCGGTCGATATCGCCAAACACATCTGGCAGCCGCGCTATCTCAAGTGGTCCGTGGCGATCACCCGAAAGGGCGGGATGACCCACGACGGCATCCCGACCACGCAGGCGCTGACCGAAGAGGTCGCCGCCGGCCTCCCCGGCGCGCCGGTGGCGATTCCCACCCCTGGACATACCGGCGGGCACTGCTCGTTCCTGGTGGACGGTGTATTGGTCGCCGGCGACGCCTTGGTCACCGGCCACCCGCTGGCATCGCATACCGGGCCGCAGCTGCTGCCGAAGCTGTTCAACCACGACGAGGACGGCTGCCTGCGCAGCCTGGCAGCGCTCGGACTGCTGGACACCGAGGTACTGCTTCCTGGCCACGGCCGGGTGTGGCGGGGTTCGATCCGGGAGGCCTCTGAAAAAGCCCTGTCTCAGGCTTCCGCCGATTGAGCCGGCAATCAGGCGAGCGTGTTGTAGCCGAGCAGGAACAGCGACGTAAGACAGAACCCGCAGGTCACCACTACGGTGGGCATCAGGATCATGCTGTCCAGTTCGTCGTCGTCGAGCACGTCACTCTCGAAGCGGCCGAACAGCACCCGCGCGATCCCGGTCCTGCGGAACGTACGCACCATGGCCCGCACCGGCTTGGTGTCGCGCCTGCGACCGATGACTACCCGCGACGTCAAGCCGAAGACCGCCGTCAGCGCGGCGGCGGCGAGGAGCAGCCACCCGACCGCCGTCTGAGACAAGGACATTTCCACTCCCGGTGTCGCCACGACACCTGCGGGCCAGCCTATATGTCGAGATGATCCCGCAGCGTATGCCCGGAATATCCGGTGCGGAAGGTGCCCCGCTCCTGAAGCAACGGCACCACGTCGTCGACGAATTCGTCGAGCCCTCGCGGCGTGAGGTGAGGCACCAGGATGAACCCGTCGCAGGCGTCCGACTGCACGTGCAGGTCGATCTGTTCGGCGACCTGCGCGGCGGTGCCGACGAACTGCTCGCGGCTGGTAACGGCGATGACAAGTTCGCGAATGGACAGGTTGCCTGCGTCAGCGCGTTCACGCCATGCGGCGGCCACGGCCTTGGGATCGCCGTGGCGCACCCGCCCCTGGGTGACGGTGGGATCGGCGGCTGGTTCGACAGCGGGCAGCGGACCGTCGGGGTCGTAGCCGGACAGGTCGCGCTGCCATACCTGTTCGAGCATCGCGATCGCGGTCTGCGGCGTCACTTGTTGGTGCCTGATATGACGTGCCTTGTCTGCGGCCTCCTCGGCGGTGTGGCCGAGCACAAACGTGGCCGCCGGAAACACCTTGAGCCGATCGGGGTCTCGCCCGTACGACTCGGCGCGGCTCTTGACGTCGGAGTAGTAGGCCTGGCCGGCCTCCAAGGAGGAGTGCATGGTGAATGCCGCATCGGCGTATTTGGCCAGGAAGGCCCGGCCGTCGGCGGAGTCACCCGCCTGCAGCAGTACGGGGTGGCCTTGCGGTGCGGGCGGCAGGGTGGCGACACCTCGCACGTCGAACTGGGGTCCCCGGTGTTCGACGACACGAATGCGGCTGGGGTCGACGTAGATTCCGCTGTCGCGATCGGCCACGACGGCGTCGGGTGCCCAGCTGTCCCAGAACTCGTGGGCGACGGTGACGAACTCCTCGGCCCGCTTGTAGCGCTCGGAGTGGTCGAGGAACCCTCCGCGGCGGAAGTTCTCGCCGGTGAACGCGTCCGACGAGGTGACCATGTTCCAGCCGGCACGGCCGTCGGACAGGTGGTCGAGGGTAGCGAATTGTCGTGCGACTTCGAATGGTTCGTTGAAGGTCGTATTGATGGTCCCGGTCAGGCCGAGACGATCGGTGACCGCGGCCAGGGCGGCGAGCACCGTGAACGTGTCGGGCCGGCCGACGACATCGAGATCGTGGATGTGTCCGCGGTGTTCGCGCAGCCGAAGGCCTTCAGCGAGGAAGAAGAAGTCGAATAGACCTCGCTCGGCAGTCTGGGCCAGGTGGATGAACGAGTCGAACTCGATCTGACTGCCCGATTCCGGACTGGACCAGACCGTGGTGTTGTTGACGCCGGGAAAATGTGCGGCCAGATGAATCGGCTTGCGGTCCTTACCCTCTCGTCGGCTCATAGTCCCCACCTCTTCGCGAGTAGTTCGTGGCTGTGCAGCCGGTCGGAATGGTCGTGCGTGACGGAGGTGATGACGAGTTCGTCGGCGGCGGTGACGCGTTGCAGGTTTTCGAGCTTGCTCACGACCTCATCGGGATCGCCGACGAATTGCGTTGCAGTGCGGTCTTTCACGATCTGCAGCTGTTCATCCGACAGCGGTTCGACGGAGCAGGGGTCCGGGTACGGGACGGCCCCGTCGCCAGCCCGGATCGAGTACACCCAGTGGCCGTAGCTCGACGCCAGATGACGCGCGGCCGCGGTATCGTCGGCGACCACGACGTCGGCCGACACCACCACGTAGGGCTCGGCCAACGCCGCCGAAGGTCGGAAGGCTGCGCGATAGACGTCGATCGCGTCCAAGGCCGTCGCTGGTGTGATGTGGTAACTCGCCACGAAGGGAAGTCCGCGGGCGCCTGCGACCTGTGCGCTCTGACCCCTGCTGCTGCCGAACACCCACGGCGTCAACGCGGCCGCACCCTCCCCGGGGGTGGCGTGCGCATCGACTGTGCGGTCCGCAAGCACGATGCGGTAGCTTCCGCCGATCATCGCCAGGATGTCGCCGACCTGATCGGCGAAGTCCGGCGCAACCGCCTCGGGCTGCTGCAGGACCGAGAGCTTTGCACGCAACCGCGGGTTGCGCATCTGCGCGCTGATATCGAACGGCGGTGGTACGACGACACCACCGACGTCGCGCCATTCAGTGGGCGGCTCGGGCTTCGGCGTTGACGCGGCGTCATTCATCGCCTCCCTGCGCCGCTGTCCGGACCGCCCGACACCGAGATCGATGCGACCGGGGTGAAACGCGTCGAGGATGCCGAAGCTCTCGACGACCGCAATGGCGGTCGTCTGGCCGAGTTGGACTGCGGCCGCGCCGACCCGAATCGTGTTGGTGGCGGCGGCGATCTGACCGATGAGAACTGCGGGCTGCGCGGACGCGACCGCGGCGAAGTGGTGTTCGGCGACCCAGTAGCGCTGGTAGCCCCACTGCTCGGCGCGTTGGGCGAGGTCCACCGAGTTACGCAATGCCGTTGCAGCATCGGCACCTTCGCTGATCGGTGAGAGGTCCAGTATCGAAAGCGGGACGGTCATGAGCGCTCCGCCTTGACGTAACGATTCTCGGCGACCGGCAGGCCGAGACGTTCGCGCATGGTCTCGCCGTCGTCGTACGCCGTGCGGAACCGGCCCGCCCGCTGTAGAATCGGCACCACCTCGTCCACGATGATCGGCAGATCGATGGCGTTGACGGCGGGGCGCAGCCGGATTCCGTCGATGCCGGACCGCTGCCATCGGCCGAGCAACTCGACCAGTTCTGCGGGTGTGCCGTCGAAGACCAGCGCATCCGACCGCGTATCGGTGATACCGGAGAAGGATACGAACACGTCGGCATAGATTTTGAGTTCGCGCCCGCCCGCCTGCGTGACCCCCTCGATGATGGAGCGAAGCGAGTCGTCGTCTTGAGGAGTGATGAAGACCAGATCCGCGCTGCGCGCGGCGAATTCGTAGGCGGGATGGGCGTGCGCCAGGGCGGCTATCACCGGCTGTCCCTGTGGTGGGCGTGGGGTGATCGACGGACCCTTCACCGAGAAGTACCTGCCCTCGAAGTCGATGTAGTGCAGCTTGTCGCGGTCGATGAATCGCCCGCTGGCCACATCGCGGATGACGGCGTCGTCTTCCCAGCTGTCCCATAGCCGGCGGGCGACTTCGACGACGTCGGAGGCTTCGTCGAACAGGTCGACAGCGCTGACGTCGCGGCGACCGAACAGCTCTGCCTCATGTGGGCGGCCGCTGACCCTGACCTGCCAACCCGCCCGTCCATGGGAGACGAAATCAAGCGTGGCAATCGCTTTGGATACATGGAACGGTTCGGTGTGGGTCACGGTCGCGACCGGTATCAGTCCGATGTGGTTGGTCACCGGGGCCACCCTGGATGCAATGAGGACGGCGTCGGGTCGTCCTGCGAGCCACCGCGGATCGATCTCGGCCCGGCGGCGCCGCTGTGGGGTGAGGGCGTCGTCGAAGGTGACGAAGTCCAGCAGCCCATGCTCGGCGGTGGCGGCCAGGTCGGACCAGTAGCGACCGCTGGTGACGGGCTGGCCGTCGGGTGTGTGGCGCCAGGCCTCCGGGTGCCAGCCGTAGCCGTCCAGCGCGACCCCGAGATGCAAAGGCCCGGACATCACAGCTCCTTCTCGAAGGCAACCGGGTAGGCCTCACCCGCGGCGGGGAGCGGGCCGGCAAGCCGGGTGTATCCCGACGACAGATAGAGCGCCTCGGCCTCTGGCTGACGGTTTCCGGTCGTGAGGTAGACGCGGCGATAACCCCGCGCCGCTATCTCGCGTTCGAGTTCGGCCAGCACGGCCTTCGCGTAGCCGCGCTGCCGATACCTGCTGTCGGTCCAGACCCGCTTGAGTTCGGCCCTCGTGTCGTCGAATCGCCTGAACGCACCGCCGGTGACGGGAAGACCGTCGAGAAGACCGATCAGCAGAGCACCGTTCGGTGGGGTGAAATCTTCGGCGGGATACTCCTCGAGCAGCCATTTCATGACCCGCTGCTCGGTGCCGCCGTATCGGCCGGCGTACTCGACGGCCAACTCGGCGAGCAGCGGTGCGGCCAGCGGGTCGTGCTGGCTCACCGCCACGAAGCGGAGCTCATCGAGTGTCGTCATGCTCATCACTTAACTGTCCAACGCAGGACGCGTGCATGCATTCCGGAGCAGGGGATTCACTCACGCTGATCTGAACTGCGCGCATGTCGGCCACGACGAACGCCTATCCTTTCGCAATGCGATCGAGCGTTTCAGGACGGGTTGCTTTCGTCACTGGAGGCGCGTCGGGTATCGGAGCCGCGCTCAGTACCGAATTGTCGAATGGCGGCGCCCAGGTCTGGATCGCCGATCGTCAGATCGGCCGGGCACAGGAGTTGGCGCAACGCCTTCGCGATGGCGGCGCCGAGGTGCATGCGATCGAACTCGATGTGCGCGACCCCGCCATGTTCGAAGGTGCGGTGGCCGCGGCAGTGCAGGAATCGGGGCGGATCGATTTCCTGTTTAACAACGCCGGCATCGGTGTGTCCGGTGAGATCGACTCGTACTCGCTCGACGATTGGAACGATGTCTTCGACGTGAACCTGCGCGGTGTGGTGCATGGAATTCAGGCCGTCTACCCGGTGATGATCCGTCAGGGCTCCGGCCACATCGTGAACACGGCGTCGATGGCCGGGCTGACCACCACGGTGGGCCAAGCGAGCTACACCGCCACCAAACATGCCGTCGTCGCGATCTCGAGATCGATGCGGCTTGAGGCCGAGCGACACGGCGTACGGGTCTCGGCCCTGTGTCCTGGCGTCATCCGGACCCCGATCCTCACTGGGGGCGAGTACGGGCGAATCAACGCGCCGGGCCTCACTCGTGAGGAGTTCCAGAAGTCCTGGGATCGGTTGCGGCCCATGGATGCCGGAAGGTTCGCCCAACGCGTCGTGCGCGCAGTGTTACGCAACGACGCCATGATCATCGTGCCCGGGTGGTGGAAGGGGTGGTGGTACCTGGAGCGGCTCTCGCCCGCGTTGGCGCTGCGAGTCTCGAAGGTATTGCTCAAGGAACTCCGCAAAATGGAGTCGGCGTCCTGACGGCGCTTAGAGCGGTGGCGGGTCCGGATCGTTTGGCGGGTCTGAATTGTTCTGTTCGCGTTCGGCTTTGATGCGTGCTTCGCGGTCTTTGGCGCGGGTTTGTTTGCGGTGGGGCATCATCACACCGCGCTCGGTACTGAATGTCTGAGGTATCGATGATGGTGGGAGTTCCCCGGTGTCGGTGTCCCAGTCAGGAAAGTAACTTCGACACCCCGGATGGGTGGTGTAGGTGCGCCCCGTCGGCGACGTCCACACCGCCGCACCATCAGGGAGAAGCTTGAGCTCCCAGTCGCCCGTCCAAAACGTCTTGAGGTGATGGTGTTTTCGGCACAAGCACGCCAGATTCGACGGATGTGTGGCTCCGAGCGGGTACGGAATCACATGATCGATGTCGCAGAACTCTGCGGGCATGGTGCACCCCGGGAACCGGCACGTCATGTCCCGAGCTTGGACAAAACGCTTTACTTTCGCCGACGGCCGATAGCCAGGTTCCGGCTCTTCTTCGGGTGGTGTGCACAAGGGTTGCAGTTTGGCGCCGTTGCGTAACAGCTGCGCCAGCAGCGGGGTCGGGATCGCCTCGGTGCCCGACAGGATCGCCGTTCCCGCAGACGAGGGGGTCGAGGATGCCGGGGTCGTCGGCGCCGCCTGGGCTGTGGCGGCGGCCTGTGCACTGTCGAGGGTTTCCTGATCGGTGTAGACATTGACCACCACAGAGGATTTCGGCGCGGGCTGTTCAGCCCGTGCCGAACAAGTTGGTGATTCGCAGGCACAAGGGAGGTGGTGGTTGCCGTTGGCCAACGCCCCCAACGCATCAGCGCGGCGCTCACCCGCAGAGCGGGGGTCGTTGTCACACACCGTGGCCGCCATCGCCGCGACCTTCTTGTCCAGCACCGCGGCATCAGCTGCCAGCAGCTTGCCCCACACCGACGCGACACCGGCCTCGTCATCGACATACCCGACAACGAAGTCCCGGGTACGCGCCTCGGCCTGACTGTCGATCACCGCATGTCGATCGAACTCCAGTACCAGCGCATCGACCGCGGACTTGAGTTTGTCGTCGGAAAGCGGACCCCACTGCTCGGCGCGTTTGACCAGCGCGGCGTCGATCAACGCCCACACCGCAGTGTCGGTTACCAGGCGCGTGCGCCAGGTAATCGCGCACACCACCCGAGTACTCAGCAGACCCAGTCGGTACAACTCGGCCACCAGCGGCAGGTGATCGCGCAATGCCTCAGCGATACGCATCTGCCCCGACGCTTTCCGATGGCTGATGTTCATCGCCGCCGCCACCTCAGCGGCCGCCGAATCCCAGAAATCGCAGGCCCACAACGCCCGTTCGTCCTCATCATCGACGCGGCGGGCGGTCAACTCACCGATCGCGGCCAGCCGCAACGCACCGGCCGCAGCCTCCGCACGCGCGGCCTCCTCGACCGTGGCGACCAAACCCGCCTCATCGATTGACTCGAACATGTGTGCGATTTTATCCCGGCCTGCCGACAAATCGCGTGTCGATCGCGCCGCTTCGCACCAAAAATTGACAGGTGTAAAGTTCGGCCGCATGGACAACATCCGCGGCAGAACCATCGCGATTACCGGCGCTGCCCGCGGCATCGGGTATGCCACCGCCAAGGCGCTGCTCGAGCGGGGCGCACGCGTGGTCATCGGTGATCGCGAGGTGGCCCTGCAGGAATCGGCCGTCGCCAAGCTGACCAACCTGGGGTCGGTCTCGGGCTATCCGCTGGACGTCACCGATCGCGAATCCTTCGCGGCATTCCTCGACAAGGCGCGTACCGACGGCGGCGGCCACATCGACGTGTTGATCAACAATGCCGGCGTAATGCCGATCGGACCGTTCCTGGAGCAGTCGGAACAGACCATCCGCTCCACCATCGAGGTGAACCTGTACGGCGTAATCACCGGATGCCAGTTGGTGTTGCCCGAGATGGTCGCCCGCCGCAGCGGCCACATCGTCAACATCGCCTCACTTGCAGGCATGCTGGCCGTGCCCGGACAGGTTGTCTACGCAGGCAGCAAGTTCGCGGTGGTCGGACTGTCGAGCGGACTGTCCGACGAGTTCGCGTCGCAGGGTGTCGAAGTCAGTTGCGTGATGCCCACATTCACCAACACCGAGTTGATCACCGGGACCCACACATCGGCGGCGCAGAAGCCGGTAGAGCCAGAGGACATCGCGGCCGCCGTGGTCAAGGTGCTCGACAAGCCCATCACGCTGGCATCGGTGCCGCCGTGGGGTCGGTTCTTCGCCGCGATCACCCCGGTGATGTCAGCGAAGCGTCGCCGGTGGCTTTCGCGCAAGATGGGCAACGACACGGTGTTCATGTCCTTCGACGCCAAGGCGCGGCAGGCCTACGAGCAGCGCGCGCAGCACGCCCAGGGCGTCATCGACGGCCCCGCGGAAATCTAGCCGAACTCCGGGATCGGGTGCCCCATCCGGAAACTCTCGATCACGTCGAGATTCTCGAACAACTCCTCGAGCCCGAACTGGTAGTCGTCGGCGGTTCCCACGAACACGACGTGGACGACGTCAGCATCGTCGGGGGTCATCGCGATCGTGGTTACCGATACCACCTCCCCGTCATCGGACACCTCGGCCGTCGACGGAATGAAATACCAAAGCGCCGACTCGTCATCGGAGAGCTCTTCGTCGAAAACCCAACCGCGCTCGGTGATTCGCTCGTCGAGTCGTTCTAGGACCGCAGCGAGTTCGATGTCACCGGAGAGCCCGTCGAGAACGGTGTCGGGGAGCCATCGCGAGTTCTGGGCCGACTGCCGCTTTTTGCGGCGAGCCTGCTTTGCCTGGGACTTGCGCGACACCTAAGACACCTAGGCCAGCGCTTGGTCGAGATCGCCGATGAGATCCTCGGTTCCCTCCAGCCCCACCGAGATTCGCACGACTCCGTCACCGAGCCCGATCGCGGCGCGACCCTCCGGACCCATGGCACGGTGCGTGGTGGTGGCCGGATGTGTGATCAACGACTTGGAGTCGCCGAGGTTGTTGGAGATGTCGACGATTCGCAGCTTGTCGAGCACCTCGAACGCGCGTTCCTTACTGCCTCCGGCGAGTTCGAACGTGACAACCGTTCCGCCCCCGGTCATCTGGCGCTTCGCCAGGTCGTACTGCGGATGCGACTCCAGGAACGGATAACGCACCCAGCTCACCGCGGGATGGTTCTCGAGGAACTCTGCGACGCGATGCGCCGACGCGTTCTGGTGCTCCACCCGCAACGCGAGCGTCTCCAGACCCTTGAGCAACGTCCACGCGTTGAACGGACTCAGCGCGGGGCCGGTGTGCCGCATCAGCTTCTGCACGGGCTCGTCGATGTACTGCTTGTCGCCGAGGATCGCACCACCGAGCACTCTGCCCTGCCCGTCGATGTGCTTGGTACCCGAATACACCACCACATCGGCCCCCAGCGGCATGCCCTGCTGCAGGATCGGTGTGGCAAACACATTGTCCAGCACCACTTTTGCACCGGCAGCATGGGCCATCTCACACACCGCGGCGATGTCCACCAACTGCTGCATCGGATTCGAGGGCGTTTCGAAGAACACCGCCGCCGTGGGCACCGACAACGCCTCCTCCCACTGCGAGAGGTCATCGCCGTCGACGAACACCGTCTCCACACCCCAGCGCGGCAGGATCTCGTTGCACACCACGAAGCACGACCCGAAAAGGCTGCGCGCAGCGACCAATCGGTCACCGGCGGCGAGCAGCGCACCCAGCGACGTGAAGACCGCCGCCATGCCCGTGGCTGTCGCGAAGCATGCCGGCGCGCCCTCGATCAGCCGGAGCCGCTCCTCGAACATCGAGATGGTCGGGTTTCCGTAGCGCGAGTAGACGTAGCGGTCGATGTCACCCGTGAACGCCTTCTCCGCCTCCGACGCCGAGGAGTAGACATACCCCGACGTGAGGTACATCGCCTCTGCGGTCTCCTCGAAATTGGACCGCAACAGGCCCCCGCGCACACCGATGGTCGCCTGGCTCACGCCCTCGGGCAGCTCGGCGGGCTTGCGAACGGACGGCACATCAGGGCTCATGACTGCCTCCACGGCAGGCCAACAGCCTTCCAGCCCGTGCCGCCACGGTGCCGGTGCTCGTCGAGGTTGCCTTCGAAGCCGTCCAGCACGTTGTAAGACGGTGCGATCCCCGCCTCGGTTGCGGCCTCGGCGGCGCCGATCGAGCGGTTGCCGGAGCGGCACAGGAACACCACGGGACGGTCACCGGGCGTGACGCCCGCAGCCTTGAGATCCTCGACGAAATCGTCGTTGTGCCTGCCGTCCGAACTGTTCCACTGGACGTAGACAACCTCGCGGTCGAGGCTGGACAGATCGGCCACCCCGACGAACCGCCATTCGGCGTCGGTACGACAGTCGACCAGCACGGCCTCGGGGTCATCGGACAGCAGTTTCCAGGCCTCCTCAGGCGTGATGTCTCCGGCATACGTCACGGTCGTGAGTGTCCCACAGCTAGCTGGAGACCGGTGTACAGACCTTCCATGCCCCGTCCTCGCGCACGAATGTTGTTTCGACATCGGTTTTGGTGTCCGGCGTCTTGTCGAATTGGTAGGTCACCTTGGCCGTCGCATCATCGCCGTTGACCACCACGTCGGTGACGTCGTCGATGAGTCGCCGACCCTGCCTCTCTTTCGAATCACGTTGAGCGGCAATGACTTCAGCCTCGGTACCCTGCTCCGACCGGCAGGTGTTAGTCCGGAAGTCGGCGTAGTTCTCCTTCTGCAGCGCATCGTTCTGCGCCACCGCGGCCCGCACGACCTGCTGCTGCGGGGTCAGCTCGTCGTCGGAGAAGTAATTCACCAGTCCAATTGCGATCACGACAATTCCAATGATTGCCAGCGCGGCGAAAAACGGCAGCGCGGTGCGCCGGGCGGCAGGCTCAGGTTCAGTCACGGGCTACCAGAGTTTGCGCAGCGTCGCGGATACGCGGCGGGCGCGATCCCGGGCGATGATCGGGTCCGGCGCCGTCGCGAGCGCTACGCCGAGCCGGCGGCGCCCCTCGGTCTCGTCCGGCCGGCCGAACAGGTGGACATCGCTTTCCGCGACCGTGAGCGCCTCGGCGAGCACGGCGTTGCGGTCGGCGGCGCCGCTTTCCGTCGCGTCGGCCCCGGCGTAGCTGAGCTCCGCGGCGGCCGGCGAAACCATGATGGTGTCCACCGACAATCCGAGGATCGCGCGCGCGTGCAGTTCGAACTGCGACAGTCGTTGCGAGCGCAGTGTCACCAGACCGCTGTCGTACGGCCGCGGCCGGACGTTGTCGAAGTAGACCTCATCGCCACGTACCAGCACCTCGACGCCGAACACGCCTCGCCCACCCAGCGAGTTGACGATCCGCGCGCCGATCGACTTCGCGGCATCCAGGGCGGCGGGTGACAACTGCTGAGGCTGCCACGACTCGAGCACATCGCCGTCGAGCTGCCGGTGGCCGATCGGCTCGCAGAACTGAACCACCGGACCGGTCGGTCCGACGGTGCGGATGGTCAGCAGCGTCACCTCGAAGTCGACCTCGACGACCGTCTCGGCGATCACCCGGTTGTGCGGGATCCGGCCCGCGGCAATCGCACGTTGCCAGGCCGGCGCCACGTCTTCGTGGCGCAGCAGCACCGACTCACCCTCACCGGGTGCCGCCGAGACCGGCTTGACGACCAGTGGGAAACCGGCGTGCTTGGCGACGGCGGTCAGCTCCTCGGCCGAACCGGCGAACCAGAACGGAGCCGTGGGCAGGCCCAGCTCGTCGGCCGCAAGCCGCCGCAACCCTTCGCGGTCCAGCGAGAGCCGGGTGCTGCGCGGAGTCGGGAACACCTCGATGTCGCCGCGCTCGGCAACCGCGATCAGCGCGTCCGCGGCGATCAGGTTCGCCTCGGCCACCACGTAACGCGGGCGCTCCTTCTCGATCACGGCGGTCAGCGCCTCGGCGTCGTTCAGCTTGACGACCGCCGATCGATCGGCCACACCGTGAGCGGGCGCATCGGCGTAGCGGTCCACCGCGATGACCGAGGCTCCGAGGCGCTGGAACGCCAGCGTCAACTCACGGCTCAACTCACCGGAACCGAGCAACATCACCGTGGCACCCGCGGGGGTGGCAGGTTCGGTTGCAACCGTGGGTTCCAGACTGGGTTCGAGACTGGGTTCTGGCCCCGTCTCAGGCTCGTCGGAGTCGACTTGGGCTTCTAGCTCGCGCGGGTCGTCGCTGTCGGTCGTTTCACTCATCGCGCGTCCAGCCTGCCAGATGTCAGCCCACGCGGGCGTCGATGTAGCACCACCGCCAGTTCTCACCGGGTTCGATGGACCGCATCAGCGGATGACCGGTCTGTTGGAAGTGTTCGTTGGCGTGCTGGTGCGGGCTGGAATCACAGCATCCGACGTGCCCACACGTCAGGCACATGCGCAGGTGCGCCCATGCGTCCTTACCGTCCTGGGTGCAGTCCTGGCAATGTGCCTGCGTAGGCGGATTCGGCTCGGCGGCATCAATTGCGGCTTCGAGGTGTTCGCATGTTCCGGTGGCCTTCGTGTTGGGGACCGTGGCGGGTTTCGCCTCACGCTCGCGTGATCTCCTCAGCATGGGAATCACGATACGGATCACGACACAGGAGGCTTGGCGACGTGGGTGCATCACTGCTGGCGGTTCTGATGGTGTCGATCCTGCTGGCCGCCGTGGCACGCCGCTTTGATGTCTCCGCGCCGCTGGCCCTTGTCATCGCGGGACTACTGGCCAGCAACCTGCCCGGACTGCACGACGTCGTGCTCGAACCCGAGCTGGTCCTGTATGTGATTCTGCCGCCGCTGCTGTGGTCGGCGGGCACCGAGAGCAGCTACGTCGCGCTGAGGAAGAACCTTCGGCCCATCAGCCTTTTGGCGGTTGGACTTCCGCTGGCCACGACGTTCGCGGTCGGGTTCGTGGCGTACAAGACGGTTCCCGAGCTGACTGCCGCCGCGGCGCTGACCCTCGGTGCGGTCGTGGCGCCGCCCGACGCGGTATCGGCGACGGCGATCGGCAGGAGGCTGGGCCTACCCCGACGAACCATGGTTCTGCTCGGTGGTGAGAGCCTGCTCAACGACGCGACGGCGCTGACCGCCTACAAGGTGGCGCTCGCGGCCGCCATCGGGACGGCGGCGACGTGGGGCTCCGCGATCGGCACCTTCGCGCTGGCCGCGGTCGGCGGCGTGGCCGTCGGCATCGCGTTCGGCGTCCTGATCTCATACGTCCGCTCCCGGCTCGACGACCCGGTGGTGGAGAGCGCGATCGGATTGATCGCCCCGTTCGTCATCTACCTCGTCGCGGAGCTGATCCACGGCTCCGGCGTGATCGCCGTGGTGGTAGCCGCCTTGATCCTGGGGCAGCGCTCGGCGCACGCCGGCTACGCGACGCGACTGCAGGATTTCGCGCTGTGGCAATCCGTTGTGCTGATCCTGGAGTCGTTCGCGTTCCTGTTGATCGGGTTGCAATTGCCCGAGGTCATCAGCGAGCTGGAGGGCATCCGGGCCTCGGTGCTGATCTGGTCGTCCGTCGCGGTGTTCGCCACCGTCATCGGAGTCAGGATCGCGTGGGTGTTCATGTTCGCGTACCTACCTCCCCTGTTGTCCCGACGCATACGGGAACGCGAGCCCACACCGCCGCCGGCCCAGGTGTTCGTCGTGGCATGGGCGGGCATGCGCGGGGTGGTCTCGCTGGCCGCCGCGGCCGGCGTCCCGCTGGTGACCCTGTCGGGCGATCCGTTCCCGGGCCGGCCGCATCTCGTGTTCCTCACGTTCGTGGTCGTCGTCGGCACGCTGCTACTCCACGGACTGACCCTGCCGTGGGTCATTCGGCTGCTACACGTGCAGGGCGACGACCCCCAACAGGACCGGCTCGCTGCGGTTCAGGCGCAGGACCGGGCGGCCCGCGCCGCGGCCGACCGACTCGATGAGCTGCTGGCCGACTCCCGGGTCAGCAGCGACACACCCGAGCGTGCCGCCGAGGTGCTTCGGCACTGGAACACGCGGCGCCTCAACGCAGCATGGGAGCGGCTTGGGCGCACGGACGAGGAGATCGGCGAGAGTCCAGCAGCCGCGTTTCGCCGGCTGCGACTGGAAATGCTTGCCGCCGAGCGTAAGACGTTCATCGAGGAACGCGACGCGGGGCGCATCAACGACGAGGTCTTGCGCGCGATGCTGTACGGGCTCGATCTCGAAGAGGCGACACTCAACCGGACGTAGCGTCGAGTTGGGTACGGAATGCGTCCATCGCGTCGATGAGTGCGGTGAAGGTGCGGTGCGCGGCGCGCAGTTCAGCGTCGGATAACTCCGCCAAGGCGATTCGGTTCTGCTCGGCCAGGGGCGTGAAAAACCCGCGCGCGACCCGCATTCCGTGATCGGCGACGCGCAAGATCACCTTGCGCCGGTCGGTGGGATCAGATTCCCGCAGCAGATGATCGGATGCGATCATCCGCTCGACGAGGTAGGTGATCGCCGCGCCGGACATGCCCATCCGTTTTCGGAGTTCGCCCGCGGTCAACGGAGTTCCGGCGGTTTCGGCGACCATGATGTGCAGTAGGGCACGAAAGTCGTTGGCCGCGACATCGTGTCGGCTCGCGAAGTATCTCCCGATCTGGTCGGATTCGGCGTTCATCGCCCGCACGTCGGCCGCGATCATCCACTCAAGGGTTTCGCGGTCTTCGGCCACGGGTAGAGCATAAGGCGCGAAGGTTCATTTGGTTAAAGGTTAAGTATCTGAAATATTAGGAATCATGTCGCGACGCATCTCCTGGTTTCTGGCATTGGTGGTCGTAGCCGTGTCCGGCGCGCTCATGGTGCTTCTCGGTGGTGGCGACTCAAGCCAGCGATCTCCGGTTCCCGTGCCCGACACCGCCGAATCCGCCCGCGCCGCCGAAGTGAGTGCGCAGTTCCCCGGCGGTGACGAGGTCCCGGCGATCATCGTCGTCACCCGAGACGACGGCGCGCGCCTGGATCCCGCCGATCTCGCCGCCGTCCAGGGCAAATGGTGCGCGCAGGTGTCCGACGACGGTGAAGCCGCACTGACAGTGGCCCCGCTGAGCGGCGACCTCACCGGTTTCGCACTCAACGACGCAATCAATGACCTCCGGAAGTCGGCCGCCGACGGGCTACCCGATGATCTGCGCACCGAGGTCACCGGCGGGCCCGCGTTCGGGGCCGACATCGCGGACTCGTTCTCCGGAGCCAACTTCACCCTGCTCGCGGTCACCGCGGCGGTGGTGGCGTTGTTGCTGATCGTCACCTACCGGTCCCCGGTCCTTTGGCTGGTGCCGCTGGCCGTCATCGGCTTCGCCGACCGGGTGGCCGCGGTGGTGGGTACCGCGGTCGCCAGTGGGCTCGGCATGAATCCCGACGGCTCGACATCCGGTATCACCAGCGTGCTGGTATTCGGCGCCGGTACAAACTATGCGCTACTGCTGATCTCCCGCTATCGGGAGGAGTTGGGGCGCAATCAGAGTCACCGTGACGCACTGGATATCGCGGTCCGACGCGCCGGGCCCGCGATCCTCGCGAGCAATGCGACGGTGGTGCTGGCTCTGCTGACGCTGCTCTTCGCATCGTCTCCGAGCGTGCGCAGTCTGGGTGTGCAGGCCGCCGCGGGTCTGGCCGTTGCCGCGGTGTTCGTCCTGCTGGTACTTCCGCCGCTGCTCGCCTTGTTCGGTAAGCGATTGTTCTGGCCCTTCATCCCGCAGACGGGTGCGAAACCCCTTACCGACAGCGGAATCTGGCACCGCATCGCCGAATCGGTGGCGCGGCGGCCGGGCCGGGTCGCGATCGTATCCATCGCGGGCCTGGCGCTGTTGTGTACGGGTCTGCTGAGCACACCCATCGGTCTATCGCAGACCGAACAGTTCCGGGTGCAAGCCGAATCCGTCAGCGGCTACGAGACTTTGGCGACGCATTTCCCGAGCGGACTCACCGATCCGACGCGAGTCATCGCGCCGACCAACCGGGCCGCCGACATCCAAAAAGCGATCACCGATACCCGCGGCGTCCTATCCGCCACCCCTGCCGGACAGAGCCCCGGTGGCCTGTCGCAATGGTCGGTCGTGCTCAACGCCGAGCCCGCGTCCGAACAGGCCTTCGAAACCATTGACGCCCTGCGCGATTCGGTTCATTCTGTCGATCCTGGCGCTTTGGTCGGTGGGTCCGACGCGTCGGCGCGCGATGCGGGCGCGGCCGCCGAACGTGACCGCCTCATCGTGATCCCCGCGATTCTGATCGTCGTGCTCGCGGTCCTCTATGTGCTGCTGCGCTCGGCTCTCGCGCCGCTGGTCCTTGTCGCGGTGACGGTGCTCAGTGCGTTGGCGGCGCTGGGGCTTGGCGGCTGGGCCAGTGTGCACCTCTTCGGCTTCCCGGCATTGGACAACACCGCCCCGCTGTTCGCATTCCTGTTCCTGGTGGCACTCGGGGTGGACTACACGATCTTCCTGGTGACCCGCGCCCGCGAGGAGACCCCCGACCACGGGACCCGCGACGGCATCGTCCGCGCCGTCTCGGCGACCGGCGCCGTCATCACCAGTGCGGGCATCGTGCTGGCCGCGGTGTTCTGCGTCCTGGGCGTGCTTCCGCTGATCGTCCTCACCCAGGTGGGCATCATCGTCGGCCTCGGCATCCTGCTGGACACCTTCGTCGTGCGGACGGTGATCATTCCGGCGCTGTTCACGTTGATCGGCCCAGCAATCTGGTGGCCCGCTCTCAGGACCGGCGACTACCGTTCACCGGGTGGAGGAACAGGCGGTCGACACCGTGCTCGGGAAGGTGCGGATCCGCACTAGCGGAACCGGGCCGGCCATCATGTTCTGGCCGAGCCTGCTGATGACCGGCGACATGTGGTCCGCCGCGGCCGATCACTTCAGCGCAACGCACCGGGTCATCCTCGTGGACCCACCCGGTCACGGCGGCAGCGAAAAGCTCACGGCCCCCTTTACGTTCGACGACTGCGCACGCGTGATCGTCGACATCATGGACAGCCTGGGTCTGCAGCGCACACACTTCGTCGGCAACTCATGGGGCGGGATGATCGGCGGCACCTTCGCCGCGACGTATCCCGACCGCATCGGCCACGCCGTGCTGATGAACTGCACCGGGTCGGCCGCGGGCGCTCGTCAGAAGCTGGAGTACGGCTTCCTGCTGCGCCTGGCCAAGCTCCTCGGCGGAGTCCGACCCCCACTGACCCGGTCGGTACTCAAGGCGTTCCTCGGCCCGACGACGTTTCGGACCCGCCCCGACGTCGTCGCTTACGTGCGGGACACCGTGCAGGCGGTCGACATCCGGTCCGGATCCTGGGCGGTGCACAGCGTGGTGCCCATCCGGCCGGACCAGCGTTCGCTGTTCGCGAAAATCTCGACACCGGTACTGGTGGTGGCCGGCGCCGAGGATGCGACGTTCGGACTGCAGGAGACGGCCGCCATGGCCGAGGCCATCCCGGATGCGCAGTTGGCCGTGCTGGACGGGGTGGCGCACCTTGCCGGGCTGGAAAACCCGTCTCTGGTCAACAAGCTGATCGAGGACTTCGTCCGTCGCGGGTAGCGTCGAGAGATGACCGGCACCTCCGGCACCACCCAAGCCCCGCAGCTGCCGCTGCACATGCGGCGCAACGCGTTCGATCCAACTCCGGAACTACGGGAGATTCGTGAGACGGCCGGGGTCCGCACGGCGACCAACTCTTTCGGTATGACGGTGTATCTCGTCACCAGATACGAGGACGCCAAAGCGGTGCTGTCCGACCACGAGCGGTTTTCCAACGCCCGCCCGCCGGGGTTTGTCATGCCCGGGGCTCCGACCCTCACCGACGAGGAGCTGGCAAGTGCGCGTGCGGGCAATCTGCTCGGCCTCGACCCGCCGGAACATCAACGGCTGCGCCGCATGCTCACCCCCGAATTCACCATCCGCCGGATGAAGCGGCTTGAACCGCGCATCGTCGAGATCGTCCATCAGCACCTCGATGCGATGGAAAGTGCCGGTCCGCCGGTTGATTTGGTGGAGAGCTTCGCGCTGCCGATTCCGTCGCTGGTGATCTGTGAGTTGCTCGGAGTGCCTTACGACGACCGCGACGACTTCCAACGGCGCAGCGCACGCCAGTTGGATCTCTCCCTTCCGATCGCCGAACGCATGGACCTGCAGCGGGACGGCCGCGCCTACATGCAGACGTTGGTCGAGCGAGCGCGCAGGCACCCCGGCGACGACATTCTCGGGATGCTGGTCCGCGAGCACGGCACCGAGTGCACCGATGACGAGCTCATCGGCGTCGCTGGCCTGCTGCTGCTCGCCGGGCACGAGACCACGTCGAACATGCTGGGTCTTGGCACCTTGGCCTTACTGCGGAACCCCGAACAACTCGCAGCGGTCCGCGACGATCCCGACGCGGTTGGGCCGGCCGTCGAGGAACTGCTGCGCTGGCTGTCGATCGTGCACAGCGCGATCCCGCGGATCACCACCACCGACGTGGAGATCGCAGGCGTGAGGATTCCGGCGGGGCAACTCGTTTTCGTGTCGATGCCGGCGGGCAATCGCGACCCTAAGTTCATCGAGTCCCCCGAGATACTCGATATCCGCCGCGGCGCACCGGGACATCTCGCGTTCGGCCACGGAGTGCACCACTGCCTCGGTGCCCCGCTGGCGCGTATGGAGATGCGGATCGCGTTCCCCGCGTTGTTGCGCCGCTTCCCTACCCTGGCGCTGGCCGAGGACTTCGACGATGTGCAGTTCAGGTCGTTCCATTTCATCTACGGCCTGAGGTCATTGGCGGTGACATGGAGGTGAGGGAGACGCCATGAAAGCGCAAGCCGATCGCGACGTGTGTATTCAAGCAGGTAACTGCGTCATGGCTGCCGACGCGGTGTTCGATCAGGACGACGACGGTGTCGTGGTGGTGCTCGTCGAGGAGGTTCCAGACGACGAGCTCGACCATGCGCGCGAGGCCGTCAAGCTCTGCCCGTCACAGGCTTTGCGGTTGATTGACTAGAGCTCGTCGCGCTTCAGATCGATGACGCCGGCCCGGCTCAGCAACAGCACGCTGACAACCAGCACCCAGGTGGGAAAGGCCATCGTCAACCACATGGTGAGGTCGGCGGACAACAAAAGCCCAACGGCGACAACGTAAGTGACTCCGACCAACCATTTCGGCATCAGGCCGGTCTTCAGCCAGATGGTTGCCAGCGAGATCATGAAGACAGCGCCCATCCGCAGGGCATACGTCTTGCTCAGTGCCAGCAGCAGCGCCTGCCCGAACACGGCACCGTCGGGCCCGCTGTGGGTGAGCGCCACGCCTACCGCCGAGGAGACAAAAATCATTGCCAAAAACAGCAATCCGCTGCCGATGAAAACCGATGAGAAGAACTTGTCCTCAAAGCCGCCGAAGCCGTCGCGAACGACGCCGATGAACCAGAGGAAGGCGATGCCCGCGAAGGGAATCAGAACCGCTGATGTCCTGATGCCGTGGCCGCCGTCCACCCACTGCGAGCCGGGTTCGGCCCCCTCGGGCAGCGACATGCGGATCATCACGAGCGCGGTGCCGAACAACAGCGCGAACAACACTCCAGCGACCGCGGCCGCCCGCGGGGTCGACAACATGTGCAGCTGACGGTCGATTGGTTGGGTGCTCACGCCGTCATCGTGACACTTCTACGGCTGGCCGGGGAGCAATCGGATCATCAGGCCGTGCGCCTCGGCGAGAAGCTTCTCATCGGAGTCGCGTAACTCGGCATTGACGAAGGCCTTGCGCCCCTCGACATCCCGCACCCAGCCGCGCGCAATCAACGGAGTATCGATCGGTGTCACGTTGCGGTAGTCGACATGCAGGAACGCGGTGCGGCTGATCGGACGGCCGGCGGCATGGATCACCATCCCGAACACCGAGTCGAACAGCAGCGGCAACACCCCACCGTGGACGGCGTAGTTGCCGCCGACCGCGAACCTGCTGAATCCGACGTCGAGTTCGACGCCGTCGGGTTCGAATCGCCTGACCCGGTACGGCGGCATCAGCAGGCTGCCCGAGCCGGGCAGCGATGGAACCCGGTTGGCCGGGCCGACACCCTCCGGCGCTTCGAACGGGTCCAGCAGCTTGACCAGTTCCTCGACACGGTCGGCTGCCTGTTCCCAGGTTTCGGCGTCCGGGTTGGCCGAGACCGCGAGGTCCTGCGCGCGCCGCATCGCAGTGAGGAAACGACCGAATCCCGGCCCGGGCTCGGCGGCCTCGAAGTTCGGGAAGCCGCCGTGCTTGTCGTAGTCGGGGTCGATCAGGTGGGGGTCGTCGCTCATGGTCGTGGGGCCAGGATGTCGCGCCGCACGATCGTCTGTTCCCGGCCGGGGCCAACTCCGATGCACGAAACATGGGCGCCGGCAAGCTCTTCCAGACGCAATACGTAATCGCGGGCCTTGGCTGGCAGGTCGCTGAACTCGCGCGCCTCGGAGATGTCCTCCCACCAGCCGGGCAGTTCCTCGTAGATGGGTTCTGCGCGGTGCAGGTCGGACTGGGTCATCGGCATGTCGTCCATGCGCTTGCCGTCGACGGTGTAGCCGACGCATACCGGCACGGTTTCCAGACTGGACAGCACGTCGAGCTTGGTGAGGAAGAAGTCGGTGATGCCGTTGACGCGCGTCGCGTAGCGCGCGATGACTGCGTCGAACCATCCGCAGCGGCGCCGTCGGCCCGTCGTGACGCCGACCTCACCGCCGGTCTTGGACAGGTACTCGCCGAATTCGTCGAACAACTCGGTGGGGAACGGGCCCGAACCGACGCGGGTGGTGTAGGCCTTGAGGATCCCCAGTACCGTCGTGATGCGCGTCGGACCGATGCCGGATCCCACCGCCGCACCGCCCGCCGTCGGATTCGACGATGTGACAAAGGGATACGTGCCGTGGTCGACGTCGAGCAGCGTGCCCTGCGAGCCTTCCAGTAGGACCGTTTCGCCCCGCTCGAGTGCGGTATTCAGCAGGAAGCGGGCGTCGGCAATCCGGTGCTTGAAGCCCTCCGCCTGCGCCAAGAGATCCTCGACCACCTCGCCGGCATCGAGCGCCTTGCGGTTATAGATCTTGACGAGCACCTGGTTCTTGAATTCCAGTGCACCCCTGATCTTCTCTGCCAACTGGCCTTCGTCGAGCACGTCAGCGACCCTGATCCCGATGCGGGCGATCTTGTCCTGGTAGCACGGACCGATGCCGCGGCCGGTGGTGCCGATCTTCTTGCTACCGGCATATCGCTCGACGACCTTGTCCATCGCGACGTGATACGGCATCAGCAGATGCGCGTCGGCCGAGATGAGCAACCGCTCGGTGTCCACCCCGCGGTCCTGCAGACCCTTGAGCTCGGCAAGCAACACACCCGGATCCACGACGACACCGTTGCCTATGACGTTCGTGACGCCGGGCGTGAGGATGCCCGATGGAATCAGGTGAAGAGCGAAGTTCTCGCCCGATGGGAGCACCACCGTATGGCCGGCATTGTTGCCGCCCTGGTAGCGCACCACCCACTGCACTCGGCCACCGAGTAGATCGGTGGCCTTTCCTTTGCCCTCGTCGCCCCACTGAGCGCCGATGAGCACGATTGCCGGCATCGCGTACTCTCCCGCTTGATCTGCCCAAAGACTGGGTTCCAGCCGGTGACCCACCCTATCCCAGGAGACCCCGAGGAGCCGCTTTGACCGATATCTTGGACGCACGCCGCGGACTTAGGTCCGGGGTTGGCCCCCGGGATGGCGGCGGGTGTGGTCCGGCGGTGAGGCGCACCGTACCGTGTGCGGCGATACGTCAATTGTGTCAGTGCTCACCTCTACGGTTGTGGTGTGGGCAAGACCTACCGCACGGCACCGTCACCGGCCGCAGGGCCGGCGCGAAGGCCGCGTGCGCGCAAGCGACCCAAGGGTGCGCCCACCCATGTTCGGTCGTGGCCGCTACGGCCGGATGTAGGCCAGTGTCGCGAGATCGGGATCCGGTTCTTTACCGGTGTGCGGATGTACAACGCGGTGCTGGGCGAGTTCATCGCGCGTAGTCGCGCCGTAAAGGCCGATCCGGGGTGGCAGACGGCACGAGAATTACCGCGGGGCACTGCGGCCCAGAACACCCATCGGGGTGCGGCGTTTCGTGCGGTGGAGCAGAGGCACGGGCTGACCGCGGATGCCGCACAGTCCTATGCGTCCTCGCTACGCAAAACCTGGGTGCGTGAGCATCTGCGCGCCCAGGAAGCCCAGAACCTTGGGGCACGGGCGTTTGATGCGGTGCGTCAGTGGCATGTGGGCGGTAAAGGTAGACCACGGTTCAAGTCCGCGAAGCGGGGATTACGTTCGTTGGCGGCCAAAGATCGCATAGGTGCGTTGCGGCCCAAGACCGACGAGGCAGGAAGACTGGTCGGATTGCAGTGGGGCGCGAACTTTGTCATCCCGATCGCTTCTGCGGCCACGTCCGGTCGCCGCGGTCGCGAGCAACGAGCCGAACTCTCCGAGATTGAGGCGCTCGTCGCAGCGGGAAAGGTGTTGTCGACGAGGATCGTGCGCGCGGTAATCGATGGTCGCGACACCTACCGCATGCAGTTGGTCTGTGATGGGCTATCTACCCAGCGTCACCGGGTGGGTGAGGGCAAGGTGTCCTTTGATCTGGGACCGAGCCAGATCGCGGTGGCCGTGCAGCACGTCGACGGAAGCTGGTCAGGCTGGGTCCAGCCCCTGGCCGATGGCATCCGGTTGGACACGATCCGGCTGCGCCGAGTGCAGCGGCGGCTGGATCGTCAGCATCGGGCTGGTTCATCGGTCTGTTTCGGCCGTGATGGCACGCGCACAAGGGGCCGGTGCGTGTGGAAGCGTTCGGCCGCCGCGCTGCGGACCACGACGGGAGTGGCGGAGTTGCATCGACGCGTGGCTGAGCACCGAAAGACCTTGCATGGGGCGCTGGCCAATCGCCTGGTGGGCTATGGCGCTGAAGTGGCGTGCGAGCAACTCGATTATGTGTCGTGGCAGAAGAACTACTCGCGCAGTGTGCGCGACCGGGCGCCTGGGTTACTGGTGCAGATGCTGGGCCGCAAGGCTGAAAGCGCCGGCGGCCGGCAGCTGTACCAGTACAACCCGAGAACGACGGCCTTGTCGCAAACGTGCCTGTGCGGGAGCCGGAAGAAAAAGCCGCTCTGGCAACGGGTCCACCGTTGCGAGTGCGGCGTCACCCGGGATCGAGACCTGTTCTCGGCCTACCTCGGACTGCACGTCCGAACCGGGGCCGACGGGGTCGATCGGCTGGACTTGCAGACAGCCAACACCGGCTGGCTGCACCGTCAGGACGTCGACGGGTCGCCGAAGTCCAGCCGTAGTGCGACAGCACACAAGCGGCGAGGCCGTAGGCATCCGCCCTCGCGGAGGTCCGTGGCGCGCATCAAAGCCGGGCGTACAGCCAGAGCAGTGATGCGACAGAGCCGTTCGGCGCGAACCTCCACTACCGACCAGCCCACGGCGATTGCTGCATGAGCGGCCATCGAGACAGCCGGCCGGAACGAGGAATCCCCGCAATTCACCGTGGGGAGGACGTCAACGCAGCTGACGTTGTGGTGTTGCTCTTCGGCGGTCGGCAAATGCCGCGATCGCTGCGAGGGCTGGCCACGATCTCCGCAGATGCGGTCACCGAATTCCGCCGCGTTGTCGTGGTGGGTTCGCACGCCGACCTGGCTGCCGTTCTGACGCGGTTGATGCGCGCCGACCGGCTGGACGTGGAGGTCGCTCACGTGCGCCGGCCATGGCACGCCCGGCGGGCCCGCACCGGCGTCGCCACACGAATTCCGCTGATCAGGGACGAGACCGGGGCCGTGATCACCAACGCCGCGCACTGGCTGCCGCCAAACGAAACCGCCACCACGGTCCGCGGGGAGGCCACCGTCGACGACATCGCGCTGTTCGGTGGCGAGGTGACCGGGGTGCGGATCGAGCCGACCGAGACCATGCCGGGCCTGAAGGCCACCGCGTTGTCGTCGCGCATGCGCCCAACACGCTGGGTCGCGGGTCGCGCCGCGCAGCTGGGCACCGACGCCGCGCTCGTGGTCCGGGACGGAGTGCCGGGACCACGACCCGTTCGCCGGTCGACGTTCTATCGACACACGCAGGGCTGGCTGTCGGTTCGGTAGCGTCAAACCGTGAACGTCCGTCCGCTGCACCCGCAGGCCTCGGTGCGCCCCAGCCCCGTCTTCCTGGCGATCATCGCGGTGACCGCCGTCGGCGGCTGGCTGGCCTGGATAGCGGCCGCCGAGTTCCGCGCGCCGCTGGCCTACGCCGGCGTGTTCATCCTCGTCATCGCCGGCTGGATCGTGTCCCTGAGTTTGCATGAATTCGGGCACGCGTTCACCGCCTGGCGGTTCGGCGACCATGACATCGCGGTGCGCGGCTATCTCACGCTCAACCCCTTCAAGTACGCCAACCCGCTGCTGTCGCTCGGCTTGCCTGTGCTGATCACGCTGTTCGGCGGTATCGGGCTACCCGGCGGCGCGGTATGGGTGCGCACCTCGTTCATGACCGTGCGGCAGAAGTCGATCGTCAGCCTCGCCGGACCCACGATGAATGTGGGACTCGCGGTGCTGTTGCTGGTGGCGACGCGGCTGTTCTACGACCCGCAGCACCTGGTGTTCTGGGCCGGGGTGGCTTTCCTGGGATTCCTGCAGATCACCGGCGCGGTGCTCAACCTGCTGCCAATTCCGGGGCTGGACGGCTACGGCGCCCTGGAGCCGCACCTGAGCCCGGAGACGCAGCGCGCACTCGAGCCCGCCAAGCCGTGGGCCTTTTTCGTCTTCCTGCTGCTGTTGATCGCCACACCGCTGAACCAGTACTTCTTTGCGATGGTCGGCTGGTTCTTCGATCTCTCTGGGGTGAACAGCGGGTTGATCGGTGCCGGTTTCAATCTGACGCGCTTCTGGTCCGCCTGGTTCTGAGCGGGTCTCTTGCAACACATGCGTGTTTACGCATAGATTGCCGGTATGGGTGCTGGCCACGATCACGGCTCGCGGGACACGCGAGTCAGCCGGATGGTCATCGCTGCCGCGATCCTGACGGCGTTCTTCGTGATCGAGCTGACCACCGCGCTGTGGATCAACTCGATCGCCCTGCTGGCCGATGCCGGCCACATGCTGACCGACCTGGTCGCGATGTTCATGGGCCTGACCGCGGTCCTGCTCGCCAAACGCGGCAGCGCGTCACCGGCGCGTACGTATGGCTGGCACCGCGCCGAGGTGTTCACCGCCGTCGCCAACGCGGTGCTGCTGCTCGGGGTGGCGGCGTTCATCCTCTACGAGGCCTTCGAACGCCTCGGTGACGCACCCGAGGTCCCCGGCGTGCCGATGATCGTGGTCGCGCTGGCCGGCCTGCTCGCCAACGCGGTCGTGGTGTTGCTGTTGCGGTCGCACTCCGAGAGCAGCCTTGCCGTCAAGGGCGCTTACATGGAGGTCGTCGCCGACACGGTCGGCAGCATCGGCGTGTTGATCGCGGGCATCGTGACGGTCACGACGCGATGGCCCTATGCCGATGTGGTGGTCGCGGTCTTCGTCGCAGTGTGGGTGTTGCCACGCGCCTTCGCGTTGGCCCGCGCAGCGTTGCGGATCCTGTCCGAGACGTCACCGGCCCACATCGACGTCGACGAATTACGCACCGCGTTGTGCGCGGTTGACGGTGTGACCGAAGTCCACGACCTGCACGTATGGACGTTGGTGCCGGGCAAAGACATGGTGACCGCGCACCTGACCAGCACGCGGGACGCGGCGTCGGTTCTCGACGACGCGCGCGTGGTGCTCACTGCCCGTGGGCTCGACCACGCCACCGTTCAGGTGGAACCGCCCGAAGGCGCCGCCGACTGCAAATGCGAAGCCGAGTCGTGAAGCGGGGTCAACCCAGCCCGAGCGCCGGTCGAGCCTGGGGATCGCAGTCGTCGAGCAGATCCACGCAGCGCTGATACTCATCGGTTTCGCCGATCTGACCTGCGGCCTGGGCCAGCGCGGCCACGCAGCGCAGGAACCCGCGGTTGGGTTCGTGACTGTATGGAACCGGCCCGAAACCCTTCCAGCCGTTGCGGCGCAGCTGGTCGAGGCCACGGTGATAGCCCGTTCGTGCGTAGGCATAGGCCGTGATGGCCTTGTCGTCGGCGAGAGCATCCTCGGCGAGCGTGGCCCATGCGATCGAAGCCGACGGATGCGCTGCGGCGACGATGGCCGGTTTTTCGGCGGCGGCCAGCTCGGCCTCCGCCGCCGGGTCGCCGGGAAGAAGGACCGGATCCGGCCCGAGAAGGTCACCCATCGGAGTCATGGACCCATTGTGCCGTGCGGCTCCCGGCGGCAGTCCCGCCGGATGGCTAAGCTTTGCGGCCGAAGCGTTGTAACGGAGGGCTGCAGCAGCGATGTCGAATCCACAGGGGCCAGAGCAGCCGGATGAGGTCACCGACGAGATGACCGAAGCCGGAGACGACGAGGCGGCAGACGGGGTCGAGCCCGCCACCGAAGTGATGGAGCCCGAGCACGAACCGGCGACCGAGGTGTTCTCGGCCGAGGCGCTGCCGAACGAGACGCCCGAAGAGCCCGAACGGCGGTACACGGCTCCCTCCGCCTTCGATGCGGGGACGACGACAAGGATCGACACACCGTCCGAGCCGGCGACCGAGGTGATGGCCACGGCGCCCGCACAGGCAGTGAAACCCGTTTCACCACAAGTCATTCCGCCGCGTGGTGAGGCGCCCAAGCCGCCGGCGACGAAACGCCGCAGTTGGGGCTGGGTGATCGCGCTGGTGCTGGTGATCGCGGCGCTGGTGGCCGTGGCGGTGCTTGGCACGCTGCTGCTGACCCGCGACTCGGAACCCAGCGTTTCCCAGGAGGACCGGGTCCGCACGACAATCGAGGACTACGACGCCGCGATCGCGAAGGGCGACCTGGCCACCCTGCGCACCATCACCTGCGGCAAAGCCCGGGACGACTACGTCACCTACAACGACCGCGTGTGGTCCGAGACGCACTCACGGATAGCTGCCGCCAAGCGGTATCCGGTGATCGCCAGCATCGACCAGGTGGTCGTCAACGGCGATCATGCCGAGGCCAACGTCACGACCTTCATGGCCTACGCACCGCAAACCCGGTCGACGCGGAGCCTGGACCTGGAATTCCGCGACGATCAGTGGAAAATCTGCCAAGCGCCGACCAGCTAGTCGGGTGTCGAGTGTCGGCTTAGTTCGTGGCACTCGTACGACGCGCCGCTTCCGCAAAGCGCGGCGCCATGTCCTCCATCTGCTCGATGACGAGCTTGATGGCGGCAGGCTGCCTGTCAGGCGGGTACTTGTACTTCACCAAGAGCCGCTTGATCGAAGAACGCAGCTTGGCACGCACGTCGTCCCGCACCGTCCAGTCCGTCTTGGTGTCCCGCTGCATGACCCCGACCAGTTCGCGGGCGATCTGCGCCAGCACGTCTTCCCCCTGGAACTCGACCGCGGATTCGTTCTGCGCGACGGCGTCGTAGAAGGCCAGCTCGTCATGCGTGAGCGGCGGGGTGAACGCCGTGCCGCGGTTGCCTTCCGCGGCCACTTCCTTGGCCATCTCAACGAGCTCGGCGATAACCTCGGCCGAGGTCAGCTGCTGGTTGGTATAGCGCCGCATCAGTTCGGAAACGCGCTCCGAAAACGCCCGCTGCCGCACCAGGTTGTTCTTCGTCGCGCGGGCCGCCTCCTCGGTGATCACCGCCCTCAGGGCCTCGATGGCCAGATGCGGGTTGTTCGACGAGGTTGCCTTCGCCTCGAACTCCGGGCCGAGTTCCGACAGCGACGGCTTGGGCAGCCCGGCAGCGTCGTAGATGTCGACGATGCCATCGGAGGCGGTCGAGTCGTAGACGAGTGCGGCGAGCATCCGCTTGATCTCTTCGGGGACGGGCTTACCGGACGCCTGACGCTCCTGGGCATCGAACTTGGCCATCCACACCCGGACCTCTTCGTAGAACTTCACGGTGGGGCGCAGCTTGTCGAGCGTCTGGCCGCCGGCGCACAGCGCCCAAGCGCGCGACAGCTGATTGGCCAGCGTGCGGAAGCGCTCGCCGAGGGTGACCTCGTCTTCACCGACCTGGTTGCCGGGCGTCGCAGGCGACCGCAGATGGTCCGTCAAACCCACTGCCGCCTTCATCCAGCCGTGCGGCAGAGCAACTTTGGAGCGCCAGTCGAAGCCTTCGCACAGGTTGTCCAGCTGGGCAACGAGCGTCTCGGTGAGCGCGACGGCTTCGCCGATGTTCTTGCCGACCGGCTTGGTGTCGCGGTCGGACTGGGTGTACTCGGCGAGCGCTTTGTTGAGGTTCTCGACCAACGGCGCATACGCGACCAACAGGCCGTTGGGCTTCTGTCGGAAGGTGCGGTTCACGCGCGCCAGCGTCTGCATCAGCAGGGCGCCCTTGAGTGGGCGGTCGAGGTAGAGGGTATGCAGCGGTGGCGCGTCGAACCCCGTCAGCATCATGTCCTTCACGAGCACGATCTGCAGTTCGTCGTCGGGGTCGCGCAGCCGCTTCTGGATCACCTTGTTCTGAGCGTCGCGGCGCACGTGGTTGGCCACCCGTCCTTGATCCTGTGCGGTGCCCGAGTAGACGACCTTGACGACGCCCTTGTCGACGGCGCCGTCGTGCCATTCCGGCCGCAGCTTGATGAGTTCCTCGTAGAGGTTGGCGCAGATCTCGCGGGTGGCCCCGACGATGAACGCCTTGCCGGGCGTCGAGATGAACTTGCGCATCTCCTTCGAGCGACGCTCCCAGTGTTCGACGATGTTGCTGGCCAACGCGGCCAGTCGGTCCGGCGCACCGTAGACCGCGTTGATGACGGCGACGGACTTCTCGATCTGGTCCCGTTCGGTGTCGTCGAGCCCGGAGGTGGCCTCGTCGGCGGCCTTGTCGAGGTCGTCCTCGGTGACCCCGTGCGCCAACGTCACCTTGATCAGCCGCGGCTCGAAATAGACCGGCACCGTGGCCTTGTCATCCACGGCGCGGGTGAGGTCGTAGACGTCGATGTCGGGGCCGAAGACGTCGCGGGTGTCGCGGTCGGCCTCGGAGATTGGGGTGCCGGTGAACGCGATGAATGTGGCGTTCGGCAGTGCGTCGCGGAGGTGGCGGGCGTAGCCGTCGAGGTCGTCGTAGTGGCTGCGGTGGGCTTCGTCGACGATGACAATGACGCTGCGCCGGTCGGTCACCAGCGGATGGTCGGCGCCGGATTTCCGTTCGGCCTCGGTGAGGCTGAACTTCTGCAGCGTCGTGAAGTAGATGCCACCGGTGGTGCGGTTGGACAGTTCGTCGCGCAGTTTCGCCCGCGTGGTCACCTTCACCGGGGACTCCTTAAGCAGCAGCGACCTGTTGAACGTCTCGTACAGTTGGCCGTCGAGGTCCTTGCGGTCAGTAACGACGACGATGGTCGGGTTCTTCAACTTCGGCTGCTGTGCAACGAGGTTGGTGTAGAGCTCCATCTCCATCGACTTGCCCGAGCCCTGGGTGTGCCAGACGACGCCGGCCTTGCCGTTGCGCTCGGCGGCGATCACGGTGGAGCCGACGGCCTTGGTGACCGCAAAGTACTGGTGTGGCTTGGCGATTCGCTTGGTCAGCCCATCGTCGGAGTCGAACGCGGTGAAGTTGCGCAGCAGTTGCAGGAAGCGCTCCGGGTTGAACAGCCCCTCGATCAGGAACTCGAGTTCGGTGCCCAGATGCACGTCGTCGAGCGGCTTTCCGAACGTGACGGGTTTGCCGTCGTCATCGACGTTCCAGGGCGCAAAGTGTTCCAGCGGAGTGAATGGGGTGCCGTACCGCGCGGTGATGCCGTCGCTGATGACGTTGAGTACGGCGAAGCGGAACGCCAACGGGAACTCGCGCAGATAAGTGGCGAACTGCGCATGCGCGCTGGGCAAGTCGGCGTTCTTGGAGCCGGCCTGCTTCAGTTCGAAGAAGGCGACCGGCAGGCCGTTGAGGTAAAGCACGATGTCGAATCGGCGGTCGTGTTCGCTCGAACGGATGGTGACCTGCTGAACTGCCAGCAGCTCGTTCTCCTCCGGCCGGTGCCCGATGAGGCGGATTGTGGGCGTCTGCTCGATACCGTCAGAGTCGATGTAGCTGAGGCCGCGGTAGCCGTCGACCAGATAGTCGTGCATGCGGTGGTTCTCGGTGAGTGCGTCTTGGGAGGACGGTTGCAGGATCGCCGCGCGTGCCTGGTCGATGTATTCGGCTGGCACGTCGGGGTTGAGTTCGCGCATCTTGGCCAGCATTCGGTCCGGAAGTTCCAGTTCGCCCCAGGAGGTGCGTCCGCGCTGGACGCCGGGCGCGATCGCAGAACCGTTGAGCGGCAACCACTCTTGTTCGGCAAGTGCTTCGAGTGCGATCTGTTCCCATTCGGCTTCGCTGAATTCGCTCACGATTTCCCCTCATTGCCTGGTTCGTCGGCGAGTTCGGCTTCCAGTTCCTCGACGGTCGGCAGACTGGATTCGAGTTCGGCGGGCAGGCTTTCCGTGATAGCGGTCTTCCACTCCGCGACGCCAATCGGCGCGGTGTAGCCGCGCAGCGCGTACTCGGCTACGACGTTGTTCTTCGTCTTGCACAGCAACAGGCCGATGGTCGGGCCGTCGTCGGCGTGGCGCAGCACATCGTCTGCGGCGGCCATGTAGGTGCCGAGCTGTCCGAGGTAGCTCGGGTCGAAATCCCCGACCTTGAGCTCGATCACCACGAAGCAGCGCAGGCGGAGGTGGTAGAACAGCAGGTCAGCGTAGAAGTCGGCAGCTCCGATTTCCAGGTGCACCTGCCTGCCGACGAACGCGAAGCCCTGGCCGAGTTCGAGCAGAAACTTCTCGACGTGCACGGTCAAGGCGAGTTCGAGATCGCGCTCGCGCCGGATGTCGGCGTTGCCGACGAAGTCGAACAGATACGGGTCGCGAGTGGACTGCTGGGCGAGATCCGAATCCGGCGGCGGCAACGTCCGCGCGAAGTTGGTGATGGCCTTCCCGGCCCGTTGGTGGAACCGACCTTCGATGTGATGGACCAAAACATCGCGGCTCCAGCCGTGCTCCACTGACGCTTGGGCATACCAGAGGCGCAGGTCAGCATCACCCAGCTTGTCGAGTAGCGCGACGTTATGACGCCAGGGTAATTGTGCAACGCTGCGTTGCACAATTTCGGCGTCGGGCCACGCTGCGGCAAATGCGCGCATGTACTTGAGGTTGCGCGGCGAGAATCCCGACGTCCCCGGAAACCGCTTCCGCAGATCTGCCGACAGTCGGTCGATGACGCGCGCGCCCCAGCCCTCCGCATCCTGGCGCGCCAGGATCTCCTTGCCCACCGCCCAATAGGTGGCGACGAGTTCCTGGTTGGCTGCCGTGATCGCGCGCTGGCGACCTGTGTGGACGCAATCGGAGATGGCGTCGAGGAGGTCGGGATACCATTCTGGCGTGGAAGCCCGCGCGAGCGCGGTCGGGAACGCGATTTCGGCGCCCTCTCGATTCACCGGACGCTTGGAATCATCCTGACTCATCGTCTATCCCGTTCGAGGGTTCGCCTGGCACCAGGACGTCGGCAACGTCTCCGCCCGGCGCGAATCCAATATCAACCACACCTGTTGCGCCGACATTTGGCCTCATCTCATTCGCAACGCCATACGGAATATGCACTCCTGCAATGTATTCGATCGCATCATCAAGATGGGCTTGTTGGTCGTCGAAGAAGATGTGAGGGCGCAAGACTTCGAGCACCGTCACCTTCTCGATGCCACCGAGGAAGAACGCATCATTCACATTCACTCCCCATTCCCGTAGCGAGCGCACCGCGCGTTCATGGGCTGGCGCATTTCGCGCCGTGATCAAGGAAATCCTTAGCCGCGGTTCGTAGGACGGATCGTCCGACTTGCGTTGGTCTTCGATCGTTTGAATGCGATTGAGATCTTCAAGCAACGGCTTGAGCAGGCCCGGGGCGAGCGGTACCTTCCTGTTAGAAGCCTCATGTTCGAGATACTGCGCTAACTCTTCGGACTCGTTGTAAACACGCTCCGACTCATCGCTTGCTAGTACACCGTCGAAGTCAAACGCGACCCGGAGCGAAAGATCACCGGAATCATACGAAGCCGACGACGGCAAGACGTGCCCCGCGGGTAGTCCTACAGCAATGGCCGCGTCGACATCTGACCGGTTACCCGATAGAAACAACGACATGCTGAATGCGCGGATGTAGTCGTAGGGAGCCTGCCCCTGCGTAAACACGGCTCGACTGATCGGCAACTTATGGGCCTGTATCGAGCGCATCACCCTGAGTCCGGTCATTGGGTCGTTGTGCGACAACACGATCACCTCCACCAACGGATCAGCGGGCCTGAGATCGTTGAGGCTGAGCAAGCGATGAATGAACGGAAAAGCTACACCAGCGCTCAAGGTTTCGTCGATGCGCTCGTCTTGGTACGTCCTATACATCGCCTCTCCGTGCGTGCGGAAGTACGCATCGGATTCTCCAAGATCGAATAGTGCGCTCGAAGCAACGCCGACCACCAGACGGTCGTCGAGCCGGTAGGCCATCTAGACCACGCTCCGAATGACATCTTCCGCTTCTCCAACAACGATCTTTCCGGACATGAGAAGGGGCAGAAGTTCATCACGGGTACGGACCAAACGCTCGTTCTCGACACGGCTGGCTTCGAACGCAGCGCGCAGGTTCCACTGCACCTTCCCCTGGCGGCGCTGCTCTTCGATCGACGGCAACGGAATTACGAGGGATCGGATGTCGCGAAGGCTTATGTAGGGCGCCATGTCGCTCTTGTACATGAGGGTGGACGTCTGCCGCTGAAGGTCGCTGCCCCGAAACCAGGCACCCAGGTAGTCGCGGTCTACTTGCCCATCATCCTTCACCCGGAAAAAGCACACTTGCGGGCTGTAGACAACACGCTCTACGGCGTCCGCGACGACGGCCACTCGTCCGACGCTGCCCTTGGTAGTCAGCACGACGTCCCCAGGCATCGACGCCTTTGACCCGATCTGGCGTGAATAGTCCAGTGACACATAGTCCTGCCCGGCCGGGAACAGGTACGAGTCGCGTACATCGCCCGCGCGCAGAATCCGCAAACCCGGCTGCCCATGCTCTGACTTCTTAGTGCGATAGCCATCGCTGAACTCAATTGCTGAGCTGTCCGCAAGCTCCCCAATCGTTGTTGCAGCGCCCTCGATTCGGGCGGCAGCGTGCACAAACAGTTGATCGCCGAGTTCCAGCGCAGCGTCCGCGACGCGCTCATTCGAGGCGATCTGGTCGTCAAGGGAACCGAGGAGCTTGGCAATGGCACGCTGACTACCAATCCGGGGAACGCTCAGCGGTACCGCCGCCAGGATCGCCGTGTTGAGGTTCAACATCGTTGCACCAACGGCGTGCCTGGATATCCAGCGACGGACTGGCCGAGCGCCGAGCGCGTACGAAACGAACGCAGCGTCATACTTCGTCGCGTCCGGGATTCGGACTCGTAGACAACCCGTTCCACAGAGCCAGCCTTGGTTCTCGGCTCGAACAAGTGCACGCCGTTCAACGTCCCCACGCCGGGAGTAGACAATGTCGCCTTCACGTAGCGTGTACCGCGACAGCCGCTTGACGTCCTTGTCAGAGACCCGCGCAATTCCGTCGATGACAATTCGATTGTCGCCGATGTTCTGTGGCATGACGCTTGGTACGCCCTGCGCAACGTAGTCACTGGCATGTAACTGAGAACCAAATGGACCTGTTTGAATGTCGCCTCCAGACTCTCTACAGATGGCGCCGAGAGTCGTAGCGCTCCACTCACCCATCGATCCGCTCCAACTGCTCCCGAACCACTTTCTCCAGCCGCGCCGACTCATCGAACGCCGCAAGCAGTTCCACCTTCAACCGAGCGATCTTCTCGTCGATCGGCTCGGCGTCGTCCTCGACGGCCGCAGCTCCGACGTACCGCCCTGGCGTCAGCGCGTAGTCGGCTGCCTTGATCTCCGCCAGTGTGGACGACTTGCAGAAGCCCGGAACATCCTCGTAGACAAGGCCCTTTGCCTCCGCCGATTTGGACCCCCGCCAGGCGTGGAAAGTGTCCCCGATCTTGACGACGTCCTCGTTTGTTAGGGCCCGCTCGGCCCGGTCCACCATGTAGCCGAGATCGCGGGCGTCGATGAAGAGCACCTGACCCGAGCGGTCGACCGACCCGTGCTTGCCCGCCGTCTTGTCCTTGGCGAAGAACCACACGCACACCGGGATCCCGGTGCTGCGGAACAGCTGAGTCGGCAAGGCGATCATGCACGACACCAGGTCGGCCTCGACAATCTGACCGCGAATCTGGCCCTCCCCGTTGGAGTTCGACGACATCGACCCATTGGCCATCACCACGCCTGCCCGACCACCCGGCGCCAGCTTGTACAGGATGTGTTGTATCCAGGCGTAGTTCGCGTTGTTGGCCGGCGGCACACCGAACCGCCACCGTGGGTCCTCCTCGTTGCGCGACCAGTCCTTGATGTTGAACGGCGGGTTGGCCAGCACGTAATCCATTTGCACGTCGGCGTGCTGGTCGCGGGCGAATGTGTCGCCCCACCGCGCGCCGAGTCCCTTGTTGTCGATGCCGTGGATGGCCAAGTTCATCTTGGCCATCCGCCAGGTCTCCTCGATGCTCTCCTGGCCGTACACGGCGATGTCCTTGGGATCGCCGGCGTGCTCGTGGATGAATTTCTCGGTCTGCACGAACATGCCGCCCGATCCGCAGCACGGGTCGTACACCCGGCCGCGGGAAGGCTCGAGAACCTCGACGATCACCCTGACCACGCTTGGCGGAGTGAAGAACTCGCCGCCCCGCTTACCCTCCGCGCGTGCGAAGTTCCCCAGGAAGTACTCGTACACCTCACCCATCAGGTCGCGCGCCCGGCCGTCGCCTTGGCGACTGAACCGCGCACTGTTGAACAAGTCGAGCAGTTCGCCAAGTCGGCGTTGGTCGATGTTGTCCTTGTTGTACAACCGCGGCAGCGTGGCCTGCAGCGTGGGGTTGGCCTTCATCACGGCGTCCATCGCCTCGTCGATGAGCTGGCCGACGTTCTTGGCCGGTTCCCCGCCGACGGCCGGGCGCCCCTTCGCGTTCTCCGCCAGGAACTTCCATCGTGCCTCCGGCGGCACGACGAAGACGCCGTAGCCCTGATACTCCTCAGGATCCTCGATCAGGTCCTCGATCTGGCCCTCGTCGAGACCGTCCCCCTGGAGCTCGGCGCGGATCGCGGCGCGGCGCTCGTCGTAGGCGTCTGAGACGTACTTCAGGAAGACCAGGCCAAGGATGACGTCCTTGTACTGATTCGCCGACAAGGACCCGCGTAGCTTGTCGGCGGCCTTCCACAACGTGTCCTTGAGCTCCTTCATCGTCGAAGGCGCCTGCGGTTCGAGCTTCTTCCTCGGTGGCATCGATGCCCTCTCTATCGTGGCGCCGCGGCGACGCCGGGCGTGGTCGGCTGCGCGTCGAGCGTCAGGGCACCCGCGGCCACCCCGTCGATCAACGCCTTCTTCAAGTCCTTGGCGGCCTCGGCACGTCGCAGCGCTTCGGCTTCGTACCGTTCGACGTCATCGAGCGCGACCTCCAACCGTCCGGACTCCTCGCGCGTCATCACGGGCACGCTCCAGGTATGCCATTCGGAGCCGGCCGCGCTCGCGTCGTTGATGACGGTGGCCAACAGACGCGGCCCGAAATCTGCAGTAGCGGTGAGCCGTAGCACTCGCGCTGGCGACGCGACCATCGCTCCGCCCTCGGCGTCGACCCACGCGCGGGGTTGAGGCTTCTCCACAAAGACGACGTCGCCCGGGTCGGTGCGCACCGCGCGCGGGTACCATCGTTCGGCATCGAACGGGTCCAGGACGATGTCGCCGGCGACCTCGATCGGCAGCACCCGCACGGTCCCGTCCGGCGATGCATGTACGGGATCGATCCGGCGGCCCCGCATCACAACCACGTGCTTCTGGTCGTGCAGTTCACCAAGTGAACGGCTGCGCAGACGAACCCGACCCGGCGAAGTGTCCACCAGGACGTCCAAAGGCTCCAGCAGTGCGGTCGTCGTCAGCGTCGCCGAATGCACTCGGTGCAGGTGACCTGCCGGATCTGAGGAACGCAGCACCGCTGCCTGGACTCCTCGCGGCACGACAGGTCCCGACGCCAGGACACTGGCCAGCTCGATCCGGCGCATGTACCGATACGCCCGGCCCTCGCTCTGCGACAGCGCGCCCGCAACATCGGCGGCCAGATCGCGGAGCTCGGGCGGGCCAGCGGCGGCGAGGTCGGCCACCCAGGGGCGTTGCGCCTCTGCCCCACCCAGGCACACCCACACCGCCAGGTTCTGGCGGTGGGCCTCCCGCCACATCCCGCGCGGAAGTCGAATCGCCGCAACGACATTACCGACGCGCAGTACGTCGGCCCGACGGCCCTGCAGCTCGCCCGCCAGTGTGTCGGTGAGCGCCGCTGCCGGCCCGACGAGCACTGCGGCGTCACCGGGTTCCAGCCGGACCACCAGGTCGTCGGCGCGGTCGAGCACGTCGGCGTGGGCGAGTCCGATCGCCGAGGCGAACTCGGCGGCGCGGCTTCGGCGATCGCCGATGCCGACGCCCATGACGATGCCGCGCCTCAACACCGCCCGGTCAGCCGACACGAGCGACAGCCCTGATGCCGCCGCCACCTCCAGCGACACCGAGGTGCCGTCGGTGCGCAACCCGAGGCCGTCGGAGCCCATGAACACCACACACGCGGCGGTGACGTCGCTCAAGAGCTTCACCGCGTCCGCGGTGAGTTCACGCTGCGCCAGCTCGCGCTTGAGCCGACCCCGCTCGGCGCGCACCAACGCGTCGGACGGCCCGTATGACGCTGCCACCAGATCGTCGATGTACGTCAGCGCTGCGGCATCGGGCTGATGAGTTCGGACCTCCCGCAACAGCAAGGCGTCGTCCGGATCGAACTCGGCGGCCAGGTGTGTCCTTTCGGCCGAGGTGGTGGTTCCGAGTTCGGCGCCCGTCAGCACGTGCCACGCCAGCAGGGTGACGACGTCCTCCAAGTCGACACCATCGGGCGCGGCGATGGCGAGCGCGTCGAGTTCGGCATCCGGGTTTTTGCCGCGGCGCGTTCGCCGCAGCCAGTCGACCACGTCGGCCGGCGCGAAACGTTCCGCGCCGTTGATGACGCCGACTGGGTCGGGAAACGGCATTGACACGCCCCGGACGCGGGGCCGCTTTCGCCACATGCTGACGACTGGGCGACGTACCTTGGCCAGGTCGGCCACGTCCTGCAACGTCATCGTGCTCATGGCCACCTCGCCCCTTGTCGCTCACGAATGTAGACGAGCGCTGCATTTTTGACAACGAGTCAACTGATAAGTGTCCTTATCAGACAATTTTTTGCCAGTCGGGCGGCGATGCCTGAATCTCGATGTGAAGCACCGCACACTGCGGTCACGAACCCGAGGGGAATGCACATGACCACACAACAACGCGCCCACCTAGGAAGCGACGACGCCACCATCGTTATCGAGCACCTGACTGTCCGCGACAAGGATGTCGTCCGCGAAGCTCAGCGCTGGACCACCGGAGAGCGCGGCGACATCGTCGACGACCCGGCAGTGCTTGCCGAAGCAGACCTGTCCGACTTCGTCGTCGAGGCCGTGAAGATTGGCGCCCACGCACTGTCTGCCACCGGCCAGTCCCAGGACTCCCGTGCGCTGGAACGCCTACTCAAGGACGTCGGCGAGAAGGCCACCGCCTCCACCACCCAGGCCGCCGAACTCACCGCGCGCACCGTTAAGGACGCGACGAACACCATGACGAAGGCCGCCGAGCACGCTAAGAAGGCGATCGTCGAGGCCGACGAGACGAGCCGCCGCGAGTTCACCAAGTCCGTCGCCACCGCCAAAACCGAACTGAACGACGAGGTCCGTCGCATCTTCGCCGGTGAGCACCCCGAGCTGGTAGAGCGGCTCCAACCTCTGCTCGACAAGTTCGGGACGGACCTCGACGCCAAGAGCACGGCGAGCATCAAGGAAGTGCTGGAGAAGGCCGTAAAGCAGTTCGACCCCAGCGACCCGACCTCGCCGATGGCGAAGCAAAGCGCCGCGCTCGGCGCGCGCCAGGAGCAGCTGACCGAGCTCATCGACAAGCACCACGACGTGATCGTCCAGAAGATCGAGGACATCAGCACCGCCCTCAAGGTGCAGGACGCCCGGACCAAGCTCGCCAAGGTCACGCCGATCAAGGGCGACACCTTCGAGAACCAGGTCAACCTGGTGCTCGCCGACATCGCCACGGGGTTGGGCGACGAGTACACCGATACCCGCAACAGCGCCGGCGCCATTCATCGCTGCAAGAAGGGCGACGGGGTGCTCGCCATCAACGACGACGCCACTCGCGTGGTGATCGAGATGACGGACTCGGGCCGTGAGGGGTGGTCTGAGTACCTGAGCGAGGCCGAGCGCAACCGCCGAGCGGCGGCGGCGCTCGGCCTCGTGCGAACCGTCGAACAGAATGGCGGACAGGCAATCCGTGTGCTCGGGACCCGGCGCGTCGTACTCGCCTTCGACCCCGAAGCCGACGATCCCGGCCTGCTGCGGACGGCGGTCCTACTGCTGCGGACCGTTGCGCTGGCAACGGTGACTCGGCGCGGTGCCGATCACATCGCCACCGCCGAAGAGAAAATCGCCGAGGCCGTCGCCCAGCTGGGGACGCTCGACGACGTCAAGAAGACCGCGGGGTCCATTCAGAAGAACGCGATCAAGATCGACACCGCCTGCACCGGAATCAATTCCGGCATTCAACGGCTGCTGGCCGACGCCCTGGCCGCGCTTACGGAGGCGGCCACCGATGCGCCGGCGGATCCATCGTCGGGCGCGGTGGCGTGACCGCCTCGCGAGCTTCGTTCAGACCCCCACCTCAACAACCCGGAGAGGCCGCCATGACACGATCTGCCGCCGCGTTCCGCAATCGTCTGCGCGTCTTGATCGGCGCGACCGCAGTCGCGGCGATCTCAGGCTGCACGCCGATCGACACCACACGTCAACAGACCGGCCACACTCCGTCGTGGTCAGCCACCTCGACGGCGACACCCGCACCGACGGTCGCGCCGCCCACGCCCGGCGACTTCGTCGTCGGCGTCATCGTCACCGAGCAGAAGTGCTTCGGGTCGGCGGGGTGCAACTACCTGTACACCGACAACCCGCAGTACGTCAGTGCCAACCCGCTGCCGCCGAAGACCACCGTGATCTTCACCGTCGCGGGCGGTGAGCAGGATCAGGTCGGCAACTTCACCATCGACGCCGACGGCATGGCCACGTTCGACCGCGAGGCCTCGATTTCCGGACCCGAGGGCGCCGAACTGCGGACCACGGTCACGCAGGTGATTCACGGCCGCTGACCGTGAGGGCACCGCCGCTTAGTCGGCTCAGCCGGCGGCGGTTACCGACCGGCCCGCACTGTGCAGGTCCCGGCACGCCTCGATGACGCGTTCGGCCATCGACGCTTCGGCCTTCTTCAGATAGCTGCGCGGGTCGTAAACCTTCTTGTTGCCGACCTCGCCGTCGACCTTGAGCACGCCGTCGTAGTTGGCGAACATGTGCCCCGCGAGCGGGCGGGTGAACGCGTATTGCGTATCGGTATCGACATTCATCTTCACGACGCCATAGCGCAGCGAGTCCTCGATCTCGGACTTCAGCGACCCGGACCCGCCGTGGAAGACGAAGTCGAAAGGCTTTGCCTCGCTGGATAACCCGAGCTTAGCGGCAGCCACCTTCTGACCCTCGTCCAGGATGTCGGGGCGCAGCTTGACGTTGCCCGGCTTGTAGACACCGTGCACATTGCCGAACGTCGCTGCCAACAGGTACTTGCCGTGCTCGCCCGCCCCCAACGCCTCGATGGTCTTCTCGAAGTCCTCGGGGGTCGTATAGAGCTTGTCGTTGATCTCGGCCTCAACGCCGTCTTCCTCGCCGCCGACCACACCGATCTCGATCTCGAGGATGATCTTGGCCGCCGCAGCCTCCTTGAGCAGCTCGCGCGCGATGTCGAGGTTCTCGTCGATCGGCACCGCCGAGCCGTCCCACATATGCGACTGGAACAGCGGGTTACCGCCGCCGGCCACGCGTTTCTGGGAGATCGCGAGCAGCGGCCGCACGTAGCTGTCCAGCTTGTCCTTCGGACAGTGGTCGGTGTGCAGTGCCACTGTGATCGGATACTTCTCGGCGATGATGTGGGTGAACTCGGCGAGCGCAACCGCGCCGGTCACCATGTCCTTCACACCCAGACCGGACGCGAATTCGGCTCCGCCGGTGGAGAATTGGATGATGCCGTCGCTGCCCGCGTCGGCGAAACCCTTGATGGCCGCGTTGACCGATTCCGAGCCCACGCAGTTGATGGCCGGGAACGCGAAGGAGTCTTCTTTGGCCCGGTTCAGCATCTCCGCGTAGACCTCGGGCGTTGCGACGGGCATTAAGCGTTCCTCTCGGCGATTCGTACGTACTGCGATTCTGTCAGCGACGCCATGACCTCACACGGTCAAGACGCCCCGGTAGCGCGCCCGCCCCTGTTGCACGGCGGCATACGCCTCGGCGGCCTCGTCCAGCGGACGCTCCTCGACCCAGGCGCGCACACCGGACTGACACGCGAACTGCATCGTCTCCTCGACATCGCGCGACGTGCCCGAAGGGTGTCCCGTCACGCGACGGCCGGCCAGGATCAGATCGGCCGGGCTGATCGGCAGCGGATCGGCTGTGACGCCGACGACCACGAGTTCGCCTTCTGGACCGAGTCCGCCGACCGTCTGACCTATAGCGGCAGAGTTGGCGGCCGTCGCGAGCACCACGGTCGCACCGCCGAGCGCCTGCAACGCTTCTGCGACGTCCTCGGCCGTCGAGTCGATGTAGTGGTGCGCGCCGAGCTGTTTGGCGTCCTCACCCTTGGCCGCGCCACGCGCGATCGCCACCGTCTCGAAGCCCATCGCCCGTGCCCATTGGACACCGAGATGGCCGAGCCCACCGATTCCGAGAACGGCTACGAGGTCGCCCGCAACGGCGTCCGTCCGCCGAAGCGCGTTGTAGGTCGTCACACCTGCGCAGCCCATCGGGCCTGCTTCGGCGAAGCTCAGGTCTCCGGGAATGCGGGCCAACGCGGCAGTGGGCGCCACCATCGACTCGGCGTATCCGCCGGGATAGGCCAGGCTCGGCACCTGGCCGCGGATGCACTGCATGAACTTGCCCTTGCGGCACGGCACGCACTCGTTGCAGTTGCCACCGAACCAGCCGACGACGACCCGCTCGCCTGTGGTGAAGTCGTCCACGTCGTCGCCGAGTTCGACGATCGTCCCGGCTAGCTCGTGGCCCGGCGTGATGGGCCACGGTGCGTCCGGGAATGCGCCGCTGAGGATTCCCTGGTCGGTGCCGCACACCCCGCAGGCCGCCACCGCGATGCGCACGTGGCCGGGCGGCGGGGACGTGGTCTCGACGTCTTCAAGGGTCAACGCGGCGCCTGGGGCAGCGACCTGAATGGCCTTGTGGGTGGGCATACCCGACCCTATCGAGGTCACGACTGCTCCGCTCGGGAAAGCCGCCCGGTATCTTGGGGCCTTGTGACGACCTCGGCCCTGGCGGGCGCCAATCAGCTGGCGCTCATGCCGGACTTCCTCGATCCGATGACGTTGCTCGGGTACTTCGGCACCTGGGCGCTGGTGGGCCTGCTGGTGGTGATCTTCGTCGAGTCGGGGGTGCTGTTCCCGATCCTGCCCGGCGACTCGCTGCTGTTCGTGGCGGGCATGCTCGCCGCGGGAACAGCCGACCTGGCCGAGAAGGGCGGCGAGCCGGTCAACTTCCAGCTCTGGCAACTGCTGGTGTTTATCCCGATCGCCGCGGTACTCGGCGGGCAGGTCGGCTACTGGATCGGGCGCAACCTCGGGACGGCGATGTTCAAACCGGACGCCAAGATCCTGAAGCAGCGTTATCTCGACGAAGCCCACGCGTTCTTCGAACAGCGCGGCCCGTTCGCGATCGTCATAGCGCGGTTCGTGCCGGTCGTGCGGACACTGGCGCCGCTCACCGCCGGCGCCGCGCGGATGAGCTATCCGGTGTTCACGTTCTTCAACGTCCTCGGCGCCGTCGTCTGGGGCGTCGGGCTGACACTGCTGGGGTACTGGCTGGGCCGGTTCCAGATCATCCAGGATCTGCTCGAGCCGATCGTGATCGCGATCGTGGTGGTGTCGGTCCTGCCGATGTTCATCGAGTGGTACCGGCGGAGGAAGGCGGCCAAGCGGGCGGCGGGCGAGACCGCCTAATGGGACTCGATCAGCGACGCACGGCCAAACCTGACGCCCACGCCGTGAAATTGCGGGAGGGCGCGAACCGCATCGTGGTCCGCATCAGCTTGTTGACCACGCCCGGAATGCACGCCGGCTTGCCAGCCATCATCGCCGCATAACCGGCTCGCGCAACCGTTTCGGCGTCCATCATCATCGGCTCCAGCCGCCGGATGTCAGAAAGGCCCGCGGTGTCGAAGAACTCAGTTCGCGTCGGTCCCGGCGCCAGATGGGTGCAGGTAACGCCCGTGCCCTTGAGATCTTGCGCCAGACATTCGGAGAAGCTGACCACGAACGCCTTCGATGCCGCATAGCCGCACTCCACACCGTGCGGCACGACGTAGCCCGATATCGAGCTGACGTTCAGGATCTTTCCCGAGCCGCGAGCAACCATGTCTCGCACACAGGCTTCCGTCAACTCGGCCAGCGAGGCCACATTGACTTGAACCATCCGTGCCAATTCGCCCGGCGGGTACTGCTGGAGCGGAATGCCGACGATACCGAACGCCGCGTTGTTGACCAGGTAGTCGATCGAGCCTTTGGCCACTACCTCGCCGTAGAGCTCCGCGGCTGAGCCCGGTGTCGCGAGATCTACCGAGATCGTCTGTACACCAACGCCATAACGAGTTCGAAGGACACCCGCCAGCTCCTCGATCCGGGCGGCGCTGCGTGGTGATGATGTGATGGCCAGGTCAATACCATCCGCGGCGAAAAGATGGCTGAATTGCTCGCCAAGGCCAGAGGACGCCCCCGTCACGAGTGCACGACTGTTCGCGCGGCTGTTCATCGGCGGCCTTGCTCCAGTGCGCGGATCAGACTGGCTGAATCCCACGGTCCCTTGTGTCGCTTGCCATTGACGAAGAACGTCGGCGTCGAGTTCAGATCCATCGCCTCGGCGTCCTGGGCATCGTCCTGGACGCGGTGCAGCGCCTTGGATGGATGCACCCGGATGTCCAGATCGAACTTCTCGAGATCCAGCCCGATTGCATTGGCATAGCGGTAGATATCGGACCACTCCAAATCGTCCTGATGATCGAACAACTCTCTACCCATCTCAAAGTACTTGCCCTGGAAACCTGCGGCCTCGGCGGCGCGTGCCGCGTCGAAGGCGCGTGGATGCACCCGCTCCAACGGCAGATGGCGCCACACATAGCAAAGGTCGTCGCCGAAATGGTCTCGAACCTCATCGATTCCGCCGGTGGCACGGCCACAGAAGGGACATTCGTAGTCCCCGTACTCGACCAGCGTGAGCGGGGCATCGGGGTTACCGCGCAGGTGATCGCGTTCGGGATCGATGGCCCGAATGAGCTTGAGACCGATGGGTTCTGGCGGACTGACCAGATCGGTGATGTGAAAGATCGCCCATCCGAGAACGAGGGCGATGATTGACGCCGCGATGACGCCGATGCGCGCCTGGTCTTGCCGGGCGGGTTCGCTGATTGCGATGTCGACGATGAAAAGTGAAATGGTGAAGCCGATCCCGGAAAGCGCCGCGCCGCCTGCGACCCGGCGCAGCCGAAGCCCCGGTGCCAGCTCCCCGATACCGGTTCGGCTCATGAACCACGTCGCGCCGGTGATCCCGATGAACTTGCCGAGGACAAGGCCGGCGATGATGCCCCAAGTCAGCGGTGAGCGCGCCGCCGCGCTCAAGCTCGCCGCGTCGAGTCGAACCCCGGCGTTAACCAATGCGAATGCCGGCAACACCAAGAACGAAACGTACGGCCCGAAATCGACCTGCAGGCGTTCGTTGATGGAAATCGATTGGCGCAGACGGCGGGTGGCCGCGCGGGCGTATCGCGAGTTCGGCGACTGCCGAAATGCCCGGATCACCTCGACCGCGTCTTCGACCTGCCGACGCTCGGGAGCGAACACCGGGATGAGCAGTGCCAGCGCTACCCCGGCGAGCGTCGGATGGATACCCGACAGATACAGCGCGACCCACAGCGCGAAGCCCAGCAGGGCATACGCCGGCCCGCGGGCGGCAGGCAGAAACCGCACCAGTGCGATTGCGATCAGCAGCAGCGCCGACACCGCCAGCGGCCCCACCCGCATCGCGTCGGAGTAGAACACCGCGATCGCGATCAGCGCGCCCACGTCGTCGACGACAGCCAGCGTCAGCAGGAAGATACGCAGGCGCCCAGGGAATTTCGGTTTGATGATGGCCAGCGCCCCGACCAGGAAGGCGGTGTCGGTGGAAATCACCACACCCCAAGCTTGGGCATTCTCACCGGACGGGTTCAGCAACAGGAAGATGACCGCAGGCACCACCAGACCCGCGATCGCCGCGACGACGGGTACCGCGGCCCTCGACCGGTCGGTGAGCTCGCCGATCTTGAACTCGCGCGTGACTTCGAGCCCGACGATGAAGAAGAAGAACGTCATCAAGCCGTCGTTGATCAGATGCTTGACGGACATGTCGAAATGATGTTCGCCGAACGCCATGCCGACGTGGGTGTCCAGCAGACTCCAATAGCTCTCCGCCCAGGGCGAATTCGCCCAGACGATGGCGATGAGGGTGGACAGCAGAAGCAACGCCGCCGCAGCGTTCTCCCCAGGCTTCATCGCCTTGAGGTCGCGGTGAAACCGCATGGGTGACGGGCGGACGATGCGCGGTGCCGACTCGGACGTCACGTGGCGGATACCGCGTGGGCCGCTTCCATCAGCATCCAGCCCGAAAGCTGCACGGACAGATCGCGTTCGGGTATTTCGGAGGCGTTGACCGCACCCTCGACGAATTCGGCCTCCTTGCCCGCAGCAGTGGGAATCTCGGCGGTGCGCTCCCAGAACGCGGCGAACAGCGGCAGACTGTCGACGGTCTGCCGGTTATCCCAGGCCGCCTCCGCGGAGGCCAGCACCAGCTTGCTCGCAGTGTCGCGGGCCTGTTCGTCGTCGTCGTCTTTGCGCGGCAGATCGGTGGCCACCAGGGCCAGGTAGCGCGCAAGGATTCCGTTGAACAGGCCGCCGTCGCCGCCGCCCGCGCCCCTGATGACGCCCTCGGGAGCCATGTTGTCGCGTACCGCCGCGACAAGGCGATGCACCCGCTTGGCGTGGTCGCCGTCCTCGGTGCGCACCGCGAGTTCGGTTTCCAGACCGAGCACCACGCCCTGACAGTAGGTGTACTGCGCCCGCACCATGGAGCCGCCCTTGAGCCCGTCGAACACCAGATGGGTCTCCGGATCGATGAGTGTTTCGTCGAGCCAGTCCGACATCTGCTGGGCCCGGCGCAGCCTGTCGTAACGCGCCAGGAAGATCGCCGCCGGACCGTTGGCAGGGGCGTTGAAGAACTGGTCCTGCTTGCGCCATGGGATGCCGCCGCCGTCCTCGGGCACCCATGCGTTGAGGAACTGCTCGGACAGCTTGTCGAGCGCGGTGGGCCGCTCGACACCGGCGAGCCGCCCGGCCCGTTCCAGGGCAATGGCCAGCCACGCCATGTCGTCGTAGTAGTCGTTGGTCCACCGCAGGTTGTTGCGCAGTCGGTGGCCGCGGATCTGGCGGGCGATTTTCTCCACACGTTCGGGCTGCGGGTCGCGCAGTTGCGCGTCGACCAGACAGTCCAACAGGTGGGCCTGCCACCAGTAATGCCACGTTCCGAACATCCGGTATTTGCGCGCTGCCGGCCAGGCGACGACCCCCAGTTGTGTTCCCGGCACTGCCCACAGCTTTTTCAGATGCCGCTTGGCGATCGCGGCCTCTGCGCTGGCGGCGCGGTTGGCCCATAGCTGATCCATGGCTTTGATCCTGCCCTACCAGGCCGCCGAAATGTCCCCATGTCGAGCGATCCAGGCGTGCATCGCGATGCCGGCGGCGACTCCGGCATTGATGCTGCGGGTCGAGCCGAACTGGGCGATCGACACCGTGACGGTGGCACCCGCCCTGGCACCGTCGGTGATGCCCGGGCCCTCCTGACCGAAGATCAACAAACACTCCCTTGGCAGGCTGGTCTCCTCCAACGGAGCGGCGCCCGGCACGTTGTCGACAGCGACGACGGTCAGCTTTGCGTCGGCCGCGAATGCCAGCAGTTCGTCGGTGGTGTCGTGGTGACACAGCCGTTGGTACCGGTCGGTGACCATCGCGCCGCGACGGTTCCACCGGCGACGGCCCACGATGTGCACCGTGTCCACCGCGAACGCATTGGCCGTGCGCACCACCGCACCGATGTTGGCGTCGTTGCCGAAATTCTCGATCGCGACGTGCAGCGGATGCCTGCGGGTGTCGATGTCGGCGATGATCGCGTCGCGCGTCCAATACCTATATGCGTCAACGACGTTGCGGGTATCACCGTCGCGCAGCAGTGCGGGGTCGTAGCGGGGGTCGTCGGGGATCGGGCCCTGCCACGGGCCCACGCCGGGACTATCGCCCCATTCGGTCGGACCCGCGTCACTCACCTTCGGTAGTCCACAGTCCTGCGTGCGTGCCGATCACCGACAGCGTCGGATACAGCAGCGCGTCGTTGATATCCCCCTGTGTGCACAGCGTTACGCGCATGACGACGCCGTCGCGGGTGCTGTCGGGTAACACGAGGGTCGACGCACCGTAGACGTCACATGTGTGGCTCAGCCCCGGCGCGGGCAACGTCGGCGCCATCACGACCATCGTGGGCCCCCCGCGACGCGTCGACTCGTCACGGTATTGCGCTGCCGGACCTGCGATCTCGAGCCCGAGCAGCATGTAGCCGCCGCCGGTGAACGCGTCGGGGTCACCGAGGGCGGCCGGGTCGAGCATGGAGCCGTCCGCGCGGAACGCGTCCACGCTGGTGGTCTTCAGGGAAAGCCCGGTGCCCTCGTCTTTGGTGGTTGGGAGTCCGACGGGAAACGCAGCGGCGTGGGACATCGTGGTACCCGGCATCCGATCACGGGTCGAATAGACGTAAACCCCGCGCACCTGGGACTGGTCGCGCTGCGGCCCGAGACATACCGTGCCCGCAAGCCTCCCGGGTGTCGGCACCGACAACGGTTGCACCCCAAGGTCCGACACATCACGACAGCCGCCGAGCGCGGGAGCCTCGAGCGGATGCGCCAGGGCGCCATAGAGCCCGAACCGCAGGTCCTTCGGGTCGGCGTGGGCGCCGTCACCCGCCGGTGACGCGTCGACGTCGATCAGCACGTTGTCGCCGTCGAACCGCAGATTCGACACCGAGATGTTCCAGCCCAGTAAGGCCAGGGATTCGCCGACCGCGGCGGTCTGCGCGGCGTAGGGGTCGACGGTGGCGTCGTCGCTCGAGCAGGCGGAGGCCACCAGGACGACCGCGGTAACCCCCGCGAGGACTGAACGTACGGACACTGAGCGCGACTTACGTTCTATCTCGGCCCCGGCCAACGACTTTGGTCACGGCCCGCACCAGGCTCCGCGGCACCATGCGACCACCGGTGGTGAGTGCCTTGTACTGCAGGCCCGGCACGATCACCACCTTGTTCTTCTTGGCGCCGTTTCCTACATGGGCCATCGTTTCGCGCACCACGTCGTCCACCTCCAGCCAGAGAAACGATGGCGTGTTCGCCATGTCGATGCCCGCTCTTTCATGGAATTCGGTGTGCACGAACCCGGGGCACAGCGCATGCACGCCGACCCCGCTGCCACCCAGACCGTTGGCCAGTCCCTCGGAGAATGCGACGACCCACGCCTTGGAGGCCGAGTAGGTCGAACCACGTCCCGGCAACAGCCCGGCGACGCTGGCGACGTTGATCACGGTGCCTTCACCGGCCGCGAGCATCGGCGGCAACGCCGCGTGCGTGAGCGCCATGACCGCAGTGACGTTGACATCCAGCTGGGACTGCAGCATCGCGAGATCAGCCGTCCAGAACTCACCGGAGGTTCCGAAACCGGCGTTGTTCACCAGAACCCGCACCCCGGCGGCGAGCCGGTCGGCCACCTTCGAGCGGTCAGAGGCCTGCGCGAGATCGGCGACGAGTATCTCGACGCCTGCGCCCGCCTCGTCATGCAGTTCGGCGCCCAATGCCTCGAGCCGCTTGGCGTCGCGCGCCACGAGCACGAGGTCGTGGCCGTCCACGGCATACCTGCGGGCGAATCCCGCGCCCAGCCCGGACGTCGGTCCGGTGATCAGTGCAACAGGGCGTGACATGCACACAGGCTACTTCCCCGTGTCATCCGGCCGGGAAGCCTACTTACCGCTGATAGTGCGGAGACTGCCGTCCGTTGCGCGACTGCGGCGGCGGGGGCGCCGCGGGGCGCCGCTGCTCGGGATGGGCGGGAGCCTGGGCATACCGGGCCGACGGCGTCTCAGCCCTGCCTGCCGGCACCTCGGAGCGCTCGGATCGTTGGGGGCCGGGCTTGATCGGACGGCTCGGCGATCCGCTGCGACGGGCGACCGACTGGCCGACGGTGGCCTGCGACGTCGGTGGCAACACCCGAAGCAGGTCGTTGAACTGACGCACTGTGCGCAGGCCCTCATCCCATTGCGCCCGCGTGCTGGTGACCGGCATCGACACCAGCGTCCAGTGCTGTTCGTTCCACATGATCTCCGCGCAGTCCGGCGCGGTGTGAGCGAACGTCACCATCCGCCGGTCGCAGGCACGCCGAGCCGCGTCGAGATTGGTGGAGTACACCATCCGTGGACCGATCGCGCCGAGCAGCCAGATGTCGTTCTCCCGCGGCTCTTTGATTCCTTTGAGCCGCAGGTCGACGACGACGTTGGTGCCGACCTTGCGGTGCAGCGCGATGACGGTCGCCACGTCCTCGAGGTCGAAGATGAACACCGCCTCGCCACGGATCTGCCCGAGCACGACATTCTTGGCGTTGATATCGCCGACCGTGGACATCACGCCGCGCTTCCAGCGTTCCAGGATGTCGCTCGACTCGTGCTCGTAGTCGAAACCGTGCGATTTCGCCCACGACTTGCGGCGGCGACCCAGCCCACGTCGCCGATCGATGTCGACATATAGAAGCACCGCCGCACCCACGAAACAGAGCGCGGACAGCGTGAACCAGAGCGGGACCATTACGCCTAGCCTACTTGCAGGTAGTCCTCATTTCCGAACTCCAGCAGATCACAGGCTCGTCACATAGCGTCTATCCCTGTCGTACGGCAATTACCAGCGACTTCGGATCGCGGTCACGATCGACATGGCCGTCGCTGCGGCCCTAACGGGTTGATCGCACCGCAATGGCGCAGGTGATCAACCTGTTAAGCGCGCGGGAAGCTCGCCGCAGCGATGTCGAGGATCTCTGCGCGGTCCGCGGCCACGATGAAGCCCGCCTCGATCGTCCGATCCAGCGCTTCGGTGAAGCGGTCCAGGTAATCGCCGCGTCCGCCAGGATAGAGCCTGCGCACCGTGTCGTCGTCGAACATCTCCCCAGAGCCGAACAGGAACGACATGGGGCTCTCGTCGGGCGCGAGGCCCGAGGTTCGTGCCATCGGAACCTCGACCCAGGGTGTGCGTACTCCACCGCGGGCGAGTTCGTGCTCGTCGAGCACCAGCACCGGGATGTCCCCGTCGGTCAGGCAGATGGGGTTCGCGGTGGGTGCGGGCTCGCCGGTGTCTACCCATTGGTTCAGACGCGCGATGGCGGCCTGCAGCACGTAGTGGTGCTGGGGGGCGAAATTGATGCTGTACGAGAGGCTCGTCCCCATCAGTTCGTTCGTGGGTGCATACGCCGCGACAATGTCAGCGAGTGGCACCGAACCGTTGTCGATGAAGCCGACCCGGATCGTGTAATTGTCGGCGTGCGCGGTGCCGGGGATCTCCCAGACCCGCAGCCGTTCATTGTCGGGCCTGCGGGCGTGGTGATAGCCCAGCAGGTGACCGTCGACCAGATCGGTTTCGGTGATGATCGAAAGCACCGGGACCCGAAGGTCGTCCCGAAACGGTGCCGGACGTGACTCCTCGAGTGCGCTTCCGCCCGCGAGCGGGGCCGCGGGACCGAACCGCGAGTGCACGAGGAAGCCGTCGAAGACTTCCACGTGAGGATCCACCTCGTTGACGTAGGTGGTCAAGAACATCGCTGACTGCGACTCCCCCACCGCGAGAATCGATTTCGGCTTCAGGCCACCGATAACTCCGACGGCACCGTCGCGGATCAGGTCACCGACCTGAGAGTAGATGTCATAGGAGAACTGATCGCCCGGATGAATGAGTTGCGAATAGCGTTGCCGATCCTGCGCTTTCAGTGACATATCGGCGCCGATCAGGTTGTCCCCACCCTCGACGCCGACGTGCTGTGCGGATACCGCGACGTAGGTATAGCCCGCTCGGGCTATCTCGCGGTGCGCCATGAACCAGACCGCGGGAGCATCGATGCCGCCGCTGACATTGAGCCATTCGACGATGACGGTGCCGTTGAATGCGGCGTCGTCGGTGGGCCGGCACACCACGATGCGGGTGGTGTAGTCGGCGCGGTCGTCGGTTGCATAGGACCCCTCGGTTATAAAGGACCGGGCCGTGCCCGAGACGACGAACTCCTCGGCGCCGTAACCCAGCGTGGCCAGGTCGTAGGCGCCGAGGAGCAGCTTCGGATTACCGGGAAGGGGCGAAACGGAGGTCACCCCCGAAAACTTAGCCGAGCACCAGCGAGTCGCCGTCAGCGCTGACGTTGACCGGCACAATGTCGCCGTCGTGCACATCTCCGGCAAGCAGCATCTTGGCGAGCTGGTCGCCGATCGCCTGCTGGATCAGCCTGCGCAGCGGACGCGCGCCGTAGAGCGGGTCGAACCCGCGCTGCGACAGCCACTTCTTGGCCGGCATCGATACCTGGAGTGTGAGGCGACGCTGGGCCAGTCGCTTGGCCAGCTGCTCGAGCTGGATGTCGACGATGTGCACCAGCTCCTCCGGGTTGAGCCCGTCGAACACGATCACGTCGTCGAGGCGGTTGATGAACTCGGGCTTGAACGCCGAGCGCACCGCGGCCATCACTTGCTCCTCGGTGCCACCGGCGCCGAGGTTGGACGTCAGGATCAGGATCGTGTTGCGGAAGTCGACGGTGCGGCCTTGGCCGTCGGTCAACCTGCCCTCGTCGAGCACGGCGAGCAGCACGTCGAACACGTCCGGGTGGGCCTTCTCGATCTCGTCGAACAGGATCACCGAGTACGGGCGTCGCCGCACTGCCTCGGTCAGCTGACCGCCCTGGTCGTAGCCGACGTAGCCGGGCGGCGCACCGACCAGCCGAGCCACCGAGTGCTTCTCGCCGTACTCGCTCATGTCGATGCGGATCATCGCCCGCTCGTCGTCGAACAGGAACTCCGCCAACGCCTTCGCCAACTCGGTCTTGCCGACACCGGTCGGGCCGAGGAACATGAACGACCCCGTCGGCCGGTTCGGGTCCGCGACGCCCGCGCGGCTGCGGCGCACCGCATCCGAGACCGCCTGCACGGCCTGCTTCTGGCCGACGACGCGCTTGCCGAGCTCGCCTTCCATCCGCAGCAGCTTGGCCGTCTCGCCCTCGAGCATCCTGCCCGCCGGAATACCCGTCCACGCCGACACCACGTCGGCGATGTCGTCGGGTCCGACCTCTTCCTTGAGCATGACGTTCTCGCGCGCCTCGGCGACCGGCAATGCGGCATCGAGCTTCTTCTCGACCTCGGGAATACGTCCGTAGCGCAGCTCGGAAGCCTTCGCCAAGTCGCCGTCGCGCTCAGCCCGGTCGGCCTCGCCGCGCAGCCTGTCCAGCTGCTCCTTCAAATCGCGGACGATGTCGATGGCGCCTTTTTCGTTCTGCCAGCGGGTGGTCAGCTCGGCCAGCTTCTCCTTGTAATCGGCCAGCTCAGCCCGCAACTTCACCAGGCGGTCCTTGGACGCGTCGTCCTCCTCCTTGGCCAGCGCCATCTCCTCGATCTCCAGGCGGCGGACCAGGCGTTCGACCTCGTCGACCTCGACGGGCCGGGAGTCGATCTCCATGCGCAGCCGAGACGCGGCCTCGTCGACCAGATCGATGGCCTTGTCCGGAAGGAAGCGCGACGTGATGTAGCGATCGGACAGCGTCGCCGCAGCGACCAACGCCGAGTCGGTGATGCGCACGCCGTGGTGCACCTCGTAGCGGTCTTTCAGACCCCGCAGGATGCCGACGGTGTCCTCGACCGACGGTTCACCGACCAGCACCTGCTGGAAACGACGCTCGAGTGCGGCGTCCTTCTCGATGTACTTGCGGTACTCGTCAAGGGTGGTGGCGCCGACCATGCGGAGCTCACCGCGGGCCAGCATCGGCTTGATCATGTTGCCCGCGTCCATCGCGCCTTCGCCGGTCGCGCCTGCGCCGACGATGGTGTGCAACTCGTCGATGAACGTGATGATCTGTCCGGCCGAATTCTTGATGTCGTCGAGCACGGCCTTGAGCCGCTCCTCGAACTCGCCGCGGTACTTCGCACCCGCGACCATCGAGCCGAGGTCGAGCGAGACGACGGTCTTGTCGCGCAGGCTCTCCGGCACGTCGCCGGCCACGATCCGCTGGGCCAGGCCCTCGACAATCGCAGTCTTACCGACGCCGGGCTCACCGATCAGCACGGGGTTGTTCTTGGTGCGACGCGATAGCACCTGAACAACGCGGCGAATCTCGTTGTCGCGCCCGATAACAGGATCGAGCTTGCCTTCCCGCGCACGCGCGGTCAGGTCGGTGGAGTACTTCTCCAGCGCTTGATACGTGGCTTCAGGGTCAGGGTTGGTGACCCGGGCGCTGCCGCGCACCTTGGTAAACGCATCGCGCAGCGCCTCGGGTGAGGCGCCGTGATTGGTCAGCAACTTGGCAACGTCAGAATCACCGGTGGCCAGGCCGACGAGCAGGTGCTCGGTGGAGACGTACTCGTCGTCCATCTCGGTCGCCAGGTTGGTGGCAGTGGTGATCGCAGTGATCGACTGGGGTGCCAATTGAGGCTGCGAGCTCGACCCGGATGCGCTGGGCAACCGGTCGAGAAGTCGCTGCGTTTCGGCGCGGATTGTCGCAGGCTCGACGCCGACAGCCTCCAGAAGCGGTGCGGCAATGCCATCGTTCTGAGTGAGCAGTGCCATCAACAAATGGGCGGGCGTGATCTGCGGGTTGCCGGCGGCGGTAGCCGCCTGCAGCGCCGAAGTCAGGGCCGCCTGGGTCTTGGTCGTCGGATTGAATGAGTCCACGACACCTTCCCTTTCCGTCTACTTCAGGGCCGCACAACGGGCCCTGGAAATGGTTGTCGTGTTGTTCAACGTCGTCAAGGTTGAGTCTGTTCCGCTCAACTTTAACGGATTTTCGGCAACACACCGACCATGCGTCCCGATGAGCGCGTGCCATATGGCTCACGCTGGACCGATGCGGTATTTGGTCCCCGCCATCACGGCCGCGCTCATGGTCTTTTCGATCGCCCCCGCGCGGGCGGGCACCGACGAGGAGCAGGTGCGCGCCGTGCTCGACGGCATGAACGCCTCGTACAACGGCTCGGATTTCGATGCCTTCGCCTCGCACGTATGCGCCGACATGCGACAGGCCGACGGCTTCCAAGCGGGGTGGTACCAGAGCCGGAAGACCGACGGGCCCACGAGCATCACCATCATGTCGGTGGCACTCGCAGGCACCCCCCCTTCTCGAGCGATCGCAAACGTCCGGTTCGCCGCGGCCAACCACACTGACCCGAAGACTTTGACGGTCGACTTCGTCCGCGAGAGCGCCGAATGGAAGGCGTGCCGGTATCACGCTGCCTCGTCGATCTAACGCGGCGGTGGCCGATCTCCGCCGAAGCCAAAGGTCGCCTGGCGCGTGGAGGATCGGTCGACTGCAGCGGTGGCGTGACCGAAGCTCTCTGTAGCCGAGAGCAATTCCGGTTCAGCGCATGGTGCGCCACCTGGCCGGCGGTCAGAGACGGCTTTCCGATCCCAACGGTCGCAACGGTTGATCCACCGACATGGAATGGCTACGCGACAATCGCCGCATCCAGCAACGAGCGATGGCATAGTCAGCGTGTCAAAGCTTCGCGATCTGATGGAGCGAGTCATCGCTCAAGGGGCAGCAATTGGATATCAACACCGTCACCGACGTGGTTCGGCAACCGCTTGATCCGCCCGGGGCGCAATGGCAGGCCGGAGACGCCTTCCTCGCGGGCGGCACCTGGCTGTTCTCGGACGAGCAGCCGGGGCTGCGACGGCTGATCGACCTGATGCCACTCGGCTGGGACACCCTGACTGCCAGTGATTCCGGGCTCCAGATCGGCGCGATGTGCACGATCCGCGACCTGTACGCGTTCTCCTCGCCCAGCGACTGGCTGGCCGCCCCGCTGTTCACCACCAGCTGTGAAGCGTTCCTGGCCTCGTTCAAGGTCTGGAACGCGGCGACGGTCGGCGGAAACATCTGCATGTCGCTGCCCGCGGGTCCGATGATCACCATGTCGGTGGCGCTCGAAGCCACGTACACGTTGCGCGCACCCGACGGATCCGAGCGCATGGTCGACGCCGCCGATTTCGTCACCGGTAACAACGCCAACATCCTCACCCCCGGTGAGGTCCTGAGAAAGGTCGACATCCCCGCGAGCGCACTGCGCAAGAGGCATGCCCACCGCCGGTTCACACTGACCCAGCTCGGTCGGTCGACGATCTTCATGATCGCGACGCAGGACCAGGCCGCCAACGACCTCCTGCTGACGATCACCGCGGGCACCACCCGTCCGATCCGCCTGGCATTCGATTCGATGCCGGCCGCCGAGGAACTGGCACGCCGCATCGACGAGGTACCTGACGAAATCTGGTTCGACGACGCCAACGGCACTCCGGACCACCGGCGCCACCTCGCCGTGCACTACGCCGAAGAGATCCGCGCCGAGTTCACCTCGGGCTCTCTGTCATGACCTACACGGTGAACGGCCAATCCTTCGACGAGCAGCCGAGGCCGGGCCAGTGCCTACGCACCTTCGTCCGGTCGCTGGGGTGCCACGGCGTCAAGAAGGGTTGCGACGCAGGCGATTGCGGGGCCTGCACGGTCTGGCTCGACGGCAATCCGGTACACAGCTGCATCACCCCCGCCTTCCGGGCCGATGGCCGCGAAGTCACCACCATCGAGGGGCTCGGTACACCGGAGAACCTGCATCCGATGCAGCAGCGGTTCCTGGATGCTCCCGGGTTCCAGTGTGGTTTCTGCACCGCGGGGATGATCATGACGTCGGCGACCTTCACCGAAGAACAGAAACAGGATCTGCCGCGGGCGTTGAAGGGAAATCTTTGTCGCTGCACCGGATATCGCGCCATCGAGGACGCAATCAAGGGTGTCAGCGGCGTCGAAGACCCGGCGCCGGGGCAGACCGTCGGCGCCAGCGTCGTGGCACCCGCAGCCATCGGCGTAGTGACCGGGGCGGTCGAGTTCACCATGGATACCGAGATGGCGGGGATGCTGCATCTGAAGGTGCTGCATTCGCCGCACGCCCACGCGCGCATCGTCTCCATCGACAAGTCCGCCGCGCTCAAGGTTCCCGGTGTGCAGCGCGTGTACACGTGGGAGGACGTCCCGCGCAAGCGTTACAGCACCGCGATCCACACCGACCATCTGGTGGATCCCGACGACACCTACATGCTCGACAACGTCGTGCGGTTCGTGGGCCAACGGGTGGTGGCGGTGGTCGCCGACACGGTCGGTGCCGCCGAGGAAGGTTGTCGCAAGGTCGCAGTGGAATACGAGGTCCTGCCTGCGGTCTTCGACCCCGAAGAGGCGATGGCCGAGGGCGCACCCCAGTTGCACTGCTATGACGATCCGTTCGCGTACGACAAATTGCGCAATATCCTGCTCGAACTGCACGGCGAAGTCGGCGACGTCGAAGCCGGATTCGCCGCGGCCGACGTGATCCACGAGGGCACTTACTTCTCGCCCCGAGTCCAGCACGCCCACCTCGAGACACATGGTTCGATCGCATGGACCCGGGACGGGCGGTTGCACGTGCGGACCAGTTCGCAGTCGCCGTCTGTCGCGAAACTCAAGCTCTCCCATCTGTTCAACCTTCGGCCCGATCAGCTTCGGGTGTTCTGCAAGAGGGTCGGCGGCGGCTTCGGCGGCAAGCAGGAAGTCATTTCAGAAGACCTCGTGACGCTCGCGACGCTCGACATCGGTCGGCCCGTCTGTTGGGAATACACCCGGGAAGAATCGTTCACGACGGCCTCACCGCGCCACCCGATGAAGGTCACGGTGAAGCTCGGCGCGAAGGCCGACGGTACGTTGACCGCTTTCCAGTTTCGCAACGTGTCCAACACCGGGGCGTACGGCAACCACGGCGGCGAGACATTGTTCGCGGGCGGAGCCGCTGTCATGCAATACCGTTGCCCCAACAAGAGGTTCGACGGCTATTCGGTGTACACGAACACCGTGCCCAGCGGTGCGCTGCGCGGCTACGGCATGACCCAGCCGTCGTTCGCGGTGGAGTCCGCGATGACCGAGTTGGCGCTCACGCTGGGTATCGACCCGTTGGAATTGCGTCGTCGCAACGTCATCAAGCCGGGTGACTCATTGGTGGCGATGGGTGAGCACCCCGAGGATGTGTCGTTCACCGAGGATGGCCTGACCGGCTGTATCGACCTGGTCGACGAGGCACTGCGCGCTAGGCCCGACGAGCAGGACCTGGGACCGGACTGGCTGGTCGGTACCGGGACCGCGAGCTCCATTCACGAGACCGCCCCACCCACCGACCACGTTTCCGAAGCATGGGCCACCCTGCGGGACGGCGGCACCTACGAGATCGCCGTGGGAACGGTCGAATTCGGCGAGGGAACCTCGACGGCACATGTGCAGATCGCGGCGAGCGTACTCGGCACCACGATGTCCCGGGTCCGCCTCGTGCAATCAGACACCGACAAAACGGGTTTCGACACCGGCGCATTCGCAAGTGCCGGCCTGTTCGTATCGGGCAACGCTGTGCAGAAGGCATCGACCGCACTGCGTGACAGCATTCTGCACTTCGCCGCCGGCCACGTCGGCGTCGATGTCAGTGCCTGCTCGATGGACGACGACGGCGTGAAGTGTGCGGACGTCCGCCTGACACTGGCGCAACTGCTGGACACCGCCCGTGCACGCGGCAGACGATTCACCGTGTCGCGCAAGGCCTATGGTTCGCCTCGCAGCGTGACGTCCAACGCCCACGGCTTCCGCATCGCCGTGCACCGGGTCACCGGTGAGATCCGCATTCTGTACAGCGTGCATGCCGCCGATCCCGGGGTTGTGATCAACCCCCAGCAGGTCCGCGGCCAGATCGAAGGCGGCGTTGCGCAGGCAATCGGATTCGCCCTGACAGAGAATTTCCGTGTCGACGAGAACGGGGTCATGGTCAACGCCAGTCTGCGGAACTACCGGATCCCCACCTATGCCGACGTCCCACGCACCGAAGTCCTTCTCGTCGAGACCCACGATTCAGTGGGGCCGATGAAGTCGAAGGGTATCGCCGAGTCGAACGTCAATCCGGTGGCGCCGGCCCTCGCCAACGCACTACACGACGCAACGGGAATCCGGTACCGGGAGCTACCGTTCACGCCAGAGCGCATCTACCGCCGCCTGAACGAGAACAGTCTCACTCCCGCAACCTGATTGGTAGAAATGGACACGACAGGGGCCACCGACGCCACAGCGACGGTCATCATCGGCCAGCGCGTGCGCGCCGGCAGCGAGCGGGCATTCGAGGCGTGGCAGAAGGAAATGAACCGCGAGGCCGCCCGATATCCGGGCTTCATCGCCGCCGAGATCAACCCGCCCACCGCCGTTCAACGCGAGTGGGTGGTCATCTTTCGCTTCGACTCGATCGCGCACGTTCAGGCGTGGATCAACAGTGCAACACGTCAGAAGCGGCTCGAAGCCGGTCAGATATTTTTCGACGGACCTGGCACGCAGCAGGTGGTCGGCGGCGGTGCGCGGCAGAACGATTCCCTGGTCACCGTCGTGGTCACGCATCGAGTCCCGGCCGAGAACGTCGACGAGTTCCTGGCATGGCAGGATCGACTTCGACTGGCGGAGAACACGTTTAAAGGTTTCCGCGGTACCGAGCTGTTTCGTCCCATCGAGGGCATCCAAGACGAGTGGACCGCGCTGTACCGCTACAAGAGCGCCGAGGACCTCAACAGGTGGATGATATCGAACGAGCGTAAGGAACTTCTCGCCGAGGGAGCCAAGTTCGCCGACTACCACCTGCGCACCATCGACAACTCGTTCGGCAACTGGTTCGCCTTCGATCAACGCGGAGTCGAGGCCCCTCCGCCCTCCAATTTCAAGACGTCCGTCGCCGTCTGGGTCGGCGTCTATCCCACCGTCGTGATGATCACGCTTGCGCTGTCACCGTTGAAGATGCCGCTGTGGCTGGGCCTGCTGATCGGAAACCTGCTGTCCAGCTTCGCGCTTAGCTACTTCACAATGCCCTTCTTCGTCAATCCACTGTTGAAGAACTGGCTGCGGCCGCCCCAGGAGGAGTCCGAGACCAAGACGAATTGGCGCGGCTTCGCCTTGGTCATCGGCATCATGGCGCTCTTGAGTCTGGTCTTCTACCTGGTTACCCGAGTGATCTGGCACCTGCCCTAGCGGCCGCCGAGCGGTGTCGGGCCCGCCGGCATCTTCGGCAAGGTGGCGATCAGCTTGGGCACCAACGTCGTAGCGTCTGGGGCCGGGCGCTCGAGGGTGTACTTGCGGAGCTCCTGGCCGCCGGGGACCGTCCCCGCCACGAGCAGATCGGCTCCGTAGACGGTGCTGGACGTCGCAACGGTCGCGCCGGGAGTTGCTCCGGCGAACGGTGCGAACGAGGCGATCTCGGCGTACGCGATGTTCTCCTCGTGGTGGTTCGGACTTTCCAGGTACATACTCGGCTGCCCGTTGAGCTTTGATCCGGTAGACCACACCCGCACCGTGCCTGTCCCGGCGAGTTGGCTCGTGATGATGCTCATGGCTCCACCCTCGCCACCCGCGACCCATCCGGTGGACAGTGCGACCCCGTCCTTGTAGTTCTCGTCGTAGGCCAGGAAGTTCGACGTCATCCTCGGTTCATTGGGCTTGGTGGCATGCTCGGTGGCCGTACCGTTGGCCTGCGACCGCGCGGTCGGTGTGTAGAGATCCCACCGGAAAGACTTGATCAGTGGAGCATCACCGGGACCCGGCGCAGTCACGATCGTCTCGCGACCCGATCCGAATTCGACCATCCCGGTGGCCAACGAGACTCCCGACTGCGATCCGGGGTAGGGCGTGAACGTGGAGAACACGTCTGGTTCCTTGCCCGGCTCGGACGGCAAGGTCGATGAGTACACCTTGACCTGCGACTCGGTTCCCGGTCCGGTACCGACGATGATGTTGTCGGCCAGTGCATTTCCATCGATGTCGGCACCTGCGACCGTCACGCCGCCCGTGAAACCGGAGTCGAACGGGGCGAATCGAGTGATCTCGGTCTTGAACAGTCCTTCATCCGTGTCGTTGCCGTCATAGGCGGCCACCTCCGGAGATGCGCCCTTGCCGGTGCCTGCGACCAGATCGAGAATCATGTCACCGTTCACGTCGGCCATCGCCACCGATGGAGTGCCCTCGAAGTCGGGGAACGGGAACACCGTTTGCAATACCCTGTCGCCGTTGGCGTCCCGAACCTGAACCGAAGCCGGCTTTCCGTTGGATCCTGGTATCGCCACGGCGTACGTAGACACTTCGGGGATGACGTTGATGGTGGCCATCAGCCCGTTGTCCTCGTGATTGAGGCGGTGGCAGTGGATCACGTAGGTGCCGGCGTACTCCAGGAACTCCTGGCGCAGGGTCAGTGTCGCCGGGGTACTCACGACGTGCATGTCGTTGAATATCGGCGCGGGAACGTTGACGTTGTCCAGGCCCCACGGTTGCACGCCCGTCTTCCCCCGGTTCGGGTCGTCGATGCCCATCACCTGAAAGTCGTTGACGTGGATGTGCATTGGATGCGCATCGTTGTTCATGTTGATGATCTTCCACTCCTCAACGGAGTTGAGCCGCGGCTGGATCAGCGAGACATTCGGGAATCCGCTGGGTTCGAACATGTAGATGACGGCCTTGGGATCACTATTGCTGGCTAGGTCGCCGCCGATGGTGTCGGTGATCGTCATCTCGCGTTTGACCGCGGGCGTCATCACCGCCGTGTCGACGAAGGACGTGTATGCGTCGAGGTTCTGGCCCGGTTCGAATGCGGTGGTTTTACCCTCTCCGCTGGTGTCCTGCGTCGCGCGGATCAGCGTCTGGGTGGGGAACACGAAGAAACCGTCGGCGAAGCTGAGGAACTTCGGATCCACGGTAAGCGTGCCGAGCACCGCGGGCGTGTTCTTGGTGCCGTTGTTGGTATACAGCACACCGGGATTCACGAGGGGCTTGGCATTGGGGTCGGGCGGGAATTCGAGGACCAGGTCGCCCTCGGAGGGCATCGTCACCGCGATCGCGTAGCGCGATCCCGGCGGCACGCTGAGCGTCGTGCCGTCACCGTAGACGGGCCGGCCGACCTGCGTGTAGGGGTTGCCGTCCTGCCCGACGATCGAGAACTTCGGGTGGTTACCGGTGGCGGTCTCGGTCAATCTGACTGTCATATAGGCAATGTCGCTGATGTTGGCCACCACCCAGATCTCCGTCTGACCCGGCTTGATCTTCAGTTCCGGCTGGAACTGGCCGTTCACGGTGAACTGCACATCGCGCTGATTTTCCGGCAGCTCGGGGTTCTCGGCGACCTTTGTCGTCGGGCTGTCGAACTTCATCAGGTTCGAGGGGATGAACTGGGTTTCACCGCGATTGTTGAGTGGCGACAGCGGCCCTTCCCCCCATGGCGTCAGATACTGGGCGCCCATGGCGGTGTCGGCGATGTTCACCGGAGCCAGGCTCGGCTGATACGTGCCGTCGGCAAGTTGGGATCCCTCGGGCCGTTTGAGCGTGCTCGCCCACTGGGGCCAGCCGTAGTTGTTGAGCTGGTGCCCTTTCCCATTGCGGTCGAACACGTAGTTGTACTGAATCGCCATGTTGCGGATGGGAATATCGTTCTGCGTCACCAGCGGTAGATTGCCGTCGGGGCGGCCGATCTCCAACAAACCGGCCAAGCCGGCGTAGGTCTGTTGGGACGTCATCGTGTGACGGTGACTGTGGTACCAGTACAACCCATTGGGCATGTTCTCGGGTACGTCATAGGTGTAGGTGTTGCCCATCCCCGCCGGAATCGACAGCAATACGTTGTCGGCGTTGCCAGATGGACTGACGTGCAAGCCGTGGGTGTGCAGGTTCAGCGGCGACTCGGTAAGAGCGGGCGGATAGATGGGTACCTCACCGCCCTTGGGGGTCATGGCGGGGTCGTAGAAATCCGGAATGGTCAGATTCTGAAGGTCGTTGTCGTAGTGGATGATCAGCTTCTCGCCGGGGTCGACGCGCAGCGTGGGTGCGGGATAGAGGTTATCGCCCTTCGCCGATCCGTCCGAAGCGGTTCCCTTGATGAGGTCGTAGGAGAAGATGAGGAAATTGGTGACGGGTTCTTTCACCGTGTCCAGGTTGACCGTGCCCTGGTGTGCCGAGAGCCGAACCTCGAGCACCCCGTCCTCACTTGAGAGCCGCACAGGTTCCTTGAAGGGAGCGGGCTTGCCGTCGGGACCCGCATTCACTCCGGCCTGCGGTGCGGGCGCCTCCTTGGCGCGCGAGCACGCCGTCATCGCGGCGATCATCGTGATGACCAACATCAGTGCAACGAAGACGCGTGAACCGGGACCCCGCCGGCTGAGCCGGCTATCCGGACAAAGGCGCATGGCCTCTCCATTTCTCAACAAAACTAGCTACAACAGCACGACAAATATTGCGCAGCTTATACGGGTGAAGAGGTGTTACCGGCAAATTTGCCGCAATGTGTCCCGGTGGACGGGGGTCAGGTGGCGGTCTCCTGGGCCGACAGGGCCATCCACTGACCGTTCTGAAGCTCGAACACGTCGGTGAACCGCTCGATGCCCATCACCTGGCCGTCCTGGAGCAGCGTGTTGATGCCGTGGACGACCGCGGTGTTGCCCGTGATGTCAACGATCTGGTCGGACGGGTTCATCGTGACCGGCAGCGGCGCCATGTTCGCGATCTCCTCGGCACGGTTGAGCAGCCGGCCATCGGAGTCGACGTGTTTGAAGGTCGGGCTCAGAATCGCGTCCACGGTCGGGACATCACCCGCGGTGATCGCCGCCAGCCAGCGCAGCTCCTGGGCAAGGACGTCTGCGCACGGTCCCATGTCGCGCGGAAGGCGAGCACCGGTCGCCGCATCGAGGCAGGTGTCGGCGGCAACCGCTGGCGCGGGGGCGTAGATCGCGAGAGCCGAGAGAGCGGCCGCCAGAGCCAGCCCCGCCGTGAACGTTCGAGCGCTATCGCGTGTCCATCGGCTCATAAGATCTGTTCCCTCGGTCAATGATTGCTAGGTTGCACATCGAATGATGCGACGAAAGGGTGAGGATTGTCGGGTAATTGGGGATCGGTGCTGATCGAGCTCATTCCGCTCGCACTGGTCGTCGCGCTCTCGCCGTTGTCGATCATCCCGGCGGTGCTGGTGTTGCACACTCCCCGCCCACGGCCGACCGGGCTGGCCTTCCTCGGCGGCTGGTTCGTTGGCCTCGCGGCGTTGACGAGCATATTCCTTGGAGTGTCTGGCCTCCTCGGCGGCCTCGGCGGCAAGCCGCCGAGCTGGGCATCCTGGCTGCGCATCGTCGTCGGCGCCGCGCTGATCGTTTTCGGTGTCTACCGATGGCTCACCCGCAAGAAGTCGGAACACACCCCGAAGTGGATGCAGAGCCTGTCGAAACTCACGCCAGCTCGCGCGGGCGCGGCGGGGCTCGCACTCACCGTCGTCAATCCCAAGGTGTTGTTCATCTGTGCCGCAGCGGGTTTGGCGATCGGCACGACGGGGCTCGGAGATACCCGGGTCTGGCTCGCCGTCATTTGGTACGTCGCAGTCGCCGGATCGACGGTCGCGCTGCCGATCCTGGCCTATGCCGTGTCTGGTGAGCGCCTGAATGAACCGCTGACGCGGCTCAAGAACTGGATGGAGGCCAAGCACGCGGTGCTTGTCGCGGCAATCCTGGTCGTGATCGGCCTTCTTGTGCTGTACAAGGGAATTCACGGGCTTTAGAAGTTCAGGACAGCGCGGGCAGCCCTAACTCTTCGGCGTCCGCGGTCAGATAGCGCGTGACCGTCGGTGCGATAACTCGCACCAACTCGTCGCCCGACAAGGTCGCCAGTGGCGGGACTTTCATGACGTAGCGCAGCACCGCCGTACCCACAAGTTGGCTTGCGGCAAGCGTCGCCCGCAGCCGCGCCTGTTCATCCCCGCCCAGCACGTCGGACACCGCGGTCAGAACGTAGTTCTGCATGAAGCCGCGGAAGGCCTCATGCGCGTCGGGGTTGGAAGTGGCTGACTGCAGCATCACCACCATGGTCGGACCCGACTCGGGGGCCTCCCAAATGCGCAGGTATGTCCGCACCATCCGGGTGCCGATATCGGGATCGTCGTCAGGAGCTCCCTTCAGAGCGGCGACCAATAGGTCGGGGTCGAGGAGCAGCCGAAGTGACTCGCGGAACAGCTCCGCCTTCGATCCGAAGAGATACAGCACCATCGACGGGTCGACGTGCGCGTCATCTGCGATCGCGCGCAGCGTCGTCTTCTCATACCCCTCGGTCGCAAAACGCTCCTTCGCCGCCGCCAGCACCGCCTGGCGGGACACCGGTCCACCCTGGCGACGGCCGCGTCGCTTGGCCGTCTTGGCAGGTGAAGGCATACGTCGACACTAGCATTTCAATGGTCGTTGAAAAATTGGCCGCCTGGCGATACGCTCGCCCCATCAGATTAATTCAATGGCGAGTGAAAAGAGTGGACCCATGATCACGGACGCCGTGCTTCGGCACACCCATCACGCGTCTCCGGCGCACGAACCCCCGGCCGCGATCCGCGCGATCGGCGTCGTCGTTGTGCTCACGGTCGTGCTCACGATCGTTTCGATCGCGTTCGCACTGCCGGCGGCGCGCACGGCACCGCACGCCGTGCCGATCGGCGCGGCGGGCCCGCAGTCGGCCAGCGGACAAGTCGCGGCGAGGTTGGAGAAGCAGGCGCCCGGCGCCTTCGCCATCACGTACTACCCGGGCGAGGCCGCGCTGCGGGGGGCGATCCGCAACCGGGACGTTTATGGCGGCATCTCGTTGGGCCCCGATGGGCGCAGCCTGCTGGTCGCCACCGGGGGCAGCCCGATGATCGCGCAGTTGCTCACCCAGATCGGCAATGGCATCGCCCAGCAGGTAGGTGTGCCGTTGCGAAGCGAGGACCTTGCGCCCCCGACCGCAGACGATCCGCGCGGCGTTGGGCTGGCCGCGTCCGCGCTGCCGATCACCCTCGCCGGACTGCTGCCGGCGATCGCCTTGATGCTCGTGCTCAAGCGCGAGGTGTGGACCCGATTCGCGACCGCCGTGACCTTCGCTGGAGTCGCGGGCGTCACGATCGCCGCGCTGTTGCGATACGTATTCGGCGCTATCGAGGCGAACTTCTGGGGCGTCACTGCCGGCTTGACGCTGGGCGTGTTGGCCACCGGGTTGGCCGTACTGGGGCTGGGATCGCTGTTCGGGCGTGTCGGCCTGGCGCTCGGAGCGGTTCTAGCCGTGCTGGTGGGCAACCCGCTGTCGGGACTGAACAGCGCGCCCGAGATGCTGCCCGCCGGATGGGGACAGCTCGGGCAATGGTTGCCGCAGGGTGCCAACGCCACGCTGCTGCGGTCGACGGCCTTCTTCGAAGGCGCTGGCGGGGCGGTACCGATCGTGGTGCTGACGTGCTGGTCGCTGCTGGGCGTGGCGCTGGTCGTCGTCGCCGCGCTGCGACAGCGGAGCTCCTCAGCCGCGTAACTACTATCGAACGGCGTGGGACTAGACGATCGCGACGCGTTGCGCGTACTGCGCGACACGGTCGATCCCGCTCTCGGCTCCGACGAACTGATCCGGCGCTTCTATACGCGGTGGTTCGCCATCGACATGTCGGTCCGCGACCTGTTTCCCCCGGATATGACGGCTCAGCGAAACGCCTTCGCGACGGCTGTGACGTGGCTGTTCGGCGAACTTGTAGAGCAACGGGCCCAGGAGCCGGTGGCGTTTCTCGCGCAGCTCGGACGAGACCATCGCAAATACGGTGTGACACAACGGCATTACGACAGCATGCAAGATGCGCTGCTCACCACGCTTCGCACCCAGCTGATCGAAGAATGGAACGACAGGATTGCGGAGGCCGCCAACGACGCCGTCGCGCTGCTCGTCGGGGTGATGCGCGGCGCCGCTGACGCCGAGAAGGGCCCGCCCTACTGCGACGGCACGGTGATCGAACACGTCCGCACCACCCGAGACGTGGCGGTGATCCGGTTGCAACTGGACCGCCCGCTGTACTACCACCCCGGTCAGTACGTCACTGTCCAGGTGCCCCAGTGGCCGCGGCGCTGGCGCTACCTGAGCCCGTCCATCCCGGCCGACCGCGGCGGAGGCATCGAGTTTCATGTCCGTTCGGTGCCCGGCGGCATGGTGAGCCCGGCAATTGTCGGCGAGACGCGGCCGGGGGACCGGTGGCGGATGTCCAATCCGCACGGCGGGATGCACATCGACCGCGACGGCGGAGACGTCCTGATGGTCGCGGGCGGCACCGGTCTGGCCCCGCTGCGGACGCTGATCATGGATCTCACCCGCAAGGCCGTCAACCCGCGGGTGCATCTGTTCTTCGGTGCGCGCTATCCCTGCGAGCTCTACGACCTGCGCACCCTGTGGCAGGTCGCCTCGCAGAGCCCGTGGCTGTCGGTGACGCCGGTGTCGGAGTACAACACCGATCCCCCATGGGCCACCGACTTCCCCGACGTGACGCCGCCACGGGGTCTGCACGTCCGCCAGACCGGGACGCTGCCGGAGGTCGTCACGCGGTACGGCAGTTGGGGCGACCGGCAGATCCTGATCTGCGGAGGCCCGGAGATGGTCGAGGCCACCAAGGCGGCATTGATCGCCAAAGGTGCTCCCGCCGAACGCATTCAGCACGATCCACTGACCGGCTGAGCGCGATAGCCGTCACGGCTCGGCGCGGCTGGGCTGTCGTACGCACGGGCTAACCTCTGGTCATGGACACCGGGGAGGTACCTGACCTACTGCCGACGCTCGTTGATGCCGTATTGCCGACGCTCAAGCCCTACGAGTTCAGCCTTTACCTTCTCCTTCTTCGAGCTACCGATTTCACGGGCGGCGACGTCCGAATAGGCAAACGAACTATCAGCGCCCGACTCGGCAAAGGCACCCGCTCCAGCCAGGGCAACTACCAACACATAACCGAGAAGCTGAATGCGCTCGCTGAAGGAGGCTTCATCGCTATCGGAGACACCTCACGCGAGGGGACTCAATATCGCGTCGTATTGCCTGATGCCGTCCCTTCAGTGCGCGAGCTGCTTGCAACCTCGAAGCCACCCGAAAAGGAACCGGACTACTTCACCGACCCAGTGCTCCGGGCCGGACTGATGGAGCGGGACCGGTGGACGTGTCACTACTGCGGTGAACCGGTGACGACGGGGACAGCGACCCTCGACCACATCGTTCCCCAGTCACTCGGCGGACCGAATACGCCAGAGAACCTCACCACCGCCTGCCTGACGTGCAACGCGATCAAGTCGGGCCGCACCTACGAGCGGGCTGCGCCCGACATTCTCGCTGCTCTTGTTCGCCGAAAGGCAATCACTCAGACGTAGCCCACGGAGAGACCACGCCGCGGCCATCGCAATGTCGCCAGACCCACGTCTACGACTGAGCGGGCACTCACGCCGCGGCGTGCGATGCGTGGCAGGATCGACATCCGTGCCGAAATTCGAACGCGTAACGCTTCGCGATCCCTCGTCCGCGATGACGACCACCTTCGTCCCGAGCGCGGGCATGATCGGCACGTCGCTCACCGATGGTGATGAGGAGTTCCTCGGCCAGCGCCGCGGACTGGAGGCCTACGTGACCGCAGGCAAGACCATGGGTATACCGATCCTGTACCCGTGGGCAAACCGGTTGAGCGCCACCGATTATGAGAGCGACGGCACCGCCGTAACCCTGACGCCCGGCGAAGGCGGAGTCCGCGCCGACCAAAATGGTCTGCCCATCCACGGCGTGCTCGCCGCCCACCCGGGCTGGGAGGTCACAGCACAATCGGAGAACTCGCTGATCGCCACCCTCGATTTCGGGACGCCCGAACTGCTCGCGTCATTCCCGTTCCCCCACGTGCTCACGCAAGCCGTCACGCTGGCCGACCGACGGCTCACCATTGAGACCACCGTGACGCCGACGCCGACGGCGACGGCTGCGGTACCGCTGTGTTTCGGCTATCACCCGTACTTCACGATTCCCGGGGTGCCTCGCGACCAATGGCGGCTCACCACCCCGACGATGCGTCACCTGTTTGTGGACAGCCGGGGAATCCCGACCGGAGAGCACGAGCAGTGGAACGGCGGCGTTGAGCTATTGGCGTCCATGACATATGACGACGGCTTCGACGACGTGCCGGACGGGGCGGTGTTCGCACTGGCCGGCGGCGAGCGCCGCATCGACGTCGTGTTCGAGACGGATTATCCGGCAGCGCAACTCTTCGCCCCCGGCACCGACGACCTCGTCGCGATCGAACCGATGACCGCACCCACCGACGCGCTGCGCAGCGGCGGCTACCGCAGCGCAGCGCCAGGAGTACCGGCCACCGCGCGCTTCTCGGTTACGGTGACCTAGCGCTAATTATTCGGCCACACGCCGCCGCCGAGCGGCTCCGGGCTGCCAGACCACCAGGGCCGTGCTCTTGGACCTGGGCTGAGAACGCAACTCGTCGATCTCGCGCGCCATCTCCTGCACACGACTCTTCAGCGCCTCGACCTGATTGGTCAGCTCGATGATCCGCTTGATGCCCGCGAGGTTGACGCCTTCGTCCTGCGACAGCCGCTGGACCTCACGTAGCAGGTCGACGTCGTGCTGCGAATAGCGTCGGCCGCCGCCCGACGTGCGCTCCGGGCTGACGAGCCCGAGCCGGTCATACGTACGCAGGGTCTGCGCATGCATACCGGCCAGCTCCGCGGCGACCGAGATCAGGAAGGTGCGCGCATCGTTGCTGGATCGCTTGCTCATCACGCACCGGCCCAGTTCGCTCTCGGGTCGAAACCACTGGCCCGTTCGGCTTTCGCGTAGGCCTCCAACGCTTCCGCGGCCTCACCCTCGACATCCGGCGGCACCGTCACTTTGACCGTCACGAGCAGGTCGCCATGGCCGCCCGAACGCTTCGGCACGCCACGGCCACGCACGCGCAGAATCCGGCCGTCGGACGTGCCCTTGGGCACTCGCACACCGACCTTGCCTTCCAGCGTTGGCACCGAAAGCGTTGTTCCAAGCGCCAATTCGTGGAAGCTGACCGGGACGCTGACCGTGAGGTCATCGCCGTTGCGGCCGAACACCTTGTCCGGCTTGACATGTACGGTCACATACAGGTCACCCGATGGGGCGCCACGCAGCCCCGCCTCGCCCTGGCCGGCCAGCCTGATGCGCTGTCCGTCCTCGACACCCGGCGGGATACGTACGTTGATCGTGCGTGTCCTGGTGGTCACGCCGGTGCCCTTACATTCGTCGCACGGGTGCTCGATGATCGAGCCGCTGCCACGGCATTCGGTGCAGGGTTCGGAAAACCCGAACGCGCCCTGATTGCGGTTGACGACACCGGACCCGTTGCAGTTCGGACAGACCTTCGGGCTGGTGCCCGGCCGTGCTCCACTGCCGTGGCAGTTCGTGCACGGAGCGGGGCTGGTCAGCCGCAACGGCATCATCACGCCCTTGGTGGCCTCGAGAAACGACAACTCGGTCTCGGTCTCGAGGTCGTTGCCGCGGCGCGGCCGAGTGGGTCGCGGCTGTTGGGCTCCGCGTCCGAACAGCCCCCCGAACAGATCGCCGATGTTGGCGCCGCCGGTCTGACCGGCCGCGTCGAACAGATCGTTCAGATTGAACTCGGCGCCGTCGGAACCGAATCCACCGAAATTGCCGCCGCCTCCGCCGCCGAAGCGACCGCGACCGAACCCGCCGTTGGCGAAAAGCCTTCGCGTTTCGTCGTATTCCTTGCGCTTGGCGGCATCCGAGAGCACTTCCTTGGCTTCCGACACAGCCTTGTACCGGTCTTCCGCCGCCTGATTGCCGGGGTTACGGTCGGGATGGTTCTCCGCGAGCAGCTTGCGGGCCGCCCGCTTGATGTCCTGCTCGCTGGCGTCAGAGGCGACGCCGAGCTCCTTGTAGAAGTCCTTTTCGACCCATTCACGCTGGGCCATGACGCGTCACCTCCTTACCTATATCTACTCGTTGTCTGATTCTGCGGCCTGCTGCGAGCCGGTGTCAGTGTTATCGCCAGCGTCGGGCACGGTGTCGATCACGCCGACCATGGCGTGACGTACCACCACATCGCCCACCTTGTATCCGCGGCGCATGACGGTTCCCACCACAGGATGGGTGCCGTCACCCTCGTGCTGCACGGCCTCGTGCAGCGCCGGGTCGAAGTCGTCACCTTCGTCGCCGAAGCCCGAAAGGCCGACCCCCTCAAGGGCGGCCGCCAGCTTGTCGGCGACCGACTTCAGCGGTCCGGCCTCCAGATCGCCGTGACTGCGCGCCCGGTCGAGGTCGTCGAGCACCGGCAGCAGCTGGGTGACGATGGCGGCTTTCGAGCGCTCGGCGATGAGTTGCTGGTCGCGCAGTGCTCGCTTGCGGTAGTTGTCGTATTCCGCCTTCACGCGCTGCAGGGTCGACTTCAGCTCATCGACTTCCTCGCTGTCCGCGGCCGGGGCCGACCCACTGGGGGTCGGCCCGGCACTGCTGCTTCCCGGGTCGCTTCGCTCCTGCCCGCCGGAAGGCTCACGGATTTCGCCGGTGTCCGGATCGATGCGCCGCTTGTCGGTGACGGTCACCGGTTCGTGCGAATCGTTTTGGCTCACTTGCGCTCCTGGTCATCGTCGTCGACGACCTCGGCGTCCACCACGTTGTCGTCCGCCGCAGCGCCGGCAGCCGCACCGTCGCCACCACCCGCGGCCTGCTCAGCCTGGGTGGCCTCGTAGAGCGCCTGGCCCAGGCCCTGGGCCTCGACGCCGAGCTTCTCCATCGCCGCCTTGATGGCCGCGATATCGGTGCCCTCGAGCGCCGACTTGGCTTCGGCGACTGCAGAGTCGACCTTGTCCAGAGTGTCCGCGGGGATCTTCGATCCACCTTCGGCGCCACGCTGTTCGGAGACGATCTTCTCGGTCTGGTAAACCAGCGACTCCGCCTGATTGCGGACGTCGGCCTCCTCGCGACGCTGACGGTCTTCGTCGGCGTGCGCCTCGGCGTCCTTGATCATCTGGTCGATCTCTTCCTTGGAAAGGCCGGAGCCCTCCTGGATCTTGATCGTGTTCTCCTTGCCGGTGCCCTTGTCCTTGGCGGTGACGTGCACGATGCCGTTGGCGTCGATGTCGAACGTGACCTCGACCTGGGGCACTCCGCGCGGAGCCGGCGGCAGGCCGGTCAGCTCGAAGCTACCGAGCAGCTTGTTGTGCGCAGCGATTTCGCGCTCACCCTGATAGACCTGAATCTGCACCGACGGCTGATTGTCGTCCGCCGTGGTGAAGGTCTCGCTGCGCTTGGTCGGGATCGTGGTGTTGCGCTCGATCAGCTTGGTCATCACGCCGCCCTTGGTCTCGATGCCGAGAGACAGCGGGGTGACATCAAGCAGCAGAACGTCTTTCACCTCACCCTTGAGCACGCCCGCCTGTAGCGCGGCACCCACTGCGACAACCTCATCCGGGTTGACGCCCTTGTTCGGGTCCTGGCCGCCGGTCATCTCCTTGACCAGCTCGGTCACCGCAGGCATGCGGGTGGAGCCGCCGACGAGCACGACGTGGTCGATGTCGCCGACAGAGATACCGGCGTCCTTGATCACCGACTGGAACGGCTGACGGGTGCGATCCAGCAGATCCTGTGTGATGCGCTGGAATTCGGCGCGGGTCAGCTGCTCGTCGAGGAACAACGGGTTCTTGTCCGCGTCGACGGTGATGTAGGGCAGGTTGATCGACGTGCTCTGCGAACTCGAGAGCTCGATCTTGGCCTTTTCGGCGGCTTCACGCAGCCGTTGCATGGCCATCTTGTCCTTGGTCAGGTCGATACCCGACGTGCCCTTGAACTTGTCGACGAGCCACTCGACGATGCGGTCGTCCCAGTCGTCGCCGCCCAGGTGGTTATCACCCGACGTGGCGCGGACCTCGACAACGCCTTCGCCGATCTCCAGCAGCGATACGTCGAACGTGCCGCCGCCGAGGTCGAAGACCAGGATCGTCTGTTCCTTCTCGCCCTTGTCGAGGCCATAAGCCAGGGCTGCGGCGGTCGGCTCGTTGACGATGCGCAGGACGTTGAGGCCGGCGATCTGACCGGCTTCCTTGGTGGCCTGACGCTGGGCGTCGTTGAAGTACGCCGGCACGGTGATCACCGCGTCGGCGATGTCCTCACCGAGGTAGGACTCGGCGTCGCGCTTGAGCTTCATCAACACGCGCGCACTGATCTCCTGCGGCGTGTATTTCTTGCCGTCGATCTCGACGGACCAGTCGGTGCCCATCTCACGCTTGACCGAACGGATGGTCCGGTCGACGTTGGTCACTGCCTGGTTCTTGGCGGGCTGGCCGACCAGCACCTCTCCGTTACGCGCGAACGCGACGACGGACGGCGTGGTGCGGGAACCCTCGGAGTTCGCGACGACGACGGGGTCGCCACCCTCCAATACCGAGACGACCGAGTTGGTGGTCCCGAGGTCGATACCGACCGCACGAGCCATGGTTGTTCCTCCTGAATTAGTCCATCTACTGATCTGAGTGCACCGCACTCAAGAGTGCTCCGGCCAACCCTATCCTGTCAACCTAAACTTGAGTCATGCGCGCTCAACTGTCGAATGGATCAACGGCAGGTTGCCGGGGTTTGTTCCCGCCCCGGTGGTCGATTTCTTGTCCGGGCACATTGCCCTAGTGTCGGAGGCATGACAGCAGCCCAGCGTGAGCGCGCCGCCCTGGTGGCGACGATGAGCGAGATCGGGCCCGACTCGCCCACTTTGTGCGAGGGGTGGACCACCCGTGACCTGGCGGCCCACCTCGTGGTCCGGGAACGCAGGCTCGACGCCGCGCCCGGCATCGCGATCCCATTCCTCGCCGGTTACACCGACAAGGTGCAGCGACAGACCGCCTCGTCCACCGACTGGGATGTACTGGTGGACAAGATCTCGTCGGGGCCGCCGCTGCTGTCGCCGTTCAAGCTCTTCGATGCGGTGGCCAATATGGACGAGATGTTCATCCATCACGAAGACGTCCGTAGGGCCCAAACCGGTTGGGAGCCAAGGTCACTGGACCCCGATACGATCGCCGCGCTGCGGCGGCCGGTTGGCATGATGGCTCGGTTGACAATGGGCAAAGTGCCTGCCCGCGTGACACTCATGACGCCCAATGGCGAGACGGTGGCGACGGTAGGCAGCGGCCCTGAGCTGACCGTCACCGGCGACATCGGAGAGCTCACGCTGTTCGTCGCAGGCCGCGACGAGGCCCGCCTCACCTTCTCCGACGCGCAGGCCGCCCAGACCGTCCGCGCCGCGCGCCGAGGCTTGTGACGCGTAGCCTGACGGCATGAAAGTCGGCCTCGCCGTTGGGCTTCTGCTGTCCGCGGCCGTGCTGTCGGCCGGCTGCTCGCAGACCATCGACGGTGATCCGGTCGCGTCCAACCCATCGCCGACCGAACCGAGCTTCCCGACGTCGAGGCCGACGCGAACTCCGCCGCCCACCAGCGCTGCGCCATCCATGCCGTCCGCACCACCGCCGAGCACACGCCAGCCAGGCGCGACGATGCTGCCACCCGACGAATCCGGCTATGTCTTCATCGAAACCAAGTCGGGACTGACCCGCTGCCAGATGTCCGAAGCCGAGGTCGGCTGCGAGTCGCAGTTCGACAACTCGATCGAAGTGAACGGCATGCCCGCCAACGGGGTGAAGGTCACCGCCGAGGGCAGCATGACCTGGGTCGTCGGCAACCTCGGCAACATCCCCGCCGTCACGCTGGACTACCAGACCTACAACGCGGTCGGATGGACGATCGCCGCAGGCGCCGACGGAACCCGGTTCACCAACGACGGCACCGACCACGGCATCTTCATCAACACCTCCGGCGTCGAGGTGTTCTGAGTTGGTCTGGACTCGCGCAGACCTGGGCTGAGGTAGTTCGCACGGCAGAAACGGCGTTCGGCCTGCCAACCATTCAGGTGTTTCAGCAAAGCCGGCCTGGGGCACCCGATGACCAAGGTGCGAGACCGCTAGCGCGATGCGGTGCTATTCGAGCAAATGAGTGCAGCGACTTCTGCACCCCAGGACGTAGGGGGATCTGCGGCATGCCACCGCCAGCCAACAGGGATTGGTCGACGTCGGTGGTAATCGTTGGCAGCCATCGACTTGTGTACGCCGGCATCGAGGTGGGCTTGAGCGATGGCGACCCACGCATAGAGATCGTCGGTCATTTTCGCAGCCCAGCGGAATTTGCAGAGTCACACCCGACCACAAGTCCTGGGCCGGTGGTGTTGTTTGACCTGCCCTGTAATGGCGGCGGTCCGGACATAGATGCTCTTCGTGGGATATGCGACGCGGGCCACCGCGTCGTTGTCTATAACTGTCTGGTCGATGACGACGTCGTCTCAGCCGCACTGGATGCGGGCGCCGTCAGTTGTGTGGCCAGGTACGAACCAGAACACGTGCTGGCAGCGGCGATCTCCTCGGCGCACAGCGAGCGCCCAGACGTTGGCCCGAGAATGGCACAAGCGCTGCATAGTGCCGGCCGGAAAGTCCGGCCGCGTCTGAGCCGACGGGAACAACAAGTCCTCATCGCCTGGTTTCAAACCGAGAACAAGCATTCGGTCGCCGAGAAGTTGTACATCGAGCCCTCCACGGTGGCGACCCACCTGCAGCGGGTGCGGGCAAAGTATGCGGCGGTCGGCAGACCGGCACCAACCAAAGCAGCTCTCGTCGCCAGAGCGATCCAAGACGACATCCTCAGCGTCTATGACCTGTGATGCGACGAGTTGCGATAGGTAGCCAGCTCTTTTCGACGCGATGGTGAACACGCGGACTGGTCACTCAACGCTTTCCAAATTCTGTCCTCTGAACAAATGAACTCGCCCACTTTCGGACGGCCGGTTACATAACGGTTGCGTAAATTAGGCCGACCCGCAAACCCACCGGCGCTGGGCCGATGGCCAAGCGCGGTCACCGGATCAATTCGAAAAGGGGAATGAGCATGAAGAGAACGATCGCCGCCGCAGCGCTGGCTGCGGGCGGGTTACAAACTTTCGGACTGGGCGTGGCTCAGGCAGACGAGGTTCAGGTAGAGGGCAACTACGCGACGCTTGAAGCCTGTCAGGTAGACGGCCCGCAAATCGAGATCGCGCAGGGCGACGACAACTACTCGCATTGGGATTGCCGTCAGGGCGACGACGGCCTTTGGTACGTGTGGTTGAGCAGTTGATGTTCTCAGCGACGAAAAAGCAGCTTACGGAGCATAAGTGAATTCATCAAAGCAAGCGTCGCGCGTCGGAGCCTTAGCGTTTTCCCTCGGTGTAGTGGGGTTGGTCGGCACCGGAGGGATGGGAGCGGCCTTCGCCGCACCGAACGATTCAGACTCGTCCTCAAGTTCATCTGAGTCGTCGTCATCTGAGTCGTCGAACTCATCCTCCGAGTCGACGAACTCTTCGTCGACGACAGGCACCGTTCCCGGCTCGTCTAGCGGGTCTTCTGGTTCGACCACCTCCGGTACCAAGCCCCTAACGGCTGGTGGTGCAGATGACTCGGAGGCCGCTCCGCCCGACGGGGATTCAGAAGCCGATCCGGCGAGCGCGGTGGCCGACGGTCCCGACATTTCGGCATCGGCTACGACGCCAGACGGTGACGAGACCGATCCGACTGTCCTGGAGAACATCTCGCAGGCCCCTATTCCGATCGTGTCCGAGATTACGGCCGACCGGGAATCGAGGAACTCTCGATCGGGTCGACATGACACCGACCTGCCGGAGGCCGCGTCACAAAGCATCAAGCCGACCACAGGGCCGGGTCACGACAGCGGCTACAAATCTTTGGCGCACGTGACCGACTCCGACCCAACAGTCTTCGCTGACATTGCACTTGTCACCGAAACGAACACACGCACGGTGGGTATCGCCCCCTTGCTTCCGACGTCGGCGAGCGTCGATCCGGTTCCATCGGTGACGGCGGTAGACATCGTGTCCGGCCTGCTCTCGGGCGTTGGTTTGGCAACTGATGGGCCCGTCGCGCCACCCCTGCCCGGGGTGCTGTTGGGCTCGCTCGAATTGGTACGCCGCGATCTCGAGCAGATGTCCGCACCATTGACCGACGACATGCCGCAGAACACGACAGACACCCTGATCGTCGAGGAGCCATCGAACGAGTCGGGGCCCATCGCCTTGACCGCAGCGGCGGAGTCTGTACCGGAACCGCCCTCATCGCTGGTGCCCCGCGACCTGACACTGGATCCCACGTCGGCCGAACGGACCGCGGCGTTCAACAAGGCGCAAGCCCAGCGGATAGCGACATTCAATGAAGAGCAGTCCGCCCGTACAGAAGCGCTCAATGAACGGCTAGCGTCGCAATACGCGGACTCCCCACTGGGGGCCCTCGTCGACAGCACGACGTTTGTGGTCTCGGAACTCTTCAGAACCGCGGCGGTGGTAGTGACGGAATTCGTCAATTACATTTCGTTCGCAGTCACCGAGTTCATTCGAGGCTTGTCGGACTGGTTCACCGCCCCGGCTGTTTTCGAGGGCCTTTACGGCGACCCGGCAACGAATGCTCAGCACTGGCGAGCCCAGTCGTCCCAGAACTGCGTTTTGATGTCGACGGCGATGGTCATCGGCCAGCTCACGGGAACCTCGCCAGACGAAGACGAGATCGTCGCGGAGGCGGTGGCCACCGACAGCGTTGCCAACCCGGGCCAGAAGATGTATCAGGGCCTGCAGAGCCAAGACGGCGTCGACGTCAAAGATGCCGTCGCTCTGCTTGATCGCCACGGCATTGCGGCCACCCTCACGACTTATGGCAAATCGGAAGGCAACCTGGCCCTGAGAGCCGTGGCATTCGCGCTGGACGAGAAGAAGGCCGTGTCCGTCGGACTTCACGGCGGAACCGTCTGGGCTGCTGTCGACAACGAGCCGCTGCCGGTGGGCGTCTCGGCCGCAGACCATCAGGTGGTCATCACCGGTATCGACTTCACCGAAAGGGTCGTCTACCTCAACGACAGCGGCTTCGCCGAGCAGGGGAAGAACATGAAGGTCCCGCTGGACGCCTTCATGAAGGCGTGGCAGACCGACGACTACGAGACAATCATTGCCGAACTCAAGCCCGCGAACACGTCAACGTCGGGACCGGCATCGACCAACATTTCCGGTTCCGGCGTACTCATCGACGTGGCGTAGAGAGGCGGCTGTCCGCCGGTCCCCCCACAACCTGGCCCGGGGGGACCGGCGGTTCAGCGGCCATTGACTTTCATGCCGCCCGAGGCGGCACTCAACAGGAGGATCAGATGAACGAAGCACGGACCGCCGTCTACCGTCGCAGCGCCCTCGCCTTGTCGTCGGTTGCAGTCACGACGGCTGTGTGGTTCGGCGCCATTCCGCCCGCCACGGCAGATCCGTACGACGATGGCGACTCGTCGGAGGTCGCTGACAATTCCGGCGCCGACGACGAGCCCGGTTCCGCACCGGAGGCACCTGCCCCCGACGCAGGGGAACCCGCCCCCGCCGACGAGGCCCCTGACGCCGGTGGTACCGACGAATCGGGCTCCACCGGAGGGCCGGATGATCAAGGCGACGCGGGCGATTCGGACGTCGCCGACCCGGCCGTCGATGCCGACACCCCCGAACCCGACGTCGCCGAGGCACCGCAGGAGGCCTTCGACGAGGCGCACAGCGCCGAAGCTGTGGACGTCGAGGCGTCGGCTGCGTCAGACACCGAGGTCACCGACCTCACCGAGTCACTGGAGTCGTGGTCCAGCAGCACGAGCACCAGCACGTCCTCGACGTGGAGTAGCGGAGTGTCGCAATGGAATTCGGCGTGGACCGGTTATGACACCTGGTACCAGCCGGTCTTCACCAATCCGTACAGCACGCCGCTGGAGATGTACTACTACTACGACAACGCCGTTCGTACCTTCGAGGTCCCGCCGATGCAGCGAGGCGTGCTCACCGCCCCTGACGCCGGTGTCTACAGCTTCACTGCGGTGAACCGGGACCCCTCGGGCAAGCCTGTCACGGTCTCCACCGGAAGCTTCTCCGGCGGCGGTTACCAGCCGGCACCCGGCCAGCCGCCGCCCGCAAAGCCCGCGCCGCCCACGACCTTCAAGAACGTGCTGGTGCAACTCAAGTACAACGATAAATCGTCGAAGCCGTTCCGGGTCAAGACGCTGGCCGACCTCGGCGACGATCCGTCGATCGGTGGTCACCGCGTCCTGCTCGACGACGAGACCCCCGCGTGGGGAACGTGGAGCAAAACCGGAGGTGGCGAGCGCTTGTTCGAGGTCACCAGCACCCAGCAACTGCCCGGACTCGCCAAGCCGTCGCAAGGTCCGCTGCCGGGCTATCAGGTGCAGCTGACCAGCAACGAGGCCGCAGCGCCTGCCGAGAAGGAGGGGGTCAAGCCGCTGGTCATCATCGCAGCCGTCGCCGGGGTGCTGGCGATCGGCGCGGTTGTGTTCTTCGTCCTGTCTGGCCGGCGACGGAAGACGACGCCGTAGCGGGACGCCCACCAGCACGTCGCCGCTACTATCTGCCCGTGCCCGGCGGGATTATGACGATGACGATGGGCAACCCCGTCAACATCTCCGGCGTCGAAGTCTTCTGAGTCTCATGCTCATTCGCGCAGTGACCGCCGGTGCCGTCCTCGTCGCGACGGTCGCGACGGCCGCGCCGGCGTCGGCCGACACCGGAATCTCGGGCGGCAAGAGCTACACCGTGACGATGACCTCGCTGGACGGCGTCACACCGAAAGGCTTCGGCCACTGGCGCATGAAGGCGGGTCTGTTGGCCGGAGGCGAGCCCGCGGTCATCGAGAGCTTCAATGCAGCCAGCCAGGCCTCGGCTCAGAACGTGATCGACAGCGTCTGTGCCGACGCCCCGAACGACCTCGCCTGGGATTTCGAGTCCGAGACACACGTGGCATTCCGCAGCCTCGCGATCGGACAGGTCATCTCGGGCACCTGGTCGGCCGAGATGCGGGCGCAGGTCATCCGATACGTCGGCACCGTCGTCGTCGACAGCCGTTCGGGCCAACCCATCGAGGTCGTCGACCTGTTCACCGACCATCGGCGGGGTCTGGACCGATTGGCCGAGCAGACCAAGATCCTGACGAACTATGACGGTCTCGCGGCGACGCCGGAAAACTTCGCCAACTGGATCCCGACCGCGGACGGCATCGAACTGCACTTCCCGTCATCGCTGCTGTTCTCGCCGCCGGCGATCACCGTGCCGTGGTCGGAGCTCACCGACGTACTCGCACCCGACATGGTCGGGCTCGCGCAGGCCTAGGCTGGGGTTCGTGGATTCACCACTCGATTTTCGGGTCTTCGTAGAACCGCAACAGGGCGCCACCTACGCCGACCAATTGGCCGTCGCCCGCACCGCGGAGTCCGCCGGGTACTCGGCGTTCTTCCGCTCCGACCACTACACCGCCATGAGCGGTGACGGCCTGCCCGGACCCACCGACTCCTGGGTCACCCTGGGCGCCATCGCCCGCGAGACGACCTCGATACGACTGGGCACGATGGTCACCTCGGCGACCTTCCGCTATCCAGGACCCCTCGCGATCGCCGTCGCACAAGTCGACGAGATGAGCGGCGGGCGGGTGGAATTAGGACTTGGTGCAGGCTGGTTCGAAGCCGAGCACAAGGCCTATGCCATCCCGTTCCCGTCGCTCGGTGAACGGTTCGACCGGCTCACCGAACAGCTGAGCATTATCAGTGGGCTCTGGACGACCCCGCCCGGGGAGACGTTCGACTATTCGGGCAACCACTACACCGTCGCGGACTCGCCCGCCCTGCCCAAACCGGTCCAGTCACCTCATCCGCCGATCATCATCGGAGGCGCGGGTGCCAAGCGCACACCGGCGCTGGCCGCGGCGTTCGCCGCTGAGTTCAACATTCCGTTCGCGCCGCTGGAGGTGGTTGGGACCCAGTTCGAACGGGTGGCCTCGGCGCTGGCCGACGCGGGACGCTCCCCCGAGTCGCTGACGTATTCCGCGGCCTTCGTGGTGTGTGCCGGCCGCGACGACCGGGAGATCGCGCGTCGTGCCGCTGCGATCGGCCGCGAGGTCGACGAGCTGCGCAGCAATTCTCCGCTCGTAGGGACGCCCGCCGAGATCGCGGACAAGCTCGGCGCCTACCGACAGATCGGTGTGCAGCGGGCCTACCTGCAGGTACTGGACATGTCCGATCTCGACCACGTGGACTTCTTCGCCGCCGAGGTGATCCCCCAGCTCAGCTGAACAGGCGCCGACCAGCACGTCGCCGCTACTATCTGCCCGTGGCCCGGCGGACTGACGACGACGACGGGCAGCCGTGGCATAACCGCACATCGACCGTGGTCGGAGCGAGCGTTCTCGCGGTCCTGGTGATCGGCATCCTGATCGTCGCGGCCACAGCCGTTGCCCGCCAGTTCGGCGAAACGGAACCCGCCCCGCTCGACTTCGTCGCCCCCACGTATTCCGCCACCAACTCAGAGTCGGCGGCAGCCTCCACGACCACTACTCAGACCATCACGAGCACGAGCCCGCCGGAGACGACCGACATCGACGCGCCCACCTCGTCGTCGACCACTTCGAGTAGCAGCGAGACCTCGTCGACCCCGCGCACGACGACCAGCGCCGGCGACGAGGACGACGGCACCACCACCAGAACGACGCGGCAACGACCGCGCACCAATGTGACGCGCACGCTCAATCCCTATCCCTGAGCGCCTACTATCGGTCCCCGTGGCGCGATACGGACCTCCTGACGACCAGAACCATCCGGACGACGACCCGACCGTCTACGCGAACTACGGCGGCGGCGGATTCGACGAACCGCCCGGTCCGCCTCCCGGTGGCCCCGCGGATGACGTCCCGTGGTTTCGCAAACCCGCCGCGCTCGTGGGCCTCGGCGCCCTTGGCGTGATACTCATCGCGCTGATCGTGTTCGGACTGGCCAAGCTCATCACTGGTGGTGACGAGCCGTCGGAGCAGACCACGTTGACTCCGCTCACCACAACGTCGCGATCCGTGGCGCCCACTGCGACTTCGACGACATCGGCGCCGGAGACCGTGACGGTGACCGAGACGCCGACGACCACCGAGTCGACGACGACCACTACGACGACCACCACCACTGCGCCAACGACGACCACCACGACGACGACCCCGCCGACGAGCGTCAGCACCAGCATCAGTACGAGCACGGAGACCAGCACGGTCACCGAAACGGTGACGCCGGACGCTCCTTAACGGTCAGCGGGCCGCTCAGCCACGGCCCCTTGCTGCGTATTCGGCGACCAGCGCCTCGGCACTGCGCACCGCGGCCCGGCAGGCGCGCGTCGTGAACGGATCGTTGAGCGGGTGTTCGGCGCGTCGGCGCCAGCGCTGGGCGGCCGCGAATGCAGCGCGGGGGCCGTCGTACGGAGCGTCGGGTTGCAGTCCGAGCCTGCTGGCGGCGTCGGTGCCCGAACCGCCGATGATGCGCCGCAGCGACGCCATTTCGTCCTCGTTCAATGTGGTTGGCCGAGAACGCAATTGGCTGAGCAGCCGCAACTCCTCGAACGCGTGGGTGTCGGCCAGCAGCGGGTCGATGTCGGCAATGATGTGACGGCTCGCGTAGACGGGGTTGCTCTCCACAAAGCGCCGCAGCGACAGCAATGCGGTGTGCGCCTTGAGCAGATCCGAACGTTGTGCGAACTGCTGGTCGATCACATCGCGCAGGGCGATCAGCCCGCTGCGCTCGAGCAATTCGTCGGCCAGTGCCACCGAGTCGCTGACACCGGCGCGCAGCACCGCGATCGAGATCCTGATCCCGAACATGCCGAATCGGTCGAGCAAGGCGGCCCGGGTGGCGGCGTCGACCGGCAACGAACTGTCCTCGCGGACGAATCTGTCCACCGACAGCATCGCCTTGGTCAGCTCTGTTGCGTCGACCCCGGCCAGCTTCTCCAACGCGACGAACTCGCTCTGCCTCAGCGTGCGTGCGGTCAGCGCGAGCAGCCCCGACACCGGCACCACCGCCTGGCAGATTCCGGTCTTGTCCATCTCGCTGGTGAACCGGGCGGCCACGTCCTTGGCCGACAGCATCGCGTCGATCCGGCCCGCACCGATCTCGTCGGCGCGCGACGCCACGCCGATCACCCCGAGCGCCCCCGCAGACCCCCCGACGAGCTCACCGATCTGCATGAGCAGCGCGACATCGGCGGCATTGAGGGTGCGCAGCAAGAAAACCACGGCGTCGATGCGCGGGACGCCGTCGTCGGGCACCAGTAGCCGCAGTGTGCGTTGGGAAACATCCCGGGACAGCGACGACGTCCCGGGGGTGTCGACGATCGTGGTGTCGATGAGTTCTGAGGCGGGCCACTCCACGTCCAGGTCGACGACGTCCTCCGGGTCCACAGTGGCGAAGTCGAAAGTGAGACCGCCCCCGACGGCGTCGCGGCCGATCGGCACGTTGGACCGCCTACCGCCCCGATGATTGGCGGTCACCTTGGGTGTGGGACCGTGTCGGAACCAGGTGACGATGCGGGTGGCCTCGGTCGCGTCGGTGGGCGCAATGTCCTCGCCCACAAGGGCATTCACCAGAGTCGACTTACCCGCCTTGAGCGTGCCAGCCAGCGCGATGCGGATCGGCTGATTGAGTCGGCGGCCGATCCGGTCCAGCTCGTTGTGCACATCGGGACGCTGCGCGTAGGCGGGATCGGAGCGGTAGGCCTGGATGGTTCCGCCCAGGATCGCGCGCACCCGGTCACTCGTGCTCATCGACAGACCAGCTTAGCCTCGATCCACCGACTGACCTGGTGTGTGGCTGTGAGGTCGGGCTGTCGTTGGTCGTCGGGTTGTGCGCATGAGGTAGCTGCTGGTTTGCCCAGCTTTTCCTCTGCGCTCCGTTCGGGGGCTTTCGGCCAGGTGGTCAGACAGTAGCGGCATTGGGCGGGCTAGGGCCGATGATGTTGTGCCACAGCATGAGCCAGGCCCGAGACCAGGGCCAGTGGGTGGGTAGGTGCAGGATGGGCCGGCGTTGCGGACGGGCGAGTCGCGCGGGAATGTTGACGATCTTGCGGCGCAGTGTGGATCCCCGCGCCCGGCCGTGGTTCTCACCTGCCAGCACCCCGGCGGCGCGCAGCAGGTTGTGGGCGATGGCCGCGCACAGGATCCAGGCGGAGTTCGCCCCGAAGCGGCCCGACGGGATGTGTGCCAGCGGTCCGTCGATCAGGTCGGCGAACACGGTCTCGATGATCGCGTGTTGGCGGTGGGTGATGTCGGCCTGATCGGCGGGCAGGTCGGTGTTGGTGAAGAACGGGTGATATCGCCAGACCGGAAACAGTGCGTCGGGAAACCGGGCGTCTTTGACTCGACGCACGATGAGGCGCGCGGTGATTCGATCGGGGGTGGATGCAAAAGCGGTGTAGGGGATTTCGGCGACTTCGGCATCAGAGATCCAGGCCCCGGTATCGGGATCTTGGACTGCGCCGGGATAAGACACCGGGGTCCAGGCGCTCTCGTCGATGGCGGCCAGCGCGCGTTCCACGGCGGGGTTTCGGATCATCACCAGCGAGAACCGGGCGCCCGCGCGCAGGCAGCTCCGCACCACCGCCCGGTTGCCGTAGGCCGAGTCGCCGCGCACCAGGATCTGCCCGCTGGCTCCGGCGGCGCGGGCGGTTCTGATGGCTTGGGCGACCATGCGCCCGGCACCCTTGGCCGAGGCGGTCTTGCCCGCGCGTAGCCGCATCCCGGCGATCACCGGTGCCGACCCCGCGGTGCTGATGGTGGTGGCCAGCGGTGAGAGTCCCTTGCGCAGGATCTGCTTGCCGGCGATCTTGGTGTGTCCGTAGGAGGCGCCCTGTTTGGCGCGCCCGTAGACCGGACGTAGCAGCGAGTCGATGTCGATGAACACCGACCCCTTGGCGGCATCAGGGAGCAGGTCGACCCTCCCACACAGCGCCACCAGATGGTCACGTAGTACCGATTCGAGTTGGCGGGCGTGACCGAAGGTGAACTCTCGCAACAACGTTCCGACCGTCGACGGTGCGTACACGCCGTCGAAGAGCGTCGTCATGCCGCCGCTGCGGACCAGGTCGATGTCGTCGATGCAGTCCGCGCCCGCGCACATGCCCGCGATCAGCGTGGCCAGTTTCGGAGACGGGTTGGCCGCCCCGGACTTGATCCGCGGCGCGACGATCTGGACCTTCTCCGAGAGAAGCCGAGTCAGCCCGGTCTGCTGGGCCAACGTCATCACCGGTACCAGCCCGGCGCACGACACGAGATGATCGTCATCGAACACCGCTGACTGCGAAGCGAAGCTGTGCGAAACTTGCACTGGAAGTGCCTTTCCGAACTGACCCGATTGTTTGTGTGAGAACTACAATCATCCCAGTTCAGAGGGCACTTTCCTCATTCCGACACCCAGAAAACACCAGGTCAGTCGGTGGATCGAGGCTTAGAGCGTGTCAGGTGACCGCCGGGCGCGCCTCCGCGAGCTTCTCCGCGTGGTCGGTCACCTGTTTGAGGATGTTGAGCTGACGCTCGAGTTCTTTGATGCGGGTATTGCGTTCGTTCTCCTCCAGTTTCGCCGAGGCGATCGTCGCCTGCAGCGATTCGTTCAGCGACCGTGTCGTCTGGTTGGCGATACCGCGGTAATGGTCACGCAATTGACGCTGGATGCCTTTGAGCCGGTCACGCGATTCCTTGTTCACGACGAAGGAGACGTCGTCGATGAACCTGCGGGTGTTCAGCTTCGCCTCGTTACGCACCCGCGCCATGCGGTTGTCCATGTTCTCCCGGTACGCGCTGCGCCCCATCAGCAGACCCGCACCGAGGGACAACGGGTTGAACATGCCGAGGCCGGCGAGCGAGGTCATCATGCCGAACATGAGCACGCCACCGTAGGACCCCTGCATGCCTATCCCTACCTTGCGCGCCTTGCCTATCGGCTTGGCCTCCAGGTTGGCCATCGACTTGATCTCACCGAGGCTGGCGCCCATCTCGCGGGCGTCGATCTGCGGCATCTTGATCGCGTCGAGACCGGCCTCCATGAAGGTACGGGCCACCTCCTCGGCGAGCGCCCTGGCGCGTTGGTATGCCCAGACGAAGTTGTCGCCGACCGCGGTAGCGATCGCGTTCTCCAGCTCGGTGCCGATCTCGGCCCAGTGCTGCGTCGGATCGCAGGAGTCGATCTCCTTCTCGATGTGCTGGCCGATTATCCGGAAGCGGCCGCGCAGGTCGTGGTCGATATCGGCGGTGAGGTCGGCGATTCCATCGTTGAGGACCTGCTGCCACAGCGCGGTCTGCTGGAGAGCCTCCTGTGCTTCGGCCTTGCGCCGTTCGAGATCCTCGGTGAGCCTGGCGCGGACATCCGGGTCGTTGCACGCCGCAAGTTCGGTGTTGACGGTGAGCGTCAGATGCTCGGCGGACGAACGGATTTCGGCGATGACCTGATCGCGGATGTGGTCACTTTGTCGGGATAGCACCTGCTCGGTGAGGAACCTGACGATGGCCGGAAAGTTCGACTCCGCGTTGAGTTCCTTGTCGTTGAGCTGGATGGCGTGACTGCGTAGCAAGGACGACGACGGGATGATCGGAATCGAAAGTCCCGCGCGCTCCAGGTGGACCTGATTGGCCTCGACGATCCTGCGCCAGTGCGGGTACAGGTCGGTCTTGGTGGCAATGATCGTCGCGACCGGGCAGATTTCGAATGCTTGCCGCATAAAGGTCATTTCGGGTTCGGTGAACTCCTGGCTGGTGTCACTGCACATCAATACCGCGTGGGCGTCGGGTAGCAGACCCAGCGTGGCCGACAGGTGTGGCTGACCGTGACCACCGACTCCCGGTGTGTCCACGAACGCCAATCCGTTCTTCAGAAGCGGGCCCGCGGCGGTGACCTCGACCCGCAACACCTCACGCCCGCCGGCCTGTGGGGCGCGGCGCAGATCGGTCTTGATATCGGCCATTTCGATCTCGATCGCCTCGGGTTCCGCGCCGTCGGGCCGCGCGACGATGAGCTTGGCCGACGTGTTCTCGCCGTAGGACACCACCGTCGGAAGCACGGTGCTCTCGTCGTCGCCGACGCGCGCCACGGGGACGTTCAGCAGTGAGTTGAGCAGCTGGCTCTTGCCCTGTTTGAGCTGTCCGGCCACCACCACCCGGATCTGCGGATCGGTGATCCGGTCCTTTGCCCTCGCCAGGCGCTCGGCCAGATCGCCACGCCCGTTCGCATCTGCGATCTTGCTGGTGTGGTCGATCAGCTCGACGATGACCTTTACCTTGGCCGGCTCGACGGCCGTGGTCTTGCGGGGGTCGCTCGGTTGCGTCATGGCGTCCTTCTGGCGGCAGCGCCGGGAAACGGCTTGGCACTAACGGTAGATGCGCGAACTGGCGGGGATCGGTTTTCGATCCCCGCCAGTGGCGTTGTTGCGCGTCTCAGAACAGACCGGCGTCGACCGTGTTGTCGACGTCGATGGACGCGTCGATCGCGGTATTGACCTGGCCCGAGTTGTCCTCCGAGTTGTCCTCCGAGTTGTCGATGGAATTGTCGACCGAGTTGTCCTGGCCCGAGTTGTCCACGGCGGACAAACCGCCGGAGACGCCGCCGGATGCATCGCCGTCGACTGTGGTCTGGTTTCCGCCGACGCTGGTGGTGTCGTTGTCGACGATGACGATGCCGCCACCGGAACCGCCGGCACCGCCTGCGGCGTCGCCACCGTCGTTGCCGATACCGATCAGGCCGCCGCCACCGTCCCCGCCAACCGCGCCGCCACCGCTGCCGCCGCTCATGTCGACGTCGTTGATGACGGGCCCGTCGTTATCCGAGATGATGTCGCCGCCAGCGGTCTGGTCGCCGCTGTCGTCGATGTCGTTGTCCTCGCCGATGTTCACGTTGGAGTCCTCGATGTCGCCGGTGCTGACGTTCTCGTTGTCGTCACCGACCACGTTTCCGTCACCCTCGACATTGGTGGCGTCGATGTCGCCTGCGGTGCCCGTGTTGACCACACCACCATTGGTGGCGGTGTTGCTGGTCTTGTCACCGAAGGTGATGTCACCGAATTCCAGGTCGAAGTTGCCGACACCCTGCTGGGCGTCGGGACCCACGGCGTTGTTGGTCTCGGGGCTCAGCAAGCGGGTGTCGTTGTTCGACAGCAGGTCGGTCTGGCGCTGCGGGGCGAAGGCGATGCCGTGGGTCTGGGCGACGGCCTGCTGCAGCCCGAGGACGGGATCGCCGCCACCTCCGACGAGTGCGGCAGGCGCCACCGTGGCGGCGACCGCCTGCACCTGAGCAGCGGTCACGTTGGAGACGTTGGCTGCGGCCATGGAACGGCCCGGATCTGCGATGAACTCCTGGGCCCGAACCGGGTCACGGAAGAGGTCGAGGAGCCAGTCGATTACGTTCGTCATTTCTTTGTCCTTTGGTCAATGTTTCGGGGAGCGGGTCACCGGGCTGTCCGGCGAACTGATGACCACGTTATGGACCCCGCGACGGCGGTGAAACGGGGTCGAAACCCCTCCCTGCGCCGGGGCATCTCGGGGTGGGTCCATGGCCTCCGTTAGGGGATTAGGGGACCGTTAGGGGGTGGCCCCTGGGCGGGGTCAAAAACAAAACTGCGCGGCCGGTTCCGGCCGCGCAGTCATGGTGGGGTGATGGGTGGCTTCAACTAGAAAATGTCATACCCCGACGGGTCGGAGTCCAGGTCGGCGACCTCGACGATGGTGTCGCTCAGATCGCCATGGGCCGGCAGGTCGATCGCCGGCAGATCGTCGATAACGGGCTGGTCGAACTGCAGGACCCCGTCCTCGGAGCCGACCACACCCGGCACTCCCGCGTCGGCGAGCGTATCCGGTCCGATGTGCAGTGCCGCATCCGGCGAATCGACATAGTCCGTGATCGAGGTATGTACCTCGTCAACGACCTGAACTGGCACTTGATCGCCGAACGCGTCGAACGCTGCCGTCGCGGCCCCACTGGCCCAGACATTGTCTGCCATGTCGACGATGCCCTCACCGCCCACTGTTGGTACCTGCCCGCCCAACGACTCGGTGACCACCGGGATCAGATTGCTGACGTCGGCACTGGTCACGTTGGTGAGGTTGGCGTCGACGATGGCTTGGTCCGGGTTTTCGGCAAAGCGTGCGGCGGCATCGGGATCTCGCACCAGGGACATCACAAAGTCCAGCAGCGAGTTGGCCATGAAACACCCTCCTTCCCTATCGAGATATAAGTGACTAGAGATATCCAAGCCACAAGGCTTGTCACGATGCTATCGACGGTTGTCGCCGCAGAGATCGGTGCGAAACCCACCTTTGTCGCTGGGGCGTTAGGGGGCTCGGCGTTAGGGGTTTTCGCGGCATAGGGGGATGTGCCGTGGATTCGGGCACCTAGCCGCTATCGTGAGGTTCGGCCAAACGCAGAGGAAAAGATGAGCGACTCTCTCGGGTTGTCGATTGGAATGACCAATCTCGTGGCGGCTCGTATGGGCCGTCCCCCAGTCATGCGACGTGCGGTGCTCACCCTGTTCGAGGACCGCCCAGCAGAAGTCGGCGTGCCCAGCGAGTTTTCAGCGTTTTCAGCGAATCCGAATCTGAGCCAGCCGGGAATGGTGCTGGCGGGATTCGTCGAGCGGGTCGGGGACCCGGTGCCGCTGGTCGCGGCCGATGGGTCACCGCATCGCGGCGAGCAGGTGCTTGTCGAAGCACTCGACGCGATGGCCCGCACCGTTGGTGGAGGTGCTCCCATCGCGATCGCGGTGCCTGCACATTGGTCCGCTGCGACCGTCGGTGCGTTGCGTGGCGCGTTACGCGCCAAACCGAGCCTGGCACCCGGCGGCCAGGTTCCCGCACTGGTCCCCGATTCCGTCGCCGCACTCTCGGCATTGCAGGCGGCGCCGGGACTGCCACCGAACGGCGTTGTGGTCCTTTGCGATTTCGGCGGCAGCGGAACCAGCGTGACGCTGGCCAACGCGGACGCGAACTTCGACACCATCGGTGAGACGGTCCGATATCCGGACTTCTCCGGCGACCAGATCGATCAAGCGCTGCTCAACCACGTGGTGGCCGGCATCGCGGAAGCCAACGACTCCGATCCAGCGAGCACGGCGGCCGTGGGTTCACTGGCCCGGTTGCGCAACGACTGCAGGCTCGCCAAGGAGGCTCTTTCCGCCGAGACGGCCGCAGCCGTCCACGCCGAATTGCCCGGCTTCTCATCCGATGTCCGCGTGACGCGCGCCGAGTTGGAACAACTGATCGCCGAGCCGCTGAACGGTCTCCTCAATACGGTTGAAGAAACGTTACAGCGCAACAATATTGCGCTATCGGACATCTCGGCAGTGGCTACGGTCGGCGGCGGTGCGAACATCCCGCTGGTAACGCAGCAGCTGTCGACACGGCTGCGCGCTCCTGTCGTCACGACGCCGCAATCACAGCTGAATGTCGCCGCGGGCGCCGCAGTGCTGGCCGAGAGCGCAGAGGCGGCGACGGGAATGGCCACCGCCGCCGACGCCCCGACCGGGATGGCCCCGACCGCGGGGTGGGTCGCGGGCGCAGCGGGAGCCGCAGCGGCCGGGGCGGCCGGGGCGGCAGCTGCCGACGCAACTGACTCGTCGACCTTCCGAGCATTGGCCTGGTCCCAGGACGACGCACCCGCGGGCGGCAGCGAGCCCGTGCCCTACACCGGCGAGGACTACACCTTCGACCCAGCGGCCACCGGGTCGGCCCGCCCACCGATGGAGTTCAGCCACGAGGAGGAGGGCTTCACGCCCGAACCCGGGCCACTGCCCTGGTACAAGCGTCCGACCATCCTGTTCGGCGCTGCGGCGGCCGCCGTGCTGTTGGCCATCGGCGGCCTCGCGGTCACATTGACCAGCGGCACGGGAACCACCGGTCCGGTGACCGAGACGGCGACCACCGTCGAGACCGGGCCTTCGCCCGCGGGACCACCCGCCACGTCCGAAACCATCACCGTCACAGGGTCTGACGGCCAGCCGAGCACCACGGTGGTGCCGCCTCCCCCGTCGTCGACGACCACGACGACGACGCCCTCAACGACAACGACAACGACGACCACAACAACAACCACCACAACCACGACGACGACCACCACGACGACTCCACCGACAACGACCACGCCGCCCACCACCACGCAGCCGCCCACCACCACCGAGCCTCCGACCACCACCGACGATCCGATCATCACGACAACAGTGGTGATTCCCGACGACGGCCCGTGATACATGCCGAAACCGGCGCCGGCGCCCGCGACCGAGATCCCACCGCCCGCCCGTGACGCTGTCGCGGCGCTGACCGCGGCGCCGGGCGACCCGGTCAAGATCCTGGTGTCCGGCGGTATCGGCAGCGGTAAGAGTTCCGTACTCGCCGCGGTGCGCTCAGCGTTGCGGACAGCCGGGGTCGCAGTGCTCACCCGGCCGCCGCGCAGCGGCGACGATCCGGATGCGGCAGTGGTGATCGACGATGCGCATCTACTCGACGACGGTGAACTCGAACAGCTCGTCGACCGGGTGGCAGATCCCGCCTCCACGGTCGTCGTCGCGACCGAACCCCTTGCACACAGGCCGGCCTTACGCGCCTTGGCCACCGCGATCGAACGCGAAAACCCGGTGGTGTCGATCGGCTCACTTAGCCCACCCGACGTTATGGGTATTGCCGCCGAAATCCTGGGCGCCGCACCGACACCCGAGTTCATGCGCGCGCTCATGATGTCGACGGCAGGTTTGCCGTTTCTCCTGCAGCCCGCGATCGCCGCCGCAACCTCACACGAAGGTGAATCGCTGACGGCCGCGATCGCTCAGGCGGCCAGTTTCACGCTGATCGAGCGGCTGCGCCGGTTGGATGAGCCGGTACTCGACACACTGCTGGTGACGTCGCTGAGCCCCGACCTCGGGCCGGACGACGTCGCGGCGACGCTGCGGGTCGACGCGCAGGACGCCCAATTCCTGGTGGACCGCGCCCGCGCCAGCGGATTGATCGAACCTTCGCACAGCCACACGTTCCTGCGTTCTGTGCATCGCTGCGTCTCTCAGATCATCGGGACGGGGCGACATCACGACACCGAGATCGCACTGCTCGTGTCCCAGATCGAATCTTCAACGCTGTCAGCCGATCTCGCTCTACGAATGGCCGAGCACGGACTGCGCGACGACCGGCTGGCCGCTGCGCTGGCAGATCTGGCGTCCGACAACCGAGGCCAACCCGCAAGGGCAGCAAGACTTTACCGTGCGGCTGCGGATGCGGGAGCGACGCAGCTCAGCTCGCGGTTGGCCGATGCGCTCGCCCTGACCGGTGACTGTGCGACCGCAGGCAGAATTGCCGACGAGCTGCTTGGCTCGCAGGACGCAACCGAACGCGCGGCCGCGGTCCGCATCGCGGCCAGCGTCGCCGTGCACGACGGCAGTTCCGCCCAGGCGGCCGACCTGTTCCGCTGGCTCGGGCCCTACCCCGACGCGTTCGTCAGCGCCGCTGGCGCCGTCGTGTCGCTCGCCGTAGGCGATCTGCCCGCCGCCCGCATGTCGCTCAGTATCGACAGTGCTGGTCCCCCGACGTCGACCTCACGTGCGGCGCGCAACCTCGCCGAAGGTCTGCTGTTGTCCCTCGAGGTGCCCTATCCGTCGGCGGTCGCACGGCTCGGGCAGTCGATCACCACCGAACAGCAGCCGACACGCGTCACACCGGACACCCCCGCGGCACTGGTGACGCTCGCCGCCCTGCACGGCGGTGATCCGGTGCGGGCCCGGAGCGTGATCAGCCGTGCCGTGCGGGCATCGCCCCTGGACGGCCCGGAGAACACGTCGTTCGTCGCGCGCAGGCACCGGCTGCTGCTGGGGTGGGTGAGGATGCTGGACGGCCACCTAGGTCCCGCGGCCGCCGATGTCGCCGCCGTGGTCGCGGACGCCGAGTCCGCGCTGCATCGCCGCGATGCGCTGTGGGCGGCGGCGCTGCAGACGGCGATCGCACGCCGTAGCGGCGACAGCGGCGCGGTGCAGAAGCACTGGTACGCAGCTATGGAGGTGCTCGCCGAATATTCGATGGACCTGTACTCGCTGCTGCCACTGGGTGAGTTGTGGGTGGCGGCGGCCAGGATGCGGCAGGTCGATCGGCTGCAGCACACCCTCGATGAGGCGTTCGCACTGCTCGACTCGCTCGGTAACCCGCTGTTGTGGTCGGTGCCGTTGCATTGGGCCGGCGTGCATGCCGGGATCCTGGCCAATTCCCCCGAAGCGGTGGCGCCGCACGGTCAGGCGTTGACCGCCGCCGCCGCCCAGAGCACCTTCGCGAAGGCGCTGGCCACCGCCGGCCGCACCTGGCTGCGGGTGCTCGCCAACCACGTGGACACCGACGAAGTCAGCGCCGCGGCCCGTTCGCTGTCGCAGTTCGGCCTCACCTGGGATGCCACCCGGCTGGCCGGCCAGGCCGCATTGCACACTCCGGACGGACGCATCTCCGGTGCGATGCTGCAGCTGGCTCGCGACCTCAAGCAGAGCACCGCGCTCGATACGACGCCAGAGCTGGACGCTCCCGCCACCGTCGACGCCTCGTCGGTGGGTCGCACCCGCCCGGCGTCGACGAAACTGTCGGACCGCGAGCGCGAAGTCGCCGAGCTCCTGTTGCTGGGCATGCCGTATCGCGACATCGGCACGCAGCTGTTCATTTCGGCGAAAACCGTCGAGCATCACGTCGCGCGAATTCGGCGGCGATTGGGCGCCGAATCGCGTTCGGAGATGTTGTCGATGTTGCGCGCAATGGTCGCCCCGCAGGGCTGATTCGCGGGTGGCGAACCTTTGTTAGGTCAGCCTGCGTAGCGCTGATTCCGCGTGGGGTGCAACTATGAGCAGGCATGCAGCGAAAGTTACTGACGAGTAACATTCATTAAGTTACCCTCGAGTAACTTAGGAACGGGAGGCGCGCGGTGGAAACGCAGATGCTGATCAGGATCGTCGCCGTGGTCCTGATGCTCGCCCTCGTCGGTGTATTCGCGCTCAAACGCGTCCTCTTCCTGACGAATCTGATCCGGTCGGGGACCAAGACCAGCGTCGAAAACAACCGTAAGGACAACCTCAAGAAGCGCATCACCACGCAGTTCGAGGAGGTCTTCGGGCAAACCCGGCTGTTGAAGTGGTCCATCCCCGGCATGGCCCATTTCTTCACGATGTGGGGCTTCTTCATCCTCGGCTCTGTCTACGTGGAGGCATTCGGCCAGGTCGTCGATCACGACTTCCACATCCCGTTCGTCGGACGCTGGGACGCGCTCGGCTTCCTGCAGGACTTCTTCGCCGTCGCGGTGTTGCTCGGCATCATCACGTTCGCGATCATCCGGATCGTCCGCGAGCCCAAAAAACACGGCCGCGACTCGCGCTTCTACGGTTCGCACACCGGCGGCGCCTGGCTGATCCTGTTCATGATCTTCAACGTCATCTGGACCTACGCACTGGTCCGCGGCGCCGGCGCGAACACCGGAGCCCTGCCCTACGGCAACGGGGCGTTCTTCTCGCAGCTCATGGGCTGGATCCTGCATCCGCTCGGCGAATCCACCAACGAGTGGATCGAGACGCTGGCGCTCATCGGACATATCGCGGTCATGCTGATCTTCCTGCTGATCGTGCTGCACTCCAAGCACCTGCACATCGGCCTGGCCCCGGTGAACGTCACGTTCAAGCGGATGCCCGACGGGCTGGGTCCGCTGCTGCCGGTCGAGTACGGCGGCCAGCGCGTCGACTTCGAGGATCCGCCCGAGGACGCCATCCTGGGCCGCGGCAAGATCGAGGACTTCACGTGGAAGGCCTACCTCGACATGACCACGTGCACCGAGTGTGGACGTTGCCAGTCGCAGTGCCCGGCATGGAACACCGGTAAGCCGCTGTCACCCAAGCTCGTGATCATGAACCTTCGCGATCACCTGTTCGCCAAGGCCCCGTACATCCTCGGTGACAGCGAAATCCCAGAATCACCGCTCGAGAACACCCCTGAAGGGGGCGTCGGCGAGGAACTGCGCGGCGAGAAGCACAGCGAAGAGCACTCGCATGAGCATGTTCCCGAATCGGGCTTCGAGCGCATCATGGGCTCCGGTCCGGAGCAGGCCACGCGTCCACTGGTGGGCACCCTCGAAGAGGGCGGCGTGATCGACCCCGACGTGCTGTGGTCGTGCACCACCTGCGGTGCATGTGTCGAACAGTGCCCGGTGGACATCGAGCACATCGACCACATCGTCGACATGCGCCGTTATCAGGTGATGATGGAGTCGGAGTTCCCCGGCGAGCTCGGTGTGCTCTTCAAAAACCTTGAGAACAAGGGCAATCCGTGGGGACAGAACTCCAAGGACCGCACCAACTGGATCGACGAGGTCGAATTCGACGTACCGGTCTACGGCAAGGACGTGGAGTCCTTCGAGGGATACGAGTACCTGTTCTGGGTGGGTTGCGCAGGTGCCTACGAGGACCGGGCCAAGAAGACCACCAAGGCCGTAGCCGAGCTGCTCGCCACCGCGGGCGTCAAGTATCTCGTGCTCGGCGAGGGCGAGACATGCAACGGCGACTCGGCCCGCCGGTCGGGCAACGAGTTTCTCTTCCAGCAGCTGGCGGCCCAGAACGTCGAAACGCTCAAGGAGCTTTTTGAGGGCGTCGAACGCGTGGATCGCAAGATTGTCGTCACCTGCCCGCACTGCTTCAACACCCTGGGTCGCGAGTATCCGCAAGTCGGCGGCGATTACACGGTGCTGCACCACACCCAGCTGCTGAACAGGCTGATCCGCGACAAGAAGCTGGTGCCGGTGAAGCCACCTGCCGGGGTAGGTGGAGAAGGATTGAGCATCACCTATCACGATCCCTGCTACCTCGGTCGGCACAACAAGGTCTACGAGGCGCCCCGTGAGCTGATCGGCGCGTCGGGGGCGAAACTCACCGAAATGCCGCGCCACGCGGACCGTGGCCTGTGTTGCGGCGCCGGCGGCGCACGGATGTGGATGGAAGAGCACATCGGTAAGCGCGTCAACGTCGAGCGCACCGAAGAGGCGATGGACACCGCCTCGACGATCGCCACCGGCTGCCCATTCTGCCGTGTGATGATCACCGACGGCGTGGACGACGTCGCCGCGGCCAGGGACGTCCCCAAGGCCGAGGTGCTCGACGTGGCCCAGCTGCTGCTGAACTCGCTCGACACGAGCAGCGTGACCCTGCCCGAGAAGGGCGCCGCGGCCAAGGAAGCAGAACAAGCAGCCGAGGATCGCGCCGCCCGCCTCGAAGCGTCGGCCCCCACTGTCGAGGCCGAGCCCGAGGCCGAGCCCGAGGCCGAGGAGGCCAAACCAGCGGCCCAGGCCACCGTCGACACCAAGCCCGTCACGGGTCTCGGTATCGCCGGAGGAGCCAAACGTCCTGGCGCCAAGAAGGCGTCGACCTCTGACGCAGGCCCGGCCGACGAAAAGCCTGCAGCGGCAGCACCACCCGTCAAGGGCCTCGGCATCGCCGGAGGCGCCAAACGACCGGGCGCCAAGAAAACTGCGGCCCCCGCCGCCGAAGCTCCCACTGCTGCGGCAGAGCCGGCCGCCGAGCCCGAGGTCAAGGGCCTTGGCATCGCCGCGGGTGCACGACGGCCGGGTGCCAAGAAGGCGACTGCGCCCAAGGCTGAACCAGCCAAACCCGAGCCCGCGGCTGAACCGGAGGCTGAACCAGCCAAACCCGAGCCCGAGGTCAAGGGCCTTGGCATCGCCGCAGGTGCACGCCGACCGGGAGCCAAGAAGGCCGCTCCTGCGGCACCGACTCCGAAACCTGCTGCGCCACAACCAGAACCAGAGGCCGACAGCGAATCTGGCCCTGCACCTGAGCCTTCCGCGGAAGGCAACGGCGAAGCGGCCGCAGAACCGGTGAAGGGTCTGGGTATCGCGAAGGGTGCCCGTCCACCCGGCAAGCGCTGACCAGCGTTTTTAGATAATCGCTGGACGGTAATGAGACCATTGTGGACGTGACCACGCACCACGTGCCTTTTCATGCCGCCGGACAACATCCGCGGCAGCGCACGTTCACGCAGTCATCGAAGTTGCAGGATGTTCTGTACGAGATCCGCGGTCCGGTGCATGACCACGCTGCGCGTCTCGAGGCAGAGGGCCACCGCATCCTCAAGCTGAACATCGGCAACCCCGCACCGTTCGGTTTCGAGGCGCCGGACGTCATCATGCGCGACATCATCCAGGCGCTGCCGTACGCACAGGGCTATTCGGATTCCAAGGGCATCATGCCGGCCCGTCGCGCGGTGTTCACCCGCTACGAACTCGTCGAGGGTTTTCCCAAATTCGACGTCGACGACGTCTTCCTGGGCAATGGGGCCTCCGAGCTGATCCAAATGACACTGCAGGCGCTGTTGGACAACGGTGACCAGGTGTTGATCCCCGCACCGGACTATCCACTGTGGACCGCATGCACCTCGCTGGCCGGCGGTACGCCCGTGCACTACATGTGCGACGAGACCCAGGGCTGGATGCCCGACCTCGCCGATCTCGAGTCGAAGATCACCGACCGCACCAAGGCGATCGTCGTGATCAACCCGAACAACCCCACCGGGGCGGTGTACACGCACGAAAGCCTCACGCAGATCGCCGATCTCGCGCGCAAGCATCAGCTGCTTCTGCTGGCCGACGAGATCTACGACAAGATTCTGTACGACGAGGCCGAACACATCGCGATGGCATCGATCGCGCCGGACGTGCTGACGCTGACCTTCAACGGGTTGTCGAAGGCCTACCGGGTTGCCGGATATCGGTCCGGCTGGCTGGTGATCACCGGGCCGAAGGAACACGCGGCCAGCTTCATCGAAGGCGTCAGCCTGCTGGCCAATATGCGGCTGTGCCCCAACGTGCCTGCGCAGCACGCCATTCAGGTGGCACTGGGCGGACATCAGAGCATCGACGACCTCGTCCTGCCGGGCGGCAGGCTGCTCGAGCAGCGCGACATCGCGTGGACGAAGCTCAACGAGATTCCCGGGGTGTCATGCGTGAAACCCCAAGGGGCGCTGTACGCCTTTCCACGGTTGGACCCCGAGGTCTACGACATCGTCGACGACGAACAACTGGTCCTCGACCTGCTGTTGCAGGAGAAGATCCTCGTCACTCAGGGCACCGGTTTCAACTGGCCGACTCCCGATCACCTACGCATCGTGACGCTGCCTTGGGCCCGCGACCTGGCCAACGCCATCGAGCGGCTGGGCAACTTCCTCGTCGGCTACCGCCAGTAGCCTTGAGCGCCGCGCTGAACGACTACTGAGGTTTATCTCGACCGGGGCGGGGTAACGGCTGTTCTGCGAGTTGAATCCGCCGACGAGTCATGGGTCAGCGTTTCACGACTAGAGCAGCTGGTCCGCAATCTGCACCGGTCGCTGGCAGCTGTCGATTGCCGCCAAGAAACGAGCCAAATGACTGAGCACAACTCTATCGGGGTGCATCGCCGTCCAACGACGGCACCGAACTGAGTACCGCCATCATGCCGGAGGGATTCCCGATGACCATCGCGCCCGAGCGGCGAAAGAGTTCGCGCCCGGTCTGGACAAAGAACTGTTGGCGCTCATTCAGGCGACCGCAGAGGTCGAGATCGCGACGAACGGCGCGGACACCAAGTAGCCCTTACTACGTCGTTCAGGTAACACCCCTACCCTTTTGCGGGTGACGCATTCACACGCCCATTCGCATTCCCTGAACGGGCCACCGCCGTTGGGGCCGCTGGCCGCCAAAGTCGTCGTCGGACTGCTGATCGTCATCGGCGTGATAACGCTGGCCGGGGCGGCGTGGCTTTGGCCCAGCCAGCAGAAGGTCGACATCCCGCTGCCGTTCCAGAACTCCACGGGCGGTGCGGTCACCACCGAGGCCGGTCACGTGGTGTCCAGCACCGCGGCGACCTGCGGCTACCAGTCGGTGGGTGGAGTGCTGACCGCCCCGCCGCGGCCCGCCGAGGGTGACCGCACCGACTGCGTGCAGGCGTTCATCGCGATCGACTCCGGTCCGAACGCGGGCGCCAAAACCCTGCTGGAGTTCAGCGGCGGGCCGGGCCAGCCCCAGCTCGCGGTCGGTGACCAGATCCGGATAACCCGCCAAGTCGACCCGACCGGCACCACGACGTACTCGTTCTACGACTACGAGCGGTCGTGGCCGTTGATCGGACTCGCCGTGGCCTTTGCGGTGGTGGTCGTCGCAGTCGCCCGGTGGCGCGGATTGCGGGCGCTGGTCGGTATCGTCGTCGCGTTCGGGGTGCTGGTCGCATTCATGCTGCCTGCCCTGCGGGACGGGGCCACCGCCATTCCCGTCGCGTTGGTGGCGTCGTCGGCGATCCTGTACGCGGTGATCTACCTGGCGCACGGCGTGAGCCTGCGGACCAGCGCGGCGTTGCTCGGCACGCTGGCCTCTTTGCTCCTTGCCACCGTATTGTCCTGGGCAGCAATTGAACTGACCCATCTCACCGGGCTCTCGGAGGAAGAGAACAACGCGGTCGCGACCTACCTGGGGAACGTCTCAATCACCGGTCTGTTGTTGGCCGGATTCATCGTCGGTTCTCTGGGTGTGCTCAACGACGTCACCGTCACGCAGGCGTCGACGGCCTTCGAGTTGGCCGCGATCGAAGGCACCTCCCGCCGGGCGGTGTTCGTCGGCGCGATGCGGGTTGGTCGCGACCACATCGCCAGCACCGTCTACACGCTGGTGCTCGCCTACGCGGGCAGCGCGCTGCCGCTGCTCTTGTTGTTCAGCGTCGCGAACCGCTCTCTGAGCGATGTGCTGACGAGCGAGAGTGTCGCAATCGAGATTGCGCGCTCCGCGGTGGGTGGCATCGCGCTGGCGTTGTCCGTGCCGTTGACGACGGCTATCGCCGCGATGCTCGCGACACCTAGCGCTCCAGCAGTCCCAGAAGATAGGCGCCATACCCGGACTTGAGCAGGCTCTTTGCGCGGGTAGCCAACTGATCGTCATCGATGAAGCCGGCCCGCCAGGCCACTTCCTCCGGGCAGCCGATTTTCAAGCCCTGTCGTCGTTCGATGGTGCGCACGTAGTCACTCGCGTCCAGCAGCGAGTCGAACGTTCCGGTGTCCAGCCACGCGGTCCCACGTGCCAGCACCTCCACCGCAAGTCGGCCCTGTTCGAGGTACGTCCGGTTGACGTCGGTGATCTCGTATTCGCCTCTCGCCGAAGGCTTCAGCGTGCGGGCGATCTCGACGACGTCGTTGTCGTAGAAGTACAGGCCGGGAACCGCGTAGTGCGACTTCGGGGTGGCAGGCTTTTCCTCCAGCGATAGCGCGATGCCGTCTTCGCTGAACTCCACCACTCCGTAGGCCGAGGGGTTGGCCACCCAGTACGCGAAAATTGCGCCGCCGTCGATCTTTTGAAATCGAGTCAGGCTGGTGCCCAGGCTCGGGCCGTAGAAGATGTTGTCCCCCAGCACCAATGCCACCGGGTCGCTGCCGATGTGGTCGGCACCTATGACGAACGCCTGCGCAAGACCGTTGGGCTCGTCCTGCACGGTATAGGTGAGATTGATGCCGAAACTCGAGCCGTCGCCGAGCAGTCGGTGAAAGGCGGGTGCGTCCTCTGCTGTGGTGATCACCAGGATGTCGCGGATGCCCGCCATTATGAGCGTGGACAGCGGGTAGTAGACCATCGGCTTGTCGAAGACCGGCACCAACTGCTTGCTGACACCCTGGGTGATCGGGTACAGCCGGGTTCCCGATCCGCCGGCAAGAATGATGCCTTTCATCAGCCCGCCAGATCCTGTTCGGTCAGCTCGGTGGCGGCCAGGGCCGACGCCAGGTTGCCGTGGCGGAACACCGAGGTGACGTGGTCGTGCACGACCCGGAACGCTGCTGCCATCCCGTCGTCTTCCTCTGCGACAACCACACCGTCGCGGACATACATCCGGCCCGGCACGGCTGCCGACGTTTCCAACGAACCCGCCCACTCGCGCAGGGCGTGGTGTCCCTGACCTGCACCATTCGCGTCGCCGAACTCGATGTCATCGCTGGAAACCTGAATCAGGGTGTCTAGGTCCTGCGCGTTGAGGGCGTCATGCCAAGCAAGGACGGTCGCGATCTCCGAAGTGGTCACAGTCGTGAAGGTACCAATCAGAACGGCGTTCGTTCGAGCCATGCGTCCAACACAGCGCTGTCACCGAAGACCTCGATTTCCAGTTCGGTCACAGGGCGTCGGCGAACGATCGCGAGCAGCAGGTCTTTCGCCGGTCCACGCAACGCGACGTCGCCCTTTCCGTGGTCATGCGTCCAGGACAGGCCCTCTTCGTCGTTGGTGATCGTCCACTCACCGGTCGGGCCGAGGCCGGCGTCGGTGGCATGCAGGTGCAGCGTGCGCCCGCGTTCCACCGGCGGAGAGTGGCGATCGGCCTGGACCACCATGAGCTCGATCCACTCGTTGATCGCATCGGCGGCAAGCTCCGGCGGCGGATCGAACTCGGCGCCCACAGCGAATGCGGCATCGGCACGGTGCACAACCACTTCGTGCAGCCGCCTGCGAATCCACCAGCCGGCCGGTCGCGGTCCCAGGAACGTCCACACCCGGGCGTCTGGTCCCACCTGATCGACAGCGCTGATGATCTGCTTGGCACCACCGTTGAGCCAGTCGATCGCGCCGTCCTCATCGTCGGGAGGTTTGCCGTTGCGCACACCGCGCGGTTCGAGGGGCTCGCTGCGGCGCTCGGCGACGATCTGAGCCGCCCACCGGTTGCCGCGCCCGACGTGACGGAACAACTGCCGCACCGTCCAGTCGGGGCAGGTCGGCACCGGTGTCGACGGGTCTACACCTCGGATCAGCTCACCGAAGGCATGGGTCTGGTCGAGCAGGGCGGCTCGGAAATCCACGTCACGAACTTACAGCGGTGCGCGCCTTGCCAAGTGTGATCGGTAGCGACGACCAACCACGCAGGACGCGGGTTTCACGCCGGCGGCCAGCGCCGGCCAGGCGCGCGTCCGGGAATCGCTCGAAGAAGGTCCGCAAGCCGACCTCTCCTTCGGCACGCGCCAGCGCCGCCCCGAGGCAGTAGTGCCGCCCCCCGGAGAACGACAGATGCTTACCCGCGTTGTGGCGTTCGATATCGAACCGGTGCGGGTCGTCGAAGACCTTTGGGTCACGGTTCGCACCCGCGAGATAGACGATCACGGCTTTGTTGCGCCGGACCGTGGTGCCCGCCACATCGATGTCCTTCGTCGCCATCCGCGCACTGAGTTGCACCGGCGAATCCAGCCGCAGGATTTCCTCGACCGCCGTCGGCCACAGTTCCGGACGTGCCGCCAGGGTGTCGAGATGTCCCGGCGTGTCCAGCAGCATGCGAATTCCGTTGCCCAGCAGATTGACCGTCGTCTCGAAACCGGCGGCCAACACCAGGCCTGCGGTCGACAGCAGCTCCTGATGGGTCAGCGGACCCCCTTCGGCGCTTTCGGAGGCCACGATGATCTGGCTCATCAGGTCCTCGCCAGGATTGCGGCGCAGCGCGTGCAGGTGGTTCGAAAGCCAGTCGTTGAACCCCTCGATACCGCGGTTGACCGTCTTGTATTGGCGCCATGTCAGACCGATGTCGAGGCTCGGCGCCGCGAGTTCGCCGAATTCGAGGATGCGGGACCGTGCATCGTCGGGTACCCCGAGGATGTCGCCGATGACGGTGACCGGAAGTTGTGAGCAATACCGTTCGACGATGTCGGTGGTACCGGCATCGGTCAGCTCGTCGAGAAGCGTGTTCGCCGAAGACTGGACGCGGTCGCGTAAGGCCGCCACCGCGCGGGGAGTGAATACCGAGGACACAAGCTTGCGGTAGCGCGTGTGCTGCGGAGGCTCCACCGACAACATCGAGGGGGGTTGAATCGGATGCAGCAGATCAGATTTGGTGCGGTCGGCCACCCACTGCACGGATTTGGGCAGATTCGTGCCCATCCCGAAGACTTCGAAGTCATCGGAACGCAGCAGATCGCTCGCTACCTTGTAATCGACGGTCATGTAGACGGCGCGGCAGGTGACGACCGGGCCCATAGCGCGCAGTTCCTCGATGAAAGCAACCGAGTCGGCCCGCACGGAGGGATCGGCGAGCATGCGCCCCTGCGGATCGCCTTGACGGGCGAAGATCTTCGAGACTCCACGGATGCCACCGTGCACGGCTAGCCAGTGCATCCGCTGCTTGATCGGGCCTTGAGCCATGTTTCTCCACCCCGTGACGCTGCTCGCTGCAGTAACCGAATCCCGGTTCGGTTACTTCAGGCCAGCCTACCGAATTACTATTCGGTATGGCAAGGAAGCGGATCCCCGCCGAGGAGCGCCGGGTCCGCATCCTCGGCGCGGCTGTGGAGGCCTTCGCAGAGCACGGGTACACGGCCGCGAAGATGGCCGACATCGCCGCGCGGGCCGGTGTCGTCCCGTCGGTTCTCTACGACCATTTCGGCTCCAAGCGCGAACTGCACATCACGCTCCTTCTGGCGCACGCCGAGCAGTTGAGGGAACGCTCGCTGCGCCGCATTGAAGGCGCGACGGTCGAGGAACTGGTGCGCGCCAGCATCGAGAACTACTTCGCGTTCGTCGAGGAGGATCCGTTCATCTGGCGCGTCTTGACCCAGGACGTTCCCGCCGACCAGGAGATTGCCGAGGTGCGGCAGGAGTTGGCCGACCGCGGCACCGCGGGCATCGCCGATCTGATCCGGTTCGGGGCGGCCGATTCAAAACCGGTGAAGGGCATCACCGTCGACGAGGCGGCGTGGATCCTGGCCCGCGCCACGCAGGCGGCATGTCACGGCGTGGCTGGGTGGTGGTACGAGAACCGCGATGTGCCACGCGAGCGTGTCGTCGAACTTGTCTTCATGCTGTTGTGGCAGGGCTTCGACGGAATGCTCAAGCGAGGGACGGCGGACTGACCTGTCGCGGGCTCCTACCCAGGCAGAACACTCGCCAGCCCGATGCGGACCAATGCTCGACATCGAGGCAATTGCGGCCGTCCACAACGACTTTGGCGCGTACGGTCTCGGCGAGGTCGGCGGGATCGAGTTCGATGAATTCGCGCCATTCGGTCAGCACCAGTACCGCGTCGGCACGTTCGCACGCCTCCACCACCGACGTCGAGTAGTTCAGCGTCGGGAACAGGCGCTGCGAATTCTCGATCGCCTTGGGGTCGTAGACGTTTACGGTTGCGCCGTTGAGTTGCAGCATGCCCGCAACGTTGAGCGCGGGCGAGTCGCGCACATCGTCGGACTCGGGTTTGAACGCCGCGCCCAGGACGGCGATGTTGGCACCGAGAAGTGAACCGCCGCAGGCGGTGGTGGACAGATCGACCATGCGAGTTCGACGGCGCATGTTGATGCTGTCCACCTCGCGAAGAAATGTCAGGGCGTGGTTGGCGCCGAGTTCGCCGGCACGGGCCATGAATGCGCGGATGTCCTTGGGCAGGCAACCGCCGCCGAATCCGAGGCCCGCGTTGAGGAATCGCCGTCCGATGCGAGTGTCATGACCTAATGCGTCGGCGAGCATCGTGACATCGGCATCAACGGCTTCGCATACCTCCGAGATCGCGTTGATGAACGAGATCTTGGTGGCCAGGAACGCGTTGGCGGACACCTTGACCAGTTCGGCGGTCTGCAGGTCGGTGACGAGGAAAGGCACGTCATCTGTCAGCAATGGTGCGTAGAGTTCGCGGACGGCTGCTTCGGCGGTCACCGAATTCTTCGGCACGCCAAGGACAATCCGGTCCGGATGCAGTGTGTCGTACACGGCGAAGCCCTCGCGCAGGAATTCGGGGTTCCACGCCACCTCGACGTCGACGCCTTCGGGTGCTAATGCCCGCGCGCGCTCGGCGAGCTCGGCGGCGGTACCGACTGGCACCGTGGATTTTCCGACGATGACCGCTGATCGCGTCAGGCGCGGCACCAACATGTCGATGACGGCATGCACATGCCGCAGGTCCGCGCCGTATTCGCCCTTCTTCTGCGGAGTTCCAACGCCGAGGAAATGCACGTCGGCGAATTCAGCGGCGGCAGCGTAGTCAGTGGTGAATCGCAGGCGTCCGGCGGCGATGTTGTCGCTCAGCATCTTTCGCAGGCCGGGTTCGTAGAACGGGATGTCGCCGGATGCAAGCTTGGCGACCTTCCCCGGGTCGATGTCGACACCGATGACGTCGTGCCCAATTTCGGCCATTCCGGCCGCATGTGTCGCACCGAGATAGCCCGTACCGAAGACTGCGCATCGCATACCACCTCTTTAGGCAGTCGCCATGAGCTAACTGCTACGCGACACTGAGCAACACACCAACAAGAGGTTACGAGTGGACGCGGCCTGCCTCAGCTGCAGAAGATCAGGAAGCAGCCACCGCCGCCGCCACCGCCGCCACCACCGCGGCCCGACGATCCCGATCCCGGGAATTGAGGACCACGGGACGAGCCGGAGCCCGACGAGCCGGGGCCCTCATAACCCGAGCCACCACGTCCCGAACCGTTCTGTGACGGCGATTGCGGGACCTGCGGCACCTGCGGCAGCTGCGGGATCTGCGGTTGTTGCGGGACCTGGGGCTGTTGCGGGATCTGCGGAGTCTCGGGCTCGTCGTCGTCCCACGGCGGATTCCACGGCGGATTCCACGGCTTCTGCGGCCTCTGCGGCACATAGGTCGGCCGCCACGGCGGCGTCCACGGCCGGTAGAGCGGCGGTGGGTTGTAGACAGGCGGCGGTACGTACACCGGGGCCAGGACGGGCGCCGGAGCCGCAGGCGCGGGCGGCGGAGCCGCGGGAGGCGGGGCCACCGCCGGTGGCGGAGCCTCGACGTACACGGTCCGCGGCGGTGCCTGCGGAACCTCCTGGGCCACGGGCACCGGGGGCTTGATGGTCTGCGCCGGTGGGGGCGGAGGCGCCTCGATCGGCTTCGCTTCGGGAGCGGGCGCAGGTGCGGGTGCGGCAGGCGCAACCGTCGTGGGAACCAGGGCGTTCTGACCGGGACTTGGCCGCTGGTCGGCCGTCGGGCGAATACTCACCGCCAACGAAATGACCAGCGCCACAACGCCGACCACGAAGATGGACGTCAGTGCACTGCCGACGAGCAGGAACGGCTTACGCTCCCCGTCGGGCAGCTGCAGGTCGGTCTGAGGGTCGTAGTCACCAATTGACGCACCATCGGCGCCGACGGGCCTCAACTGCGTCTCGGCGTTGGCGAGACCGGCGAGGACCGAGCCTGCGGTCGTTCCGTCGGGATCTTGCGAGTAGGCCAGTCCGACGGTGGACGACTCCAACGCTGGCGCGTTTGCAGCAGCGAGAGCCGCACCGCGAGCGAGCGCGAGCTCAGGCTCGTCCGGCGCGCTGACCGGAAGGCTGACCAGGTGCTGAAGGTGTTGCTTCACCGACGAGACGTCCACGCCCGAGCCGACGACGAACATGCCCTGCGGCGGAGAGTCCTGCGCGTCGACGGCGGCGGCCATCTCGGACAGCACGCCCATCGCGTCTGCACTGTGCAGGCTGCTGCTGAGCACCTTCACGACCGAACCGTCGTCGGTCTGGACGACCGACAGCGTGGCGGTGTCACGGTCGATGAACAACAGCGCGGTGGTGTCGTATCCGACCGCACGGCCGGCGGCCTGAGCCAGCGCTGAAGCGGCGTGGCTGGCGGAAACCAGCATCACGTCGTCCAAATTCTTGGCCGCGAGGGCGTCGCGCAGTGCCGCGCCCTGGGTGTGGTCACTCCAGGTGACGCCGATCGCCTTCAGATGGTGGCCGCCTGTTGCCGCACTCTCCTGCGTGCCCAGCACTGCCTCGACCACCTGATCGGCGGCCGCAGAGTTAGCTGAACCTTCCTTCGCGGCGACGTCGAACGAATCGTGGTCGACGGTTACCCCGTCGGCGTTCTCGCCCTCGACCAGCACCATGCGGACCGTCGTAGGTGTCGTCGATACACCCAATACGATGTCCACTTATCCCTCCAATAAGTTTGCTAATCTATCAAGTTCGCTGATGGGCCCCGCAATCCGCACGCGCCGACCACGAGTACTTAATCGCCCGGATCTGCAGGTGCGTTACATGCCCCAACGCATTTGCTGACGGCGATCGAGTCCCAGCCGGATCTATGGCAGCTCCGGCGCCCCGACGACGCCGGTACTTCGACCCTACTCGGGTCAACGGCTGACCGCGCCAGCCCGTTCAGAAGCTCTGGGAGATTTCAGTCCCGGGTTCCTTCGGCCGTCTCGGCACGCTGCTGGCCGAGAGCGCCGGGGCCGGTCGGGGCCGGTCGACGCCCGGGCTGGTGTCCGTGCACCCCCTCGGCGTAGGCGGTCTCGGCATGCTGGGTGAAGTCGACGCCGGTCGTCTCGTCGTCGGGGCTGACCCGGAAGCCGAGAACGCGATCGATGATCTTGGCCAGCGCGAACGAGACAGTGAACGCGTAGAGGCTGACCACGAGGGCCGCCAACGCCTGCTTGCCCAGTTGGGCAAGTCCGCCCCCGTAGAACAGGCCCGCGGGACCGGCGGTCATCACCTCGGCCGCGAGGAAGCCGATCAACAGCACCCCGACGAGTCCGCCGACGTAGTGCACGCCGACCACGTCCAGTGAGTCGTCGTAATTCCACCGGAATTTCAGCCCGACCGCGTACGAGCAGATCACGCCTGCGGCCAGACCCACGACGATGGCGCCGAGGGGGTTGACCGTCCCGCACGACGGTGTGATCGCGACCAGGCCGGCGACCACACCCGACGCGGCACCGAACGTCGTCGGCTTACCGTCACGGAACCGCTCGACGGTGATCCAGCCGAGCATGCCGAGGCAGCCGGCGACCAAGGTGTTGAGGAAGACCGCCGCTGCCATGCCGTTGGCGGCCAGTGCAGAGCCGGCGTTGAACCCGAACCAGCCGAACCACAGCAGGCCCGCGCCGAGCAGGACGAAGGGCAGGTTGTGCGGGCGCATCGCGTCCTTCTTGAAACCGATGCGTGGGCCGAGCACCAGCGCCAGCGCCAATGCCGATGCACCGGAGACAATTTCGACCACCAAGCCGCCGGCATAGTCCAATACTCCGAGATTGAAGAGCCAGCCGTCCGGTCCCCAAACCCAGTGCGCCACCACGGCGTACACCGCTACGGTCCACAGCGGAACGAATATGACCCATGCCGAGAACCGCGCGCGGTCCGCGATGGCACCGCTGACGAGTGCGGCGGTGACGATAGCGAAGGTGAGTTGGAAAGTGGCGAAAAGGAGTTCGGGCACCGACCCGCGGACAGTCGTGGGATCGATACCCAGCATGCCGAAGTGTGAGAAGTCTCCGATGAGTCCGCCGCCGGCGTCCTCGGAGAACGCGACGGTGTAGCCCATCAACAGCCAGGCCACCGTGCACGCCGGGATCGAGATGAAGCACATCATGATCATGTTGAGCACACCGGTGGTGCGGACCATGCCGCCGTAAAAGATGGCAAGACCCGGGGTCATCAGCAGGACCATCGCGGTGGCGGCCAGCAGCCATGCGGTGGCGGCGGGATCGATCTCGGGCACGTCGGCTCCTTCGGCGAAGTTCCGACGAGCATTTCGGTCTCACGTTTCAGCCGCGCGGCAAAAGTGTTTCCGGCATGTTTCGTGTTTCGGCGCAGTTACCGAAACCTCACGTCAGCCCCGCTCGACGCTCAGCTGGACTTGATGAAGTTCTGATACGAGCGCGAGGGTGTCGGGCCGCGCTGACCCTGGTACTTGGAGCCGGCCTGCGAGCTGCCGTATGGGTGCTCCGCGGGACTGGTCAGCCGCAGCAGGCATAGTTGGCCGATCTTCATGCCCGGCCACAGGGTGATCGGCAGGTTCGCGACGTTTGACAGTTCCAGCGTGATGTGACCGGTGAACCCGGGGTCGATGAATCCGGCCGTTGAGTGGGTCAACAGTCCGAGACGGCCGAGCGAGCTCTTGCCTTCCAGGCGGCCCGCGAGGTCGTTGGGCAGCGAGCAGCGCTCCAGTGTCGAGCCGAGGACGAACTCTCCGGGATGGAGGACGAACGGCTCGCCCTCCTTGGGCTCCACCAATGTCGTCAGGTCGTCCTGCCGCGTCGACGGGTCGATGTGGGTGTAGCGGGTGTTGTTGAACACGCGGAACAGGTTGTCCAGCCGGATGTCGACGCTCGACGGCTGGATCAGATTTTCCTCGTACGGGTCGATGCCCAACCGACCGGCAGCGATTTCGGACCTGATGTCGCGATCGGAGAGCAGCACGCCGACGAGCGTAGCCGCTCGGGTGTTAGCCTTCGTGATCACTGGCGCAGCCAGCCAAGCCGATGTAGTTCAATGGCAGAACATCAGCTTCCCAAGCTGAATACGCGGGTTCGATTCCCGTCATCGGCTCCGTTGAATTACCTGGTAGACGCCGTTTTCGGCCTGCGGAGCCCAATCAAGACGGGATCGAAAACCCGCTCGGAACCCCCGAAACAATGCGGTGTAGGTGGCAGACGGGACGATTGCCGTATGAACAAAGATGAAGCTGAAGACCTGGTTAATCAGCTGCGCGCTTCGTCGGAGCCGACGCCAGAAGGCGATGAGGATTTTGAGGAATGGGCCGCCATTCAGGTCGGCGTCGACAGCTTCAACGAAGGCAAGCACCACTGTGTGGTGCTCAAATTCAAAGGGCAGCTCGGTGCGCTCGAGCCCCACGACGCAAGAGGCATCGCAGAAGACTTGTTGGCCGCTGCCAACGAAGCAGAAGAGCTCAACAACACCGACTAGCGCCGCAGCGGGATGACGTTGCCCATCCTGCGGGCAGCTGGCCGGCTCATGGCACCAAGCTTTCCCATCTCATCGTCATGGTCAGCCTTGTCGAACACGTGAAATGGTGACGTCGGATATTGAAACTGTCCGAATGCGTCGGGACCCCAGCACGCCCCGCGGCAAGCTGAGGTCCATCGCCTCGCTGTACCTGTCGACGTGTAAGCATGTCGGTCATGGGCCTATCGCCCTCACACGAGTTCATCGCGCGCCGCTATGACCGCCTGGCATGGGCATATCGGCTGATCGAGTTGCTGTTCTGGCTGCCACCGAGGTTCCGCCGTCGGGCGGTCGACCGCCTCGAGTTGAGACCCGGAGACCGGGTGCTGGAGATCGGATGCGGAAGCGGGCGAAACCTCGGACTGCTGCGAAGTGCGGTCGGCCCCACCGGCCTGGTCGAGGGCATCGACATCTCGCCGGGCATGCTCGCGCGCGCCACCCGCCTGATCACCCGCCGCGGCTGGGCGAATGTGAGCGTGGTCGCGAAGGACGCCGCGAAAGTGGAGAGCGCCGAGTGCTTCGAAGCGGTTCTGTTCAGCCTGTCGTACTCGGTGATCCCGAACCGTGACCTAGTGCTGGCGCGCGCGTGGGGTTCGCTGGTCAAAGGGGGACGCCTGGTGATCATGGACGCCTGCCTTCCCGAGGGTAGACGTGGTCGCTGGCTCCGCCCGCTCGCCGTGTCGATGAGCAGGGCGACGGTGCTCGGCGACCCGGAGATTCGAGCCTGGGAAGAGCTTGCAGGCCTGAGCCGACCAGTGAACACCGAGCGGAACCGGCTGGGCAACTACGTGATCACGAGCATCCGGAAACCGCTTGCGTGAAAACGTTTCACCACGTCGAGGCCGGCCAGCCCCGCACCGGCGGCAGGGCGTTCAGGTAACAAGTGGGACGGCTCTCGGAGGGGACCTGCGAAGGTTACTGAGATGTCAAGGCGGCTGGGAGGGATCGGGCTTTGCAACCCACCCAGTGCGAGCGCCCACTTATGGAGCCAATTCACACCGTCACCCCGGGCTATGCACGCGTCTTCGTGTTGCGGGTCAGAGAATTTGGCCGTCGGCTGATGTGGGCGGCGTAGTTCGTCCAGTCGCCGGCCGAGAGGCGTTGCCAGGAAACAGCGACGTCGGTGTGAATGCCAAGCGTGCGGGCCAGGATTGCTGCCGGGATCTCGGTGGCGAGTTGAAACAGTGCGGTGCTGCGAGCAGCCCCGGGGCGGATGCCGAGTCGGTTCAACCGCTGAGTGAGCTGGCCGGTGCTGATGGGCCGACCGGGTTGGCCGCCGGGAAAGAGCCAGATCGAGGGAGTTAACGCACCAATGGTCGCGTGGCCCTTGCGATTTGACACAACCAATCGGGCCAGCTCGGCGACGGGTTCGGGCAGGTGTATGGGCGAGCTGCCCAGATGCAACCGGACCGGATCAACCTCGGTTTCGACGTCGACGATCGTCATCCGGCAGATCGCAGCCGGTGTCTGGGCGTAAAGCAGAACGAGCAGACCGGCCAGCCGGTCATCGGGCTTGAGGCTGTCGTCGTGCAACAGGCGGCGCGCGATGTCCCAGCGGTGCTGGTCATCGAGGGGTCGGGTAGGGCCCATCCAGCGGTGGGCGCCGACGCGGACACTGGTCAGCTTGTTCCGATGGGCCCATCGGATGAAGTGTCCCGCCGCCCCACGATGTGTCGCGGTGGCGTCGGTGAGCCATCGATCGAGGTCGCTGTGCTGACAGCTGCCCAGCGTGAGCTGGTGTTCGGTGAGCCAGTCCAGGAAGGCGACGGCCGCGTATATGCGTTGGCGCACTGAGTTGAACTGCTGGATGGTGGTGGGGTGGCCGTTGTTACGTTGCCGCAGGCGACGGGTCAGGTGCCAGACGGTGTAGCGGTGCAGCACCTTCTGTTGCTCGGGGTTTGTTTGCGCGGCCAGGGTCTGGTCGATGAGCCGCTCGATGCGGACCATATGTTCATCGCGTCGTGGTAGCGCGCCGACGCCGATCAGGACTTGGCGCAGGTGAGCGAGAGGCGGGCTGTGGGGCAGTTCATCGAGCGCTTCGTGTGTCAACGCCCGGCGCCCAGCAGCCAGATCGGCCAGCACAGGCGCGACGGACTTCTTCTTCAGCCATCGCATGGCGGTGATGGGGTGTTCTGCGGTAGCGATGTTGTGCCGCAACGCCTGTAGTCCGGGATGGAGTGCTGCCGAGGGCGGGCCGAGGAGCTCGTTGAGGCGTTGATTGATTCGGCATCGAACGCATTGGCCGGGGTGCGGATGGGACGGGTCGCTGCAGGTTGGGCAGTCGTGCCAGACCGCGCGGGTGGTGCAGTCCTGGCAGTGCGGATGGGTGAGGGTGCCCGAGATCACGGCGGCGTTCCGTCCGCAGGAACAGCATCGGGCCGTGCGGCTCTGGCAGGCAGGACACCACGGCCGACCGGTGATTCGCGAGGTGCCGCAAGGCGTTTCCTCACCGCAGATCGAGCAGGTTGCGGTTGGCAAGGCCGGGCAGGTGCCGCAGATCGGCCCGTCCGGCGTCCGCAGGTTGACCGGGCGGCGGCGGCCGCAGTTGAGGCAGACTTCGAGGTTGTTGGGGTCGGTGATCAAACAGTTCGGGCAGAGTGGTCGGCCGTGCTCGTCCCGAGTGGCCGGTTCGCGGCGGGCGCCGCAGCGTGCGCATTCTTCGATGCGGGTGTGGGCGATGCAGGTGCGGCAGACACGCTGCCCGTCGAGAGGTTTGTCGATCCGGACGACACGACCGCAGAGAGGGCACGCCGGCCGGACGATGCCGGCAACGCCAGCGGCGTGCAGAGCATCGATCAGCGGGATGATCGCGCGGACAGGGGCGAGATGCCCGGCGCCGGTGAGCAATTCGGGTTGAGCCTCCAACGCCCACGCGATCCTGCGTTGATGCGCGGGCCGAGACGCAAGTCTGCCAACCGAGCCGGCAATGAGGTCGCGGTCCACAGCCGGATCCAGCCGGGCAACCACGTCGCAGATGACCGAGATCGGATCGCGGTCATCGCGATCCGGGCAGTGCGCGCAGCGGGGCCCTCCGGCGCGATCACGCGTCGAGACGTGCCGAAGCTGCCCGCAGGCCACACAAGGCGCCGGACGCAGGCTGCAGGCCCCGCAGTACCAGTCCTGACCACGACGCTGCAGGGTCCGCATCGGCTTGCCGCACTCGCCGCAGACCGGCGGCGAAACCTCCGCGCCGGCTTTTCGCAGTGCTATCAGCAGGTCGCCGACCGCCCGCGGCGCCGGAGAGCGTCCATCGGTCAACACGGCCGGGCGCCCGGCGAGAAACGCTGCCAGACGCCGCGATTTCGCCCGCCCGCCCGCGACGCTGGTGACGACCGACCTGACCCGCTCAAGTGCAAGCCGGTCATCGACCGCCACCACCAGGTCCGCGATGAACCCGACCGGATCCAAAACCGAGCGGTCGCCGATGGTCACGGCCCCTTGGCGCCGCGGACGCGCGCCCGCTTGGGCCGCAGCTCGCCGATGCCGGCTTCAGCGCCGACCGCCTTCTTCGCGCGAGCGCTCGCCTGCGCCGAGACGGCGGGCTCGATCAAATCGTCGATCGTGCAGTCGAGGATGTCCAGCAGCGCCATCAGGACCTTCAGGCTCAGCCGTTCGGGTCGCTCGACGACCAGCCGGTAGACCTGGCTGGACGACAAGGTGATGCCGCGCTTGTCCAGCGGCTCGATCAGATCGGTGGTCGCGAACATGCCACGGTCGGCCATGACCTTCCGCAGATGCCAGTGGTAGTCGAGCTTGGCGGGCATCATCAGTCCTTGTCTGCCGGAGGGATCGAAGCAAGCGCGGGCGCGAGCGCCTTCTGCAGCATGGTGTTCATGAAGTCTGAGCTGACATGGGTGTAGATGGCCGTGGAACTGTCGCACTCGTGCCCAACCTGGGATTGGATGAACCGCCGGTCAACACCGTCCTCGGTGAGGTGAGTGACGAACGAGTGACGGATTGAGTGGGGCACAAGGTCTTTCGACAACTTCAACGCATCCCGATAGGCGACGAACCGAGCGTTGATCTCCGCAGGCTTGATCCGCCCGCCCCGCTCAGTCACCCACAGCGCTGGATGATCGGGGCACCCGAACTTCGGCCGCACGTTCTCGACATAGTCAGCAACGGCATCTACTGCCCAATCCATCACCGACAACACATTCCGCCGCCGCGGCGGCTGCCCCCGTTTCGCCTTGCCGTAGCGCACGTTGAGCGTGCCGAACCCGCCGAACTGCGGCGCAGCCGCATTGCGGCCGAAGTCCACCAGGTCGAGCTTGGCGGTCTCGGTCCGACGCAACCCTTCTCCGGGGTTGCCTGACCTGTTGCGCCATGTTGCTCGACCGGGAGGATCGGGCGGGTTGTTCGGCGTTTCTCCGGGGGTGTGGTGCTTGTGGCTGGTAGTCGTTTGAGACTGTCGACCAGAAAGCGAGAGATCATGCGAGCATTCCCGGTGAGTTTGCCGTCGGGGCAACGGTATTGGACGGTGCTGGACGAGGACCTGCACGTGGTGGGTGTTGCCGACGAGTATCTGCGGCATCTGCGGTTCGGCCGCGACGCGGCCGAGTCCACGACCAAGGCGTACGCGCATTCGATCGCGTTGTTTCTGCGCTGGTGCGCTCGATCGGGGCGCTCCTGGCAAGGCGGTGTCGAGGGTTTCGCACTGTTCATAAGGTGGTTGGCGCACGCCGGGGGACCGGTTGAGGACACCGCGAGCGGAGTGGTGGCCGGTCCCGGCGCTGCTACGCTGCGGTGCCCATCGCGGATCAACGGTGTGCTGACGGCGGTGCGGGGCATGGTGGTACACGCGGTCGCGACCGGCACCGGGGCGGCGGGACTGGTGTCGATGCTCTACGAGGTCGCCGACGACCGGGACCTGCCGGCCGAGGCCCGCGGCGAGGACGGTCGGATGGCGTGGCGGATGCGGGCCCGGCATCGGCTGCGGGAACCGGAAACGACGATCGATCGGGCCAGCGATGAGCAGATCGTCGCGATACTGCGGGCCTGCCGTTCGGCGCGGGACCGGCTGATCGTGCTGTTGATGGCGCGGGGCGGGTTGCGCCGCGGGGAGCTGTGCGGACTGCGGCGCAGCGATGTGCACCTGCTGGTGGATTCGCGCCGCCTGGGCTGCGAGGTGGCGCGGGCGCATCTGCATGTGGTGCGCCGCGAGGACAACTCGAACGAGGCGTGGGCCAAATCGCGCCGGCAGCGGGTGGTGCCGCTGGATTTCCTTGTGGTGCAAGTGTTCGACGTCTACGAGTTCGAGCGCATGCGCGTCGCCGATGCCGCCAATAACGATTTCGTGTTCGTCAACCTGTTCCGCGGCAAAATCGGTAAACCGATGCGCCCGGACGCGATCGGGGAGTTGATGGCCGCGGCGTCGCGGCGCGCCGGACTCGACGTCGTGGTGCGGCCCCACCAGCTGCGACACGCGTACGGCAGCAACGTTGTTGATGCCGGAGCCGGGGTCGACGTGGTCGCCGATTTGCTTGGTCACGCGGCGGTGTCCTCGTCGCAGGTTTATCTGCATCCCGACTCCTCCCGGCTGCGGGCGGCCGTCGACGCCGTGCCCAGTCCTCGTGAACTCGGTGCGGTGACCCGGTGACCGCCGCAAGCTTGGCCCGTGTCGTGGGCGGTGACCGGAAGGGGATCGAGTTCCCGCACGTGCTTATCGGTGCCGCTTTCGATGGTCCCGCTGCAGCGCTGGCGCGAGCGCTGGACAGGGCGCTGTTGGAGGAGGCCGGATGGGATCCGGTCGCTCGAATCCTGTTTCTGCCCGTCGGACACCGGCTCCTCGGCCGGAAAGTGTGTCGGGTCGAGCAGTGCACTGCGACCGCCCATTACAACTACCCCGACATCTGCCACCGCTGTTTTACCAGGCTGACCCGCATGGGCATGACCGTGGACGACATCGCCGCCCGCGAGAGCCTTCCCGCCGCGCCCGTCCCGGCACCGCACTGCGCGGTCCCGAAATGCCGATGCGTGCCGACGGTCCCGGGTGCAGTGTTGTGCGAACCGCACGCTTCCAACTTCCGAAACAGGCGGATTCCCGTGACCGTCGAGGAGTTCGTGCGGCATCCGCGGGTGCGGCCCCATCCACCGTCTCCGGCCTGCTCGGTTCCGGCGTGCACCCGCACCGCAGACGGGGCGATCGGTTACTGCGGCACGCACTATCAACGGTGGTCCGTAGCTCAACAGAACGGCCCCGGACTCGACGAACAATCGTGGCGGACACGCGAATCGGGAGTGGCCGAACCAGGGCAGGTGAACCTGCGGAAACTGCCCGAGCTGGTCGTGGTGGAAGTGCTGGTCGGCTTGCAGACCCGCGTTCGGGAGGGCCTGCGGCTCACCGACGTTGTGCTGCGGGCGGTCTGCGACACTTTGCGCCGCCACCAAGTCGCCTCGATCCACGACTGCGAGCCGGGCCTGGCCCCTGGCTTGCGTGCACGCTCGGTGCTGGCCTCGTTCGCCCGCGACGCCCGCCGCGCGCTCGCCGACCCCGGGGGCGAACAAACCCAGGACATCTGGGATCTGGCCATTTTCGGTCACCCCGGGAGGCTGTCCTTCACCGCGATCACCCAACCATGGCTGGCCGATGCCGCCAAACGATGGGCGGCCGAGCAGCTTCCGCATCACCGGGGCAGCGGTGCCTCTCGTGTGCGCGGCAAGATCAACAATATCGGGTTGCTGTCCGAACACCTCGCCCGCCGACCCGACCGCGGTCTCGACCCCGCCGCGCTTGGCCGGACGGACCTGGAGGAGTTCCTCAACCGGCTCGGCCATCTGGAGTTCACCGGTCGGATCGGTCGCTACCGGCGCAACATGATCTGCCGGGACGTGCGCCAAGTGCTGGCAGGCATCCGCTCTCTGGGATTGACCCGACCCCGGCAGCCGGCTGCAGGATTGCCCGGCGACTTCGCGATCGAACGCATCGACATCCCCGCCGATCCCGAACGCGGTGAGCCCGGACGCTGCCTGCCCGCCGAGATCATGAACGTCGTGTGCTCGAACCTCGACACCCTCGAGCCCGCCGAAGTCAGGGTCGCCACCCAGATCGGCATCGACACCGGCCGCCGGCCCGAGGACATTCTCAACCTCACCCTGAACTGCCTGGACCGAGACAAAGACGGCGGGGAGGTGCTCGTCTACGACAACATCAAAGCCAATAGGCTTCGCCGCCGATTGCCGATCAGCACGACAACCGCCGCGGTCATCACAGCCCAACAACACCGCGTCCGACATCGTTTCCCCGACACGCCCATCGCGGAGCTGAGATTGCTGCCCACACGGGTACGAAATCCTGACGGGCGCAAGGCAATCAGCACAAATACCCTGGCGGCTCGTCACCGTGACTGGCTCGCCGCGCTGCCCACCTTGCGCACCGAAGACGGGACCGAATTCGACAAGACCCGGGTGGTGCCGTACGCCTACCGGCATTTTGTCCCCGCTTAGTTCCCGTGTTGCGATAAGCCGGGAAGGGGCTGGTGGCCTTGGTGTTTGGCGGTTGCGTCGAGTCGTGTGGTGTTTCTAGCCTGTTCGCTTGTGATCCTGAGCTTCTTCTCGTCGCAAGGCTGGCGGTCCTGGGATGTCGAGCACCGGCCGGTGATTCCGGAGGGGATGCCGGTGCTAATCGATGACGACCTGCTGTTCGAGGACGGCCTCGGGGCGCCGCGATCGGTGTCGGTGGCGAACCGGTGGCTGCGGCTGCTTCCGGCCAGCGGGGCGCCGGCGCCGAGTTCGTGGGAGAACTACGCGCGGGCAGTCAAGGAGTGGACGGAGTTCCTCGCTGAGCACGGGATCGGGTTGTTCGACACCCGCGACCGGCTCAAGGCCGGGCTGAGCCGGTATGCCGAGCACCGCGCGGCCGGGCCAATTTCGGCGAGGTTCGCTGCGACCACGTGGTCGCAGCACATGAGCATCCTGTCGCTGTTCTACCGGTGGGCGATCGACGAAGGAGTTGCCGCTGCCGAGCCGTTCACCTACCGGTCGGCGCGGGCGGTCTTCGCCGGCACCGGCCGCGATGTCCGGGTGAATCTGGCGTCGCGCCGCACCCCGAAACCACACGTGACCATCAAGTATCTGGAGCCGGACTTCACCGACCTGTTCCGCAAAGGGTTACGCGGTTTGGCACCGGATGGCAACCGCGACAGCGGGTTCGCGGGCCGGGAGATGACCCGCAACGCCGCGATCGGGGATCTGGCGTTGGCGACCGGGTTGCGGTTGGGCGAGTTCACCCATCTGCTGCCGTGGGAGGTTCCGGCGCTGCCGCTGGCGCCGACGGCGATTCCGATCCCGTTTCCGGTGCCGGCGGGAATCACCAAGGGCCGCAAGTTCCGCACTACCTGGATCTCTTACGACGCCCTGGCCGGGCTGCACGACTACCTGGAGCTTGACCGCGCGGCCGTCACCGAAGGGTCGGCCTGGCGACCGCCGCGACGGTGGGGTGAACCGCTGCTGGTGAGCGACCCGGATGCGCGGGGTGGCCGGGTCAACGGTGTTCGCCGGTCGTGGGAGTCGCTGACCCCGGCCGAGCGGCGTCGGCTGGTGGCACCGAAGGGCGGGTCGTGCCTGCTGGCGGTGAAAGCCGATGGTGGCCCGTTCACGGCGTGGGCGACGGTGTTCGAGCGCACCGCCGACCGGATCCGCGCGAGGTTCGAGCCACGGTTCCCGCATGTTCACCCGCACCGGCTGCGGCATTCGTTCTCGATGCAGACCTTGGAATATTTGGTGACCGGCTACTACCGGCAGGCGGCAAAGCTGGTGCGCGACACCGACGCCGACGCGGCGCTGGTGTTCTACCTGACCAAGGCCGATCCGCTGCTGGTGCTGCGGGACCTGTTGGGTCACTCGACGGTGTTGACCACGGAAAAGTATCTGAAACGCCTTGATACGACCCGGATTTACCGGCAAGCCTACGAAACCGCCGGCGTGGAATCCGGACTCGTCGGCGAGGACGCCGCGCAGCGGGAATCCGACGCCGAATTCCACGACGACGCCGAGGAGGTGTTGTGATGCCGACGATGGTTGTTGACACTCCGCTCGGTCTGAGCTGCGTGTTCAGTGACGGCAGCAGAGCCGAATTCGACCTTACGGGGTCGCCGAACCCCAGGTTGGCGCGCGATCTGGCCGTCGGTTTGGTGGAGCTGATACACCCCCACGGCAGTGCCGATACCGCTGGCACGGTCGGCCACTACGTGCGTGGGTTGCACAGGATGGTGCGAGCGCTCGCCGATCAGGGGTTCACCGGCGGCATCGCCGATCTGCGGCGCGGGCAGTTGGCGCAGTTCTGGATGGCGGGCCCGAACTGGTTGGAGGCGCTGACTCGGTCCTTGGTGGAGGGTTACGCGCGATCCGGCGGCCGTGTCGGCGACGGCGTGGTGGAACTGGCCGCCGGGCGGCACTTCAACATTCAGCCGAATCGGCGGCCGTTGCCGCCCTACTCCGAGGCTGAATGGCAGCGACTTACCGCGGTCTGCCGACAGCAGGTCGATGACTCCTATGCCACGCATCGGCATGCGTTGGCGTCCGTTCCCGGAGGGCGGCATCCGGGCGCGGGCGCGTGGTCTCACCAGAACTTCTGCTGGTTGCTGGCGACGCACGGCCCTCTCGGCAGCTGCGAGGCCGCTGAGACGATTGGCATGTCTATCAACGTCTTCCGCCATCGAGGAGTCACCACTGTCTTCCACGAGGCTGCGCAAGCGATGTTCCCGCACCTCGAAGTCGTGGTCGCCTACCGGCTGCTGTTCGGGATCTACTCCGGCATCGTCCCGGACGGTATCGCCGACCTGGAGGTCGGAGACATCGACTGGGCCGGGGATTCGACTGTTCTGCTGTCCTATGTCAAACGCCGCACCGCCGCCGAGAGCACCACCTTGCCGCGGCCAGCGGTGCGGTTGCTCGAGCAGTGGCTGGCGCACTCGGCGCTGCTGCGCCGCTTCGTGCCACCGGACGAGCGCACCACGCTGTGGTTGGGGATGAGCCAGCCCGGTTACTCCCGCCGCCTCGGCGAGGTGAACCGGTCGGCGACCGGGCGGTGGATGCAACGCCACAGCATCGTCGGCGACGACGGCGAGCCGCTGAAACTGCACCGGTCCCGCATCCGCACCACGCACCACGCGATGCGAGACAAGAAGTCCTGGACCGGGAATGCGCGCGCCACGATCGACCCGAACCACACCCCGGCGGTCGAGGGCGACCACTACCTGTCGGCAACGACTCCCGGCCAACGCCACGCCGTCGAGACGATCATCGCCGACGCCCAGCACGACATCCTCCGCCGCGCACACCCACCGACCGTGATCACCGCGGAAGACGCCGCAGCACTCGTCGAGGGCTACCCGCAACTGCTGGCGGTGATGAAGCTCGACGAAGGCGTGCTCGCCGAGCTGGTCGGTGGCACGCGGGATGTATTCACCGCGGCCTGCGCCGATCAGCTTTCCGGGCTGCACGGACCGGCCGGGAAACCATGCCCGGCACGTCCGTGGGTCTGCCTGCTTTGCCCGCTGGCGGTGTTCGCTCCCCGGCACGCGGTGAACCTGTTGCGGCTCAAGGCATTCTTCTCCCGCCAGTGGCAGCAGATGCCCGCCGCCCACTTCATGACCGTCTTCGGCCGCTACGCCGCCCGGATCGACCAGATCCTGGACCGCTTCGACCCCGCCGAACTCACCGCCGCAGCCACAAGAATCACCGACAGCGACAACGAAATCCCCTTGCGCCCGGAGGAACTCACCGCATGACAAGCACAATCGCGACCACGGCACCCGGCACACCCCCACGGTCCCCGTTCACCGGCGCCGACATCTGCCGCGAAGCCGGGCTCACGCTGCCAGACCGCACCTCACGACCGGTGTTCGACGACGACCTGTGGGATTTCACCGACGTCGTCGGGCTCCCGGTCCAGATGGCCCTCTACCGGCGGCGATTCGACTTCACCACCATCACCGACCCACGTTGGCGGCTGGTCGTCAAGGAGCTGATCCTGGCGCTGCTTGCCCCGAACCATGATGCCGTGGTTCGGCTGCCGCGCGCCTACCGCACCGCACTGCATCTGACCAGCTGCTACAGCCGACTCTACGAGGCCGGGACGTTCTTCGGCTGGCTCGACCGCGGGGAATCACTGCCCTCACCGAAGTCGATACCCGCCTCTGCGAGGACTACCTGGGATTCCGACGCTATGTCACCGACTCCGACGGCACCGTCGTGGGCGAGCAGAGCCCCGGCCTCCGGCGCGCTGCCGCGCAGATGATCGTCGACCTGGTCGACTACCGTGACCTGTTCACCACCGACCGGGTTCCGGCCGATCTGCGTCCTTGGGGCGGCGCGACAGCGTCAGCGGTCGCCGAAATGCCTTCTGGTCGTGAGGGAAACAAGACGCCGGCCGTCCCTGCCGAAGTGCTGCAGCCGATGCTCGCCGCGGCCTTGCACCTGGTGCAGACCCTCGGCCCACACGTTGTCGAGCTGCACGAGCAGATCCGCCACATCGACCGCATTTGGGCTACGAAGGCACCGGGCCTTCGTCATGGCTCGTCGGCGATGATCAGCGACATCAACAAACTGCTGGCCGACCACAGGGTGACCAACACGCCTCTGCCGATGCTCGAAGACCACGATGTCAGACGCCGACTCACGGCTGGCTGGGACGCGAACAACCCGCTGCTGCCGGTCTCCACCGGAGCCCTGGCCCGGCAGGCCGGATACGTCCAGTTTTGGGCGAAATGGATGCCCGCGCTGCGCAAACCGCTGATCGACACCCTCCACACTGTCGGAGTCGAGAAGGTTTTCGCCCGCAACGCCGCACAGGCACCGACCGCCGACGACTCAGCCCTGTTGCCCTGGACACTGCCACTGCACCGATCCGAAGCGGTCGCCCTGATCGGCATCACCCGCACCGCGGCCATCGTGGTCCTGGCCGCCGCGTCCGGAATGCGGGCCAGCGAGCTGATGGAACTGCGGGTCGGCTGCTGCCGCCCGGTCGAGGAACCGATACCCGGTCTGAAGCGCTACCGCGTCGCCAGCAAGATCATCAAAGGCCAGGGCCTGGGTGGCACCGACGACGAATGGGTCGTCATCGAACCGGTCCACCGCGCAATCGAGCTCATCGAACAGCTCCATGACGACCCCCACGAGGGCGCTCTTCTGCTGTCCCGGTTCAGCTTCCGGGTCCGTTACCTATGGTTTCGCGCCTGGGTGAACTCCCCGGCCGGGGCCCGCCTCGGACTCGCCCCGATCCCCGACGAACCAGTAGCACTGCGGATGCTGAGGCGCACGGTTGCGTTGGAGATGGCTTACCGGCCCGGCGGTGTTCTCGCAGCAAAACTGCACCTCAAACATATCGCTGCCGCCACTACAGAAGGCTATGCGGCTCGACCGGGCGGTGCTCAAGCGGAGTTGCTGGCCGAAGTCAACAAGCTCGAGGCCGACCACAAACTCCAGCTCGTGCTGGCCGAGTTCCGCAACTACCAGCAAGGAATCCTGCCCGCCGGGCCCGGTGCCCGCAACCTGACCGAATTCTTCGCCAGCATCGACACCGACCTCGACACCGAAGCGATTGCGGCGCCCAAGATCCAGCGCAACGACCGCGACATCCTCAACCTGCCGTCCAAACGCGCGAAGGCACTGCATCTCGGCCCGGCGAACTATTGCTGGTTCACCGATCCCTCGCGCGCACTCTGCCTGAAACTCGCCGGCACCCCGACCTCGGACCGCCCGATGATCGGCATGTGTGACTCCGCGCGCTGTCCGCAGGCCACCCACCACCAGCACCACCGGCCCATCTGGGCCGAGCACGCCGAACTCACCAAGACCCTCCTCGGCCAACTCGGCAAAACCCGCACCACCGAACACACCCGACTACAGACCGACTACGACCGCGCCGTCCGGGTCATCACCAGCATCGACACAGCCACCGGGACCGGCGCAACCGAGGAGCAAGCATGAGAATCACTGCCGCCCAACGCATCCACAACGAGAACTGCATCCGCGCCGCCATGGACCGGCTGCTGCGCGGCGAGATCCCGCCCGGCGGCAGCTGCGATATCAAGACCCTCGCACTCGAGGCCGGGGTCGACCGCACGGCGTTCTACGGCACCCGGCCCTACGCGCACCTACGCACCGAATTCGAGCACCGACTCCAGCAATTGCAAGAGGCGGGAGAAACCCCGGACCCGAAAGTCGCTCAGATCGAACGCCTCAAAGCAGAGGTTGACAAGCTCAAAACCAACCTCGCCCAATCCAATTCCACAATCCAGGACCTCACCGACTTCCGGAGCCAGGCCCTGGCCCGCATCGCTGCCCAACACGACGAGATCCTTCGACTCCGCGCCGCCGACAACCCGGCAGCAGCCGTCACCTGCCTCCAGAGTCGCCCGAAACCCCGGCAGAAAGTAATCGGACCATGCTGACCCCGTCGGCAGTGACGTCCATCACAAACGATTTGGGTTTATCGCCACACGATCGGCAATCAGCGTCACGAACTACGCGCCGAGAATCGGCCACGTCAAACGCAACACGAACCCAACCGCACACGACCACTGCGGAGACAAGGCGCTCGTATGCCCAACGTCATGCGGACGCCGGAGTGCCGATCGACGTCCTGGCCGAACTGCTCGATCACCGAAGCTACTCCATGACTCGCCGCTACTACCGCATCGGCGAAGACCGTCGCCGCGCTGCCGTGGACACCGTCACCGCGCTGAGCTTCGACCGGCATGGCAACAGGATCTGGCGCGATGCGCAGATGCTGTTGGACTCCGAACGCGCCCGACACGCCGTCGGGGAGGTTGCCGTCCCCTACGGCACCTGCACCGAGCCGACCAATGTCAAAGCCGGCGGCGGAGCCTGCCCGGTCCGGTACCGGTGCGTGGGCTGTGACCACTTCCGCACCACCGTGGCGTTCCTGCCCGAGTTGCAGGCATACCTCGATGATCTGCTGCGCACCCGAGAACGGCTGGCCGCCACCATTGATGGCATCGATGACTGGGCCCGTGCCGATGTCTCTCCGACCGAGGAAGAAATCACCCGGGTCCGGCGACTGATCAACCGAATCAAGGGCGATATCACCGGCATCGACGACACCGAGCGAGCCCGCATCGATGACGCCGTCGCCATCGTGCGCCGTCACCGCGCAGCCCACACGGTGCCGCTCGGCATGCCCATACTCACCGTCACCCCGCCCGGACTACCCACCACACCTACGTCGGAGGCCAGTGCATGACCCGCACCACGAACCCGCAAACCCAGCCGATGCTGGACGGCCGGCGCGACGACTCGGGGCGCCGCCGCAAACGGGTGCTGGCGGTGCTCGACCAAGCCGCCGCCGCGGGCGACCCGATCAGTGCGTCCGCAATCGCGCGCGCGGCCGGAGTCGACCGCACGTTCCTCTACCGTCACCGCGACCTGCTGGAGAAAATCCATGCGCTGCAAGCAGATCCAGTCCATTTGAACAGCGATCACGCGGTCACACATGCGTCGCTGCGGGCGGACCTGCTGGCCGCCCACGAACGAGCCGCCCGCCTCAACACCCGCAACCACCAACTGGAGAAACGGCTTTCCGAGGCGCTCGGCGAACATACCTGGCGTGAGTCCGGGCTCGGCAGCCCCGTCGACATCGACGCGCTCCACCAGCGCATCAGCCAGCTCGAACACGATAACCTCGACCTTCAACACCAGCTCGAGGAACGCGACGACGACCTGACCGCTGCCCGCGCCGCCAACCGAGAACTCATGGCCCGACTGAACACGCCGAGCCGGCCACAATGACCCACCGCGAGCCCCCTTGCACCACACCTGTTGCAGCCGATAGCATCTCATCACCGGCCTCTAAGCTGCACAAACTCAGAGAACCGCGCTGCCGCACGGGGACTGAACCCTGGAGAACCAGCCCCCAGCCGTAGATCACCTTGAAGATCGTGGCATCACGGTAAGCGGCAAGAGCCCCTTTACGTTTCGCCCGCACCGCGCGCTCGACCTGATCGTCGGCGTAATCCAGGAACCGCTGCAACTCCTCCCGCGTGAACGGCCTAGCCTCCGGCCGACCCTCGTAATCGTTCAAATGAGCGATCGTGTTCCACTCGTGGCAGATCGCCACCGGATGGGTGCCGAACGCTTCCTCACATGCCACCGCCCACCCGTAGCGTCCGTCGATCAGGAACTCGCTGAACAGCCGCAACCCGCACTGGTAGCCGCGGATCGTCGACGGCGCAAGATGCTTCTCGCTGGTCAGCCAGAGCGACCACTCATCGATATGCGCCGGGGTCCACTGCCACGGGTAGTCGTTGACGAACTCCATGAACCGACGGACCAGGTTCTCCCGCGACGTGATCGTCTCCTCACGAAGCCCGCGAGCAGCCTGCTGAGCACGCCAGCCACGAAACATCGCCTCCACCATCGCATCCTGCGGACGCAACGAAACCACACCGGACACCAGCTCCAGATGAGCTGCCCCCGCCAGATCGACCCGCCGCAACCCGACCCCCCACGCCACCCAACAGTGAACGAATCATGCATCAAATGGGATCACTTTGGCAAATGGCCAGGCCAGCAGCAGTTTTCACGGCATCAATCTGCTAGCCTGAAACCCCTACTCCATCAGGCAACCGGGCGATTCTCGCCCATCAGATGCAATTCCCGAGCGTTGGCGTAATGGTTCAACGTTGTGGCAGCGGATTCATGACCGAGCAGGCGAGCCACGGCGACAACCGAGGCCCCCGCCTGGATAGCCAGCGATGCGGCGGTGTCGCGCAGGTTGTGCGGAGTGATGTCGAGGTCCAGGGCCTCGACAGCGTCATCGAAGACATCACGTCGAAAGTTGCGATTCCGAAGAGGCGTGCGATTCGCAGATGGGAAAACTAGTCCGTCTGGTTTGTGATCTGCCCGGAATCTAGCGAGTTCCTCCGACACGATCGCAGGAACCGGTACGGTCCGTGCCTGATGGTCCTTGACTGGTGACATCTCCCCCCGTGGCGCCTCTTCCGAGTACGCACGTGCAACCCGCAGCGTGTTCTTGTCGAGGTCCACGTCAGCCCATCGCAGCGCGGCCAGCTCGCCCCACCGCAGACCGCAATATCCGGCTACGAGGACCAGGACGCGGTCCCGCAACTCGTCAAGGTGATAGGCAAGCTGCCAGAGTTCGTCGTGTGTCAGCGGACGCGGATCGTTGCCCTGGACCTTGGGCAGGCGGATACCGGCGGCCGGGTTGCGATGAATAGCGCCATCGCGCACCGCGTGGTCGAACACTCGACGGAGAACTCCGAGCGAATGGCGAGCCGTCGCGGCGGACTGCTTGCGCGAGATGTCCGCCGCCCAAGCCTGAACCTCGGAGGGGCGAACAGACACCAGTGGCCGCCTGCCGAAGGTGCCCGCAATCTGCTTTCCGATCACACCGCGAATCTTCCGCTCCGTAGCCTGCGCCCTGGCAGGTTGTGCCGAGAGCCAAATCTCGCACCATTCGCGGACCGGCCGCTCCCCCGCTTTGGGGTCGGCCCAAGCACCGGTCTTCAGCGTCTCGACCTGCTTGCGTTCCCACTCCTGGGCGTCACGCTTGCGAGGGAAGGTGCGGGAGGCGACGTAGCGTCCGCGGTAGTAGACCCGGGCACGGTAGACGCGGGTGCCGTTCGGACCGGACCTCGCCTCGATCACGGCCTACGCCTCCAATCGCGACTCGCGCCGTGAGTCCAGCCACTCGTCCACTTCTGCTGCGTCCCAACGTAATGCAGTTCCAATCCGGATCGCCGGTGGCCCTTCTCCCCGAAGTCGCCAAGCTCTGATACAGCCGACCGACACCTTCAGACGACTCGCAAGCTGATCGATCTTCAGCAGTTCGTCGCCGCGAGTACCGGCGCGGACATGAGACTTTCCTCCCACCGTCACCCCTTTCAAACCCATGGCTCACGCGCCGGCAAGGGCCGGCTTGTGTCCGAGCAGTGGATGTCAGTCGAGCTCGCATCGCCGCCGCAGGCTTCGCTTCTCTTGGTCAACTCCATGAGCGCGTCACCGAGAAGATCGAGCGGGTTAGCTGCGAGGCAACGCAACGCTTCGATATGTCCGCGCAGTACGTCGTCGGGCACGAAGGGACTCCTGAACCGAACCTGGACCCCCTCAGCGGAACTCACGCCGACACCCGTAGGAGCCCCGATGGGACTGATCTCCGAGTCGGCCGAGAACTCACCCAACACTGAGGTTGCGGCTTCGCGTGTTCGGACGGAGAAGCACACCCTCAGCGCGCAGTTGTCACGCGTGCTCGTCGGAATGCTGTCCGCGGTCGGTCGTTGCGTGCTGAGGACGACGACAATTCCCGCGGAGCGACCGCGTTTCACCAGATCTCGTACGAGCGAATCGATCTCCACTCCAATTGCTTTCGCCTCCTTCGTCGAATGTGACCGCGCATCCAGATAGGCCTGGCACTCGTCGATGACCACGACAACAATTGGATGCAACGGAGATGGACCTGCCGACCACAGATTCGGCTGGCCATAGAGTTCTGGCGCATTCCTCAGCCGTTCGCGCATAAGAGTCTGAATGTCTTGGAGCGAATCCCTAACCACTTCGAGATCCCCTGCCTCATCGCCACTTATGTACCGATATGCCCGCGACGCCAACCCCTCAAGGTCGTAGCCCTGCTTGCCATCGATCAGCAGCCACTGCACGTCGTCCCGATGGGCCAACGAGCCGAGCGCGAACGCCAGCCATGCGCTTTTTCCGCCGCCGGGGACACCTCCGACGACGACCCCGCTCACGTTGCGACATGAACCCGAGACTGCGGCGCCGTACTCGTCGACGCCGAGGGGAATCTCCCAGCCTCGCGCCATCTGAGGGGTTGCCAGAAGGATCGGCGCAGCAAGTGGATCACGCACCCGGAGCGCAAGTTCGAAGATGCCAGCGCGTGGTTCTGCGACTGTCACCTCCCGGACTCGCAGTGCGGAACTCAGCTGCCCGCAATGACGTTGCCAAACCTCCCAACTCTGCCCGGGAGCACCTACCACCGTCACTGCCATGCCGTACGGCGCTTTCCTCATCTCTGCGATTGCCGGGATGTATCGGACAGCCCGCCGTTCCTCACGCGTGAGACCCAGCGCAAAGGCCGCCCTTGTCGTTCGTGACCGACGCAGATCGGCGTCAACGGAGAGATTCAGTATCTCTGCAAGATCCGCCCACCTATCGCGACTTGAGAACACGGACATTGCATATCGGAGGTCCGGGCCATAGAACGACCAGTGACGACGGCGGCGGATCCGGAGCACGACGCAGGCCAGTGCGCTCGAAGTCACGGCGGCGCACATGCACCAGACCAGAAGTCCGCCATACCCGAGAAGCGAAATCAACCAGAAGGTGAAACTCGTTGCTCCACAGAGTAATACGATTCGGCGAAGACTCATGCGTTCACGACTCCCCGCAGAGTCCTTCGTACTTCCAAACCATCGGGATGTCGGCCCCACCAGTCGTTTGCAACTTTGCTCAGATCCGCCTCATCAGGAACTGTCCACCGCCAGGCCGTTGGGTCTGCCGATGGCCAGGTCGTCCGATCCAACACATCGAACCCCACGATCGCCCGCCGCACTTCATCGAGCGCCCGCCGGCGATGACTCGCCGGATACCGCAGCTGCAGTCTCTCCGCAGGCGGTGCGTTCAGGTAGCACGCGTAGCGGCACTCTGCCGAGTCAGCGTGCACACATGTGTCGACCCAGGCGTTGCAAACACGGCAGAGCAGACCGCGGACCAGGCCTGAGAAGTGATCGTGATCGACGACATGCCCGTAACGTTGCCCGCACGACGCGCACGTCGGCCCGAACTCATCGGCCAAGACTTCGTATAACCGTTGCCGTGACGCCTTTTTGAAGCGTCCTGGCAGATCCCCCATGTCACGACTCGACGGCGCGAAGCACGGTCGCTTACTAAGCACCGAAATGACCACCCTGATGTCGTCAGACGACCGGTAACTCGAGGCAACGCCGGGAATCTCTACCTTCTCCCAACCGTGGCGGCACAAGAGCGTTCGGATAACCATCGGCTGGCGATGTTTCGGGAATGCGCCCAGAGGATCACTCATCTCACGAACCAGCCACACCGTAGGTCACCACGCACGCCGGGCCCCACACGACTCCGTCTTTGCCGATTGCGACCACAGAAGGTTCCGTGAGCATGAGATTCAGGTACTTCAGGCCCAAAGTAGGCATCGGATGGCAGTCGTATCCAGGGCGGTCGATCACTTCCGACGACGACGGGCCAGCACGCAGGAGCGTGGCGATCCCTTCGTCCGGAGCACCTGCCGCGATCATCTGCTGCGCTGGTGATGCAGGCTGCATCACCGCGAAGACGATCACAATCCCGATTAGAGACACAGCGGACATAGCGGCGAGAAGGAGTAACAACCATCGGCGCAGCAACGCTGGCCCGCGCAGCCATGCTACTGCTGCTCTGCAGCGGCCGAGTGCGGACAACCGGAAAGGATCCGAGGCCTGAATTCTATTCCGTCTGAACATCACTCGCTGCTACCGCCGCCCCGCCGTGCGCCGCTGTTGGCCCCCCGAAGGATGTCGGTCACCGAGCCGACCGGCTTCAGCGTCTGGATGTAGACCGTCACGGCCAGGACGCCTCTCGGCCCCCGATTTCCCCATCCTGCCCGAGCATCAGCGCGCACTGACAGGGTGCAACGGCCCTCCGCCTGGAACAGCACGCCTGCCGGCACGGTCTCAAGCGGAGTGGTAGTCCGTACCTCCGCACCGTCCAGTCCGCGGCCGCCAACGCTGACGGCGAGGCCGGTCACCTTGTAGAGCTGCGCATCGTCGACCAAAACGGGTTCATCGGTCGCGGCACCGTCCCGGTACACACTCTGGGCTCGCGCCCCACCACCTGTGCCAAACGCCAGGACTTGAGTCGGGTCAAGTACGAGTTCATCTAGACGAGTCAGATCAGCCATGAGTCAATGCCTTTCGGTTGTAGGACGTCTCTTGCGCCCACTAAGCCGAGTTTGCGTGCAGCGTTGCCAGCAGGCACTACCTGTCACCAAACCGAGAAAACCGCAGGTCAAATCGCCCGTCATCTCGTGATTGACGTGTTGACGCGCCACCAGGAGCTGCTGCTTGATGGCACCCCGGTTGTGGTCGTGTCACAACGCGCTACGAGCGTTTGTCAGTTGCCGGAATTAACCTAGGCATATGCTCGTCGGCTCACCCGCTCCTGGCGTCGCCGCGGATTGGCACCGCGCCTTGAACGTTGCCGCGGCCAAACTTGCAGTCGCCGCAGGCATCGCTCCCGCAGAGGTTCGACGCGTCAGCGGCTTGCGCCGAGTAGAGGTCAAGCGAACCTCCAGCCAGATACTCCGCCAAGTGACGGCACTCGCACATGCGGGAGTGCTGACTGCTGAACAAATACCAACTGACCTAATTAACGGAGCGGAGACGGCAGAGAAAATACTCGGGCATTCCGCCAACGAACTTGGTTCTCAGTACCTCGCAATCTGCGAACGGGCACGCCGTTACGAACGAATGCACGTCTATTTCGACCACACGGAAGAGTTCGCACGGGAGCACACCGCGATTCAGGATGAGTTCTTTCGATGCAAGAAGAAGATCAGGGAGCTTGACGAAGAGTACGACCTTGTCGGCGGTCGCCTTAAGGCAATTGCGAACAAGGTAACGCACTCCACATCGTGGCCTACCCGCAGAAAGCAACAAGAACAAGTCGACGAGTTGGTCCGACGACGTGACTCCATACGTGTGCTGTTTGCCGCGACCTGTAAGCAAACTGGCGCAGTCATGGATCAGTACCGACGCCATCAGGCCAAACGCGTCTACTACCACTCTCGCTGGGTGCCTGAATACCGGGAGGAGGCGTTGGTATTCATTCCAGCGTCGACATTGCGCAAGATGCTGGTGTGTCCCTTCGAAGAAGTACGCGCCGGTCCGGCCTTCCGCGATAAGTCTCTGCGCCTGATGAGGGAATGGAACGGCTACTGCGAACAGTTCGCCATCGAAAAGCGATCTATTTTGGAACAGCACAAACAAGACGAGATTCGCGACCACACTCTACGTGCGCTGATCGCCCGACCTGCCGGCCAGTCGCCCATACTCCCGCGGCCGTCATCAATGTCTACGACAAACGAATCTGCAAATGAAGCGTGAATGGACAGTCCATCCGAACCGATCCGAAGTCGGGGCGGACGAGTCCGGCCGCAACGGCCACTACCGCGCCGTCAGCCAGCCGCGGCCACCGGCAGCGGAACCATTTCTCGCGCGAGTGGAACTACCGCGCACGCTGTCACACCTTGCTGATCTCGACGGCACGGTGACCTTTGGAGGGTTCGACTGGCGATTCGTCGTCGGGGCCGCCCGTACCTTCGCACGCGTACATACCGACATTGACGTACCGCCGCCGTTTGGCTTCAAGCGGAGCGGGCTCTGGCACTGGTGGGATGGGTCGACGTCCATCGACTCGATCGTTGAAGGGCCTGGAGCCGCGGAGCACGTCCGGCGATACCTTCAGCGCTTATACCCCCGCGCCACTATCGAGCTTGCCGTTCGGGCTCCGAATTAGCGCACGACCTAAGCGCCGGTATTTTCCTCTCCTTCAACAGCTTTCGACTGAGTAGGCCGAGGTATAGAGGCTCTTCGATTTTAATGGGGCAGTTGTGATTTCGCTCTCGTAGGGCGTGTCGCTGCATGGGGAGGCCCTTGGTCTTCCGAAGTCTGAAAGTTGCGAAGCATTCAGGCTGACGAAGGGAACCAAGGGCCGTGTCCGACGGTACGACATTGTTGTTTGGGCTGCCAGGAGTGCGGGTTGAGCGTGTCGAGCGCTGGGCCGACGGGACGCGAGTAGTGCACGCGGTGACCGCGAGCGAGTCCGCGGCGGCGTGCCCGTCGTGTGGGGTGTTGTCCACCTCGGTGAAGGCCCGAGTCGCCACCGCACCGAAGGATATCCCCTACGGTGAAGCGCGAATCATGCTGCGGTGGCACAAGACCCGGTGGCGTTGCCGGGAGGACTACTGTGAACGCGGGTCCTTCACCGAGTCCATCGCGCAGGTGCCGGCGCGGGCCCGCACAACTCTGCGGTTGCGCACTCAGGTCGGTGCGGCGATCGGGGATGCGGCCCGTTCTGTGGCCGAGGTCGCAAACAGCCACGGCGTGTCGTGGCCGACCGCGCACCGCGCGTTCGTCGCCCACGCCGAGTCGCTGCTAGTCGAACCGCAGCCCACCGCGGTGCTGGGCATCGATGAGACCCGCCGCGGAAAGCCCAGGTGGGAACACTGCGCGGTGACGCAGGGGTGGGTGCGGGTGGACCCGTGGGACACCGGGTTCGTCGACCTGGCCGGCGATCAGGGCCTGCTGGGGCAACGGGAAGGCCGCACCGGCGCAGCGGTCATCGACTGGCTCTCTGAGCGCACCGAAGCCTTCCGCGCGGGCGTGGCCTACGTGGCCATCGACCCGGCCGCGGTCTACGCGACAGCGATCCGCACACCCGGCTTGTTGCCCAACGCGACGATCGTGGTCGATCACTTCCACCTGGTGAAGCTCGGCAACGACGCGGTGACCAAGGTGCGTCAACGGGTCACCTGGGATCTACGTGAGCGTCGTGGTCGCAAGATCGACCCGGAATGGGCCAACCGGCGACGGTTGCTGCGCGCTCGGGAACGCCTGTCGGGCAAGAGTTTCGCCAAAATGTGGAACGCCCTCATCGCCGCTGACGACACCGGTCAGATCCTCTCAGCGTGGATCGCCAAGGAAGAACTGCGCACCCTGCTGTCCACCGTGCGCGTCGGCGGCGACCCGCACCTGACCCGGCACCGCCTGCACCGGTTCCTGTCCTGGTGCATCGATTCGCAGATCCCGGAGCTGCTGACCCTGGCCACCACCGTGGACACCTGGTGGCCCGAGATCAACGCCTTCATCGCCACCGGCATCACCAACGCCGGCACCGAGGGCTACAACCGGCTCGTCAAGCAGGTCAAACGCACAGCGTGCGGGTTCAGAAACACAGAAAACTCGGCCCGCCGGATACGCTTCCACTGCACCCGCAAACAGCGGGCCGCAACCCAGACATCATGCTGATTGCCCGCTCAAAATCGAAGAGCCGGTATAGACACTCGATCGCGGATGTAGCGTTCTACAGCTGGCGAGCGCACGAAGTCTTCCGGGACCTCACGGCCTGACAGCTTGAACGACGCCTTCGTGTTCTCGCGGGCAGCTTTCTTCACCGCCGCCTCAGTAACAACGACACGCTTCCGAGCCATCATCACTTCCTATCGAGAAACACTCGCGAGAACATCAGACTCTTCCTAGCAGGCGGGTGAGCGCGTCCTCGTTAATGATGGGGACACCGTATTCACGCGCCTTCTTGGCCTTCCCGCTCGCCGAGTCGGGATCGGCGGCGACCAGAATACGCGTCCGACGGGTGAGCGACCCGATCACGAAGCCGCGCTGGCCGAGCTCCGCCTCCCATTCCGACCGGGGTCGGCGCATCGCTCCGGTGAGGCACAGAACGTCACCTGGGGCGAACGCGAACTCGGCGTTCGGTTGACGCACAGGCGCCATTGCCAGTGCGGTGTCAACGTGGTTGGGATTCAATCCGCAGAGCTCCGCGACTTGAAGCAGGTCGGCGCGCTCATCGTCCGTGACCACCCCATCGGCAAGCGCAATCCTCGCCATCGATCGCAGGTATTCGCAATGGATCTCGTCGAGTAGCTGGCGTGAGAGACCGAGATCCACAGCTATCGTCACGAGTGCGTCCTCCTCGTGACGCGACAGGTGGTGATCGAGAAGGGCGGACTCGAGAACCTCCAGGTACGACTCGACCCGGAAATCGTCATGTCGAGGCATGCGCGCAACGATGCGATCAAGCCAACCCGCCAGACGCCGCGGAGGGACAGTCCCGCGGGGTACCAGCCGCACCTCCCAACCAGCGACGACCTCCGGCCATTGGAATTCGTCGGCGCCAGAGATCTCCTTCGCCCAAGGCGGTGGGATTCCGGCACGCACCATAAGGTGCTTCAGCAGGCCTGCCGCCGCCCGGGCATCTTCGATCGCGCAATGAGCATTCGCGAGAACGACACCGGCGGCATCGCAGCAGTCCTGTAGCTTCCGGGACGCCGACGGAAGCAGCCGACCAGCCCACCTCATCGTGCAGAGACTCGGCAGCCAATCGTTATCCAGCGCGACGCCGGCACGCCGCAACTCGGCGTTCAGGAAGCGTAAGTCGAACGATTTGTTGTGGCAGACCACAATCCGCCCGCGAAGGTCTTTCAACAATCTCGGAACAATCGCAGCGAAGGTGGGCGCGCCCAGCACATCGCCCGCTCTAATCCCATGGTGCTCGGTATTGCCAATGTCGCGACCGGGATCCAGCAAAGTCGACCACTCGTCTTCGGTGTCGCCGTCAGCTGAGAGCAGCACGAGACCCACTTCGACCACACGGTCGTAGTCATTGGCAGCGAATCCGGTGGTCTCGAAATCGAGGACTGCGAAGCCGGCCACCTCTACTCCTCTTGTTCGTGGCAAACTATTTTTCGCAGAGTAAACCAGGGTTCCATGCGAAACTGGGCTTTTCGGCAAAGCTGCCTTGGTTCAGCCCGACTTGGCGTGCAAATTTCTGCAGACCGGCCGAAGCCACAGGGTTCAGACGCCCGCGCCTAACGCCGATGACGAATCGTGAGCCAACGTCAGGTCGCGGCTTCCGTGCGAGAACCTCCGCGTGCCTGCTTCAGATCCGCCCACGGCAACTACTTATCCCTAGCTCGATCGATTCGGTCAGTTATTGACCGCGTTGCGTACCGGCAGCTGTTCGCCGCTCGGCGTAACGTCTTTGCTGATATGGGGAGTGGTTTGTCAAGTGGGCAGGGTGAAGCGGCGGCCGCAACCGTCGCTGCGGCCGCCGCTTCGTTGACCAGGTGAGCGTTCGTGGGTGCCGAGCGTGTCGTGTCGACGCGTGTCAGTCTGATATGCGCGGGTTGGTTACCGCAGGACGGGTCTTCGAGTCGGAGTGGATCGCAGGTCTAGTAATCGAGCGTGATCAGTTGCAGGGCAACATGATTGCTCATAGCGATTTCCGCGGGTCACTCCAAGACGCTTGCCGATCACCTCGATACGGACACCTGGACGATTCAGTTGTTCTCAGTCGTCCATGACGGCCAACGACCAGCACCAGCCGGCCAACTCGCGGGCGATGGCGGCATTGGCCACCACTGGACGCTTGCGGCGTTCGTTGAACCGCAGCCAGCGGGCGTGCAGTCGCCGGTTGGCGGCCTGCCCGCGAGCTCGCGCTGCCGGTGGGGCGGCATCCCAGCGACGCCGCATCACCTCACCGGGCCGATACGACGGCCGGTGATGCCAAGCCGCCTCGATCAACAACCGGCGGGCGTGGCCGTTGCCGGTGCGGGTCAACCCGCCCTGGACCCTGTTGTCTCCCGAGGAGTACTCGCATGGCACCAGCCCCAGATAGGCGCCGATCGAACGCCCGCTCAGCCGGTGCCAGTCGCCGATCTCGGTGGCCAACCCGAACGCCGTCAACGTCGAGACCCCGCGCAGACACCCCAGCCGCGTCACCACCGGGGTGAACGTGGAATCGGCGGCCATCGCGGTGATCGCCGCATCCAGGCGGCCCCGGCGAGCGGTGGTGGTCAACACCGTGTCGAAGGCGGTGTCATAGGCGATCGCCAGCGCGGGGTCGTCGAACCGCTGGCTCTGCAGCCACCGTTCGTGATTTCGTGACCAGGCCGTTCCGGTGTAGTAGACGATCCTTAGGCGCAGCAGCAGCTTCGAGAGCCGATGACGGGCGGCCATCAGGTCCTTGCGGCAGGCCTCCCGCGCCCGGAACAGATCACGCGCAGATTCCTGCTCCACGCTGGGGATCTCGACTTCGACGATCTCGCCCAGATGCAACAACCGGGCCAGATGACGGGCATCGCGCTTATCGGTCTTGACCCGATCGCCGACCGGGCGCTGCAACTTCGACGGCGCGGCGACCGAACACCTGATCCCGGAGGCATTGATGCTGCGGGCCAACACGAAACCCGTCGGGCCCGCCTCATAGGTCGCAGCAACCGGCCCGGGCAGATCACCCAACCACGCCAGAATCTCCCCGTGATCCGGAGTCAACCGCCGCTCGAAGAGCTCCCCGGTCTCACCATCAAGACCGCATGCGACCACCGATCGTGCGTGCACATCCAAACCAACACTCGTACGCTGAACCTTCACTGGGGCCTCCCACATCTGTGGCTCTACCGGCCAGGACCACATTCCTGTCGGCAACCCACGTTCACATGTGAGCGGGGCCCCAGCCCCTCATACCGTCTAGGCAAGCACGGAAGGAAGTCTCTGGTGGCTGATAACGAACCGGCACCGCCGGCCGACACACCGCCTCCCCCGCCGCCACCCGGTCGACCACCCCCACCGCCGATCGTGTGGGAGACCGAGCTGAGCACCAGAAGCCAGGAGACGTCCTCCCTGGGCACCGCCGCGCTCGACGTTGTACGCACGGTGATCCACGGCGACAAGGGTGAGTGACGGACCCCATCAGGGCCGCGAATGGGTGCAATTCATCGCAACAGAACTTGACCGCGAGTATGCGCGGCGAGATGCAATCAATTCACGGTCAGCAGGATCTGTAACCGCCGCGACAGCCCTCGTCACGGTATCGCTGATATGGGGAGTGGTTTGTCAAGTGGGCAGGGTGAAGCGGCGGCCGCAACCGTCGCTGCGGCCGCCGCTTCGTTGACCAGGTGAGCGTTCGTGGGTGCCGAGCGTGTCGTGTCGACGCGTGTCAGTCTGATATGCGCGGGTTGGTTACCGCAGGACGGGTCTTCGAGTCGGAGTGGATCGCAGGTCTAGTAATCGAGCGTGATCAGTTGCAGGGCAACATGATTGCTCATAGCGATTTCCGCGGGTCACTCCAAGACGCTTGCCGATCACCTCGATACGGACACCTGGACGATTCAGTTGTTCTCAGTCGTCCATGACGGCCAACGACCAGCACCAGCCGGCCAACTCGCGGGCGATGGCGGCATTGGCCACCACTGGACGCTTGCGGCGTTCGTTGAACCGCAGCCAGCGGGCGTGCAGTCGCCGGTTGGCGGCCTGCCCGCGAGCTCGCGCTGCCGGTGGGGCGGCATCCCAGCGACGCCGCATCACCTCACCGGGCCGATACGACGGCCGGTGATGCCAAGCCGCCTCGATCAACAACCGGCGGGCGTGGCCGTTGCCGGTGCGGGTCAACCCGCCCTGGACCCTGTTGTCTCCCGAGGAGTACTCGCATGGCACCAGCCCCAGATAGGCGCCGATCGAACGCCCGCTCAGCCGGTGCCAGTCGCCGATCTCGGTGGCCAACCCGAACGCCGTCAACGTCGAGACCCCGCGCAGACACCCCAGCCGCGTCACCACCGGGGTGAACGTGGAATCGGCGGCCATCGCGGTGATCGCCGCATCCAGGCGGCCCCGGCGAGCGGTGGTGGTCAACACCGTGTCGAAGGCGGTGTCATAGGCGATCGCCAGCGCGGGGTCGTCGAACCGCTGGCTCTGCAGCCACCGTTCGTGATTTCGTGACCAGGCCGTTCCGGCGTAGTAGACGATCCTTAGGCGCAGCAGCAGCTTCGAGAGCCGATGACGGGCGGCCATCAGGTCCTTGCGGCAGGCCTCCCGCGCCCGGAACAGATCACGCGCAGATTCCTGCTCCACGCTGGGGATCTCGACTTCGACGATCTCGCCCAGATGCAACAACCGGGCCAGATGACGGGCATCGCGCTTATCGGTCTTGACCCGATCGCCGACCGGGCGCTGCAACTTCGACGGCGCGGCGACCGAACACCTGATCCCGGAGGCATTGATGCTGCGGGCCAACACGAAACCCGTCGGGCCCGCCTCATAGGTCGCAGCAACCGGCCCGGGCAGATCACCCAACCACGCCAGAATCTCCCCGTGATCCGGAGTCAACCGCCGCTCGAAGAGCTCCCCGGTCTCACCATCAAGACCGCATGCGACCACCGATCGTGCGTGCACATCCAAACCAACACTCGTACGCTGAACCTTCACTGGGGCCTCCCACATCTGTGGCTCTACCGGCCAGGACCACATTCCTGTCGGCAACCCACGTTCACATGTGAGCGGGGCCCCAGCCCCTCATACCGTCTAGCAGTTGTGGCCATCGTGAAGGGTGAAAAGTACACCGTGGCTGGCGGGCTCGATATCTGGCTGCTGGCCGCGGCGCTGCTGTTCCTGCTCGGCGCAGCCATTCTTAGCATTCTCGCCGGCGCAACCAGAGGACGGTTCTCGCTTGCCGCGGTAAGCGATATGAACAGAATGCTCGGCGACGAGCTGTGGGCCATCACCGAAGTCGACGCGCGCAACTACACCGCGCAGTTGAACTTGCTCGCGATCCGAACGTTGCGAGCTGGCAACTCAAACAAATACAGATTTCTCGTGCTGGCGCTAACGGCTCAAGCAATCGGGATTCTCTTACTCGCCGCTTTTGCCGTCGCTGTCCTCGCTGCCTAACCGCTGTTCCATCCAAACCACCGCCCGCGGACGACCCTTGGCCGGGTTGTCCGCCAAGGCAGCGACGCTCCCAACGCTTGGAATTACCGAAGCCTAATGACACGACACTCTGGTTGGGCATGATTATTGATCGCAACTGGTGAGGGATAGTCGCCCTGACCGCGGTAACCGTTACAGGACCGGCTCGAAGGCGAGGTCCGGCCGCTACAGGAGGAGAGCCCGCGATGAATGCAGCTGCGGCGCGAACGCGCGACGTCATCCGACAGGCCTGCAGCGATCGAGGTTTACCAATGGTCTTCAGCGACGAGTCTCGTGACCAGTTCGACCGCGACGGCGCTCTTCTCACGGTCGATTACCAAAGCCAACGGTGCCATCCGCAAGGCATGGGTGAACGAACGCATGGGGGAACGGGTCATCAACGGGACCAGCAAGCAGCGGAAGGTGCTGTCCTACATCCGCAGCGGTTTCATCGTCTGACAGCCAAGTGCAGTCCAAAGCCACGAGAGCCGGCCGATGACCGTCACCGCAGACTGGATCGACCATTGGGCGGCACGTTATGACACTGACGCTGACAACGAAGTCCTCAACGAGGTTGGCCCCCGCGTGCGTACCAGGGGCTGCTATGACCACGACGATCTGCTGACAGTAGGCAGATGGAAAACCCCGCGCGTGCTATCACGATTGGCCTCCAACACTGACGAGATGATCCACGACATCACCGCTACAGCGCTGTCCGCACCCTTTCCGATCCAGCACCTCGTCTTAACGCTGCTGAATGGTGTTCTAGTGCCGGTCGCGTCCTCCATGCTGATGGTCTGGAAGCCGGAGGATCACACCGTCATCGACGTGCGCGCGGTCAAGTCATTGGTGGCGAACAAAGAGATGCCCGAACCGTCCGCGAAGTCGTACCCGCCATACATGGATTACCTGTCGGTTTGCAGGGCGATCAGCGAACGCTGCAGCCGGAGCCTGCGAACAGTGGATCGGGCGCTCTACCAAGCCAACGGGTCGACGCGCATGAAGCTCGCAGACACGGATGGTCGTATGTGACCACCACCGCCAACTTGTTGCGCGCAGATGGCGCAGTCTTGGCGCACTTTGGCGCACTCAAGCGTCAGTCGTCAGAAAGTCAGCCCGTGTGACACTTGTCCTTGGCCTAACCCAGTAGCTGCACCCGCGTGGACGAGGACATTTCAACTCCGCTTACCAGATCGCTTGCGGGGAAGTGGCTTCCGCTTTGGCGGCAACGGCTTGCGAGTCCGCCTGACGCGGTAGAACTTCTGCACCTCGCTCAGCTGTCCTTTTGAATCTCGGCGCCATTCGCGTCCATCGCCATCGGTGAAGGTCAATCGGATCTGTAGATCGTTGGGCTGCAAGCGCACACCGCTAGAAAACGACGCGTTGTAGGAGGCCGCGTTCTTTGGCGAGACCGCTATTGACTCGTCTTCGGAGAAGACGTCGGCAATGGTTATAAGCGTTGGGTCTGGCACGCTCTCGGCGTTGCCGAGTTGCAGCTTGTCAGAACGGATCTCGACTCGGGCGTAGGAGATCGGCAGATCCGAACCGTTGTAAACGCTTCCTCGCACACCATTCGCGAAGTCGTTATCCGGATCGCGCGTCCGGGTCGTCGTAAACGTGACAAGTGCGGCCTGAGCTCTTCGCTTGTCCTGCTGATTGATTCGGAGAATGCTGAAGCCAAGTAGCAGCGAGCCACCGGTAAGAAGAGAACCGACCCACTGCCCTACGGTGCCCCATGTATCAGGATCGAACATCAGAGGTAACTGAACTCCATCGCCTCGACCAGTTCGACCTCCCGCCTCGTGAGGCCAAACAGCTTGTAGAACGCTCGGTCAATCTGTTGGTTCAGCTTCATGATCTCAGCAACCTTTTCCGCCATCATCGAGGCGTACTTGGCATGAGCACCCATAAGGTCTTCAACCTGGGACGTGTTGAAACGGCTCCGAAAGTTCGAGATAAACGCGGGGCTTTCCAAGGTCCACCATTCAGCGTTGGCTGTCGGCCACGACGTCAGATTGAAGGTCGTCTTGATCAGGGTTTTGAACGTGTCGTCCGTTTCGAGCTTCTCGCGATACAGCACGGACAAGCGGTTGGCAGGCTTAACGAACGGCTCCTGGGCTTCGGGGTCAACTTTCTTGATCGGTGTGCAGCGGAGATTTGGCGCAGAGAACCCGAGGTAGCCGCCAGCCATCCGAGCACCATCGAACAGACAGGTAAAGACATAGTTGTAGAGACGCGAATTGACCCACGCCAGAACGTACTCCGGAAGAAACTCGCCATTGAACGTGTGGATGCAGTTGGTATCGATTGACGCGTACTCGCCCAGGCTGTCGTAGACGGCTTCGGTCCGCAGCGCGATCTTGGCGAAAATGATCTTCGGGGCCTCGTACAGCTTGCGTCGGTTGTCGCTGACCTGATCCAGATCGAGATACGGCCGCAGGATGAGCCGGCCTTGTTTCCTGAATGCCCGCAGCCCCCAGAGAGTGGCGTACTGGTCGATGGTCCCGGTATTGATGATCTTGTGTCCCGGCGTCTCACTGACATGGGCCCCGTAGTCGTCGGCCTCACCGGCAGTTGACGTCGCGTTGATATCCCCGACGACCCCGAGCCGTTCAGCCTGGCCAAAAACCTTCTCGGTGATCGGCAACTTGTCGTTAAGCAGGAACCCCATGATGTTGTCAGGGAGGGAGGTCAGCTTGGCCGAATCATGGTCCATACCTAGCGGAACGGCGGTCATCTCTTCCAGCCGGCCCGCGGTGATCTTGTAATCCTCCGTCGCCTTGCCCTTGGTCAGGATGGTGATGACAGGGTAGACATCCGCGTCCTCGAACACTTGAGTATCGGATGCGTTCAGGATCGAAACGAAGGTGGCGTTCTCGACAAGCCACCCCCGTAATGCCGCACCGTAGCTGACCGACAGCCATCGGTTCGGAGTGATGAACCCTAACTTGCCACCGGTTTTCAGCAGTTCGAATCCTCGCTCGAAGAAGTAAATGTAGAGATCCACGGCTCCGACCGCGGTGGTATACCCCGACCGCATGAACCTGCGCTCCGCTTCGGGGATATTCCGGGTCATCTCAATCGCATTGACGTACGGAGGGTTGCCGACGACGACATCGAATCCGCCTTTGCCCATGATGTCCGCGAAGTCTTCAGTCCAATTGAACGGCTTGTCTGTGAACATCGGGTTATCGATCAGCGAGTTGCCACACTTGATGTTGCCGTCCAGGGCGGTGAGCTGTTTGCCTTTCTCGGCTGTCTTCAACCAGAGGCTCAGCTTCGTGATCTCGGCCGACTCCCGATTAATGTCGACCCCGAAGATGTTGTCCGACAGAATGCTTCGAACGATCTCGTCATAGGAAAACAGACCGCCACCGATGATGTCGTGGACCCGCTGGTTCTCCTTCATCAAGAAATCGAACACGTACACCAAGAACGCACCGCTACCGCAGGCGAGGTCGAGCACCTTGATGTTCTGGAGGACGTACTGGTATTCCAGATATGCCTTGCGCTGTCGCTCCTCGTAGCCGCGTTCACCAAGCCTGCCGGTCAGCTTGTGCCGCTGCTGGATGTCGAGTTCCTTCTCACGCAAGTATGTGCCGACCGTGTTATCCACGATGTACCGCACGATGTAATCCGGCGTGTAGTAGATCCCTTCCCGGTGCCGCTGCCCTTCTTGTACTTCCGGCTCAGCGGTGAGGTCGTCGGCCTTTACATCATCGTGGACCTGGCGACGGATACCTTCTAGATCGGTGATCGACTGCTCGAAGATGTGCCCGAGGACATTGACCGGCAACTCATCGTCGAACTCGTACCCGGACAGCCCCTTCAACCGGCGGGTCACATCGTCGGAGATGTCGAGCGCGTTGATCACGTCGTCGTCGGCGAACAGCCCGCCGTTATATCCGTTCGGGATGCCCAGTCTCTCGTTGCCTTTGTCGATGGCCGTGAAGAGACGCCTTAAGGCGTCGAAGAGTGGCTCCCCTAGCACCGACTCCTCAGCCTGGTTGAGGACCGATTCCACAATGTCCGGCGGCAGGAGATCAATGTCCTCGGCAAAACAGGCGAACACCACCCGGTCAATGACGGTCTGCGCCTTCTCGATGGCCAAGTCCGAATCCACGCTGGGATTCTTTTTGAGGATGTCCCGTAGCAGTTCGATCCGGGCCTCTTTGTACTTCTCGTAGAAGTCCTTGCCGATCTTCTCTTGGGCGGTTCGGACCAGACGCAAGAGGGCCTGCGTAGCGGACAGCCCCCGCTCGACGGTGAAGTTGTCGACGTGCATCAGCACGTACCAGGTCTTGAACTTGATGTAGTCGTCTTCGGGGTCGACGAGGTCGTCGAGCGTCCAGCTCTCGAAGTCCAGTTCGTTGTTGTTGTAGAGGCGGAACTCCCAGAAGTTGCTCACCACCACGAATGGGCACGTCGGGTACTGCGGCTTGTACTTGAACGCCTGCTGGACCGGCGTCAGGTTGCCTTCCCTCTGCTGAGGCTTGTCGAGGGGTGTGGACGCGCCCTTCAACTCGACCACGGCGAAGATGTTCTTGATGCCGGAGGCAGAGTCTTCGTATTTCAGGACCGCGTCCGGGAACTGCTTGCTCTCGGTCGTATCCTTCGGCTTGAACGTCGTCGGAACGATTGGCGCCTGGCGATACCCAAGGATCGTGATGAAGAAGTCCTGGTTATACGCCTGCTCGCGGCTGGTCTCGTTGTCCGCTTTTAGCGGACCCTCGTGGTAGTCCTTGTGCCACGTCCGCACCAAGTCGACGTGGGCCTTGATTTGATCCGTCGGGATCTGGCGTGCTCGCTCCCGTAACTTCGTCTTGCCAAACAGCCCCGACATGGAACGCAGCCTAGATCGCGAGGGAGGAACGTCGCAGTCCATCCACGATTGAATGACCGCATCAAGGTCCACGCCTTGCTGGGCCGAACCATGACGGCGGGCTGGTGGCGGGTGATCGGACATGCCGGGCCTCTTCTCCCCTCGCGGAAACAGTTCAATCGGCGGCCAGATAGCTCCGCCGCGATTGGATAATAATCACGGTGACCGACAAGCCATTTTTCCTGAAATAGAAGTATCATTTTTCGCATAAGAACCTAAAAGAAGGAACTCGAAAAGCAATACGATTTGTGCGTGCTTGAGTGACGATTATCAAGAAATGGCCATATGAATGCGTGATAGCTTCAAGAAACATCACCCGAAGCCCGATCGTTGGTGTATTTTATCGCCAAATTAACATAGAGTAGGGCACTGATCATTCACGCCACAGTGCCCAACCTCATGGATTCATCCTCTAGGAAGCACTAAGCGACGCTCGAACCCACACGTGCCGTTCCAAGTCGATGCAAGACCAATCAAGCGCCTCGGGACGCGTTTCGCATCCGAAGTTGTCGGAGGGCATCGATACGCTTGTCGTTCGTTCGCGTCCTAGGTACCGGGGGTTCATGTGGCATCACTTGAGGAGAAGCTGGCCGGTTGGACCGGGCCATCTAGTCCGACCGAGCAGGACAAGCAGGAACGTACCGAGCGAATGATCAAGGAGGCCGTCCGAGACTATCCTGGCTTCAAGGATTGCTCGCTCACCGTCTACGCCAAAGGTTCGTACGCCAATGACACGAATGTGCGGGCCGATAGTGATGTAGACATCGCGGTTGAATGTTCGGACGTGCTGTATTGGGACGAGGCCGAGCCCGGCGCAAAGACCTCGAAGGGTGAGCCATACACGGGGCCTTGGACCCCATCCAAATTGCGTTCTGAGCTGCATTCGGCGTTGGAGAAGAAGTTTCCCGGGGAAGTCGACTCCTCCGGAACCACAGCGTTTCAAGTGAATTCAAGCAGCGCTCGCGTCGATGGAGACGTACTGCCGTGCTTCGACTATCGCTATTACTTCTCTAGCGGTGCCTACCGGGACGGCTCCAAAGCCTTCAAGACCGATGGTACGAGTATCACGAATTATCCGCAGCAGCAATTGGACAACGGCCGAACAAAGAACGCTCGCACATCGCTTCGGTTCAAAAAGGCGGTTCGAGTGATGAAGCGAGTCGAGAACGCGATGGTCGAGGACTCGATCATTGAAGAGCTTCCTTCTTACTTTATCGAGTGCCTCGTGTACAACGTCGCTGACGACATCCTCGTCCGCTCTAGCTGGGTCGAAGTCGTCCGCGGCATACTGGTACACATCTACGAAGAGCTAGAAGGCCCTGAGCCGACGGACGAGCAATCCCGCTGGCTGGAGGTCAACGAGTGCAAGTACTTGTTCCATTCGGCACAGAAGTGGACGCGGCAGGATGGACGAGACTTTGCTCAGGCCGCGTGGAGCTACCTCGGGTATCCGAATCCATGAGCCGGCAGATCGTTATTCGAGTCGTCGCAGCCATCGTTGTTGGAGTGTTCTCTGGCGGTGCGTGGGTCCAAAGTGGCAAGCTCGATATCGGATGGCTCCGCTACTTTTCAGCAGCTGTTTTTATTGCCACAGTCGTTATTTCGATCTGGGATCTGTGGTTATGGCGGATTCCGCCCATACAACGGATACCAAACGTCCCTAGAAACATACGCGGTACATGGAAGGGTCAATTAGACTCTCTATGGGTTGATCCTGGCACCGCAACGAAACGCGATCCAAAGTGCGCGTTTCTCGTTGTTCGGCAAACTGCATCGATCATTTCGGCAAGACTCCTTACGAACGAATCGCAGTCGACTTCATCACTCGCAGCGATGTCCTTTACTGACGGCACCGCCGTCCTTGAATTCATGTATCTCAATAGGCCCAAAGTACATTTCGAAGATCGCAGCCGGATGCACCATGGCTCTACCGTGTTACAGGTTACGGGCAACCCAGCCGAGCGCCTTGAAGGCCGGTATTGGACCGATCGCGATACCCGCGGAAGTCTTTTTTTCGACAAGCGTGTTCGCAAAGCTGCCGACGATTATCTGGCCGCGCAGGACATCCACGCCCAGGACGAAGCGAAGACACAGGAGAAGAAGGCTAAGAAGCAGACCTAACTAAGCGGGGATCCAGTCAGGGCCGTCGAAAGCGAAGGCGGCGCAGTGGCCGGCGAGGCGCAGTAGTAACCGTAGGTGTGGGTGCGTCTCGGCGGGGTTGGCACGCACCACGGTCAGATCGTAAGCGCCACTCTCGATCACCGAATGGACGTAGTCCAGGAGCGGGTCAGGCACAAACCCGAGATGGATCCTGCCATCGACAATCCGAACCGCGCGCACGTTGACAGGGTTCGCAGGTTCAGGTTCCAAGCTAAGCCGATGGCCCACCGAAAGGCCGGTTATCCGATCGCTGGCTTCACGATCGCGGTGTCGGACACCGTGGGCAAGGAAGTGTGCTGAGGTCTCGCCAGTCGTGGGCTCAAACCGCGGCAGGGAGACAAGCTCAATGGGGTCGCCTTCACGGTGCCCGCCCGACGCAGTCAAGATCTCCCAAGCGTCAGCATCAGCGTCGAGGTCAAGGGCCTCAAGGTACTGGGGGCGATCCGGCCGCTTGGCGCTCATCACCCGATCGGCAAACGACGGAAACAGTCTATGCGAGCGGTAACGACGGCCGACATCGCCGAATCCGACGATCGGAACGAACGCGGGGTCGCCCGCCACCCGAGCCAAGTAGGTGAACTGGTAAGTCGGCGGTTCGTCTCCATTAGTGGTCTGATCGAGGTAGCCAATCGCCCGATACAGTCCATCGTCGACACCGCGGCGCGTGACTATCAGCCGCGACCTACGAATACCTGAGTCGGCATTTGTTGACTCAGGTAGTAGGTCAACGGAGTGCATCACGGAGTCGCTTTCGATTGGTGGCTAGGGCTGTCCTCACGAAACTACGGGTTGGGTCCGACAGGTTGGGTACCGCTGCAACTACATCGAAACATACATCCAGGTCAACATCGGTTATTTGGGCAACCCAGTGTTTCCGAGCGGCGGCTCCGCAGACCGATAAGGCCAGCGCGGCGACATCGACAAGACTGATCGCTTCCCCGCCATTGAACCGCTTGGTGCGGCCGTGCTCGCACCATTGATCGACGGTTCCCTGATCAACCCGCTGGGCACGGACGTTGTCCCCGTCGCCGCTGGCGAGCGCTGACCCGTGGTCGAAGCTCGGGCCGAGGCATAGGTCGCCGGTCCTGGAGTTTTGGAGCACTCCCCAATTGTGCGCATGCCTGTCGGTGTTTGCGATCCAGGCGTCCAACAGCAGATAACCCGCAAAGACATCGAAAGCGGACCATTCGGCGTAGTTGGTAGCGACCGGACCCGGCAATCCCTCAAGCGCCACACGAACGGCGTCGATCGTGTGGCCGCGACACGATTTGGCGTCGAACTCGTCATCAAGCTCGGCGAGCAGCGCCGCTCCTGGGGTCCATGCCCAAGTGCGAGGCCGCATGTCTCGGCTCATAGAGCCATAAACCCGGTCGTGGGTTCGCAATTGAATGACAGTCGCCAACTCAGTTTCCGCCGCGGGGATGGCCAGCAGCGTGGCAAGCTCGTACGAGATCTTCTCGGCCCAGTCCTCTCCGCGAATCAGCACGTCGGGCTCATCGCCAAGTCGTTGACGTTCCTTCGAGAGCTTCAAGGTCTTGATCCGGCGCGGCTTGAACAACCAATGGCCGGCATGCCGCGAAGAGTCGGGCGCGATGAACCATCGCTTCGCCTCGTCACCACCTGGTTCACTCTCACCGCGCGTCCAGTCGGCGAGGTCGACGACTTCGAAGCTGTCCACCACGGTGCGAACTCTAAGTCGTATGCGCGGTCACATGCGGTTACACAACAGACCGGCGCGGTCACGGGTTAGCTTCAACTCCGCATTGCCGACCCATCTTGATCGACTGCGGCGAGCACACAAGCAATTGCATCAATACCTGTGGATCGGCATTTTCAGGCGGTTTCCTCTTTTGTGGCAATGCAGCCGATGATGTCGCGCCTGAAGCTCCATCGCGTCGGGGCCACTGCCTGAGCACCACTCACTGCTGCTCACCACCCATAGGAATGGCTCAACGCAATCCAAAACCCAGATGTATAACAGAACTGTTATGATAGGTTTTCATGGCTTCCTACGGTGGAGACCTCATCCGCGAAGCACGACGCCGTGCCGGTCTGACCCAGCAAGAACTCGCATCCAGTGCAGGCACCGCCCAGCCAGGGATCGCGCGATGGGAATCCGGTCGCACAGCGGTCAGCCTCGACGACGTGATGCGACTCGTCCGACTCTGCGGACTCGACCTTGAGTTGCACATCGTCGCCCGCGACGGCAGCGATATCGTCCAAGCCGAACGCCTGGCTCACCTCACTGGCCAACAACGCCTTGACCGGCACGCCCGAGTCACCAGGCAACTCAGAGATATCCGCGAGCAGCAGTACGGTCAACCCACGCAGCGGAGCCCTCAAACCACCCGCAGCTCATCCACCTTGCCGCCGTAGGTCGTGCTCACTCTCTGCGGCGAAGCCACGGGGCACTACATAATTCAGTGATACCCCGCGCCGGGTGAGTCGCGTCACGCCGCTCGAGGACGCGCATCCCACAGTGGGTAACTCTCGATCGTCTCTATCTCACGACAACGTAGCCACTCCAACGCCCGATCTGCACTCACCTCGGCAGCTTCCAACAACTCAGGCAACCACTCCGGATGCCGCAACATACCTTGATACCAACCCTTTCGGCTGATCGTCACCACCACATCACCGTCAATCCGCTCGTCGGCGAGTTCCTCATTTGTCATCTGGGACGTAACACCCCTCGCGGCCAAAACCACATTCCACAGCTGGTGCCGCGCTTCCATCGGTTCTTTCCGACTCCGGGACCAAACGAGTTGCGCTCGCCCTTTCGAGGCGGACTCGTATTCGTTCCATACGCGCCAATCACCGGGCGGTTGTACGGTTTTGACCTCCCCTGTATCCACATCAACGAGATGAATCCCCTCAGCGTCGGCTACGACCGCTCCTACGTCGGCGGTCACGACCAGGCGCCAACGCCTTGTCTCAGGGTCTTCCGTCAAGCTCCGCAGCACTTCGAACGGAGTTCGGTTTCGACAGTCACCCACAGACTTACCCGACTTTGTGTTTGCGCCACCGGCGATCTCAGCGCCGATCTTCACCGCGGCACCGTATGTGGCTTTCGCCAGGTACCTTCCAACGAACTCAGCGCCCTCGTCTTCGATACGCCGAATGTCAACTCCGACTGAGGACGGGGCCTCCAGGCCCGCCTTAGCAAGCCCCGAGGCCCAGCGTTGCCACACAAGTGCCGCAAACATATTCCGGCCGAGCCATTCCCGATCAACAGCGACGGCCGAAGCGTTGTTGGACGATCGCAGAATCCTACGAACGGCATCCGCGGCACCGTCGGCAAGACCCGCTGCCAATCCGTCCACCGACACGACAAGGACATGCGCATGCAGATGCCAGCCATGTAACCCATGAGTCACCTCCACAGCTCTCACTGTCCCTGCAACGCCGAACAATTCGGCGTGGCCAATCCGTGGCGCACGCAGAGTTCCGTCTTTGCGCGCGTAGCCGCGGTCTCCAGTCCAAGCCGTAGTCCCAAATGTCGCTCGCCACGCATTGGACAACGCCGACCACAGTTCCGCAAGACTGTGCTTTCGCGTATGCCGCATCGTCAGAGTCAGCAGATAGCATGACGCACCTGCCTCGAAAGCGGCCCGAACCGCATTCGCCAACTCTTCTGAACGCTGCGCCGTGATCACTGCGGCGCACCGCGGACAGGCCCAGACTGACCCGCACGCCATTAGGTTTCCGTACCCTGCGCACGAACCGTCAGCTGTACGCTTCACTGTCACACCCGGACCCGAGCTACCACAGCCCTGTGATTCATCCTGGCGAATCACCCTGCCGCACATTCGAACCGACCTGAGCGTCGAGGCGTTCCACAACGCGGCACGTGCCGCATACCGATCTCGGCGCCGCATCCGAGAATCGAGACCCACCTCGCTGCGATCCGCATCAGCCGGGGGGCACTCATTCCTATAACTACCAAGGACGCTCGCTGCGCTCGCGCCGTCGACGCTCTGGCCCTCCGCGCAAGCGCTCCGGGCCGCCGCGCCGGCGGGGCAATCCATCTCGGCCTCTTGATCGCTCATGACTGACCGGTCCATCCACCAGACAGAAGTGGTGCGAGTCCCGTCAAGAGCCGCCCTACCTCATCGACCACCTGAGCGACGGCAGCATCCCGGCGCATCCTGGAAAGCGCGCCCATGTCCTCGCGGTCGGTTGGCACTTTGTCGGCCGTTGCGCCAGGCTCCGCTCCCGTGGTCCGCCTGTTGCGTTCGGCGAGCGCGTACACAACGTCCAGCCGAATCATCAGCGCCCGAGCTTCGTCGGCGGTGATCACATGCACATCGTCATGGCGGCCTGCCTGGGGCACGCCAACAGCGACATTCGGGCCCTCTTCGAGAACCCACCAGCCAGCCGGCATCGGGCTCATTTGGCACCGCCCTGAATTGCCAGAGCATCGGCTTTACACCCGGTCACTTGGGATCGTCTCCGTCGCCATCAGGTTCCTGCTCTGCCTCGGGACGATCCAGGGCTTCTAGCAGTTCCTGAAGCGACATAGCTCTGAACGACTGGCTCCTAAGCTCCTGGAGGCGAAGAACGTCCAGAAGTTCCTCATTGTCTTCAAAGATCCATCGGCGCCGAGAAAGTTGAATCAGCAGCACGCCGACCGCCAGCGCCTCGCCCTGGCTCAGAAGGAACTCCCCATCAGCAGCACTCGCAGGTACACCAAAGTAGATCGATTCGCCGACCGGCCGAATATCCCAGTGCCTTGGGAGACGATTGCGTATCGGGCGGGCATCGGTCGCAGAGCCAGCTTCATCCTCAGGCCCCGATGCTCTCCCCGATTCGGCGGCATTTCCCTCGCTGTGGACCGCGCTGGCCGACTGGTCCTCCCCGGTACGCCATTGGCGCCGCTCTCGAACCTCGGTCAGCAGACGCGCTAAATCTTCATCGGAAGCAGCGACAGGATGTAGATGCAGTTCATCACCGATCAGCGCACTGACCGAGCCTGTTTGGGATCCCACCTCGACGGCTGCGCTTGCGTCTTTCGTTAGCTTGTTCCGCCCCGCGAGCAGGTAGGCAAGACGCAGCTGTTCTCTCATTACCCGAACCTGGTGTCGGCTAAGAATTCGCCTTCCGGTCTCGTCGCCGTCCGCAAACGCCACGATGATGTTTGGCCCCTGAACGTCGACCGACCATTCATCTGGAATCGGGGTCATTTCGCACCGCCCAAGATCGTTGGATCGGTGCTGTTGTCGAGCGCCCGCGATAGACTCGTCACGCGCGCATGAACGGTGGTTTCCACATTCCCCTCCGTGATGAAGCCCTCGGTTGCAGCCGGGGGCTTCGCTCGTTGATGAGCCCGGAATCGAACGCTGACCTGTGGTCGGTGCTTGGTCGGTGAATCTGCGACACGCCCTAGTTTCGAATGGTGCGAGATAGCGTCAAATAGCCAGCTCAGAACACCTTTCGGGACCACCACTAGGAAGGCTTGCAGGCTCTCCTAAAGCCGGTGTCGCATGTTCGAATCATGCCGGGGGCACTTACCGTTGATGCAGGTCAGCGGTGGTTTTGATACCCCGCCGATGGTCTTGGCTTGTCGTGTCGGCGCCTTGGTCGGTGATGTTATGCCATCAGATGCTCACGTTGGCCGGCGATGGGAGCATTCTCGCGTAGTGGTCCCTCAGCGCTGATTGCACCGCATTGCCTGCGTCTGGTTGCCGCCCATGCCTACCACTGCTGCTCAGCAATCCACTCGATGGTGTCGTAAACGTCATGCTGTTCGGCCTGCGCACGGACCTTCCACTCCCCGACGTCGAGTGGCCGGTGCCACGGGTACCGGCGGGGACGTAGGCGTAGCCGTTGGCGACGCGGAAGGCGATGTCGCCGGTCTCACGGTGGCGGAAGGTCGCCGTCGCAGGCAGATCCACCCACTCCTTGCCGTAGGGAGACACCGCATACAGCGTCGGGAACGGACCCTGCCCGGCCGGCCGGTAGATGCCGGCTGCGCCGAAACCGCCGTCACTCGTGGGTATCCGCACATCGTTCCCGATAACGACAGAGCCCTATGCACTTCTTCTTCAAACAACTTGGGCATGTTTCTACTCCTTTTCATATTTGTTGATGATTTGATCGTCGGCGCTGCAAGCACAGCCGGTGACTACGACCGTCGCGTGAGTCCGGTCCGGCGAGACTCGTTGTGACGCCGCCTTTTAGGCGATGAGCAGGAGGGCGGATGTGATGAGCATGATGGCGGCGGTGGCGGCGTGGACTCCCCAGGCGATGGATTTGGGGCCACCGTGGCCGAGCACGATGGCGGTGTCGGCCAGCGGGATGATGGTGGCGGCCAGGATGATCCAGCCCAGTAGGTGGGTTTGTCCCGACGCCATCAGGATGATGACGAACAGTCCTGATGCGATGTCGCGGATGCCTTTGATGCTCACGTAGGCGCCGACGGCTGGCTGAGTGAGGTCGGGTTGTAGACCGTAGCCAGCGGCCGCGGCGCGGGGGGCGATGAGGAACCGTGCGCCGATGACGATGATGGCGGCAGCGATGATTCCGGCGAGCACATAGCCGATCGTGGTGAGGGTGGTCATGATGAGGTTCTTTCTGGTGGTGGTTTTTGCTGTTGCATCGATGCTCGTTGGTGTCGGTGGGCGGGTTAGGTCATCAACACCACGCAGAGGGCGGCTACGGCTAGGCCTTGTAGGGCGGCGCGGGCGTTGATGATGGAGTCCCACTTTGTTTGCAGCGCACGGGCGTTGGGCGGGATGTTGGCGGCGTTGGCGGCTGTGGTGAGTTGTCGGTTGATGGGTGCGCTGATCTGGGTGTAGAGCACCAGCCAGGTGACCAGCAGGAGCACCGCGGTCCCCGCGGCGATGGCGGGTGTCCAGTGTCCGGCGACTGCGGCCAGTACCGCGGCGCTCGCGGCGGCCAGCACTCCCAGTGCTCCGGGGATGGGCATGCGCCGATCGCCGTAGCGGTGCACGTTTCCGGTGACCGCGACCAGGGCGTGGTCGTCGATGGCGGCCAGGGCTGGTCGCAGCACGATCGCACAGAACACGTCCGTGCCGTAGACCACCGCGGTGGCCAGCACCGCGATGAGGCCGGCGGTGCGGGTGATGAGGTCCAGGGTCATGTGTTGTCTCCTCGTGGGCGGGTAACTGCTAGCAACGCTAACCCCTATCGGATGCGCTGTCAATAGCATCGCTAGCTTTTCTATCAGTGCTATCCTCGGGTATGGCCATTGACGATCGGCGCAGACGTGAGCGGGCTGCGCGGCGGCGGCTGATCATCACCACCGCGCGCACGTTGGCCGAGGCTGAAGGCTGGGATGCGGTGACCACACGGCGGTTGTCCACCCAAATCGAGTACAGCCAGCCGGTGTTGTACAAGCACTTCCGCGGGATGGGGCAGATCGCTGATGCGGTGGCGTCGACGGTTTCGGTGAGCTCGCCGAGTGGACGAGCTGATGGCCACACCTGGCCCGAGCTCGTCGGCAGCCCACTGGTGCATTGCCGCGGTGAGCACGGAACCCGTGCAAGCCAGCATCCGGAGAGCGCAGAGGTCGAATTCGGCAGCGGGATGCAAATCGGCGTCACGGGACCACATCCCGCATGTGCGCGCCTAGGCTATCACTGAGATCGTCGATAAACTACCAGTTCGCCTGCAGGGCAATGCAATTGCGAAGTTGGCGCGACGGTCAACCCACCGTGATTATCAGCTTGCCGTCCCTGGGCGTGTGGTTGTGTTCGAGTTCTGTCAGCGCCGGGATCGCGTCTTGGAGCGGCACCGTCTGACCGATCGGCAGCCGCAGTCTTCCTGCTGCACACATCGCGGCAAGCTCCTCGAGATCCTCGACGTTGAGCTGGGTCATCAGGATGCTGTAGGGGCCTGGCAACGCACTTCTGATGAACTTCCTCGCGCTAGAAGGGACGATGTCGATGATGCGCCCGCCGGACGCGAGCAGCCTGCGCGCTGTCGCCGGCGCAAGCGTGCCCACGGTGTCGTAGACGATATCGAACTTCTTTGCCAACTCAGTTGGGATGGAGTCGAACTCGACGACCGGGTAGACACCCAGCTCTTGCGCATCCCGCATGCCGCTGGCACGGCAACTTCCTCCCACCACCTTGGCCCCGCGCGCCAACGCGACCTGGACAGCGGCCCGTCCGACCCCGCCCAGACAGCCATGCACAAATACGGATTGGCCCTCTTGCAGTTTCCCTTTGGTCACCAAGCCCTGCAGTGCGGCACCGCCAATGGTCGGGATCGCAGCGGCCTCCTCGAAGGAGAGCTCGGCCGGCTTTTTGACGACACCCTTGTCAACCGCAACGATCATCTCGGCGAACGCACCGCTGGTCTTCATCGGGGCCACGCCCAGCACGTCGTCTCCGACGCTGAGCCGGGTGACACCCGGCCCGACCGCCTCGACGACACCGGCGAAGTCGTAACCCAGTCCCCGTGGAAACTTGCGGCCGGTCATGATCTTCATGTCCCCGTTACGGACCTTCCAGTCATACGGGTTAGCCGCGGCGGCCCGCACACTGATCAACAACTCCCCGTTACCTGGACGCGCTGGCGCGAAATCCTCAAATTGCATCACCTCGGGCCCGCCGTACTTGTGATACTGAATGCGCTTCACCGTCGTCTCCCGTTCGCACTGTCCGCATCAAGGTGGCTGAATGTGTTGGTGTGCCAAGTTGATTGGCTTCGCTCGGGTTGAGGCTTCGCCATCGGCCCTCCTATTGACCAATCGAAGTGGAAGGTGATGCGAGTAGGGTGTCGGAGTTCTGCTTTCTTCGTCCTAGAGCCAGCGCCCTAAGGCTGATTGGGATCAGGCATCGAGAAGTCCCAGGTTCCCTCGGCGATATCGGCCAGTCGTTGAAGATAGGCGTCCCGCCTCTCCTGCGAGGTGCCCTGACGTTCCCGGTCCAACACCGACACTCCAAGGTCCGCGGGCGGCAGGGTCTGCTCAGTCGCCTCGACACCGTAGAACGGAAGATGGTCGTCAAAACCGCCTGGAGTGTAGAAGTTCAACACCCGAGCGTCTTCGTCGGAGACGACACGAAACGCGTGTCGTGTGTTCTTCGGCACCCATACTGCGGAACCCGGTTCGGCCCGCACCACCTCGTCGTCGTGGCCGATCACCAGCTCCATTTCGCCGGACAGCAGGTAGAACCCCTCGGCTTGGCGCTCATGAATGTGCGCTGGCGGGCCAGCTCCTGCGGGAATGATCTGCTCGAGCAACGTGAACTCACCGAGCGTTTGGTCTGCAGACATCAGGACATCCCACAGCACACCGCGATACCAGTACGCCGGCGACTGCCCTGCCCGACCCGAAAACACGCCAGGAGCCTTGCCATTGCTTGCCATGAACCTCCCGCCTTCCATCACACGACGCTGTTGTCACGCCGTGACGTCACCATAGCACTGATGTCGCGTCGTGACATAAGCCATTCGAATCAGTGGCGCACCACCCCACGCCGCGCGCGAAACTGACCTGGAGTGGCCCGTCAACGCCGGGAGACAAATGGTCGACAACGCGTCGCACGTCACGCCGTGCCATCACAGCGAGTATCTTCGCTGCATGCCTCGATGGGAACACGGCAGCAAGGAGCGCCTGCAGCAGGCCGCGATAGAGCTGTTCGAAGAACAAGGATTTGAGGACACGAGTGCCGTTCAGATCGCCAAGCGCGCTCGCGTCACCACCCGAACCTTCTTCCGGTATTTTTCGGACAAGCAAGAGGTACTTTTCGCCGACGAAGAAATGCTGCACGCGGCGCTTGTCCAGGAAATCCGCCAAACAGCTGACATCTCCGAGCCGCTCCAAACCGTGACTCGAATCTTGGCCGCCTACGACTGGGAAGGTTTGGCGTCGCGAGAATCTCTGCGCCGACGAGAAGCGATGATCGCCTCCACCCCATACCTGCGCGAGCGCGAGCTGAATAAACAGCATCAGATGGCCGATGAGTTCAGCAACGCACTGCACGCGCGCGGGGTCGACCCTGAAATCGCCGCACTCGCCGCCGATGTGGGGATCCAAGTATTCCGTAGTGCCTACCGACAGTGGCTCGCAGTCGACAAGAAGACCGATCTGGCAACCATGACCGACACGGTGATGACACTGCTCACCTCGATCGTGCCGGCCAAGGCTACGGCCACACGGAAGAAAGCCTCGGCAGCCCAGCGAAAAAAACCGGATTCGACTCCGCAGAGGCGGCGACCAGCACGGCCACGTGGCTCCTCTGGCCAACGCGCGAAACAACATTGACGGACTTCCCGGTTGTTTCGACCAGGGTTACACCGGCTGGCGACCATCTGAGGTCCCGCTAGACCGGCGCGCCGTGGCCACTAGCGCACGGCATTTCAGCGCGCAATCTGCGCCGCGATGGCTTGGGTATCGATGACAGACCACACCTGGACAATCTTGGAGTCGCGGAACCGGTAGAAGACGTGCTCCGCGAAGGTGATCGGTGTCCCAGGTGGATCGAAACCCAGAAATCGATGTTGCGGAGTGCACTCAAATCCCAGTCGACAGGCAACGACATCCGCCTGCGCCACCATCAATTCGGCGGCGAAAAGCAGGTCCGGTATTGCCGCGGTGTCCGCCTCCAGCATTGCCTGATAACCGCTGAGTCCCAGTGACTTGCCGTTGTGAATCACATCGTCGGACACGAACTCTCCAAGATCATCCCACCGCCGCTCGTTGAGGCAGAGAAGGTACCGACGGTAGACATCGGCAAGAGGCTCGGCACTCATGAACTTCTCCTCGAATCGAAAACTGTTGGCGGCATTGGGTTCCGGTGCCCTCCGTCGCGGTGGTACGACACACTCACCGGCGTGACCTTTCCCCTCCGGCAGGCTGTGCGGTGACCCGCGTCCGGGGTGGGGCACTTCGCTATTGCGGCCTCGGGTAGTCACCGTTTAGCGCCGTGCCAACTACGCGCTGGTTTCGCGATGCGGATCGGCAACGGGCTTGGACTCGGCAGACCCACGCTGCCGCAGGAAGATCGACAGTCCGATGATCGCCGCAACGGCGACGAATTCGCTCTGCCAGTTCTGCATCGACTCGAACCAGAACTGAGCGGTCGTCACGTATCGCCACACCGAGATCGCCGGCTGCCCGTGCTGGATCTGCTCCTCGTTGAACGCACTGACTCCACCGAGCGCGTGCAACGCCCACGATGCGAAGAACAAGACGAAGAAGGCTATCGCCAACGAGTGCTCATAGATGGCGAGCGGCCATCCGCCGCGCTTCACGGGCCACGGTGACCTCCGCTTGAGTTCTGCGCGCGGGTCGGCATCCTGAGGCGCGGTCTTATTCAACGGCTTTGACTCCGACGAGCCCTTTTGGTACAAAAACGCCGTCAGGACGACGTACATCCCCATCTGCAGGAACTCGGATTCCCAGTTCTCGAACGTCGCCTCGACGAAGTCCCCGGTTGCCAGGTACTGCAGCACCGAAAGCTGTTCGGTTGACCCGTGCTCCAGTTGTTCCTCGTTGTAGGTGGCGGCGTTGTAGGTGGCGGCGCCGGAGACGATCATGCCGACGAAGAACACCGCAAAAAGGCCTACGCAGGCCATCAAGAGTCCGTTTTCACGGACGACGTCGCGCAGGGAGCGTTGCGCTCCGGTTGCTTCTGGCATTGCGACCCGCCTCCGTCGACTACTTGTTGCGGGTGTCGATCACTTGTTGCGCGATGTCGGCCAGGCGGGTGTTGCTGTCCTGCGAAAGCCGCTTGAGCATGCCGAAGGCCGCCACGTCGTCCACACCGTAGCGCTCCATGATGATGCCCTTGGCCTGACCGATGCGATCCCTGGTGGTGAGCGCCGACTGCAACTGCTCACCGTGGCGGCTGGCCAGGATCGCCGCCGCAGCGTGTGCGGCGAGGACGGTGGCGATGGTCTCGTCCTCTGCGTCGAATGCGTGGGGCTTGAACGCGAACAGGTTCAGCGCTCCGGCGGTGCGGTCGGCGGTGTACAGCTTGACCGACAGACCGCTGAGGACTCCCAACTTCACGACCGCGGGCGCGTACTGCGGCCAGCGCTCCTCTGTCCGGAAATCTTCAGTACGCACGATCAGGTCGTCGACGGCCGCTTGTAGGCACGGACCTTCGCCGAACGTCATCTGCAAATCGTCGAGTTTGTGCGGCAACTCAGAAACGCCCGCCAAGGACTCGTACTTGCCGTTTTTACCAACCATCAGCACGCCTGCCGTGTCAACTCCTGGAATCAACTCCTTCGCCGTCGACGTGACGTCCGACAAAACCTCCTCGACAGTGCGCGGCGCGGCCGCGGAGCGCGCCATTTCGGCCATCCGCTGCGCTAGTTCCCGGTTCTGTGCTTGCACCATCGGTACAGGCTTCCCATAACCGCTGTCCACTACACGAACGTTTGCCATATGACACAACGGGCAGCCTCTGCAGAGGCTCGCGTGGCGGTCGACCACTACGCAATGCCCAGGTTCCGTCGGTTCAGACCTGAGTGCCGACGGGGCCGTCCCCCGGAATGCCCGGAGTCACTCTGTTAGTTGTAGTACCGTCGTCGTCATGGGCAGCGCAGGCGTCTGGATCCTCGGCGGCGATCAAAGCGATTTCGCCCGCAACCTGGCTCGCGAAGGGCATGACTTCGCCGATCTGACGGCCGAGGTGGTGGACTCGACACTCGCCGCGGCCAAAGTCGAGGCATCCGAGATCGACGTCGTGCACCTCGGAAATGCTTTCGGTGAGATGTTCGCCCGGCAGGGACACCTCGGCGCCATGCCTGCCACCGTGAACGACGGATTGTGGGACACGCCCGCGTCGCGGCACGAAGCCGCATGCGCCTCGGGCAGCGTCGCCACCCTGGCGGCCATCGCAGATCTGCGATCCGACGCCTACCGGACCGCGCTCGTCGTCGGCGTCGAACTGGAGAAGACGGTTCCCGGCGACACCGCCGCGCAATACCTCGGCGCCGCCGCCTGGACCGACCACGAGGGCGCAGGCGCCAAGTTCATGTGGCCGCACATGTTCGACAGGCTGACCGCCGAATACGACCGTCGCTACGGCATCGACGAGATCCACCTTCACGCGATCGCCCAACTCAACTTCACCAACGCCCGCGCCAACCCCAAGGCACAGACCCGGGACTGGACGGTGCCCGACCTGATCACCGGCGACGATGAGACCAACCCCGTCGTCGAGGGCCGGTTGCGCCGCTTCGACTGCAGCCAGATGACCGACGGCGGTGCAGGGGTCGTCCTGGTCACCGACGAGTGGCTGCGCGATCACCCCAGCGCGCGCCCGATCGCGCGGATCGACGGTTGGGGGCACCGCACCGTCGGCCTGGGCCTGCAACAAAAGCTCGACCATTCCGCCGACGATCCGTACGTCATGCCTCATGTGCGACGGGCGGTGCTCGACGCGTTTGACCGGGCTCACGTCACCCTCGACGACGTCGACGGTTTCGAGGTGCACGACTGCTTCACCCCCAGCGAGTATCTGGCCATCGATCACATCGGCCTCACCGGACCCGGCGAATCGTGGAAAGCGATCGAGAACAACGAGATCGAGATCGGCGGACGGCTGCCGATCAACCCAAGCGGCGGCCTCATCGGCGGCGGGCATCCCGTCGGCGCGTCCGGCGTGCGGATGCTCCTCGACGCAGCCAAACAGGTGAGCGGTGACGCGGGCGACTACCAGGTCGAGGGCGCAAAGATGTTCGGCACGTTGAACTTCGGCGGCAGCACCGCCACCACCGTCAGTTTTGTCGTGAGCGGAGTGTGAGATGACTTCAGGTTTGGGGACCGACGTCTCGATCGTCGGCAAGTATCTGTCCACCGTGCCCGAGGACGATGACCACCCCTACCGCACCGGACCGTGGCGCCCCCAGACCACCGAGTGGGATGCCGACGACCTGCGGGCCGTCGAAGGCGAGATCCCCCACGACCTGGACGGTGTGTACCTCCGCAACACCGAGAACCCACTGCATCCGGCGCTGAAGTTCTACCACCCCTTCGACGGGGACGGCATGGTGCACCTCGTCGGTTTCCGCGACGGAAAGGCGTTCTACCGCAACAGGTTCGTGCAAACCGACGGCTTCGTGGCGGAGAACGACGAAGGCGGCCCATTGTGGCCCGGCCTGGCCGAACCGATCCAGCTCGCCAAACGCGACTACGGCTGGGGCGCGCGGACGCTGATGAAGGACGCGTCGAGCACCGATGTGATCGTGCACCGCGGCAGGGCGCTCACGAGCCACTACCAATGCGGCGACATGTACCGCATCGACCCGTTCACCGGGGACACGTTGGGTAAAGAGGACTGGGGCGGCGGTTTCCCGTTTGACTGGGGAGTCTCGGCACACCCGAAAGTCGACGCCCGCACAGGCGAGTTGCTGTTCTTCAGCTACAGCAAGGAAGCGCCGTACATGCGCTACGGCGTCGTCGATGACGCCAACAATCTGGTGCACCTCACCGACATTCCGCTGCCGGGCCCGCGGCTCCCCCACGACATGGCGTTCACCGAGAATTACGCCATCCTCAACGACTTTCCGCTGTTCTGGGACCCCAAGCTCCTGGCGGCCGGCGTGCACCTGCCCGGGTTTCACCGCGACATGCCGTCGCGCTTCGCGGTCATCCCGCGCCGTGGTGGATCCGAGGACATCCGCTGGTTCGAAGCCGACCCGACGTTCGTGCTGCATTGGGTCAACGCCTACGAGGACGGCGACGAGATCGTGCTCGACGGGTTCTTCGAGGGCGATCCGAATCCGGTCGACACTCTGACAGGTGACAAGTACAAGAAGGCATTTCGGTACCTCGCCCTGGACGGGTTGCAAACCCACCTTCACCGGTGGCGCTTCAATCTCGTCACCGGAGCGGCGCGCGAGGAGCCGCTGTCGGACTCCACCACCGAGTTCGGCATGATCAACGGCGGCTACGCGGGCGGCATGTACCGCTACTCCTATGCCGCTACGGGCAAGCCGGGATGGTTCCTGTTCGACGGGGTGGTGAAGCATGACCTTGCTACCGGCGTCGAGGAGCGGTTCGCATTCGGCGACGGGGTCTACGGCAGCGAGACAGCGATGGCGCCGCGGGTCGGGAGTGCCGCTGAGGACGACGGCTACCTGGTGACGCTGACCACCGACATGACCGCCGACGCCTCGTACTGCCTGGTGTTCGACGCCGCCCGCGTCGCCGACGGACCCGTATGCAAACTTGCTCTACCGGAACGGATTTCCAGTGGAACACACTCCACCTGGGCGCCGGGGTCGGAGCTGCGCCGCTGGCGAGACAGCGACACCGCGGCCGGCGCGATCGGTCTGTAGGTGGCCGAGCCCGGCCCCAACGCCGTCGCGCGGATGCTGGGGCTGCTCGGTGACGAGTGGACGCTGCTCGTCGTCCAGCAGGCGCTCCTCGGAACGTCGCGGTACGGCGACTTCCGGTCGCGACTGCCCATTTCGAATTCGGTGCTGACGGCGCGGCTACGGTCGCTGACCGACGAGGCGCTGCTCGAACGTCATTCCTACCAGTCGAATCCGCCGCGTTCGGAGTACGTCGTCACCGCGCGCTCTCGGTCGCTGTGGCCGGTGCTGGTGTCGATCTGGGAGTGGGAGCGGCACTGGGTGCCCGACCACAGAGATCCACTACCCGCCAGGCGTCACACCACCTGCGGTGGCGACTTCACCCCTGTCGTCACCTGTGGCTCGTGCGCCGACCCAGCGAGCGAGAAAGACGTTGTCGCACAGTGGGGCCCCAGCGGATCCTGGTCGCGTTCGATACCGGTGGTGGCCACCCGGCGGCGCTCTGCGTCCGATCAGATCGCGGGACTCTTCCCGCAGACCATGAGTGTCATGGGAAACCGTTGGGGTTTCGCGCTGCTGGTCGCGGCGTTTGTCGGGATGAGCCGGTTCACTGATTTTCAGTCACAGCTGGTTGCCCCTCCCGGTTCCATTGCCGATCGGTTGTCGATCTTCACGGCCAACGGAGTGTTCGAGATGTCCGAGAACCGGTATCGCCTGACCGAGAAGGGCCGCGCGCTGTTCCCGGTGCTGGTGACCGCGCTGCAATGGGCGCAGCGGTGGTACCAGGCACCCGAAGGCCCCGCGGTGATCCTCACGCACACGACCTGCGGCGCCCAATTCGGCGCGCTTCTGACGTGCGATCAGTGTGGCGAACGGCTACGCGGCGCGCACATCCAAGCCACCTAGAAAGTTGCGAAAAAAATCTGGCACTCTCCCTATGAGAGTGCTAACCTCGCAGGTGCACGGTGATTTAGACGCCCGCCACAGGGGCGGGCCCTGAGTGACATAGGAGGTGGATTGCTGTGCTTCGTTTTGATCCGTTCAGTGACCTTGACGCGTTGACCCGGGGACTGCTGACCAACCAGACCGGATCAACTCGCACCCCGCGGTTCATGCCGATGGACCTGTGCAAGCTCGACGACCACTACATCCTGACCGCGGATCTACCCGGTATCGACCCGGGATCGGTGGATGTCAACGTCGACAGCGGCACCCTCACAATCTCCGCGCATCGCACCGCCCGATCGGAAGATACCGTCCACTGGCTCGCCAATGAGCGCTTCTTCGGCACCTATCGCAGGCAGCTTTCCCTCGGGGAAGGCATTGACGCATCAGCGATTTCGGCGACATACGAGAACGGCGTGCTGACCGTGACGATTCCGGTCGCCGAGCGCGCCAAGCCGCGCAAGATCGAGGTCGCTCATGGCGGCCGCCAGCAGTCGATCGAGCCGGCCACCGTCGATTCCGAGTAGCCGCTCAACCGAGACTGCGGGCAGGTCGCCATTTCGAGCCCTTGGATCGCGATCTGTCCGCAGTCTCGGCGCTGCCCGGTGTCGGATCGCCTGGGTAACGTCGTCCCATGACCACGCTGTCTGACCGCCCGAACACCGGCCTTCTCGTGATCGATGTGCAAAACGGCGTCGTCGAGCAGGCGCACCAACGGGATTCCGTGGTCGCCAACATCGGCGCCGTCGTCGACCGGGCGCGGCGCGATGGCGTCCCGGTGGTGTGGGTCCAACACTGCGACGAGGAACTGGTCAAGGGAAGCGACGCTTGGCGCATCATCCCGGAGTTGGGTCCACGGGATATCGAGCCGCTCATCGAGAAGAACTACGGCGATTCGTTCGAGAACACCTCACTCGAGACGGTGCTGTCGGAGTGGGGAGTCGGAAGACTCGTGGTTGTCGGAGCGGAGACCGACGCGTGCGTGCGCTCGACGCTGCACGGCGCATTCGTGCGCGGGTACGACACCATCCTGGTCAGCGACGCGCATACCACCGGCGATAAGTCGCCGTGGGGCGCGCCGCCTCCTGATCAGGTCATCGCGCACACGAATCTCTACTGGAAATACCAGAGCGCGCCGGGCCGCGTCGCAGGCACAGTCACCACGGCAGAAGTCGACTTCGGCGAATAGCGCCCAGCGCAGGCGGAACGTCAACTCGTCCGAAAGGCCGCGCGGTACGCGTGGCGTCAGCCGTGCCGGTTCAACCGATACAAGAGGTTGTTTCGCACCGACGCCCACTCGATATCCAGGATCGAGTACACGACGGTGTCGCGCCGCGACCCGTCGGGCAGCACCTGATGACTGCGCAGGACACCGTCGAGTTTCGCACCCAGCCTTTCGATGGCCCCGCGGCTGGTGAAGTTGAAGAAATGTGTACGGAATTCGACTGCCACACAACCCAGCTCGTCGAAGGCGTGGCCGAGCATCAGCAGCTTCGTCTCGCTGTTGATCCCGCTGCGCCGCGCCGACGCCACGTACCAGGTGTTGCCGATCTCCAGTCGGCGATTGACCGGGTCGACGTTCATGTAGCTCGACGAGCCGACCAACGTTCCGTCCAGACGGCGCACGACCATGGTCAATCCGGTATCCGGCGCCTGCACCGCCAGCCGCGCGTCGACCCATTTCTCGACCGCTCCGGGGGCAGGTGCTGCGGTGAACCAGAGACGACCCAGCTCACCGTCGGCGGCAGCCGCGCTGATCTCCGGAACATGTTCTCGGCTAAGCGGTTCCAGCGTCACCCAGCGGTCTCCGGTCAGCGAGACCGGTTCGACGAACCCACTCATGTGGCCCGACCGGCGGCCGCCGACCAGGCCGCGACCATCGCCAAGACCGACAGCAACGCCGCCGCGATCGCCACCGCAGCGCCGATATAGAGGCCGAATCCAGCCGAAACCGGCGTGTACACGTAGAGCCGGTAGTAGAAGATCGTGAGAACCACCAGCAGTACCGAAATGGCCAGCGCTGCTGACGATGCCATCCGGGCCGACAGTCCGCGTGCCGCCATCGCCCCCGCCACGATCAACGTCGATGCCAGCAGGACGATGAGCTGGCCGACGCCGAACCCGGATAGCCGGTTCCGCAGTTCATCCATATCGCCGACGACGCCGCCGACCGCGCTGGCGCGCGCACCGTCGGCCGTCAGCCAGGGCAACCACGCATTCACGACGAGGATCGCCGCACACAGTGCGACCAGCCAACCGGGACGCAGGCGCGACATGGATCGAGACTACGGTATGGCAATGACCGAACTACCCGACTGGGCGCGCCAACTCGACCTGGCTCCTCACCCCGAGGGGGGCTGGTACAAGGAGACCTGGCGCAGCGAGTTGACGGTGCCCCAATCGGCACTTCCCCAGGACTACACCGGCCCGCGCAGTGCCGGAACCGCAATACTGTTTCTACTCATGCCGGGTCAGCAGTCGGCATGGCACACCGTGCGCAGCGCCGAGGTGTGGCTCTACCACTCAGGCGGCCCGCTGCTCCTCGAGTTCGGTCCCGAACAGGACACCGCCACAACATATCTGCTCGGCGCGGACATCCTCGCCGGCGAATCGCCCCAGATTGTCGTCCCGCCAGGCCACTGGCAACGCGCCAGTCCGCGTGACGATCAGCCCTGCCTCGTCAGCTGTGTCGTGGTGCCCGGATTCGACTTCGCCGACTTCGCGCTCGGCGCGCCTACCGATTGAGCAGGTCAACCGCGGCGGAGATCAGTTCGGCGTTGCCCGGCGTCAGTGAACCGTTCGGCAGCCGAACCGTGTCCTCCAGTCCGATGCGGGTCTGCACGCCGCAGCGACCCGCGTGTTCCAGTAGCGGCCAACAACTTTCGTCGAGCCCGTGCAGCAGGACCGGCGCCGGAGATCCCACGGCCATCACCTGACTGAGCAGGGCGTCGGCGGTGGCGATATCGCTGTCGCCCTGTAGTTCGATCATCACCCGCATGCAGTGAGCGGCGATGTCGGAGGCCGCCCACGAGGCTGCCGCCTCGGCGTGGAAGATGCCGACCTCGACGCCCAGGCCCTTGCCGAGCAGCAACTCGGCGAGCTCCTCGGCGCCTGGTTCATGCCAGTTCACCGAGGCGAAGTCGGGCAGCTCACTCCACCCATCGACCGCACGCAGCCGGGCGCCGGGGTCCGGGAGCGCCCAGTAGCCGGTCGTCACGCCCACAGGCAGGCCGGGAACCGCGTGACGTACCGCCGATACCGCGGCGTCGACGACGGCAGGCTCCAGTGAGTCGACGCCGTCGGCGGTCTTTGGATGCATGTGCACGGCTTTGGCGCCCGCCTGATGCGCGGCGAGCGCCTCAGCGGCCAGTTGATCCGGTGAAACCGGAAGGTTCGGGTGCTGGTCGGGAGTGCGGGCGCCGTTGATGCACGCCTTGACGTAGGTCTCGGAGGGCATAGCCCCATCTTTGCAGCGACGCCCGGGGCGTCAGAGCCGACCGGCGCGCAGCTTGTCGAGTCGTCGCCGATCCCGCTTCGTGGGCCGACCCGCACCCCGGTCGCGGACAGCGACCGCAATGGTCTCGGTCGGCTCGGGTTTGGGCGTTCGATCGAGGAAGCAGGTCGCCGCGTCGGCGGCACCAACGCGCTTCTGGATTACCCGCACCACCTCGACTATTCGCGTGGTCTGACCGACCAGTGCGCGGACCTCGTCACCCGGTGCCACCGTGGTGGCCGGCTTGGCGGGCCGACCGTTCACCCGGACGTGCCCACCGCGGCAGGCGTCGACGGCGTCGGGTCGGGTCTTGACGAGCCGGACCGACCACAGCCATCTGTCCACGCGGGTCGACTCCACGCCATCCATCATGGACTAGGTAGTCGGGGCGGTGCGATCCAAAAGCAGACGCTTATGCCCCTTCGCTCCAACCGCGAACAGGTTCTCCAGAGATCAGTGCGGCTCGATCACTATTTCGCCGGCGCCCGCCACCGCCACGTAGTTGTGGAGGTCGTTGCCCAACGAGCCCGCCTGCGCGTACCCACCCCCAGTCGCCGTTGCCTGGTTGCCGTTGTTCCGCTCGCCGCCGAACCCGGCGTACGCCTGGCTTCCATCGCCGTCGGCGCCGGCGACGTTGTTGGCGTTGTCGTTACCGCCTTGGCATCCGCAGTCACCACCGCCCACCACGGCTACACCGCCCGCGCTCGCGTTGGCGACGTTGCCGGTATTGCCGGCCCCGTCGATGCCTGCGGTTGCCCGGCTTCCGTCGTCGGCAGCAGTGGCGGTATTGCCCGTGTTGTTGTCGCCATACGAACCCGCCTCGGCCATCCCTCCACCGGTCGCGGTGGCGATGTTGCCGGAGTTACCGTTCCCGACGGTCCCCGCGTCAGCCAGACTTCCGATGCCGGCGGCGGTGGCGAGGTTTCCGGTGTTGTCGTCACCAAGTGAACCCGCCACCGCTTGCCCTCCACCTGTCGCAGCCGCCTGGTTGCCGTTGTTCCGCTCTCCGCGGTACCCGGCGTAGGCCACACTCCCGGCACCGGCGGCGCTGGCTACGTTGTTGTCGTTGCCGTCGCTTTGGCACCCGCAGCCGCCACCGCCGGCGATGGCAATGCCACCGTAATTGGCGATAGCGCGGTTGAAGTCGTTGTCGTCACCGGCATTTCCCGCGATGGCAGTGCCGCCATTGAAGGCCATCGCACGGTTGTAGTCGTTGCCCTCACCTTCGCCGCCCGCTTCGGCAGTCGCACTCGTCCCCCACGCGAACGCCCGATTGCCGACCCCACCGCTTGCCCTCGCAGAAGCATTGACTCCGATCGCGATGGCATAACTGCCCCACCCACTCGCATACGCGTGCGAGCCCGCACCGATCGACAGAGCGAACGAACCCCACCCCGTCGACGTGAACGTGAAATCACCGATCTGAATCATGAAGAGGACCGGCGGGTCGGGCTGCACCGCCGCGATGGACACCAGTGCATTGGCGGTCTGCAGGCCATCGACCGACTGCAGAGCGATCGTTTCGGTTTCGGTGCGCCGCGTCAGGGCGAACAACGCCAACATCGCCGGTGACTCAAGAGGATCGGCCGGCCCCGGCAGCTCGCTCGGCCCCTCGAAGCGACCGGCGCCAAGAGTGATGAACGAGGTTTCCTCGGGATCCTCGACGATCACGGGATCGGCATTTACGCCCCGCGATTCGATCCCGGTATCCACGACCTGCTGCTGGATGACGATCGGCTCGGTCGGCGGTGACGGCGGTTCCTGCAAGGTCACTTCTTCTTCATCATCGGTGACGAGTGGTCCCGGTGGATCCGGTACTTCTACCTGGTTGCCCTGCAGTGGCGTGTGGTCATTGCCCTTCGGCGAGTCGACAATCTCGACCGGAACCTCATCGATCGGTTCCGGCAGCTCGGCAGCCCCTTGGTTATCAGGGCCGTTCTCGTCAGCGTCCTTCTGGTCGACGTCTTTCTGATCGACGTCTTTCTGGCCCGCGTCTTTCTCGTCAACGTCCTTCGCGTCAGCGTCTCTCCCGTTGCCTACTGTGGTCGTCCGCGAGCCGGTGGTGTTCCCGATCGTCGGTGTCCCAGCACCGACATTCGGGCTGCCGGACTCTTTGGCGTCGTTGTCGTCAGGTGCGCCGCTCGACGGATCGCTGGCCGAGGAGTCCGATGAGGTCGATTCCCCGTCGGTTGACGCCAACGCCACCGCGGGCAGGCTCACAATCGCTGAGCCGACACCCAACGCCACTGCCAGCGCGCCGACCCGACCGATGTACTTCGCGTAACCCATGCGGCGAGCATAAATACAAGATCAAAATTTTGCTATTACCGTGATCGTGCGGCGGAAAATACCTCTCCTGAGCCTAATGACTATCTCGTCAAAAATTGCCCTAATGCCCTCTACCCGCAAATAACGTCGACACCACAGCTAGACCCGATCATTGCCTTATCGTGACCTTATATACGCCTTATTTTTCTTAGAAACTCGTGTACGGTGGGGCCTCAGGCGCACGCAATGCAGCGACGGAAGGAACCCGACATGCATCAGGTACCTGCACGGATCGTCTTGATCACCGGCGGCTCGAGAGGGGTCGGTGCGGAGGTCGCGCAACGGCTCGCCGGCCCCGACACCCATGTCGTGGTGAATTACCGCGAGAAGGCTGAGCGCGCGGAATCGATCGCCCAGGCTATCCGCAACGCAGGCGGACACGCCTCCACGCTGGGAGCCGATATCTCCGATGAGATCGAGTGCGCGGCGATGATCGACACCATCGCGGCTCGATTCGGGCGATTGGACGCCCTGATCCTCAACGCATCAGTTGGGCTCGAACTGGGTGTCGACCTCGGCTACGCGAAGCGCGTCAATCGCGATGCACAGCGTCGTCTTGCGCTCAGGGCAGTGCCGCTGATGCCTGCGGGCGGACGCATCGTTTTCGTCACCAGCCACGCGGCCCACTTCTTCCCCCATCGGGCTGTTCCGAAGGGACAGACGGCGATTGCCGCAAGCAAGTGGGCGGGCGAAACCGCGCTGTACGCGATGCGCTCGGAATTCCGCCGAGCCGGTGTACATTTCACGGTTGTTTCCGGCAACGAGGTCGACACGACCTTCGCCGGGGCGATCGTCAACGCCGCCGACACCGCGAATCCGTCCGGCATCGTGTACGTCGGTGGCGCCGACTCGCTGATGATCGCCTAGTCACTCAGACCCAGCGACGGCTCGCCGTCGAAGTTGGCTGTGTGTAGCGGAATTCGTCGCTGTCGGGCACCGATGGGCCCAGTCGAATACCTCGAACGGCGCTAAGAAGTGATTCCCAGGACCCGCAGCGCGTTCTCTTTGTAGATCAGCGGGATCACCGCGGGGTCGATGTCGAGCTCGTCGAAGTCTCGTCGCCAGCGGTCCAATTGGATATAGGGATAGTCGGTTCCGAACAACACCTTGGTCCGCAATTGCCGGCTCACCGCGCGCACGAGTTGCGGCGGAAAGTATTTCGGCGACCAGCCCGACAGGTCGATGTACACGTTGGCCTTGTGCGCAGCGATCGCGATCTGGGAGTCCACCCACGGCACGGCGGGGTGCGCCATCACGATCGTCAGATCCGGGAAATCGGCGGCCACGTCATCGAGCAGCATCGGATCGGAGTAGCGCAGCTTGACGCGGTGCCCGCCGGGGAGACCGGAACCCAACCCGGTCTGCCCGGTGTGGAACAACGCGGGCACACCGGCCTCGGTGATCGCCTCGTAGATCGGATAGAAACGGCGGTCGTTGGGCTCGAAGGCCTGGAAGCTGGGATGGAACTTGAAGCCCTTGACCCCGTAATCGCGGACGAGTTCGTGGACGCGGTGCACCGCGCGACGCTCATGCCACGGGTCGACGCTGCCGAACGGGATCAGCACGTCGTTGTTGCGGACCGCCCCCGCGATGAGGTCTTCGATCGAGTTCGGCGTGTGCCGCATGCCGGTGCGCGCATCGATGGTGAAGACGACCGCCGCGGTGTTGTGCCGCCGGTACTCGTCGGCCAGCGCGTCGACGCTCGACAGCGCGCCGGGTCCACGCTTGAAGTACCGACCGACCGCGTCGACCAGTTCGTCGTCATACGCCTTGTGGCCGTGGCCGTCGACCTCGACATGGGTGTGGATATCGATAGCCGCGACCCCGTCGAAATCGATTCCGTACTCGTACTTCTCGCCCTGTACCGTCACGCTCGTGACGATATACGCGCTCAACCTCTTCGATATCGCCGACCGCGACGAATACCTCGCGTACTCGAAACGGTCCCCGCAAGAGGTGGCCAAGCATGGCGGTCGCGTCGTCGCGCTCGGTCAGTTCAACGACGCGATCACCGGCGATATCGAGCCGCGCAAGGTGCTCATCCTCGTCGAGTGGGACTCACGAGAGGCGTTCGACAGCTACTGCGACGACCCCGAACTCGCCGATCTGCACGCACACCGGGAGAACGGGTCGTCGTCCTACATCTGGCACCTCTTCGACCGCCTGGACGATCTGCGGCCGCTACTCAAGCCCCAGTGATTTCGGTGCCCAAACAGCCCGTCACGGGCGTTGTCAAGCTGCGTGGAGTCGGTTGGGGTCGGTTTCGGCGGGGAGGTTGATGCCGACGACGGGGCTGGGACTCTTGGTGTGTGGACGGTTGCGGAAGCGTTCGGGGTGGGCGTCGTAGTAGGCCTGTAGGGCGTGGTCGCGGCGATCCCATTGCCGCGTCCACGTTCCGCTGTGAACCTCGTCCGGAGTGAACAGCGCGATGCCGCTGTGGCGGTGGTGCTGGTTGTACCAAGGCACGTAGGCGCTCACCCAGGCGCGGGCGGCGTCGAGATCGTCGAAGACGCCCGGGTAGTTCGGTCGGTACTTCATCGTGCGGAACTCCGATTCGGAGTACGGGTTGTCGTTGCTGACGTGGGGCCGGTTGTGGGTCCGGCCGATTCCGAGATCGGCGAGGAGGTCCTTGAGCACGGTGGAGCGCATCGCCGGCCCGGAATCGGCGTGCACCACCAAGGGTGGTCCGTGTTCGGTGAACGCGGTCTCGAACATCTCCACGGCCATGTCGTCGCACTCGCGTTCCTCGACCCGCCAGCCCACGATCTTGCGGGAGTAGATGTCGATGATCGAGTACGCCTTGAACGCCACACCACGCCACGGGCTCCGCAAGTCGGTGATATCCCAACTCCAGATCTGTTGCGGTCCGGTCGCTTTGAGCACCGGCGCCGACCGTAGCGCCTTGTTATTCGAACGGGTCGGCGCGACCGGCCGCGCACTTTGATCCTCGATCGCGGCCGCGATGCGCCACCACGACCGCCGCGACGCCAACACCACACCGGCATCCCACATCTCGGCGAAGGACTGATCCACCGACATCCCCGTCAGCCAGCCGGCGAGGATATGTTCGGCGATCGCCGCACGGTCGGAGACGCCGATACGCGAGGGGTAGGCCCGATCCTTGTGCGGCACCGGGTCGGCCACGCGCGGGCGCGGGTGCGATCGGTAGTGCCAGCTCGAGCGCGACAGATCGATCATCGCCAGCGCTTGCCGTTGCGAACCGGTCGCCGCGGTCAGCTCGGCGACGAGTCCGTTCTCGGCGTCGAGGAATCGTCGAGATTGCGGATCGTCGGGGTGGAGTCGGGCCCTGGCACGTTCAATTCGTGCAAGAGCCCGATAGCTTTTCCCAACGCCTCGTTGGTCGCCTCGAGCTCGCGGACCCGCGCCCGCAACCCAGCCAGTTCGGCCGCCTCGCGTTCCTGCTTTGCCGTCTTCGCCTGAACGAACGCCGCTCGTCTCCCAGGGGGACCTGTCATACCACTACCCTCTCGCGGAATCAGGCCCCGGTCGAGATCACCGGCGAACACCGTGGCTTCCCAGCGCCTCAACTGGCGGACAGAAACCCCCTGAGCAGCACGCCAGGCCTCCTTCTGGCCATAAGGCTGCAAGTGATACTCAACGACGAAATCATGAATCTCCGCAGCCGTGAACCCCGGACTGATCGACACAACCCAACTCCCCACTCTGGTCGTCAACATGACTCACAACCAGCGTGGCAAAGAGGGTCAACGACCGCAGGCGCACCGAAATCGCGTCCCCTAGGCAGGCGCGTAGCCGAGCGTGCCCTTGATCTCCAGGTACTCGTCGAAGCCGTACTCACTCCATTCGCGGCCGTTGCCGCTGCGCTTGTAGCCACCGAACGGCGTGTTCAGGTCGAACGCGTGGTTGATGGCGACCTGGCCAGCGCGAATCCTGCGGGCCACTCCACGCGCCGCCTCGATGTCGGCCGCAGAGACGTACCCGGCCAGCCCGTAGTCGGTGTCGTTGGCGATTTCGATCGCGTCGTCGAGGTCGTCGTAATCGAGGATGCACAGCACGGGCCCGAAGATCTCCTCGCGCGCGATCGTCATGTCGTTGGTGACGTCGGCGAACACCGTCGGCCGGACGTAGTAGCCGGTCTCCAGACCGTCGGGCCGTCCGGGACCGCCAGCCACCAGCGTGGCTCCTTCGTCGATGCCCTTCTGGATGAGGCCCTGGATCTTGTCGAATTGCGCCTTCGACGCCACCGGACCGATGGCTGTCTGGTCCGCGAGGTCGCCGACCTTCACCTGCTCGGCTGCGGCCTTCGCGGCGGCGATGGCATCATCCTTGCGGGACTTCGGCACCAGCATGCGCGACGGTGCATTGCAGCTCTGACCCGAGTTCGGCATCATCGCCGCGACGCCTGCCGCGACGTTCTGCGCGAAGTTGTCGTCGTCGAGCACGATGTTCGGGCTCTTGCCGCCGAGTTCCTGCGTCACCCGTTTCACCGTCGCCGCCGCATTCCTGGCAACGTCGATGCCCGCCCGCGTCGAACCGGTGAACGACACCATGTCGATGTCGGGATGGCTGGACAGCGCGGCCCCGACGCCGGCGCCTTCACCGAAGACCATGTTGTAGACACCGGCCGGCGTTCCGGCCGCATCCATGACCTCGGTGAAGATCTGCCCGGAGTAGGGCGCGACCTCCGACGGCTTGAGCACCATCGTGCAGCCGGTCGCCAGCGCCGGGAACACCTTGCACGCGATCTGGTTGATCGGCCAGTTCCACGGAGTGATCAGCCCACACACGCCGATCGGCTCCTTGAAAATCATCGCAGCGCCACGCGGCACTTCGAATTCGTAGTTCTTGAGCGCGTCGATGGCACCGTTGAGATGTCCGAGGCCCAGATACACCTGCGCTCCCGAGCCGAGCGACGGCGGCGCACCCATCTCCTCGGAGACCGCCTCGCCGAGATCGGCCGACCGCTTTTGATATTCGGACAGGATCGCCTGCAAAAGGTCAAGGCGCTCTTCGCGGGTGCTCACCGACCAGGTGGCGAAGGCCTTCCTCGCCGCCTTGACTGCCTTGTCGACGTCGGCCGCGGAGCCGATCGCGATCTTGCCGGACACCGTCTCCGTCGTCGGGTTGTCGACGTCCAGGGTCTTCGGCTCGACCGGGTCGACCCACTCGCCGTCAATGTAGAACTTCAGATATTCGCGCATGACTTTCACCATCTCTTCCTTAAATGCGGCGCTTACTGGGTGCCTTCTGCATACCAGGTCCGGAATCGGTCGTACTTGGGCATCTCTTCGGAGTTGGCTTTCGGGTCGATGCATACGTGCACCACACCGACTTTGCCGCTGGCGTAGGCGCGGGCGATGGCCGGTCCGATCTCATCTTCCTTCTCGACGAATTCGCCATGGCAGCCGAAGCCCTCGGCGATCTTGTCCATCCGGACGTCCTTGCTCCAATGCACGCCGGGCTGCGGGGACGGTTGAGAGAACGTGCGCTTGTAGACACCCACCTCCAGTCCCCACTGATGGTCGACGCCCACGACGCACACCAGAGGCAGGTTCAGCCTGGCGGCGGTCTCGAGTTCGGCGATGTGGAACAGGAATGCCGAGTCGCTTGTCAAAAGCATCACCGGCCGCTGGCCGCCCTCGGCGACCGATGCGCCCACCGCGTAGGGCAGGCCTGTGCCGAGGTGCCCGAAGTTCTGGTTCCAGATCACGTCGCGCGGCTTTGACTGCGAGTAGGTCCAACCGAAGATGACGGTCGCACCGCCGTCGCGCACCATGATGCCGTCCTCGAGCTCGTTGAACGCCTTGGTGGCCTCCACGACATAGCGCGCCGGATGGATAGGCGAACGTCCCGACGGCGCACTTTCGGCAAGTTGCGCGAGTTCGTCGGCATCGGCCTTGACGAGCTTCTCGAGGTTGGCCGACGGGGCGCGCGGGGTGTCGCGCAGCGCCTCGACGAGCTGGGGTAGGACGCCGCGCAGATCGCCGACCAGCGGCACGTCGAACTGGCGGTTGACGCCGATGGCGGCGGGGTCCTGCTCGACGTACACCCATTTGCGGTTGGCGTCTTTGCCGGCCCAGTGTTGGGTTCGGCCGTAGTGCATGGGCTCACCGAGTTCGGTTCCCAGTGCGACACAGAGGTCCGATTCCTCGACGGCCTCGTTGGCGGCCGGGGAGAACAGGTAGGGAAACGTCCGATCCTGCAGACCCGGGATGTAGGACGTACCCCCGGAGGTCTGAATGACGGGGCAGGCCATCAGCTCGGCGAGCTCTTTGACCTCCTGCTGGGTGCGCGAGGTGTGCACACCGTGGCCCACCAACAGGATCGGGCTCTTCGCCTCGCGGATCAGTTTCGCGGCCTCGGCGACCTCACGAGCACCGGCCCCTTGGTTTACGAGTCGGTACCGGTTGGGCGGCAAAGGTTCTGCGACATCTAGCTCTTCGAGTATGACGTGGGATGGGAACTCGATGTAGGACGGTCCCGGGGTTCCCGACATCGAGCGGCGGATCGCCTCGCGGATGATCTCGTCGGTCTGGTCGGCATACTCGATCGAGCTGCTGTACTTGACCGACGCCGCGAAAAGTGGTTCCTGCTGCACAAATTGGATGCGACCGCGGCGCACGCGACGCTCGGTGATACGGGCGCGCTGGCCACCGAGGAAGATCACCGGCGAGTTCTCCACCAAGGCACACTGGATTGCGCCGGCGATGTTCGCCATACCTGGACCGAGAGTGCCGATGCACAGACCGGGCCCGCCGGTCATCCGCGATGCGGCCTCGGCCATGAAGCCGGCGCTCAACTCGTGGTGCGGCGCCACCACCGACCAACCGCGGGCGTCTGCCTCGGAGAACATGTGCACGAAGTTGGGGTCCGGTATGCCGAAAAGCGTGTTGACGCCCTCGGCCTCGAACAGGTCCAGAATGCGCTTGTAGACCGGTACAGTCATGTGAAACTCCTTGATTTCCTTATAGATAGCGACGAGCTAAGTGTTTGCGATGCGCTGCCGGTGAACCGAACAGTGAACGGTTGAGGGCGGCGCGTTTGAGATAGACGTGGATGCCGCTCTCCCACGTGTAACCGATGCCGCCATGTAGCTGCATGGCCTTGCCCGCGATGTCGACGGCCGATCCGCAGGCGTGCGACTTGGCCATCGCGGCGGCGACATCGGCGTCGGGTCGGTCGTCGACGATGGCTTGCACGGCGGCGCCGACGAGGTGGCGGGACACGGAGATCGCCACGAGCATGTCGGCGCAGGCGTGCTTGACGGCCTGAAACGAGCCGATGGGCCTGCCGAACTGCTCGCGCACTTTTGCGTAGCCCACCGTCGCGGTCAGCATCGCCTCCGACAGGCCCAGGCTGTCGCACGCGACGGCCACTGTCGCCCGATCACGAAGTCGGCCAACCGCGACAGCGTGGTCCCCGTCGAACCTCAGCACCTCGGCGGTGTCGGTCGCCGTGACCGTGGCCAGTCTGCGCGTCTCGTCGAGCACCGGCTGCGCGGTGACGGTCGGTGCGCCGACTGCGACGCCGTCGTCGGTGACGACGAGGATCCGGTCGGCACCCTCGGCGTCGGGCACGAAGTCCGATTCGATCGCGACCGCCAGCCTGATCGCGCCGGAACCAACCTCCGTCAGCAGTCGATCACGAGTATCACTGGGCTGCAGCGCTTTCAGTGTGCCGACGGCCAGTACTGCGCTGCCCAGGTAACTGTTCGCGCCTGCGGCGCGGCCAATCTCCTCGCACACCACCGCGGTTTCGGCGAACGTCGCACCCGCCCCGCCGAACTGCTCGGGCACTTCCAGCCCGACCCACCCCGCGTCGACGAGCACCTGCCAGTCGACCGCGCGGTCCTTGGCCAGCAGATCGCCTGCGACCGAGCGCAACTCGTCGTGGAACTCCGAATAGTCGGCCATTAGACGGCGCTCGGTTCTCGCGGCAGGCCCAGCCCACGTTCGCCGATGATGGTGCGCTGGATTTCACTCGCGCCGCCGGGGATCGTCCACTCCCACGACCCGATGAAGTCGAGCATCCAGGCGCCGGACTCCCAACCGCTCGACATCGGCTTCGCCAACTCGGTGTGAGCGGCCAGTTCCCCGACCTCCGCGCCGAAATCCGTCATCCGTTGCAGTAACTCGCTGTAGAACAGCTTGACGATGGAGGCATCGGCAGGTCCAGCGATCCCAGCCTCATTATCCTCGACCACTTTGCGACACATGCCGCGCAGCCCCGTGATCTCGATCTCGAACTGCGCCAGGCGATCGGCCACGATCGGATCGTCGACCGGGCTGCTCTTGACCAGCCATCGGAAGCCCGCATTGCCGAGACGCTCGGCGAGTTCGAGCATCGTCATACCACGCTCGGCGCCCAGCGTCGCCTGCGCGACCTGCCATCCTTGGTTCTCGGCGCCGACGAGGTTGGTGGCGGGGATCTTCACATCGTTGAGGAACACCTCGCAGAAGTGCGAATCCCCGATCGCGTTGCGGATCGGCCGCACTTCGACGCCGGGCGTCGTCATGTCCAGTAGGAAGTACGAAATGCCTTTCCGTTTGGGGGCATCGGGATCTGTGCGCGCCAACAGCAAACACCAGTCGGCGTGCATACCGCCACTGGCCCATAGTTTCTGGCCGTTGACGATGAAAGCGTCGCCTTCGCGTCGCGCGCTGGTGCGCAGGCTGGCCAGATCGGATCCTGCCTCTGGCTCCGAGAAACCCTGCACCCAGATCTCCCCGTCGAGGATCGCCGGAAGGTGTCGACGGCGCTGCTCCTCGGTACCCGCGACCAGCAGGGTGGATGCGGCGTGGTGGATTCCGACGAACGCGAGCACCAGCCGTGGCGCATCGTGGGCGGCCAGCTCCTGGTACAGCACCACCTGCTCGGCGACCGAGAGTCCGCCACCCCATTCGCGCGGCCAGTGCGGGACGGCGAAGCCGGCTTTGTGCAGCTCGGCGAACCACGACTGCTGGAACGCGACGAATTCCTCGTCGGTGGCGCCGGTTTGGGTCTGACGCCAATCGCTCGGGATGTGGTCGGTGCACCAGTCACGCACTCTCTGCCGAAACTGAGCTTGTGCACGAGAACCTCCCGAAAATTCGGGCATATCTTCAGTTTCGCCGCTCATGACTTGGCCCGTAGTCGGTCCATCGCATGGGCTACCGCGACACCGTCGTCGAATGAGGGAGTGATCTGCGTTCCGGTCCGTACCGCATCGACGACCTCGCCCAGGAATGACGACAACGCCGGTGGCGACGATCGCCTTGGCGCAGGTGGGAATTCGAAGATCTGCGGTTCTGCACCTGGTCGGTGCACGACCAGCTTGGTGTCCGCCGTCAATTCGAGCGAGCCGTCAGTGCCCAGCAGCGTGGCGCGCGGCGCAAGCGGGACCGCCCCGGCGAAGCCGGTGTCGTGTGCGGCGGTGCAGCCGTTCGCCATCGTGAACCACGCCGAGTACGCATCCTCGGCAGTGGCCTCGGGTGGCGACCCGTCGATCCGGGTCACGCCTCCGCAATCGGCGACCTCGCTGTTGAACAGCCAGCGTGTGAAGTCGATCAGGTGGGAGCCGTAGGCGCCGATCCATCCGCCGCCGAGCTCGAGGTCATTGATCCAGCCGTACCGTCGACCACGCAATCCGCTGCCGTAGAACGTCCAGTTCAAATGGATTGGCCTGCCGATCGTTCCATCGTCGGCCAACTGTTTGAGCTTCGACCACGACTCGTTGAAGCGGAACTCGAAGTTCAGGAAGTTCAGCACGCCCGCCCTCTGCGCCCGTTCGCGCATCGACTCCGCCTCGGCTGCGTTACGGCCGAACGGTTTGTCGCACAGCACTGCGTGCCCGTGGTCGATTGCGGCGTTCACGTGCTCGACGTGCATGAACGGCGGGGAATGTACCGAGACGAGGTCGACGTCCGACGCGATGGCAGCCTTCACCGCCACGTCGTCGCGCGGGGTGATCACGTCGACATCGAGCCCGAGGCTCTCGAAGACCGGGGCGGCCGCGTGCTTACCGAACCCGGTTCCGATGACGACGACCTTCATGCGAACAGACCCGTCAAACCGGATCCATCGACACGGCGGGTCAGCTCGTCCCGCGTCGCCGAAAGCCCCAACGGCAAGCGGCGCAGTGGCTGGCTGTAGCGCGAGAGCCACGACAGCGTGGTCTCGTCACAGAATCCGACCGCACCGTGCAGCTGGTGGCAGACCCGGAAGACGATCTCGGCCGCCTCGATGGCCGACATCCTCAACGCCAGGGCATCATTGAGCGCATCCGGTTGTCCGGAACCGATACTCCACAGCGCGTATTTGGCGAGGATGTCCACGCCACTGCGCTCGACCTCGGCGTCGGTCAGTTGGAACTGAACACCCTGGAATGACGACAGCGTCTGCCCGAACTGCTTGCGCAGACCGATGTGCGCGATGGTGAGCTCGATGGCGCGATCCAGCATGCCGAGCAACGTCCAGCACGGCAGGACGAGACCCAGCGCGACGTCGGCGGAACCGGCATCGTCGATCGCGGACAGCTCGAGTTCGGTGACGAACGCCGGGCCGGCCGCACCCACGCCTGTCACGCTCGATCGAGCACCGTCGAGCGTCACAGCGGCCCAGCGGGATTCGAGACCTACGAGTGGACCGGACGGACGGTTGCCCGCGACCAGAATCAAGCCGTCGACGTCGAGATCGGTGGAGGCAGCCAACCGCTCGGCGACCGGATAGGGCACCGCCCAGTAACCGGCGCTGCGACACAGCGCCGCGGCGGCTTCGAGGCCATCGGTGTCATTTCGCGGATCGAGTTCCCAAGCGCCGAGTCCGGCGAGCACCGGTCCGGAAAGCGACTCTCGGATATCCGGCTTGGCCTCGGCGTCTTGTACCAGCTGGTCACCACCGGCCGACTCGAACGCCCGGAGAGCCTGGCGGCCATACTCTTTGGCGTCATCGGACAGGTCGAGCACCATCTCGCTCATTTGGCGGCCGCCAGTAGCGCACGGGACAGCAGGATGCGCTGCATCTCGATGCTGCCGGATGACACGGTGGAGGCCTGCGAATACCTCCAGTGGTCCTCCACCTCGCCGAGGAACCAGGCCGCGCGTGGATCGTCGTTGGCCACCTCGGCCGCGATCTCCATCAGCACCTCGGCGCTGTCCTGGTCCAGCTTGGTGACGGCGATCCGATAGGCAGCTGCGTCGCCTGGCTGGATGCGGCCGCTGCTCTGCAACGAGACCACCCGATACGCCATCAGACGTGCCCGACGGCAGTGCGTCAACATGCGGACCCACCGTCCGCGAAGCTCCGGGGACAGCTCGTCCCAGCGGTGCCCCAGGACCGTTGGCGCGGCCGCCAGTAGACGCTCGCACCGGGCGTACCGCGCGATGCCGACCCGCTCAAAGGACATGACGTCCTGCACGATCGACCAGCCCGCATCGACGGTGCCCAGCACGTCGGCCTCGGTGACCCGCAGGTCATCGAAGAACACCTCATTGAGGTGGTGTGGGCCCAACATGGCGCGGATCGGGCGGACCTGGATCGCCGGATCGTCCATCGGAACCAGAAAGATCGTCAGACCCTGTTGTTTCTTCTGGGTTGCTCCTTCTCCCACTTTCGATGTGCGGGCAAGCAGGAAGCACCATTGAGCCATGGTCGCGTAGGAGGTCCAGATCTTCTGACCGCTCACCAGCCAGCTGTCGCCGTCTTGGCGTGCCGTGGTTCTCAGTGAGGCGAGGTCCGAGCCTGCCTCGGGTTCGGAGAAGCCCTGGCACCAAATGACCTCGCCGCGGGCAATGGGCGGCAGGTGCCTGCGCTGCTGGGTTTCGGTGCCGTGCCGCATAATGATGGGCCCCACCCAGTTGACCCCCATGTACTGGGCGCCCCGCGGCTCGTGATGCGCCCACATCTCTTCGCGCACCACCGTCTGCTCCCATACCGATGCCGCGCCGCCGCCGAACTCCTCGGGCCACGACAGGCACAGCAGGTTGCGCTCGGCCAGCAGCCGACAGAACGACTGTGCGGTCTCCAGGTCAGCTGGATTGTCGGTGAACGCGCCCAGAAAGTGTTCGGGCACATGGGTGTTCACCAACTCACGCAGATCACGGCGCAGCGCGTCAGCCTTCTGACCCATCTCGAAGTCCATGCCTACCCCGCTCCGGTCTCGGCGCCCGACGTGAGCCCGAGCTCGCCGAGTACCTCGTCGGTGTCTTCTCCCAATAGCGGAGCAGGACCGGCGACTCGCCCGGGGGTACGCGAAAACCAGGTCGGCACACCGGGAAACCGCACGGGCCCGTGCACAGTGTCCACCGTTTCGAACAGACCGACGGCGTTGAGATGCGGGTTGTCGAACAATGCGTCCGGCGTGTTGAGCCGTGCCGCGGGAATCTCGAGCTGACCGAACAGCGCGAGCCACTCCTCGGTGGTGCGTTCCTTCAAGGTTTCGGCCAGCAATCCGTAGACGGCATCGATGTCGTTGGAACGCAGCTCGAGGGTCGCGTACTTATCGTTGTTCCACGCCGGCTGCACCGCGTTGATGAAGGCGTCCCAGTGCTTGTCGTTGTAGATCAGTGCCGCGATGTACCCGTCGCTGGTGCGATACGGCCTTCGATTCGGCGCGACCGTGCGCGGATAGACGGCCGGGCCCAACGGAGGGTCGAACATGGCGCCGTTGGCATGTTCGACCAGCATGAAGGATGCCATAGTCTCGAACATCGCGACCTCGACCTCTTGGCCCTCCCCCGTGCGCTCACGGTGGAACAGCGCCATCGTCGTCGCATACACCGCGGTGAGCCCGGCCACTTTGTCCGCGATGATGGTGCCGACGAAGTCGGCCTGCCCCGTCAGCTGCTCCTGCACCGCGGGCAATCCGCATTCGGCCTGGATGGTGTCGTCGTAGGCGGGCCGGTCGCGGTCCGGTCCGCGGTGGCCGTATCCGTAACAGTTGGTGTAGACGATCCCCGGGTTGATCGCGGCGACATCGTCGTAGCCGAATCCCAGCTTGGTGATCGCCTTCGATCGCATCGAGTGGATGAAGACGTCGGCACGTTCGACGAGTGCACGCAACGCCGCGTTACCCGCGTCGGTCTGCAGGTCCAGCACGATGCTCCGCTTTCCGCGGTTCACATTGACGAACACCCCGCTCATCCCCGACTCCGGACCGACCGAGATGAATCGCGTGTTATCGCCTTGTGGGGGTTCGACTTTGATCACCTCGGCTCCCATGTCCGCCATGATCTGCGTGCAGTACGGTCCCATCACCATCGCGGTGAGGTCGACGACGCGTACGCCCGCCAGCGGACCGTTAGGCATGGTTCACTTCCGATGACACAGCCGCCGCCATCTGAAAGCTGTATCGGATGTGGTCACCGTGACCGCCTGGCACCACGGGGAACACCAACGGTTGGGTGTCGTCGCGGATCTCCGCCATGTTCTCACCGACGTCGGCGATCGACCACGACGGACGGTACACACCCGGAGTCTCCGCCACCATGGCCGTGGCCACCCGACCCGCGAGCGCGACGAGTGTTTCCCCGGTGACCGAACATGTCTCGTGGGAAAGCCACCCGACCACGGGCGCCACCAGCTCCGGTCCCATCGGCGGATACGCCGATGTGTCGATGCCTTCGGCCATCCGAGTGACGGCCGCGGGCACGATCACGTTGCTCCTCACCCCGTGTTCGATACCCTCCATCGCCGCGACGTTGGACAGCCCGATCACGCCCGCCTTGGCGGCCGCGTAGTTCGCGACTCCATGGTTGCCGTACAGGCCGCCGATCGAGGACGTCAGCACGATGCGTCCGTAGCCTGCGTCGCACATCACCGGGAATGCCGGCCGCACAACGTGGAACGCACCGCGCAGGTGGACGTCGACGACGGCCTCGAAGTCCTCGTAGCTCATCTCCCGCAGCGGGGCGCGTCGGACGTTTCCGGCGTTGTGGATGAGGATGTCGATGCGGCCGAACCGGTCCAGCGCGGTCTCGATGATCGCCGCGCCGCCTGCCGGGGTGGCCACCGAATCGGTACTGGCAGCAGCCTCTCCTCCGGCAGCGACGATTTCGCGCACCACGTCGTCGGCGGGTGTGGCGTCCGCATCGGGTGGCGGGTGGGAGGCACTACCGCCACCGGTGATGCTTCCGCCGGGATCATTGACGACGACTTTCGCGCCCTGCGCTGCCAGCAGCAGGGCGTAAGAGCGGCCCAGTCCCCTGCCACCGCCGGTGACGACGGCCACCCGACCGTCGAATCTCAAGTCAGCCATTTAGCTCCCGTCTGTGTGCAATAACGTGCGCTCACCGCACGTAAACGCACACAAATCGCTAGTTCCCGAGAACAAGACCATCGAGGTCACCCTTTGCGCGCCACTCGGCGAGTAACTCGTCGAAGGCGTAGAACCCGGGCGAATAGAAGTCACCGAGGAAGGAGCCGTTGCCCACTGCGCCGCCGCGGCCCTCGTTGTTGTAATAGCCCGGCGTGCAGGAGAGTTCGAATGCCGAGTTGTCTATCGCTACCTCACGGACCGTCTGCACCCAGGCGTCTTGGGCCTCCTGGCTGGGTTCGACCGTGGTGGCCCCCCGGTTCTGCGCTTCCGCGATGATGAAGGCGATGTGCTTGGCCTGCTGCTCGAACATCGCCGTCGTGTTGGCCGATACTCCACCCTGGATGAAGCCGGTGAAGAACTGATTCGGGAATCCGCGACTGGTCATCCCGTGCAGGGTCTTGTAGTCGTCCTTCCAGTAGTCGAAGAGCGAGAGCCCGCCGCGCCCGACGATCGTCTCGATCGCGTACCGGCGGCTGATTTCGGTGGAGATCTCGAAGCCACTGGCGAAGATCACGCAATCGACCTCGTATTCGACTCCGCCTGCGACGATGCCCTTTTCGGTCAGCCGTTCTACACCCTTGGACGCGGACACATCGACGAGGGCGACGTTCGGTCGGTTGAAAGTGGCCAGATAGTGCTCGCTGGACGTCGGACGCTTGCACATGAATCGGTAGTACGGCTTGAGCGCCTCGGCGGTGTCGGGGTTCTCGACGACCTCGGCGACGTGGCGGCGCAGCCGCTCCATGATCTTGTAGTCTTCCTCTTCCCGGAAGGCCATGATCTGCTCGATGGTCACCGACGCAGGGTCATCGCTGCCCGCGATGCGGGCGGTCAGGTTGCGACCGAGCTCAGTCCAGAAGTCGCACACTAGGTCCGGCTCGCCGAACACCACGCCGACGAACGGCGACCAGTTGTGAAAGTTCCGCTTGCGCTCCTCCTGCCAACCCGGCTGCAGAGACGCGGCCCAGTCTGGATCGGTAGCCGGGTTGGAGCGCGCATCCACCGACGACGGTGTCCGCTGGAATACGTAGAGTCGCTGGGCATCACGGCCGAGGTGCGGCACCAACTGGATCCCGGTAGCGCCGGTGCCGACGAGTGCGACGCGCTTGTCCGCCAGCTTGTGGAGGCCGCCGTCGGCGTCACCGCCGGTGTAGTCGTAGTCCCAGCGCGCGGAGTGAAAGACGTGCCCCGCGAAGTCCTTGATACCGGGGATTCCCGGCAGTTTGGGCCGGTTGTATGAGCCCTGTGCCATCACAACGAACCGAGCACGGATGTCGTCGCCGCGGTCGGTGCTGATTCGCCACCGCTCCGTCGCGTCGTCCCAACGTAGCTCGCGTACCTGGGTGGAGAACAAGGCACCGTCGTACAGGCCGAAGTGCTTACCGATGTTGCGGCAGTGCTGGAAGATCTCGGCGCCGTCGGCGAACTTCTTCGATGGCATGAAGTCCAGCTCTTCGAGCAGCGGGATATAGCAGTAAGCGTCGTTGTCGCATTGGATTCCGGGGAACCGGTTCCAGTACCACACCCCACCGAAGTCGCCTGCCATCTCGATGACGCGGATACCGACGACGCCGGCCTTCTTGAGATAGGCGCCTGCCAGAAGTCCGGCGAAGCCACCGCCGAGAATGACGACGTCGGCGTCTTCGACGATCGGGCCGCGCTCGGTCACCGTCGTGTAGGGATCGACCTCGTAGAAATCGGCGAAATCGCCTTCCAGCTCCAGATATTGCGAACCGCCCTCGGGCCGCAGACGTTTGGCGCGTTCGGCGGCGTACTTCTCCCGAATTGTGGGGATGTCGATATCGGACGGTGTATCAGTCGGCCCGCACGTGTCGAACATCGTCATATGTCTCCTTCAGTTGCGATTTCGGCGTGTTTAGTCACGGTGAGCGGGTTGTTTCGAAATGGCGTGTCGGTGTGAGTGCCTGATTTGTTGGTCGTCGAGAATGTGTTGGTGGCCAAGGGGTATCGACCGGTAGTGCGTGATCAGCAGTTCTTAGTTCCGCCGGATATGCGGGAGTGGCTGCCTGCGGATCATTCGGTGTGGGCGTTGATCGGGATCGTGGAGGGGTTGGACACCTCGGCGTTTCACCACCAGCGACGGACCGGTGGTGTCGGGCGGGCCGGGTATGACCCCGACATGTTGGTGACGCTGCTGATCTGGGCGTGGTCGCAGGGGGTGCGGTCCTCGCGTCGGATCGAGCGGGCGTGTGCTGATGTGGTGTCTTATCGGGTGATCTGTGCTGGTGATGGGCCTGATCACGTCACGATCGCGCGGTTTCGCGCCGAGAACCACGCCGCGTGTGAGCAGTTGTTCACCGAGGTGTTGATGTTGGCTGCCGGGCTGGGGTTGGGCCGGCTGGAGACTGTGGCACTCGACGGAGTCAAGATCGCCTCGAACGCGTCGCTGTCGGCCAACCGCACCACCTCGGGGCTAGCCAAGGCCGCCGCGGCGGAGGCGGCCCGAATCGCCAAGGCTGCGGCGGCCGCACACGAAGCCACTGATGCCGCCGAGGACGAGATGTTTGGCGACGATAACCCGGGGTCGGTACCGGCCGAGTTGACCGATCCGGCGGTGCTGGCTAAACGCATCGCCGAAGCGCTGGCACGGCGCAACGCCGAGGACACCGCCCAGGGGCCCGCCGCCGATGATGGTGCACCGGCTGCGGGATCGGTTGAGCTCGAACGGGTTGCCCACGACCGATCGGGGCGCATCGCCCAAGCCCCAGCCCCCATCCACCCCCAAAATCGGCCGCCCAACGCCCCGAAACGCAACCCCCTTGGTGGGCAAGTATCTGGCGCGCATCGCGGCCGGGGAGAAGATGACCGGCCGGATCCCGGCCGGCGCCCAGGTGGCGATGGCCGAGCGGGTGCTGGCCGCGGCGGTGGCCAGGTCGCAGGCCAAACACCAGAGTTGGGCCGCAGCGGCGCGGTCGGCGCCCGGACGTCCGGGGCCGCTCACCCGGCGCCCCGTCGAGCAGAACGCCCCGGGTTCCGTCAGGCGCGAGCGCGACTGGAGCGGGCCCGGGGCGGCGCAGGTGGCTGCCGCCCAGGCCGCCACCAACGTCGACGCACGGCCAATCTCACGGATCCCCAATCACGGATCCAGCCGTTGCGCGGGGGTGGCTGGCTGCAGGGCTACAACTGCCAGGCAGTCACCGCCGCTGACGGGCTGATCGTGGCCACCGGGGTGGGCACCAGCCCGGTGGACAACCAGTACTACACCGACATGATCGACAAGGCCATCAAGTCCGCGGACCTGATCACCGGCCACCGCCGCGATGACACATCAACCACGGCCACCGCCTCCTCGATCGCGATGGTGCTCGCCGACGCCGGCTACTGCACGAACGAGAACCTGACCGCGCCAGGACCAGACCGGCTGATCGCTACCGGCAAGGCCCGCGACGTGCACCACGCGGCCACCGAACATCCCACTCAAGGGCCACCGCCCACCGACGCCGATCCGATCGCGGCGATGGCTCACCGGTTACGCACCCCGCAGGGAATCATTCAGTACGCCATGCGATCTCACATCGCCGAGACACCATTCGGACATGCCAAGCACAACCTCGGATTCCGCCGATTCACCGGCAGAGGCCTGGCCCGAGCACGCAGCGAATGGACATTCCACGCCGCGGTCCACAACATCGGCAAGATCCTCAACCACCTCGCCAGCACACCACTGCCCGCCTGATCGGGCGGCCCCAGTACTAACACTCACCATCGATCCAGCGACGAACTATGCCCGTCGATCCAGCGAGAACTTCAATTCGAGACAGCCCGTGAGCGTGACCCAGCACGCCGAAATCACAGGTCCTGTGGTTCGCCGGTGCCCATGTACTTGGACAGCTGATGGTGCAGGTTGACGGTGCTGCGCTCGCGATACGGGTTGGGTTTGGTGCCCCCGAAACCCGCCGACTTCATGCCCTGCTGCACAGCTGCCATATTCGAGAAGTCCTGCGGCAGCACCGACAGCCAATTCGGCGAATCCTTCGGTGTGTACTGCCATTCCGTCTGCGGTTCTTCACCTTTGGGATAGAGCTCGAAGACCGCAACCTCGAAGATGCACTTGTCCGGGTTATAACTGGGATCGGGCCGGGCGCTGTAGCACAGTGCGCTCGTCAGGCCCTGGCCGACCTGGAAGTTCGGGAAGATCTGCCAGGCGGTTCCGCTCTGACCAAGGATGTCGGGCGGGATCGTCGGCCAGATGACACCCCGCTCCTCATCGTCGCGGCGCGCAGACGCCAGCCAATGCTGCAACACCTGGTCGGCCGGGGTGCCCTCGGGCAATTCGTCGACGAGTCGCTTGGCGGCGTTCACCAATGTGTTCGTAGTGGTCGCGTTGGTCTCTTCCATCGTGTAGATCTGCATCTCTGCTGTCGAGATGCGTGGATCGCCGGTGCCGAGGCGGATCTTGGACTTGGTCTCGTCCATACCCTTCGGCGCGTCATAGCCGATGTTGCTGTGCTTGCCCTGCGCCTTGGCCCAACCCTTGAATTCACCGAACTTGTTGAACTCCGGGTGCGTGGTGAACACGTGGTAGGTCTCGTTGAAGGCCTCCATCGCGACCTTCCAGTTGCAGTCGAAGTAGAGCCACTTGCGCCACTTGTAGCGCATGTTCTCCAGACCGAACGGATCGAGGATCTTCGCCGCGGGCATCAAGTAGTCGGTCAATGATTCGCAATCGGGATCCATGTTGACGAACAGCCAGCCGCCCCACGTGTCGACCTGGACGGGCGCAAGGTGGGTGTTGTCCGGGGTCAACGCGCCCTTCCAGTCGTCCTGCTCGCGGATGTGGGTACAGGCACCATCCAAACTGTATGTCCAGCCGTGGAATCCGCATACGAAGGATTTGTGGGCCCGGCCGACGGCGTTCTTGCCGCCCTCGGGCTTGTCGACCAGTTTTCGACCGCGGTGCATGCACACGTTGTGGTGTGCGGAGAAGGTGTGCGCGCCCGTCCGCACCACGATGATCGAGTCGTCGAGGATGTCGTAGGTCAGGTAGCTGCCGACCTCAGGAATCTCCTCGACCCGGCCGACCTGCTGCCATACCTTGCGCCACAACCGATCACGCTCGTTGCGAGCGTATTCCGGCGAGATGTAGGCGTCGACACCGATGGTCATCGGAGACGACAGGTCTTCGGCGATCTCTCCCGTCGAGTCGTCCGGATCGGCGTCGATCTCGATCGCGGCGTCGAGGTCGGATTCGGTGTGGGTCACTAGATCCTCCTAATGGTTTCTCGGAAGGAGTCGTCGGCGAGAAACAGCGAGGTGTTGTCGGCACCCAGATGCGTCCATTTGAGATTGAGGCCACCGTCGACGAGCAGCGTCTGACCGGTGATGTAGCTCGACATGTCCGACAGCAGGAACAGGATCGCGCCCGCCTGTTCTTCGGGAGTGCCGCGGCGGCCCATCGCGATCGCGGTGCGGTCGCGATCAGCGTCGTCGTCGACGTAGGTGCGCGATGCGGCCGTCGCCGTCACGCCGGGCGCGACGGCGTTGACGCGAATGTTGTCCAGTGCGAGCTCGGCGGCCATCGTCCTGGTCATCGCGACGACCGCCGCCTTGGCCGTGCCGTAGGCGATGTGGAACGGCGCGGTGTTCATCCCGCTGATCGACGAGATCGAGACGATCGATCCGGGGTTCTTCTGTTCGCGGATCTCCGCGGCCACCGCCTGGCTCATGAAGAACGCGGTTTCCAGATTGGCGGCGAACAGTGCCCGCCAATCCTCACGCGTCACCCGCGTCGCGGGCATCCACGTGGATGGCGCGGCCCCGCCTGCGATGTTGACCAATCCGTAGAGGGCGCCGTCGGTGCGACGCACCTGGTCCATCACGGCGGCGACACCGCCGTCGGTGGACGCGTCGGCGGAGACCGGCACAACCGCCAAGCCCCCCTCGGCAAGCGGCGCGACGTGTTCGTCGAGGTTCTCCTTCGACCGGCTCACCGCGACCACGGTGGCGCCTGCCTGGGCGGCCATCCGCGTGATCGTGGTGCCGATGCCGCCACCGCCCGCCCCGGACACCACGACGATGCGGCCGTCCAGCCTCAGAAGGTCGGCCATCTCATTTGTCCGGACAACATATGGTGCTCTGCATATTGAAGAACACTATTCCGCAGCGGTAATGATGCCGTCAAGGGCGGCTGAGCAGGCGCTTCGGCCTATTGTCTGGACTAGAAGTGCTTGATAGCGTCCGGGTCATGACTGTTCCCGCGACGGCATCGCGCCCGCCCTCCCGGTATATCGCGACCAATCCGAAGGTCGCCGACGGTTGGCGGCTCGAGACGCTCACGACGCCGAGCCGGTTGTTCGGTGCGAACGGGCTGCGCACGGGTCCCGACGGGCGCGTCTACGTCGCGCAGGTGACCGGCAGCCAGATCAGCGCCGTGAATCTGGCCAGCGGCGAGGTCGAGGCGATCAGCCCCAAAGGGAGCGAAATCATCGCTCCCGACGACGTCGCCTTCGACACGCGCGGCAACCTCTACGCGACGGAGGTGATGGACGGGCGAGTGAGCGTGCGGGACGCCGGCGGCGCAGCGCGGGTGCTGCGCGACGGCCTCCCCTGCGCGAACGGGATCACCGTGCATCAAGATCGCCTGTTCATCAACGAATGCCGCGACGGCGGCCGCCTGATGGAACTCGATCGGGTTACCGGTGCATCACGCATTCTGCTGGAGGATCTGCCATCGCCGAACGCGATGGAGGTCGGGCCGGACGGAATGCTGTACTACCCGCTGATGACGGCCAATGAGATCTGGCGGGTGGATCCCAATGGCGGTGAGCCGCAACGGGTGACCGGTGATCTGGGCGTGCCGGATGCGGTCAAGTTCGATTCAGACGGTTACCTGGTGTCCACGCAGGTGGCCAGCGGACAGGTACTGCGTATTGACCCGCGCACCGGGGACAAGACGCTGCTGGCACAGCTGCACCCCGGGCTGGACAACCTGACCTTTGTTGGCGACCGGCTGTTCGTCTCCAACTTCACCGGCGAGATCACCGAGGTCCTGGGCGGCGGCGAGACACGTACCGCACTGTCGGGCGGATTGAACTGGCCGCTGGACCTGGCCGTCGGAGACGACGGCAGGCTGTACGTCGCCGACGGCACGTACTTCTACGCCGTCGGCGCCGACGGCTCACTGGAAACCGTCGGAATGCTGTTCACACCGGGGTATCCCGGGTTTGTCCGCGGCCTGGCTCCTGCGGGCCCCGGCGCCTTCGTGGTGGCGACATCGGGTGGCCAGGTCGCCCGCTACCGCCCGGCTGATGGCGAAACCGATTACCTCGCAGATGGATTCGATCAGCTCTACGGCGTTGCCATTGGCCCCGGCGACAGCATCGTATTCGCCGAACTCGGCACGGGCAGCGTGCACGTGCTGCGGTCGGGCAATGTCGAACTGCTCGCCTCCGGACTGCAGGATCCGGTCGGTGTGGCATTCGGGTCCGACGGGGTGCCACTGGTGGCGGAGTCGGCCGCGGGCCGCGTCGTCCGGCTGGCCGGTTCGACCGAGACCGTCGTCGACGGTTTGCAGCGGCCACAGGGCATCCATGTCCGTGATGGTCAGCTGTACATCGTCGACGCAGGCGGAAAAGAGGTCATCGCGGTCGATTTGGCCAGCGGTGAACAGCACACCATCGCGTCCGGCCTGCCGGTCGGACCGCCACCCGGGGTAAATCCCAAGCCGCTGAAGGGAATGCCGCCGTTCTCCGGCCCGCAGGGGCCGTTCGCCGGCATCACCTCAGGGTCCGACGGCACTCTGTATGTGTCAGCGGACGGCGACGGCAGCGTTCTGGCGTTGCGACGCACATGACAGTCACGCCGGCCGACCACCGGTATCTCCAGGTCGCGCGCACCCTTCGCAAGGAGATCGTCGATGGGGTGTATCCCGTCGGTTCTCAGCTGCCGACCGAGCAGCAACTGTGTGAGCGCTTCGCGGTCAGCCGCTACACCGTGCGCGAGGCACTGCGACGGCTGCGTGACGACAACCTCGTCGCGTCCCGCCCGCGCGCCGGGACGCTCGTCGTTCCACGACCCGAGGCGAGCAGCTATGCCCAGGATGTGATGTCGATCAACGATCTGCTCGCCTTCGCCTCCGGCGCTCAACTGGCCATCGAGTCCAATGCGATGGTGACGATCGACGAACGCCTCGCCGAGCGGACCGGGCTGAGTGTGGGGACGGAATGGCTGGCGGTCAGGGGTTTTCGCGCGGACGGCACCGCCGCACCGGTATGCGCGACGGAGTACTACATCAACCGGGCGTTCGCGGCGGTCGGCCGTCTGCTGCAACGGCATTCGGGGCCCATCTTCCCCCTGATCGAGGACCTGTTCGGGGTCAGCATCGTCGAGGTGCGTCAAGAGATCGCCGCGGTGCCCGTCACCGCTGAGCTGGCGGACGCGCTGCAGGTCGAGATCGGCACCGCCGCGCTGGAGTTGCAGCGCACGTACAAGACGTCCGACGGTGACGTCGCACAGGTCACCGTCAACACACATCCGTCGTCGCGCTACCGGCATTCGATGACGATGCGCCGGGTAAAGGGGCAGGGCGGGCAGTGAGGGTCGACGAGCAGCGCGCGGCCGACGCCTACCGGCGAGGGCTGTGGGTGAGCGAGACTCTTGCCGATGCGCTGCGTGACGCCGCGCGGGCGACGCCCGACCGAACAGTGTTGGTGGACGGTGATGTGCGGCTCGACTGCCGGTCCCTACATGAGAAAGCCACCGCGCTGGCTCAGTCCCTGATGGGATTGATGCCCGCAGGCAGCGTGGTGTCGTTCATGTTGCCGAACTGGCACGAGGCCGCCGTCATCTATCTCGGCGCGACGCTGGCGGGCATGGTAGTGAATCCCATTCTGCCCTCGCTGCGGGATCGCGAGCTCGCGTTCATCCTGGCCGATGCGGGCAGCCGGGCGATTTTCGTGCCGTCGAGGTTCGGCAATCACGACTACGCCGCCATGTTGGAGCGGGTGACCGCGTCGATGGCGTCGCCGCCGGAAGTCGTCGTCGTCCGGGGCGGCGGTCACACGCCGTACGCGTCGCTGTTCGACGTCGGTGCCGCAGCGGTGTTGCCGGTACTGAATCCCGACACGGTGCGCATGATCCTCTACACGTCCGGCACTACGGGACGGCCCAAGGGTGTTCTGCACAGCCATAATTCGATCCACGCGCTGATCCGCCAGATCGGCGAGCACTGGCTGGTGGCCGACGGCGACACGTTCCTGGTGCCGTCGCCGATCGCGCACATCGGCGGATCGATCTATGCGTTCGAATGCCCGTTGCTACTCGGCACGACCGCGGTGCTGATGGAGCGTTGGGACCCTGATGCCGCGGTGTCGCTGATGCTGACGGAACGTTGCACTCACATGGCGGGTGCCACACCGTTTCTCGACGGACTGCTCGCGGCCGCAGAGGCAGCGGATACCCGCTTGCCGGATCTGAAGGTGTTCATCTGCGGCGGGGCCTCGGTGCCTCCGTCGCTGATCCGCAGGGCAGCCGACTATTTCGAGAAGGCCGCGGTCTCACGGGTATACGGATCGACCGAAGTGCCGGTCACAACGGTGGGTTCTCTCGGCGACGTCGACCATGCAGCCGACACCGACGGACGCGCAGGCATCGCCGACATCAAACTCACCGATGGCGAGATCTGCGCACGCGGACCGCAGATGCTCGTCGGTTATCTGCACACCGACGACGAGACGGCGTCGTTCGACACCGAGGGTTACTTCCGCACCGGCGATCTCGCCCGTAGGGTCGACGACGAATACCTGGTTGTGACGGGCAGAGCGAAGGACATCATCATCCGCAACGGTGAGAACATTTCGCCCAAGGAGGTCGAAGACCTGCTGATCGGGCATGCGGCCATCGCGGAGATCGCGGTCGTCGGCGTGCCCGACGAGCGGACCGGCGAACGGGCATGCGCGGTCATCGTGACCACGGACCAACGAGCACCCGATCTCGACGACCTGAGGACCCTGCTGATCGGCGAGGGGTTGGCCAAGTTCAAAATCCCTGAGCAGATTGCCATTTGGGACGCCCTGCCGAAGAACGACGCGGGCAAGGTCTTGAAGCATCAGATCCGGGCGACACTGATGGCCGGGGCGAGCGGAGCGACGGGAAGAACAGAGGTGGACTGATATGCAGGTTGCGATCGTGACGGGCGCGAGCAGCGGCATCGGGTTCGGATGCGCCACGAAACTCGCCGAGCAGGGGGTGGCCGTCCTCGGCACTGGCCGCGACGCGGAACGACTCAGCGACCTGGAGAAGGCGGTCGGCGATCCCGAGCGCATTGCCACCATCGCCGTCGACCTGACCACGGACGACGGGCCGCGACAGATCGTCGACGCCGCCATCGCGCGATGGGGCCGCATCGACTTCCTGATCAACAACGCCGGCGTGGGCAAGCCCAAGCCGCTGCACGAGACCGACGACGAATCATTGGACTATTTCCTCGGTTTGATGCTGCGCGCGCCGTTCCGACTTGCCCGTGAAGCCGTCGTGCACATGCAACCCGGCTCGGCGATCATCAACATCACGTCGACGTTCGCCGTCGTCGGCGGACTGCGTGGCGGTGCATATTCGGCGGCCAAGGGCGGGCTGACCTCACTGACGCGGCACATCGCCTGCCAGTACGGACCGCAGGGCATTCGCTGCAACGCCGTCGCTCCCGGTGTCACCCTCACTCCGATGGTGGCGAGCCGCCTTGAAGACTCGCGGTTCCGCAAGATCAACACCGAGATGACGCCGTACCCGCGGCTGGGTGAAGTCAGCGATATCGCGAGCACCGTCGCGTTCCTCTGCTCGGAGGGTGCAAGTTTCATCAACGGTCAGGAGATCGTCGTCGATGGCGGCTGGACGTCGACCAAGTACCTGTCCGACTTCGCGCTGAACTCAGAATGGGTTGAAAGTTGAACCTGTTCGGGCTGCTCGACCAGGCTGCGGCCCGATTCGGCGACCGCGGCGCGGTGTTTCTCGGTGAGCGCCAACTGCATACGTGGAGCGCACTCCGTGAGCGGGCGCTGCGCATGGCGTCCACGCTGGGGGCGCCTGGCACCCGTATCGCCGTCGCCAGTGAGAACCGGCCCGAGATCGTCGAGTTGATGTTCGCGACATGGGCTGCCGAGTGCGTGGCCGTGCCGATCAACTACAAGCTTCACCCGCGCGAGATGGTCCAGATCCTGGACGACGCGGGCGTCTCGCAGGTATTCGCGTCGCCCAAAATCGGTGCGGAACTGACGTCGGTCACGGATGTGCCCGTCGAAACCATTGACTCGGAAGCCTATTCGGTACGCGCGACGAGCAGACTGCTGGATCCGCCGCGCGTCACCGATCCCGAGACCCTGGCGTGGCTTTTCTACACCAGCGGAACCACCGGGCGCTCGAAGGGCGCGATGCTCACGCACCGCAACCTGATGGCGATGACCGTCTCGCACCTGGCGGATTTCGACTCACCGGACCACAACTGCAGCCTGGTGCACGGAGCGCCCATGTCACACGGCTCGGGCCTTTACATCCTGCCGTACGTGTTACGCGGTGCGCGACAGGTGATTCCGGAGTCCGCCGCGTTCGAACCGGACGAGTTTCTCGACCTCTGCGAGTACCACCCCGGCTGCAGCGCATTCCTCGCCCCCACCATGGTGGCGCGACTTGTCCAGACCGGACGCCCACGCCCACAGAACCTGCGGACGGTCGTCTACGGCGGCGGCCCGATGTACGTCGACAGCCTGAAGAAGGCGATGGCGGCGTTCGGCTCGATCTTCGTCCAGCTCTACGGCCAGGGCGAGGCCCCGATGACGATCACCGGCCTGCGCAGGGCCGACCACATCGACGCCGAGGACGCGATCCTCGGCTCCGTCGGCTATGCCCGCTCGGGAGTCGACGTCGCGGTGTTGAGCGACGACGACACACCGGCAGCGGCAGGCGAGATCGGGGAGATCGTCTGTCGCGGAGACGTTGTCATGGCCGGCTACTGGAACAATCCCGGCGCCACCGCGAAGACTCTTCTGAACGGTTGGTTGCGCACCGGCGATATGGGGTCATTCGACGGGCGCGGTTTCCTCACGCTGCGGGACCGCTCCAAGGATGTCGTCATCAGCGGCGGGAGCAACATCTATCCCCGCGAGGTCGAGGAGATCCTGCTCGAACACCCCGGCGTCGACGAGGCAGGAGTCGTCGGGGCGCCCGACGAGGAGTGGGGCGAGATCGTTGTCGCATTCATCGTCGGGTCGGCATCGCCCGCCGAACTGGACGCTCACCTGCTCGAGCGCATCGCCCGCTTCAAGCGACCCAAGCGCTATGAATACCTCGACGAGCTGCCGAAGAACAGCTATGGCAAGGTTCTCAAGCGGGAGTTGCGCGAAAGAGCGAGTCGGTAGCGGCTTGGCGCCGCGACTGTGCGGTTCCATTCGCGACACGCCGCAGCGGCGCTGAAATCTGCACACTCGAGTGCCGACGCAGGTGGGGCACATCCGTAGCATGGCGGTATGCGAGTCGTCATCGCCGGTGGGCACGGCAAAATCGCCCTGATCCTCGAACGTCTGCTCTCCGAGCGCGGAGACACGGCCGTCGGACTGATCAGGAACCCCGACCACGTCGCCGACGTCGAAGCGACCGGCGCCCAGCCGGTGGTCGTCGACCTCGAAGCGGCCACCCCCGCCGACGTTGCGGCACACCTGCAGGACGCCGACGCGGTGGTATTCGCCGCAGGCGCAGGGCCCGGCAGTGGAGCGGCGCGCAAGCAGACGGTCGACTGCGACGCCGCCATTCTGCTGGCCGACGCCGCCGAGGCCGCCGGGGTGCGGCGCTATGTGATGGTCTCGGCGATCGGAGCCGACGTCGAGGCGCCTGACGACATCGGCGATCCGGTCTTCGTGGCGTACCTGCGCGCGAAAGGTGCTGCGGACGACGCGATCCGGGCACGCAAGTCACTCGACGCGACCGTCGTTCGGCCCGGCCATCTCACCGACGACGCGGGCACCGGGCACGTGGAGCTATCGGATCAGACCGGCCGCGGCGACATCCCCCGTGAGGACGTCGCCGCGGTGTTGCTCGCTGTCCTCGATACCCCAGCCACCGCGGGCCGGACGTTCGAGGTGATCTCCGGTGACACCCCGATCGCCGATGCGCTTACCCGAGCGCTGTGACATCCACGGGAATGTTGCCCTGACGCGGTAAGCCGGTGATGCGGTCGTAGTCGACGTCGGTGGGGACGAGTCGGCCGACGTTGGTCCCTCGGTCGCGGAACTCGGCGTCTTCTTCGGGCAATCCACCGAAGGCGTGATGCATCGCGATCACGTCGAGACGCAGAGTCTCGTCGGCTTCGAGCACCGCGGGAACGCTGTCGTGTGGCGAGCCGATTCGCACCGAAGCCCCGGACTGCAGGCCGAGCGCTTCGATCGCATCGGGATGCATGTACGCGGGGTTGTACGGTTTGCCCCGGTGCAGCGCGGCAAGGCTGGTACCCGAGGAGTTCATGAAGTTCTGACTGCGTCGCGGGATCAGCCGGAAGGGGAACGCGGAATCGTTTCGCGCAGTGACGAAGTCCTCGGCCAGCACCTCTGCGAGCTCGCCAAGCAGGTAGCTGTTGCCGATGTCGAGTCGCGCAGTGCAGTCGAGGTCACGCGGCTGCACTACGGCATCGACGTCGAAGATCTTGCCGTGCGGATGGCTGCGTACTTCGTCGAAGGGTATACGCGAGCCCGAACACATCTGTGCGAAAAGTTCTTCGGTGGTGAGGTCGGTATCGCGATTCATGTTGAGCACCACCGGCGGTGACTCCATGAACCTGCCCCCACCGCCGCCGAAGAAGTTCACGAACCACACGTCCAGGTTCATCCGCTTCGTCAGCCCGAGGAAGAATTGCCACTCCTCAGTGAGATCGGAACCGGCCGGCGGGTCGATGAGTCGCGGCACGTACTGCCCGTATGCGGCGGGGATACCGGTGCCGCTCGTGTAGTACTTGATGAGCTCGCTGCCCATCGTCATCGCCGGCGTCTCCATCTGCATCATCGGGGCGATGACGTAGTCCGCGAGCCGCGACGTCAGCGACATCTCCGTATCGAGAGTGACCAGCAGGTCGAGGCTCTCCAGAGCGCGCAGCGTCTTGCGCTGATCGGGCCACGCGGCCATCGGATTGCCGCCGATGCAGAGCAGCGCCTTCACCTGACCATCACCCTCGAGCAGGATCTCATCGGCGAGCGCCGCGGTCGGCATACCGGCCACGGTATCCGTCAGATCACGCATCCTCAGCTTCTCGCCGTAGCCCCACCCCTCGTAGGGCGGATGCGGCTGCGCCTTGGCCGTGAACGCAGGCATCAATGTATTGGGCCGCAACACTTTTTCACCCGCACGCTGCCAGCGGCCGCAGATCGTCGTCAAGGCCAGACACAGATATTCGAGAAGGCCGCCGTGCATCGCGAAGTTCGCGCCGGTACCCGCATTCACCATTCCGCGCCGCTCGCCGTACGACGCGAACAGCCTTGCCGCGTCGATGAACTGGCCCTCGGCAATGTCTGCGCGTTCGGCGACGTATGCCGGGGTGAAACCGGCCACTGCTGCCGCCAGGTCATCGAAGCCGGCCACGTTCTCCTCGATGAACGCGGTGTCGCACAGACCTTCGCGGATGACGAAGTTGATCATCCCGGCGAGAATCGTCACATCTTCGCCGGGGCGGGGCTGCAGGTGAATCGCTGCGCGTGCCGCCGTCTGGGACCGGCGCGGGTCGATCACGATGAGTTTCATACCGCGACTGATCGCCGCCCGCAGGTTCTGCGCCGGGTTCTGCCCTGGGATGCCGATGGCCTTGGAGACCAGCGGGTTCGTTCCCACCAGCAGCCAGCTGTCGGCCTCGTGGAAGTCGACGTCCCCGCCGAGCCAGTGCCCGTGCGCGGCGAGTGCGATCTGCTTGCCGGGTTGATCGATCGTGTTGGCGGTGAAGAACATCGGCGACTCGATGGCTCTGAGGAACGCGTTGCCCATCAACGCCGACGCCGGATACGGCAGACCGTTGGTGCCCAGGTACATCGCGATCGAGCGTGGGCCGTGGGTGGAGATCAACTCCTGCAGTTTGGCTGCGATCTCGTCCATCGCGCGCTCGGACTCGATCGGCGCGTAGGTACCGTCGGCCTGCCGTTTCTGGCTGTGCAGCAGCCGCAGTGGGTTGTTGTGGATCTCGGGCAGGGTTCGACCCTTGACGCAGGTGTAGCCCTTGAACATCGGGTTGTCGGGGTCACCCGTCACCTTCGTGAGCCGGCCGTCAGTGACCGTCGCCAGCACCCCGCAGTGCGCCGAGCAGATCCGGCAGATTCCCGGCTGGGTGGTGGTAAGGGCCATCGATCGATGCTAAGCGAACGCTCAGCACCCCCGCGCCGGAATGCCGATTACGTCACCAAATGAGGCCGCGAATAACCTCCGCCTGGGGGATGTCCTCGACGGCGATCAACCCCTTGGGGGCCGCGCACACCCAGTCGATCACGTTGACCACGCGGGCGGCGGTGGAGACGCAGCCGGCCTCGGTGACATCGAGCACCGGATCGGAGACGTGCGTGTTGAGTTCCACGCGTGGTTCACCCTCGACCACCACGCGGTGCACGCCGGGCTTACCGACCGGCGGGAACTCCCACTCCGGGGCGGCGGCCTCGGTGAGGCGGGTGATGTGTTCCATCGTGATCACCGGTTCGCCGTTACGGACACCCTCGACGGCGAAGCGAACCGCGGCCATGCCACCGGGTTCGACGGTGCACAACTTGCACTCGATCCTCTGGTCGGTGTACCAGGGCTCGATCCGCTGCCGCACCTCGTCGAGTTCGATGCCCAGCTGATCGGCCAGGTTCCGCACCGGTCCGCCCCACATCGTGGTGAGCACCCCCGGCAGGAAGAAGATCGGCTGCTCTTCATCTGCTTTGAGGCCGAAACCCATTGCCTTGCCGGTGAACTCGTAGTCGTCGTAGTTGGCGTAGTCGAAGATCTCCTGGACGAGGATCGACGTTGCGCGGGTGACCAGGCTGAGCGCGCTGTGCACTTCGGTGTCGCCGGAGTAGCCGGGGTCGATGCCGTTGACATACAACGACGAGTTGCCCTCTTCGCAGGCCTTCTCCAGCGGGCCCGTCAGCCAGTCGTCGGCCTGGCGGGGTGTCACCAGCCACACCATCGACGAGCCCACGACGTTGATGCCGGCGGCCAGCACCTTGGTCAACTGCTCCACCGCTTCCATGGGCCGGGTCTCGGCCTGCGCGGTGTAGACGACGCAATCGGGCGCCAGGGCGATCAGTGCATCGATGTCATCGGTCCCGATGATGCCCGTCGGCTCGGTCAGCCCGCATAGTTCGGCCGCGTCCCGACCGACCTTGTTCGGACTGGCGGCGTGCACTCCGACCAGTTCCAGATCCGGGCGTCCGATGATGGCCTTGAGTGAATGCTGGCCGACGTTACCGGTGGAGAACTGCACAACTCGTCGCATCTGGCCCTCGCTCAGTAGTCGGGAATCGGCAGCGGCGAGTTGTTGGAGTCGATCCCGCCGTCCACATGAAAGATAGCGTTCGTCGCATAGCAGTCCTTCGTCGACAGGTAGACGCACAGCCGGCCGAGATCGGCGACATCGCCGAGCCGATGCAGCGGCGTCGCCTCGTTCATCTTCTCCAACGACCCGGGCATCATGTCCAGGCTCCCTTTCAAGCCATCGGTGGCGAACGAGCCGAGGGCGATCGCGTTGACCCGGATCTTCGGCGCGAGTTCCTGTGCCATGGCCCGGGTGAGGGCCTCGAGAGCACCTTTGGCGGTGCAGTAGGCGGTCAAGGCGCGGATGCCGAAACGCGCTGAGCCCGAGGAGATGTTGACGATGTTGCCATGGCCGGCGTCGATCATGTGCGGTGCGGCCAGCTGACTCATGATGAACGCCGATGTCACGCACCAGTCGAACGTGTGCTTGAAGTCCTCGTCGGTGATGCCGAGAAAACGCGCGTAGGTCGAGCCACCGACGTTGTTCACGAGGATGTCGATACGCCCGAACTTCTCCATGGCCGTGGACACCACGCGTTCACCGTCTGGCCGGCTCATGGCGTCGGCGACCAGCGCAAGCCCCTTGCCGCCCGCCTCCTCGATGCCCTTGATGGTCCCGACGATGTCGGATTCGGTGCGCGCGGTGCCGACGACTGTGGCGCCTGCCTCGGCGAGGACCCTCGCGATCCCCTGGCCGACACCCTTGCCAGCGCCGGTGACGATGGCGACCTGCCCATCCAGATTGAATTGTTCCAGCGCCATGCCCGTCCTCTCCTCGAGTACTCCTCATCTAACGACTTTCATTGACTGAAGTCAATAACGCATCAGTCAAGGACTCTGGCTCACGCGGTAGAGTCGGCGTATGGCAGTGGTAGACAAGCCTTCAGCGCGAGAGACGAAGCGACTGCAGACCCGCGAGCGTCTGATGGGAGCGGCTATCGCCGAGTTCAAGCGCGCAGGTATGGCCGAGGCGGACGTCGGCGCGATCGTTGCTGCGGCAGGCGTCGCCCACGGCACCTTCTTCTTCCATTTTCCGACGAAGGAGCACGTATTGCTCGAACTCGAGCAACGCGAAGAGGAGCGCATTGCCAAGCAACTGGCACGCTCCACGGGCGCGCCGCACGACCTTTCCGACACGCTCGCTGTAGCCGTCCGCCTCGTGATGGGACTCGAACGCCGCCTCGGCGCCGTACTGTTCAAGGACTTTCTGGCACTGCACTTTTCGCAGACTCGACCGGCCGACGAGAGCAGGCAGCACCCCGTGATCGTCGAGGTCGCGCAGGAGATCGAGTTTGCCCAGAAGCAGGGCGACGTAGCTCCCGATGTGAACCCGATGAACAGCGCGGTGTTTTTCCTGTTGGGCCTCTATGCGCTGCTGACGACGACCCACGAATGGCCCGGCCAGGCGGAAATGATCGACGACTACGTGACCAGGACACTTCGCAGCATCGAAGCGAAGTAGCCGATTGACTACCGTTGCTGATTGACTATAGTCAGTCCGCATGAATCTGCCCACGCTGAATCTGGGCCGTAAGCGTGACGCACAGTCGGTCACTAAGCTCTCGGGCAGCGGGCTCGACGAGCACATGGCGGCCTCGCAGGCAGCGCAGCGTCGAGCAGACAAATGGCTCATTTCCGGCAGCCTTCTGATCGGCACCGCGGCGCTCGGCGTCTTCGGCCTCCCACTGTTCCTTCGCGGTGTATGGCTGCTTCGCAAGGCGCAGCGCGAAGGGCTGACAGTGCGGCCGATGCTGGTGACACTGCTCGGCTATCTGGTGATCATCGACGCGGCCATCAACACCGTTGGCTGGGCGCTCGACCTGGTTGCCAACCACACCATCCTCGCCCGAATCCTGTTGAACGGCTGGGGTGCAATGTTCGACGCCGGCTACTTCTGGCACTACAACGAACTATGGCTGGGCGGTGCGGCCGGCCCCGGCGAGAAGGCCATGGAAGTCGGGATGATCCTCACCGTCTTCACCATGCGAATCGCCGCGGCGATCGGATTCCTGCAGATGAAGCGCTGGGGACACCAGTGGATGATCGTCACCTGCTGGATGGGTGTGCTCATCTGGTGCCTGTACGTGTTCAACATGACCATGTACGCCGACGTGCGTTACGCAGGTGTCGTCCTGCCAGTGGTCGGCTGGTGGTTGTACGACATCTTCTACATCACCCCGTTCCTGGCGATCCCCTACCTGCATTCGGTCAACAGGGAGATCTTCTCCGACTAACTTTTAATGACTCAACTCATTGACTTTGGTCAGTAGCTACGTTACAAAGAGCGGACCATGACGCCTCAGGTCAAGCAATCGGCGCGGGAAATGCGCCGACTGCAGACGCGGGAACGCATACTCGGCGCGGCGATCGCCGAGTTCAAGCTCGAGGGTATGGCGGGCGCCGACGTGAACGCCATCGTCGCCGCAGCCGGTGTCGCCCACGGCACCTTCTTCTTTCACTTTCCGAGCAAGGAGCACGTCCTGCTCGAGTTGGAAGGTCGCGAAGAGGCCAGGATGGCAGCGGAGTTCGCGCGGTTCCTCGACGGCACACATGATCTGGTCACGGTGCTCACCGAAACCGTGGACCTGGTGACCGGCCTGGAGCAGCGACTCGGATGACTGCTTTTCAAAGAGCTACTCGCGTTGCACTTCTCACCGACGCGGCCGACCAAGGACGAATGGACGGACCACCCGGTCATCGTGCTGCTGGTCCGCGAGGTCGAGCGCGCACGCGGCGACGGTGAAACCCACCCTGCCGTCGACGCGTTCTACAGCGCGGCGTTCTTCCTACTCGGTGTGTACGGCGTGCTGACGACGACCGGCAATGCCGAGGTGCGGGACACGATGCTGGCCAAGTTGGTCGACACCGCCGTACACGGTCTGGGAAACAGCAAGGAGGTCTGACGTGGATTGGGTCTGGGAGATCCTGCGGTACGTCGCCGCATGGGGCGGAACCGGTTTGATCATCTGGTTCTGGTACTGGATGTTCTCGAACATCGGGACGTTCTGAGGGATTCGACGGAATATGTCTGAGCTCTCCGATACCCATGCGCTCGCCGTGGAGCGCAGTTGCGCCGTCACAGCCGTCGCCTTGAGTGGGCAACGCCGTGAAGGTGTGCGCCTCGTGAGCGGGCAGCGGCGTGACTTCGGCCTGAGCTCGACGCTGGACTTCATCCACGTCCCGTATCCACCACCGGTGCGCGATTGGACGCGCAGGACATTGACATGTGGTGTTGCGCTTCAATGTTCACCGTCAAAGGATCGCGTCGTCGACTATCGATTGAACGAACTCTCGGCACGGGAGCTGAGCGCGCTTACCCTCGTCGAAGCCGGCGTCGCACTGGGATGGATTGCCGACAATTGGCCCGGACTGCTCGGTGAGCTGCGTCGGCTCCTGCCCGACCTCGACACGGCCCCCAGCGATATGGATGCCAAGGAGATGCTCAACCGCGCGGTTGGGCTCGCGCGCACGCCGAAGCCGCTGATCGTCGACCCGCTGCTGGGCACCCTGCCCCGGGCATACACCGACCCACAGGGAATGGCCGACAAACTACGCCGCACCTTCGGCCGGATGCCCTGGACCACAACGCAGAAGCGGCTTCCGCGGCCCTACTCCGTTCCCGTCGGCGGTGACGGCGGCGTGCGCAACCCCAACCTGCCACCGCCCAGCAGGCCCGGCGACAACGACCTGGACGTCACACCCGAACACCGCCCCGGTATTCCGTATCCGGAGTGGAACGCGTGGACCGAGAGCTTCATGGCCGACCACGTCGCGGTACTCGAGCGCACGCATACGGGCAGCCACCGCCATCCGGTGGCGGCGTCGGCCGATCTGCGGAAATGGTTCTCCGAGCACACCCATCGCGCCATGAAGAACCGGCTCGAAGACGGCTCCGATCTCGACGTCGAGCAATACGTCAGCCATTACATCGACCTGACCACCGGCGAGGCCGTCGAACCACGCATCTTCCGCGATCTGCTGCCAAGCAGCCGCGACGTCACCACGGCGTTGTTGCTTGACGGCAGCTCGTCGTTGGGCGTGCACGGCGGCAGGATCTTCAAGCTCGAATTGTCCTGTGCCGATGCGCTTTCGCAGGCGATGGCCCTGGCCCGCGAGCGCCACGGGATTTTCGTATTCACCGGCAACACCCGTCACCGCGTCGAGGTCACCTGTCTCAAGGATTTCGAGGACCGCAGGTTCGTTCCGCCCGGCGGCCTCGGCCTGGCCACCGGCGGCTACACCAGGCTCGGCGCACCGCTTCGCCATCTGACCAGTCGGCTGCTTGCTCAACCGTCGGAACGTCGGCTGCTCATCGTGATCGGTGACGGCCTGATCTCCGACGAGGGCTACGAGGGCCGCTACGCCTGGGCCGACGCGGCGCACGCCGTGGAGGAAGCCAACGACGCGGGCGTGAGCATGTACTACGTCGGCGTGGGGCCGACCCGAGTCGATCCGCTTCCCGAGGTCTTCGGCCCTCGCCGCTCCCAACGCATCCGGCGCATCGAGGAACTTCCCCGCGTACTGGCCCATGTGCATCGAGAGTTGGTGGCCGCGTGAGCGAAGCTTGCGCGCGAACCATGGGCACTGCATTCGGAAACCGAGCCTGCGAGGAGGCCGCGTGAAAGACACTTATTACTCCAACGGCAACGAAGTTCAGTTGTTCGAGCAGGCGTATCGCCAGCGCCTACCGGTGATGCTCACCGGCCCGACCGGTTGCGGCAAGACACGACTCGTCGAGCACATGGGCCTGCTCCTGCGACGGCCCGTCGTCACGATCAGCTGCCATGACGATCTGACCAGTTCGGATCTCGTCGGACGCTTCATGGTCACCGGGGGCGACGTGGTGTGGACCGACGGGCCGCTCACCAGGGCCGTCAAGGCCGGAGCCATCTGCTATCTGGACGAGGTGGTAGAGGCACGACACGATTCGCTCGCGATCCTGCACTCGCTGACCGATCACCGTCGCGCTCTTTACCTGGACCGCGCAGGCGAAGTGGTGACCGCACCCGAAGGCTTCATGCTGGTGTGCTCCTACAACCCCGCCTACCGCAGTTCACTCAAAGAACTCAAGCCGTCGTTCCGTCAACGCTTCGTCACACTGTCGATGCGCTACCTGGAGCCCGCGCGCGAAGCCGAGGTGATCGTCGCCGAAGCGGGCATCGCACTCGAATCGGCTCAGCGACTCGTGCAGTGCGCAACAGCGATCAGGACCGCGGACGAAGCCTTCCACTTCGAGCCGCCGTCCACCCGGGTGCTGGTCACCGCGGCGCAGTTGATTGCCGCAGGTGCAACCGAACTGGCGGCTGCGCAGGCCTGCATCCTCGCGCCGCTGTCGAGCGACGGGGCCATCTCGGAAGGACTACGCGAAATCGCGGCGGCCAGCCTGGCCGACGCCGACAGCTCGAGCCCGTCACGCTAAGGAAGGAATCCGCGATATGGACCAGAAGGAACGCAAGCGCAAGAGGGCACTCATCGTGCTGCAGATCGTCATCTACGGCTACCTGCTGACGATGTTCGGAATACAGCTCTACATGTCCTTCGCCCGGGGGTGGTGGGAATTGTGAGCCTGGGTGTGCAGTCCGGCGGCACGGTGGGCCTCGAAGAGCACGACGAGGAATCGCGACTGGCGCAACGCCGGGCAGACAAGTGGATGATCGTCGGCGCCGGCCTGATGGGCATGTGGGCCCCGGGAATCTTCGGGTTGCCAATCTTTTTGCGCGGGGTGTGGCTGCAGCGCCAGGCCGCGCGCGCCGGTCTGTCGATGCGGCCGATGATCGTCACGCTGATCGGCTATCTCGTGCTGATCGACGGGATGCTCAACAGCCTGGGCTGGGCACTGGATCTCGTCGCCAACCACACGCTGATCAACCGGGTGCTGATGGTCGGGTGGGGCGCGATGTTCGACGCGGGTTACTTCTGGCACTACAACGAGGCGTGGGTCGGAGGCGCGGCCGCGCCCGGTGAGAAATCCATGGTGTTCGGGATGATCGTCACCGTCTTTGCGATGCGGTGCGCCGCGGCCATCGGATTCCTACAGATGAAGCGCTGGGGTCACCAGTGGATGATCATCACCTGCTGGATGGGCGTGCTCATCTGGTGTCTGTACGTGTTCAACATGACCATGTACGCCGACGTGCGCTACGCCGGTGTGGTCTTCCCGGTCATCGGCTGGTGGCTCTACGACATCTTCTACATCACCCCGTTTCTGGCGATCCCCTACCTGCACACGGTCAATCGCGAAATCTTCTCCGACTGAACCGATTCAAGGAGCGACACAATGACGACCACACCTGAATCCGAAACGGAACAGAAGGCCGAGGATCTCCCGCCGGGCACCACGCCGTACTACGCGCGGATGCACAAGTGGATCAAGCGCGCGGTGTTGGTCTGCCTCGTCGCGCTGGTCATCGAAGGCGCCTTCACGTTGCCGTTCATGGCTGTCTACTACGGCTACCCGACGCTGAGCCTCACCGAGATCTGCAGCGAGCTGCTCAAGGTGCGCTATTCCGATGACACGATGGAGTGCAAGGTTCCCTATCCCCCGTTGGGTCCCCCCGAAGGGGCCGAGGGCAAGGACACCGCCCGCGACGATTGGGGCATTCAACCGGTTCCGAAGTACAACCGGATCGGGTTCCGCGAACTCGTCCGCATCCACGACGAACGTGAGGCACGACAGGCCGCCGAACAGCTGGGGGCACCGTCTCCGTGACGATGAAATCTCCCGAAGATCACGCGGCGAACTTGGATCTGCGCCACGAGGACTTCAACGACAACGATTTTCTGTACGACGTCTACGAGGTGATGCGACGAAATTCGCCGTTCTCGCACACTGACACACCATTTCTCAGCGCGACGCCGGGTGGGGCGTGGGTGGCGAATCGCTATGCGGAGTGCTACAAGATCCTGCAGGACTGGGAGCATTTCTCGTCCAACCCGACGCCTGAAGGAGCCGAGCGGCTCGCAGGCGATCTGGTCATCACCCTCGATCCGCCGCGACAACAGCAGTTCCGCAAGGTGCTCAACCCGTACTTCTCGCCGGCGCGGATGAAGGCGCTGAAGCCCCAGATCCGAAGCGAAACCGACAGCCTCATCGATGATTTCATCGATCAGGGCCACGGTGACCTCGCACAGGTCGCGTGGCGGCAGCCCGGCGTCGTGTTCTTCAAGTACCTGTTCGGCTTGCCCATCGATGACGTGCCGCTGTGCATCGAACTCACGGACACCGCGCTGAACGGCGACACCGAGGACGCCCGCATGGTGGCGTGGGGCGGGCTGTATCAGCACCTCCACGACGCGATCACCGCGCGCACCACTGCACCCCCGCGCGACGATATGATCGATGTCCTTCTCAACGCCGAGATCGACGGCGAGAAGCTGCAGTTCGGCGACATCGTCGGAAACGCAATGCTCTTGGTCCAGGCCGGCCTGGAGACGACGGCCAGCGCGATGTCGTTCGCATTCCACTATTTGGCAACACATCCCGAAGAACGTGACCGACTGATCGCCGAACCGCAGATCGTGCCGAAAGCCGTCGAGGAGTTCATCCGCTTCGCGGGATCGATCCACGGCATACCCCGCACGGTCGCACAGAACGTCGAGCTCAACGGACACACCTTCTGCCCCGGCGAATCGGTGATCGTCAACTACGCCTCCGCCAACCGCGACGCCGCGGAGTTCCCAGATCCTGATCGCTGCATCCTCGACCGCCAGGCGAACCGCCACCTCGGATTCGGCGCGGGCGTCCATCGGTGCCTCGGCTCCAATCTGGCACGCCTGGAGTTCGGTATCGGCGTTGAGCAGGTCCTGACGCGGATGCCCGACTACCGCCTCGCGCCCGGCGAGGACGCCATATTCCATGGCAACTCCGTAACCCGGGGTTTCCGCTCTATCCCAGTGACTTTCACTCCCGGCGAGAGGTCGACATGACCTATCGCGTCGTCCAGTGGACGACCGGCAACGTCGGTAAAAAGTCGGTACACGCAATCACGGCGAACTCCCAATTGGAGCTCGTGGGATGTTTCGCGTGGTCGCCGGGCAAGGTGGGCCGCGACGTGGGCGAGCTGTGCGGTATCGAACCACTCGGTGTGCACGCCACTGACGAAATCGACATATTGCTAGCGCTCAATCCGGACTGTGTGGTGTACAACCCGATGTTCGCGAATGTCGATGAACTGGTGCGGATTCTGAGTGCCGGCATCAACGTGGTGACCACCTCGGAGTTCATCACCGGGCATCGGCTCGGCCCGGGTCGTGATCGCATCATCGAGGCTTGCGAACAGGGCGGGTCGACGATCTTCGGCAGCGGGCTCAACCCGGGCTTCATGCAGCTCTTCGCGATCATCACGGCCGGGATGTCGGACCGGGTCGACCGGGTGTCGATCGTGGAGTCGTTCGACACCACGATCTACAACTCGCCGGACACCGAGAAGATCATGGGCTTCGGCTATCCGATCGATCAGCCTGATCTGCGTGAGATCACCGAACGGGGCTCCGGAATCTTCCGGGAGGCGGTGCTGCTTCTGGCCGACGCACTGGGTGTCGTGTGTGACGAGATCCGTTGTGACGCCGAATATGCCCAGACGACTGAGGACCTCGACCTGCCCGGGGGCTGGCACATCGCCAAGGGATGTGTGGCGGGTATCGACGTGCGCTGGAAGGGGTTCGTCGGCGACCGCGAGGTGGCGGAGGTCCGCGGTGTGTGGACCAAGGGCCAGACCCTGGAGCCGACGTGGTCGATGGGCTTCGGGTACGACGTGACAGTGGAAGGACGTCCGACCATCAAGACCACGCTGGCTTTCGAGCCGCCGCCGGACTTCGTCGGCGAGACCATCGAGGACTACATACTGCTGGGACTGACGATCACAGCGGTGCCCGCGATCACCGCCATACCCGCTGTCATCGCGGCACCGCCCGGCATCGCCACGTACAACAATCTGCCGCTGCTACTCCCGCGAGGTGTTCTCAATGTCTGAGAAGAGCTATCGAGTCATCCAGTGGATGACGGGTGACGTCGGCCAAGTCGGAATCCGGCACTTCGCCGACAATCCGGTGTTCGACCTGGTGGGTGTCCTGGTGCACAGCAAGGAGAAAGTCGGTAAGGACGCGGGCGACATCGCGGGCATCGCCGCGACAGGTGTCGTTGCGACCGACGACACCGAATCGATCATCGCGATGGATGCCGACTGTGTGTTCTACACGCCGATCATCATGGACGTCGACACGGTGTGCCGGCTGTTGCGCTCGGGTAAGAACGTCGTCACCACAAGCGGGTTCTTCCATCCCACCGAGACGTTCCGCGAGGGCGGCGAACAGATCCGCGCCGCCTGCAGCGAGGGCGGGACGTCGTTCCACGCCGGCGGGATACATCCGGGCTACGCCGGTGACATCCTTCCCCTCACCCTTGCGCGTGTGGTGAGCAAGATCGAGAAGATCAAGGTCCTCGAGGTCGTAAACGTCCTGATCGATGCGCCGACCGACCACATCGACTGGCTGGGCTTCGGCAAGGAGAAGGACAAATTCCTCGCCGAGCCAACGATTTTGGGGCTAGGCGCGGTCTTCTTCGCCCAGTCGATGTACATGATCGCCGACGGGCTCGGCATCACGATCGACAACGTGACGTCAGAACTCGAGGCCGCCGTCACCACCGAGGACATCACGCACGAACTCGGCACCATTCCGCAGGGTACCGTCGCGGCGCAGCGCCACACATGGACGGCCTGGGTCGACGGCGCCGGGCTCATCGTGTTCGAGGCACTCTATTCGACGACGACCCCGGACAAGCTCGATCCGGCGTGGGACTTCGGAAAGACGCTGTACCGCATCGAGATCGAGGGAGATCCGCCGACCGCGCTAACCCTCGAAGGTGTCCAGCGCCCGGACGGCACCATGACTCACCCGGGATATGACTGGACCGCGATGGCGGCGATCAACGCCATCCCCGACGTGTGCGACGCCGCACCGGGCTGGCATACGCATCTCGACCTCGGTCTCATCGCGCCCCGGGGCCTGGTGCGCTGATGACACCGTCGCTGCATCACGTCGTCTTCGCGGTGGCGGACGAGCGGCACGAGTCCGTGGCGCAGATGTTCACCGACCTCGGTTTCACCCTGGCGCCGGCCGAGCTGACCGAACTCGGCGTCCGTATCAACCTGGACTGGGCGCGAGGGATCGAGATCATCAGCCCGTTACCCGGGGCGACTGCACCGGTCGCGGATTCGGTGAATCGGTTCCTGGTCGACAAGGGCGATGGCATCTACACCGTCGTGTTGCAGGTCCCCGGAGCCTCGGCGGCCGAGGCCGTCGCCGAACGCTACGGATCGAAAATACGCTTCCGACAGAGCTTCTCCGGCGACGGCACCTATCTCGACGAAATCGACCTTTCGGTACTCGGTCTACCGCTGACCTTGCTCGCGACGAACGTGACATGACCATCGACGCCGCCAAACCCAGCGTGTTCGATGCGGGCCTTCCGACATTGAGCTATGACGTCACCGACACTCCGCAGGAGATTTATCCCCAGTTTCGGGCAGCGCAGCAGGCCGCGCCCATCGCGCTGGGCCCGATCGGACCCGAAGTGCTGTCATACGAACTGGCCCGAACCGTACTTCGTGACCCGCGGTTCGTCGTCCCCAAGGGTATCCACCTCTCCGCCCACGGCATCACGTCAGGGCCGTTGTGGGACAGGGTGACCCACAGCATCCTGAACATGGAGGGCGAGGAACACCGTCGGCTGCGCAGCCTGGTCTCGCGGGCCTTCACACCGCGGGCGACGGCGCGGATGCACGCCACCATTCACACGGTGGTCAACGAGCTCATCGATCAGGTAGCCGACTCGGGCGGCTGCGAGTTCGTCGCGGATATCGCCCGTCCCTACCCGATACCGGTCATCTGCGCCTTGCTCGGAGCTCCGCGTGAGGACTGGCGACAGTTCTCACGGTGGGCAGACGACATCTTCAAGATCGTCAGCTTCGACTGCAATCTCGCCGAAGAGGAGACTGTCGTCCTCAAGGCGTGGGATGAATTCGACGCCTACATCGACGACATGGTCGCGGCCAGGCGAGGAAGCTTGACCGACGATCTGCTCTCCGAACTCATTCGCATCGAGGACGAGGGTGACCGCCTCGACACCGGCGAGCTACGAATGCTGGCGTTCAGCATCCTGGTGGCCGGCACCGACACCACTCGGAGCCAGCTCGCCGCGTCCATGCAGGTGCTCTGCGATCATCCCGAGCAATGGTCGCTGCTGAGAGGCCAGCCGAACCTGGCGATGCGTGCGGTCGAGGAGACGATGCGGCATTCACCGTCGATGTGCAGCACGGTGCGCAGCGCCACCGAGGACGTCACGATCGGCGACTACACCTTCCCGGCCGACACGTTCATCCTCGTCAATACCTATGCCGCCAATCGCGATAGCGCGATCTACGACGATCCGGCGCGCTTCGACATCACCCGCGACGAACCGCCACCGATCCTGACCTTCGGTGGCGGGGTGCACTACTGCCTCGGTGCCAACCTGGCACGGCTGGAACTCGCCGAAGCGCTGAAAATCTTGTCGCAGCGTCTGCCGAATCCGCGTCTCGCGGGTAGGGCGACGTGGAAGCCACTATTGGGTCTGAGTGGGCCGACCATTCTTCCTATCGAGTTCGGCTGATGAGACGTCCTTGGGCCACGGCCTCAACAGATAGCTGGTCAGACTGCGCGATGCCTGCTCAGGGCCGCCGGAGATCCGACCAGCAAACCTGCCCTGAACGTGATCAAAGAAACAATCGTCGACCGTCACAACCGACTCGACGCACGTTTACCTCCAGTCCTGCCGGGTACAAAGCGCGAGGCCCTCGCAGCTACGGATAGAAGTGACGATGACTGAACAGAACCCAGGCACGGGCCGCGCGTCGTTCCAAAATGGACTCGCGACGGCGGCACTTGTCTTGAACATGATCGCGCTGATCGCCTCGGCGATGTGGCTGGCGACATTCGTCCTGGGTCACGCTTTCGGCGCCGTCGCGGCCGGAGCCACCTCGCTGATGACCTTCGCAGCGCGCATGACTTGTTACGCCATGGATGGAAGACAGCGAAGGCGGGGAGATCACGATGTCCCCGTGATCGCCTAGCGCGTTGGGATCGGCTCGATATCGAATTCTCCGCTGAGCGTCTGCCCTGCACGCTAGGGTCGATCGCGGTGAACAGAAGGTACAGGATCGACCCCGACGTGCTGGGCAAGGTGGCCAAGCAGGTGGTCGGCGTGGGGTTGGAGAACGGTGAGCTGATCAGCGAAGCGATACGGGCGCTCGCCGACGAATACCCCGACCTCATCGATCCCACCCCGGGACGCTGGGTGGGCAGCAAGGCAGGCGGCATCCTCGGCAAGGTCCGGTTTCTCTACTTCAGCCCGCGCGAGTACGTCGTCATCTTCGGCTCGCCCACTGGCACCCAGGGCTTTTCGGGTCGCTACAAGCATGTGGACGTGCACAAGTTCTTGATGGCCGGCCAAATCGACTGGTATGACGTGGAATCCGACGACCTTTCCGGCCACACGCTGTTGCCCGGCGAACACGCGCATATGGCAAGGGGTCAAGCCCGCGGTATGACGATCCATCCCGGTTCGTGGCATATCGAGTACGGCCGCGGCGCGGTGGCCACCACCCTTCCGTTCGCGATGGTGGACACCCTGCTGGTGTCGCTGGAGTTCGAGTCGGTGCGCCGCTCGACGGTCGAGTTCGCCAAGCTGGTGCGCCGCCAGCTGCGCCGCTAGTGCCCCGCTTGTTCGCAGAATCTCAGCTGATTGCCGAACGGATCGGTCACGTCGACCGTCAATCCCCACGGCTCGTCTTCCAGCCCGGGCTTCGCGAATCGGTAAGCACGAGAGTCGATCTCGGCATGGAACTCACGGATGCCGCGCATCGGCACGAACACGACGCTGCCCGGTGTGCCGTCACCATGATGCTCGGACAGGTGAAGGATCAGGTCGGACCGGCTGACCTGGGCATACCGCGGGAAGTCCGGCCCAAATCGGTGCTCCCAATCCGTGGTGAAGCCCAGGTAGCCGAGATAGAACTCCTCGGCCTTGGCCTGGTCGAAGATCCTCAAGACAGGGACAGCGCGCTCGAACTGCATAAAGGTCAGGCCGTCGCGAAGACAGATTTGAAGCGGTCCAACGACTCTCGGATGTCACCCTTGAGCGCGCCCGCGACGACCATCCCGATGGGACCGAACAACGCGGGCCCTCCGAGGTGCACGTCGAACGTGACAGTCGACCCCGCCGGATCAGTGTGAGACGGCTTCACCTTGCCGATGAGCTTGACCTTGACCCCACCGACACCTACTCCGTCGAGCGTCATCGCGTTCGGCGGCTTGTAATTGATGATCGACCACTTGATCCGGTTAGGCATGCCCTTCACTTCGACGATCGACTCGATGACCGTGCCCTTGTCCAGGGTCTCGGGCAGCTTGCTGCGCCAGACCTTGTGAATGCTGAGCCACTCCTCGTAACGCGACAGATCAGACGCGGACTCCCACGCCTGCTCCGGCGGTAACGGGACGTCGACGGAGACAGAGAGTTTGGCCATACGTACTAGGGGGTGGGTGGGGCCGTCGGGGGTTGCTGCTGCGGCGGGTTCCCTGGCGGGGGCGCAGATGGCGGAGCCTGGCCCGACTGCTGCGTCGGAGGCACCTGCCCGGTCTGGTCGACGGCGTTCTTGTCCACGGCCTTCCTGGCCGCATCCTGTACTTTGTCGACGTGCTGGGTGTATTTGCCCTGCGTCTTCTTGTCCACGATGTCACCGGCCTTGTCGATCGCGGTGTCCACCTTGTCGGCGTTCTTGGCCAGCACGTTCTTCAGCTTGTCGAGGAATGCCATGCAGCCAACCCTACTCTCCGGTGGTTTTCGGATGCTCCTCTCGTCCGCGCGCCCACAACCTGCGACGTTCCCCCAAAATGGCTCCCTGGACCCACCAGATGACCTCGATCGCCGCCGCCCCGATGAGGCCGATGATCAGCGCGATCGACGTGATCTTGATGTTCGACGCGTCGAGCATGAACGCCTTCCGCGCCAGCGGAATCGAGAAGATCACGATGTATGCCAGCCCCGACACCGCTACCAGCGCCACCCGCCACCACTGGTACGGCCGTGCGACTACCGCAAGCACCCAGACTCCCGACACCAGCAGGGTGATCAACGCAGCGGTCGAGGCCTGCATCTGCTCGACCGGTGTCGCCTCGCGCCCCTGATACGCCACCAGATACGAGGTGAAGGTCGCGATCCCCACCACCATGCCCGACGGCAGTGCCGCCGTCATGACACGGCGGACGAATCCGGTGTGGGCCCTCTCGTTGTTGGGCGCCAGCGACAGGACGAATGCCGGGATACCGATGGTGAACCACGCCGCGATCGTGACGTGGATGGGCTGAAACGGGAACAGCAGCGGATCGGTGCCGAAGATCTTGGACGACAACCCGCCAAGGCCGACGAGAATCGCCAGCAGCACCGAGTACACCGTCTTGGTGAGGAACAGGTTCGAGACCCGCTCGATGTTGCCGATCACGCGGCGGCCCTCGCCGACGACATACGGCAGCGTCGCGAACTTGTTGTCCAGCAACACGATCTGTGCCACCGCCCGCGAGGCCGAACTGCCCGAGCCCATCGCCACACCGATGTCGGCGTCTTTGAGGGCCAGCACGTCGTTGACGCCGTCGCCGGTCATCGCCACCGTGTGCCCGCGCGACTGAAGAGCGTGCACCATGGCGCGCTTCTGGTCGGGCCGCACCCGGCCGAACGTGGTGTATTCCTCGAGGGTGTCGGCCAGCTGGTCGGGCTCGTCGGGCAGCTGACGGGCGTCCATCGTCTCGCCTTCGAGGCCGAGCGAGCCGGCCACTGCGCCGACCGACACCGCGTTGTCGCCCGAGATCACCTTGATCGAAACCTTCTGCTCCGCAAAGTAGTCCAGGGTTTCGCGGGCATCGGGACGCACGCGTTGTTCGAGAACCACCAGCGCCGCCGGCGTGACTCGCCCGGGTGCGTCCGCGTGATCGACGGCCATCTCGCAGGAGCCCAGAAGCAACACCCGCAGACCCTTGGCGCCGATTTCCTCTGCCTGCTGGGCGATGTCAGAGCCCCGCTCAAGCAGCACGTCGGGTGCGCCGATCACCCAGTTGCCGTGTTCGGCGTAGGACGCACCACTCCACTTGGTGGCGGATTTGAACGGTGCCGTCGCCGAGGCGTGCCAACCGGGTGGCATCTTGTAGGCCTCGGAGATGGCCTGCATGCTCGCGTTGGGTCGGGCATCGTCGGCGGCCAGTTGAGCGAGAATGTCCGCGACGGATGACTCGTCGAGCTTCCTGAGATCCGAGAGTCGCATACCGTTTTCGGTGAGAGTGCCGGTCTTGTCCGCACATACGACGTCGACGCGGGCCAGCCCCTCGATGGCGGGTAGTTCGTTGACCAGGCACTGCCTGCGGCCCAGCCGCACGACGCCAACGGCGAATGCAATCGACGTCATCAGCACGAGGCCTTCGGGGACCATCGGCACGAGCGCACCGACCATCCGCAGCACCGACTCGCGCCATCCCGAATCGGTGGTGAACAACTGGGTGTAGATGATGAGCAGACCCGCGGGGATCAACAGGTAGGTGATGAATTGCAGGATCTTGTTGATGCCGCTGCGCAGTTCGGAATTCACCAGCGTGAACTTGCTGGCCTCGTCGGCGAGCTTGGCCGCGTAGGCCTCCCGGCCGACCTTGGTGGCCCGATACGCACCGCTGCCCGCGACGACGAAGCTGCCCGACATCACGGCGTCGCCGGCGTCCTTCGCGATCGGATCAGCCTCGCCGGTGAGCAGCGACTCGTCGACCTCGAGATTGACCTCCTCGACCACCTCACCGTCGACGACGATCTGGTCTCCCGGTCCTAGTTCGATGATGTCGTCGAGAACGATCTCGGCGGGCAGCACCTCCCTGGTGCCGGATTGCCTGCGCACCAGGGGTTTCGCCTGCCCGACGATCGCCAGCTTGTCCAGCGTCTGCTTGGCCCGCAGCTCCTGAATGATGCCGATCGCGCTGTTGGCGATGATGAGCAGGCCGAACGCGCCGTTGATCACCGACCCGGTGGACAGCACGATGATCAGCAGCACACCGAGAATGGCGTTGATGCGGGTGAACACATTGGCCCGCACGATCTCCGAGACGCTGCGTGCCGCGCGGGTCGGCACATCATTGGTCTTGCCTTCGGAGACACGCTGCGCGACTTCGGCATCGGTGAGACCGCCGGTCCGGACGCCGGGGACGGTGGTCATTTGGTAAATGTCCCCTTACCGGACTCGTCATAATATTCGAGCACCAGCTTGTTGCCGTCGAACGTCGCCTTGGAAATCGTTCCAGGCGGAGCGTTTTCAGTCACGAACTCAAAAGTGAAGACGTTGCCGTCCCAGTGGTCCAGCGGCACCGTCAACTCGGGTCCGAGGGCCAGCACCAACTTGCCGTCCTTCTCGGTGACCCTGGCCGTGCCCCAGTAGTCGTTGTTGTAGGTTCCGACATACGTCGAAAGCGGTGCGGGCGGTTTCGGGTCGGCGGGCGGGTGCTGGCCGACGAGCGTGCCGACCGGCTTCTCCATCTCGACGAAGACCTTGTTGTAGAGGCCGTACCAGTCCTCGCGAACCTCGCCGAACTGCACCAGGTCCGCGAACTGGGCGGTCAGCGCTTCGGGAACCCCCGACGGAGTGGCGTTGGTCAGCGCGACGATCGCCACATCAGCCGAAGGCAGGATCACGAAGTTCGTCCCCGCCCCCAGTTCGAATGCACCGGAGTGGCTGAGTTCCGTGCGCGCACCCGACGTCGTCCCGGTGTTGAAGCCGAATCCGTAGAAGCCCGAACGCATCGCGGGTTCGGATGCAGGACTCGACACGATCTGCGGCGTGATCGCGGGCAACAGTGCATCGGCGTCGACGATCTGCTTGCCGTCGTGCTTTCCATTCGCCAACACCATCGCAAGCCAGCGGGTCATGTCGTTGACGGACGAACTCACGCCGCCCGCGGGTGCTTGCGGATCCGCGTCGCGGATATAGCGCGGCTCGTAGGATCCATCGACGTGGATGTGCCCGATGGCGCGGTTGGCCCTTGACTCGTAGTCAGCGAACCGGTAACTCGTCGACGGCATTCCAAGCGGATCGAACAGCACATCGTCGGCGAGCACATCCCACGGCTTACCGGCGCTCGCCGCGACCGCTTCGGCACCACTGGTGAAGCCGTAGTTGGTGTAGGCGTAGGAGATTCGGAATGGATCCAGCGGAAAGTCACGTAGCCGGTCCAGCACATAGCGGCGGTCGTGGCCGATGTCCTCGAGCATGTCGCCCGCATGATCGGGAAGGCCGGAGCGGTGCGAGAGCATGTCGCCGACGGTGACCATTTGCGTGACCACCGGATCGGACAGGGCGAACCACGGCAGCTTGGACACGATCGGGGTGTCCCAGCCGATCGCGTCCACACCGACCTGGTGGGCGACCACCGTCGAGGTGAGCGGCTTGGACAGCGATGCCAGCTGAAAGACGGTGTCCGTGTCGATTTTGTCACCGGTCTTTACGTCTTTGACGCCGAAGCCCTTCGAGTACACGGTCTTTCCCTGGTGCACGACGGCGACCGCCATGCCGGGGATGCCGGACTTGCGCATCAGCTCCCCGGCGATGCCGTCGAGTTTGGCGACGGCTTTGTCGACGGCGTTCTCGGGCAAGGGCATCGCGGGAACCAGCGGCGGGGGGACGTCGGCCTGAGTCGGAGGGGACGGCGGCGCCGGTTCGGCAGGCTTCTCCGTGCAGCCGGGAAGAAGGACGAGCAACCCGACGACGGCCAGCCTGGCCAGTGCATTCATGCGTGCACCGTATCCCGTCGGCACGCTTTAGAGGCGCCACCACGGGTCGGCCGCCAATGCCGCGTCGGGCTGCACCCGCTCCCCCGGCTTCGGCACCGCGACCAGCACGCCCTCGGCTTCTGCGGCCTCGGCCAGCCGCTCCACCGGCTCGGACCACGGATGCGGGGCGAGGCGGAAGGTCGCCCAGTGGATCGGAATCAGCAGCCCCGCATCGGTGATGTCGCGGTGCGCACGGACCGCGTCCTCGGGATTCATGTGGATGTCGGGCCAGCCCGAGTGGTAGGCGCCCACCGGCATCAGGCTGAGGTCGAACGGTCCGTGCTCGGCGCCAATGTCGCCGAAGCTCTTCGAATATCCGGTGTCCCCGCCGAAGAACGCGCGGTGGCTGGGTCCGATCAGCGCCCACGACGACCACAGGGTGGTGTTCCGGGTCAGGAACCGTCCTGAGAAATGCCGCGCCGGGGTGCACACCAGCGTGAGGTCGCCGAGGCGGGCGCTTTCGTTCCAGTCGAGTTCGACTATCCGGTCAGCGGGGATGTGCCAGGCCCGAAGATGGGCACCGATGCCGAGCGGGACGAAGAACTTGGCCCGCTGAGTGCGCGCCAACTGTTTGACGGTGTCGATGTCGAGGTGGTCGTAATGGTCGTGGCTGATGATGACCGCGTCGATCGCGGGCAGCGCCTCCAGCGGGGCGGGCACCGGATGCAGGCGACGCGGGCCGAGGGTGCGCGACGGTGAACAGCGGTCGCTCCAGACCGGGTCTGCCAGCACGCGGTAGCCGTCGATCTCGATCACCGCCGAGGAGTGGCCGTACCAGGTGACGGCGAGATCGCCCACCGGCAGGCTCGGATCGGGCGTGACCAGCGGGACCGGTGCGGACGGATGCTGGTTCGAACTGCCGCCGACGACCTCGCGGACGAGCAGGAACTGCTCCTGGCGGGTGAGGCTGGACGGGCTCGCCGGTTCCAGGTTGACGAACGCGCCGTCCTGGTAGTTCGGCGACCCCTTGGCCACACCGTCGATCTCGACCGGCGAAGCGCCAAGTGCCGAAGGGGTGCCTTGAAGCGCGCGCAGCGCCCATCCCCCGGCCACGAGCGAAGCCGTCCCGAGGCCAATGCGCAGCGCCGCGGAGATCATCAGGCCCCCTGAAACCTCGGTGGACGCTTTTCGATGCGCGCGACCTGCGCCTCGATCACGTCCTGACTGGCCCAGGCGCGGTCGAACATCTCGGTGTGCTCGGGGCGCGGGTCCTCGTAGGCGCCGTCGTCGTTGAGCACGCGCTTGGCGTGCTGCAGGGCCAGCGGTGCGTAGCCGGCGAGCTCGGCGGCCCAGGCCTGCGCGTCGGCCAGCGTGCCGATGCGGTTGGCCATGCCGGTGTGCAGCGCGGCATCGGAGGTGAGCCGTTCCGCGCCGAGCAGCATGCCCCTCGCCCGGCCCGCCCCGACCAGCGACGTCAGCCGTCGGATGCTCCAGTTATCCAGCGCCAGACCGTATTTCGCAACCGGGAACTGGAAGTACGCCTCGGGTGCGACGACCCGCAGATCGCAGATCATCGACAGGATGACGCCTGCGCCGATCGCGGGGCCGTTGATCGCGCCGATGACCGGGACAGGAGCCTGGTCAATCGCGATGTTGAGCGCCTTGGCCTTGTCGGGCAGCTCCTCGGCCACCCCCGCAGCATCGGTCAGGTCAGCGCCGGAGCTGAACACGTGGCCCTGCCCGGTCAGCACGATGACCTTGACATCCTCGGTTGCGGCTTTCTCGACGGCTTCGCGCAGGCCGTCGACGAGCGCGCCATTGAGCGCGTTGCGGCGGTCAGCGCGCTGCATTTCCAGCGTCATGACGTCGCCGTCGCGGGTCACACCAATCATTGCGCCACCCTATATACCCTCTGGGTGTGAGCCGGATCGGTGCCCTCGAGCTGCGTGATGCCGTGCTGGACGCGGGTTCGTTCCGCAGCTGGGACAGCACGCCGCTGGCTGTCGATGGCACCGAGGAGTACCGGCGCGAACTGGCCGCCGCTGCCGCCAAAACGGGACTGGACGAGTCGGTGCTCACGGGCGAGGGCACCGTTTTCGGCCGACGGGTGGCACTGGTGGCCTGCGAGTTCGACTTCCTGGCCGGCTCGATCGGGGTCGCCGCCGCCGAGCGGATCACCACCGCGGTGACCCGGGCGACGGCCGAGCGGCTGCCGCTGGTCGCGTCGCCGAGTTCGGGCGGCACCCGCATGCAGGAGGGCACCGTCGCGTTCCTGCAGATGGTCAAGATCACCGCTGCGGTGGAACTGCACAAGCGGGCGCATCTGCCGTATTTGGTCTACCTGCGCCACCCGACGACCGGCGGGGTGTTCGCGTCGTGGGGGTCCCTCGGCCACCTCACCGCCGCCGAGCCGGGCGCGCTCATCGGCTTCCTCGGCCCGCGGGTGTACGAACATCTCTACGGCGAGCCGTTCCCCTCGGGCGTCCAGACCGCCGAGAACCTGGAGCGCCACGGCGTCATCGACGGCGTGGTCGGCCTGGAGGCGGTGCGCTCGATGCTCGACCGCACGTTGAAGGTCGTCGCCGACCCGCCCGCGTCTCCGGCTCCGCCGCCCGATGCCGCGCCGATTCCCGACGTTCCTGCGTGGCAGTCGGTCGTGGCGTCTCGCCGGCCCGACCGGCCCGGCGTTGGGTATCTGCTGCGAAACGGAACATCCGAGCGGGTGCTGCTGTCGGGAACCGGCCGCGGCGAGGATGCCACCACGCTGCTGGCGTTGGCGAGGTTCGGCGGCCAGCCGGCGGTGGTGGTCGGTCAGCAGCGGGTGCTCGGCGGGCTGGATTCAATCCCGGTTCGCTCCACTCCTGCCCTCCGAGTCGGCCCTGCTGCCCTGCGCGAGGCCCGACGGGGCATGACGCTGGCCGCGGGGCTCAAATTGCCTCTTGTGCTCGTGATCGACACCGCGGGACCGGCGCTCACCGTCGAGGCCGAACAGGACGGCCTGGCCGGTGAAATCGCCAGGTGCCTGGCCGATCTCGTCCTGCTGGACACGCCGACCGTTTCGGTGCTGCTCGGCCAGGGCAGCGGCGGACCCGCGCTGGCGATGGTGCCCGCCGACCGAGTGCTGGCAGCGCTGCACGGCTGGCTCGCCCCGCTGCCGCCAGAGGGGGCCAGCGCGATCGTGTTCCGCGATACCGAGCATGCGCCCGAACTGGCTGCTACACAGGGTATTCGGTCGGCAGACCTACTGAGCAGCGGCATCGTCGACGCGATCGTTCCCGAATCTCCCGATGCGGCCGACGAACCACTGGCCTTCACGCGACGACTGTCGGCCACCATCGCCACCGAACTTCACTCGTTGCGCGCGATGCCCGACTCCGATCGGCTCGCCGCCAGGTTGGCGCGCTACCGTCGCATCGGCCTCTAGACGCGACTTGTGTGCGTTCGCGTGCGGTGAGCGCACGCGAGCGCACACAAATCGGTCATCAGGCATTCTGGGGATGTGGAACCTCTGCTCCATTTCGCTTCGAACTACTGGTGGCTGGTCTTTCCGCTCAGTGGCGTGATCGGCGGTGGGCTGAAGGCGGTGCAGGCGGCCAATGAGCGTCGCGCACAACGACGGCTCGAGCGCTACCGGATCAAACAGCAGACCAAGGTCGCGCTCGCGCAGGCATCGAACCGGTCGCGCAACAACGAGGCGGCCAACCGTCGGGAGATGTCGAAAGTGCTGGCCCGCCACGACAACACCGACGCACGCTGGCTGGAATACGAAATCGACGTCGCGAGGCTGTTGGACTTTCCGCTGATGACCGATATGCGTGACCCGCTGACCATCGCCTTCCACAAGGCCCGCAGCCACGCGGACCTGCTGCGCCCGGACAGCGTCGACGACATCCTCGATGACCGCGGCGCACAACTGGAGTACCGCGACGCCGTGCACGAATACGTCGCCGCGTTCGACGTCGCCGAGGCCGAGGCGACCCGAAGGCGCCGAAGCGACTTCTCCGCCGACGCGCAGGAACGCCTCGAGCGCGCACAGCACCTGCTGCGCCTCGCGTCAGACGGCGGCGCCACCAACGAAGAGCGCAAGGCCGCCTACGCCCGCGCCAAAAAGGAACTCGACGGGCTGATTGTGCTGCCGGCCGTCACCCGCGCGGCCATCGAGCGCAAGATCGCGGGCGAGATCGAGGCCTGACCATCAACCGCCGAGCTCCGATATCGCCGCGTCGAGCACTCCGGCCTGTTCGGCGACATCGTGGTCCGACGGCGCCTCGCCGAGGCGTTTGACGAGATCCTCGCGCGACACGACTTCGAGGGCGCCCCGATAATCGGGCGACGCAAGCTGCCCGGCGCCGATCACGTCGATGCGGCCCTCGACCAGGACCATGGTGGCGTTCTTCTGCTCGGCCGCCAGCAGCCGTTGCAAATCATCAGCGGTGATCACACGCTGCTCCTCTCAATCATCGTTTAGCCATACCCGACCAGGGCCGTAAACAACGCCGCGCAGGTGAGGAAATCCAGCGGCAATCGCAACAGGCTGCGCCGGGTCCATGCCACCGCGGCGGCCTCGTCGACGGCGGCCGGATCCGCCTTCTCGAACATCACCGCCTTGGGCACGAAGTCGACGAGCGACCACACCCGCGTCACGGTGTGGCCGACCAGCGCCACCAGCAGCGCAAGCCGCACGTCGGCGTCGCGCCAGGCGGCGATGAGCGCGACGATCACCAGCACCTCGAACAGGATGTGCGCGGGAATCCAGAACCGGCGACGGGAGATCCCCCCGTTCTGCGCCTGGACGATGCCGGGCCGCTTGGGCCAGGCCGGGTCGACGACGACAGCTTCGTAGAGGCCGCCTCCGAGAAGTGCGCAGGCGACGAGGGTGGTTACGGCGATCAGGACGAGCGTCGGGGTCCACATCACCGCCGATTATCTAGGGCGCGTCGAGGTAACGCTGCACGGTGGGCCCTAGCCAGGCGACGGCCTCGTCATGGGGCATGGTGACGATCGGCGGCAACTGCAGCACGTACCGGCACAACGCCAGCCCGAGCGTCTGCGTCGCGATCAATGCCGCCCGACGTTCCGGCGCGTCGGGGTTGATCTTCACGATCACCGGTAAGAGCTGACTCGCGAACATCGACCGCATCCGTTGTGCCGCTTCGGCATTGGTGGCGCTCGCCCGCAGCAACACGATGAGTACTTCGTCGCGTTCCCACCGGTTCATGAAGTGGTCGACGAGGGCGGTCCCCACCTGGTCGCGATCGACGTCGGACAGATCAGGCAACTGCAGATCGAGATCGGCCGCGGCGGCGAACAGCTGGTCCTTGCTGCCGAAGTAGCGCATCACCATCGACGGGTCGATGTTGGCGTCCGCGGCGATGGCCCTGATGGTCGCCCGCTCGAACCCCGATTTGGCGAACTGCTCCCTGGCTGCCGCCAGGATCACCGCCTTGGTCTGTTCCGACGATCTGCGCATGCCAACGATTGTAGGCCAACAAGTGTTGACATTGCCGCGCGGCGAGGGAATTATCGATGCCAACAAGCGTTGGCATAGGCAACGGAAGCGAAGGAGAAAGCGATGAACGACAACTACCACCCTCAGGTTCTGGTTATCGGCGCAGGTCCGACAGGGTTGGCGCTGGCCGCCTCACTGGTCGCCCGCGGGGTCGCGACCACGATCGTCGATCAGCAGGCCGCCGGAGCCAACACCTCCCGCGCCGCGGTGGTGAACGCCCGCACCCTCGAGGTTCTCGAACACCTCGACGTGGCCAGGCGGCTCGTTAAGGAAGGCGTTGCCGCACCCTTGTTCACGATCCGCGACCGCGGCCGCACGCTGATCCCCATCGACTTCAGCGGGTTGCCGACGGACTATCCGTACTCGCTGATGGTGCCGCAGTCGACCACCGAGCGGCTGCTGCTCGAGCGTCTCGAAGAACTCGGCGGTGCCGTGCTGCGGCCAAGGACCGTCACCGCGATCGCGCAGGACGCCGATGGGGTGACGGCGACGTTGGACGACGGTGCGGTCATCCGTGCCCGCTACGCCGTCGGCGCGGACGGAATTCACAGCATCGTGCGCGAGCAGGCCGGCATCGGGTTCGAGGGCAGCGCGTACGACCAGTCCTTCATGCTGGCCGACGTCAGACTGACCGGCGATGCGCCACACGACGAGGTGATCCTGTTCTGGGCGACCGCGGGCCTGACGGTGGTGGCACCGCTGCCAGACGATGTGTATCGAATCGTCGCGCCGGTCGCCGACGCCACCGAGGAACCCACTGCAGAGTTCGTCCAGCAGATTCTCGACACCCGCGTCGGCACGGACCGGATGACCGTCGCCGACGTCATCTGGGGCTCCCGGTTCCGGGTTCACCACCGCGTCGCCGACACCTATCGCGCGGGCCGTCTGCTGCTCGCCGGTGATGCGGCGCACGTGCACAGCCCGGCAGGCGGGCAGGGCATGAATCTGGGCATCCAGGATGCCGTCGCACTGGGCGATGCGCTGGCCGCCGTCCTGGACGGTGCGCCGGAAAATGTGCTGGACGACTACAGCGCCGTTCGCCGCCCGATCGCCAAAGATGTTGTGAGGATGACCGATCGGCTCACCCGGCTGGCCACGCTGCCGCGCGCGGCACGCCCGATTCGCAACGCCGTGATCGGCCTGCTCGGGCGGGTGCCTGCGATTCGGCTGACGCTGGCCCGCAAGCTCAGCGGTCTGGTGTACCGCTGAACTCCACGGCGCGGCCGCGGCTGCCGACGTACAGCGCGGCGGTCGCGGCGACGACCTCCACGAGTGCCAGCAGCGTCGCCACCGCCATCAGCGTCGACGACGGTGGCGCCTCTGCGTTTCCAGGGCCGTGGTGATGCGTGGGGCCGGGCAGGTGCAGCGCGATCATCGCGATGTTCATCAGGGCGACGACCACCCAGGCCCGCGCCGTACCGTCACGCCACAGTTCGCGTGCGCAGTACAGGCACGCCACGATCATCGTCGCGAGTAGACCGGCCACGATCACGCTGGACGCGTGGCCCAGCATCGCCGCGTGTAGTCCCGCCGACGCGGTCGCGAGCACCGCGCACGTCCGTCGTGCCACCGTCGATGCAGACGTCATGTAGATAGAGACTCCGGCGAGCGTCAGAATTCATCCTTCCGCGGAGTCGAGGCCGAGAAGTTTGACGGTTTCGGCTCGCATTTCGACTTTGCGCACCTTGCCGGTAACGGTCATCGGGAACTCGTCGACGACGTGGACATAGCGCGGGATCTTGTAGTGAGCCAGCTTGCCGGTGGCGAAGTCGCGCAGGGCCCGCGCGTCGACCGGGCCCTTTCCCGGCTTCATCCGCACCCACGCACAGATCTCCTCGCCGTACTTCTCGTCGGGGACACCGATGACCTGCGCGTCGTCGACATCCGGATGGGTGTACAGGAACTCCTCGATCTCGCGCGGATAGATGTTCTCGCCGCCTCGGATCACCATGTCCTTGATGCGGCCCACGATGTTGCAGTAACCGTCGTCGCGCATGACGGCGAGATCGCCGGTGTGCATCCAGCCGTCGTCGTCGATCGACTCCGCCGTCTTGGCCTCGTCCTCCCAGTAGCCGATCATCACCGAGTAACCGCGCGTGCAGAATTCGCCGGTCTGCCCGCGTTCGACGACCTCGCCCGTTTCGGCGTCGACGATCTTGATCTCGACGTGCGGGTGCGCCCGGCCGATCGAACTGGTGCGCCGTTCGAGGTCGTCGTCGATGCGCGTCTGACACGACACCGGCGACGTCTCGGTCATCCCGTATGCGATGGCGAGCTCCGAGGCGTTCATGTCGCTGACGCAGCGCTTCATGACCTCGACGGGACAGACCGATCCGGCCATGACGCCCGTGCGCAGCGACGACAGGTCGCGCTGCGCGAGGTCGGGCTGACCGAGCATCGCGATGAACATGGTTGGCACTCCGTAAACGCCCGTGCACCTTTCTTTTTCGATGGCATCCAGGGTCAGTGCCGGATCGAAGGCCGGCGCTGGGATCACCATGGTGGCGCCGTGACTAGTGCACCCCAGATTTCCCATCACCATGCCGAAGCAGTGATAGAACGGGACCGGGATACACAGTCGGTCGGTGGGTCCGAAGTTGATGAGTTCGGTGGTGAAGTACCCGTTGTTGAGGATGTTGCAATGTGAGAGCGTGGCGCCTTTGGGGAAACCGGTTGTGCCCGAGGTGTATTGGATGTTGATCGGCTGGTGGTGATCCAGCGAATTCATCCTGGCACGTAGATCGTCGGCGGCGACGGCGTCTGTCCTCTCGATGAGATCGCGCCAGTCGTCGGTACCGAGGTAGAGCACTTCCTGCAGTTGCGGCGTCTCGGCCCGCACGTCGTCGACCATGCTCACGTAGTCCGACGTCTTGAACGACGTGGCGGAGAACAGCGTGCGGATCCCCGACTGCTTCAGCACGTAGGCCAGTTCGTGCGTGCGATAGGCCGGATTGATGTTGACCAGGATCGCGCCGATCTTCGCGGTCGCGTACTGCACGATCGTCCACTCGGGGCAATTGGGTGCCCAGATTCCGACGCGTTCACCGCGGTCGATGCCCAGCGCCATGAGACCCCGCGCGACCACGTCGACGTCATCGTTGAGTTCGGCATACGTCCACCGCCGACCGCTGGCCATATCGACCAGCGCGTCCCCGGCGGGATTGGCTGCGACCGTGCGTTCGAAATTCGCGCCGATGGTCTCCTCGAGAATCGGGGTGTCGGTCGGGCCCGCGTCTTGGGACTTCATCGCCCCATCGTCGCGTCGAAACTGCGCACAGATCGCGAATCAGTGGAAATTCCCGCACCCCCCGCAGTCTCGGCGGCGATCTCGGTAAGGATGGGGGCCATGGGCCAGATCACTCCGTTTCGCATCGCGGTACCCGACGCCGATCTCGACGACCTGCGGGCCAGGCTGGCCCGCACCCGCTGGCCGGAGGCCGAATGCGTCGACGACTGGACCCAGGGCATCCCGCTGGCCTACACCCGCGAACTGGCAGATTACTGGGCCAACGACTACGACTGGCGCGCACGCGAAGAAGCGCTCAACCGCTTCGACCACTTCACCACCGAAATCGACGGTCTCGACATCCATTTCATCCATCAGCGATCCGAGTCCGAAAATGCCTTCCCGTTGCTGATCACCCACGGCTGGCCCGGGTCGATCGTCGAGTTCGGAAAGGTCATCGAGCCGCTCACCGCTCTCGGATTCGACGTCGTGTGCCCGTCGCTGCCTGGATACGGCTTCTCCGCCAAGCCCACCGGCACGGGCTGGGGCATCGAGAAGATCGCGGCAGCGTGGGACACCCTGATGGGCAGGCTCGGCTACGAGCGCTTCGGCGCGCAGGGCGGTGACTGGGGCGCAGCCGTGACGACGCAGATCGGGCGTAACGCGGGGCCCCGGAGCCGCTCCGGCGGCGACATCAGCGGATGCGTGGGGATTCACCTGAACATGCCGCTCGGCTTCCCGCCCGGCAAACTCGAGAATCCGACCGAGGCCGAGAAGCAGGCGCTCGAGCGCGGGCAGTACTACCAGAAGTGGGATTCGGGCTACTCCAAACAGCAGTCGACCCGACCGCAGACCCTCGGCTACGGGCTGGTGGACTCCCCCGTCGGCCAGCTGGCGTGGATCGTCGAGAAGTTCTGGTCGTGGACCGACAGCGGCGGCGACCCGCAGAACGTGCTGACCCGCGACGAGATGCTGGACAACGTGATGCTGTACTGGCTGACGGCCTCGGCGGCGTCGTCGGCCCGCCTGTACTGGGAAAGCTTCAATGCATTCGGCAGCTTCGACCGCGTCGAACTGCCGACCGGCATCGCCGCGTTCCCCAGAGAGATCCTCAAGGCGCCGCGTAGTTGGTGCGAGGCCGGGTACAACATCACCCATTGGACGGACATGCCGCGGGGTGGCCACTTCGCGGCGTTCGAACAGCCGGAGCTGTTCGTCGAGGACGTGGGAAAGTTCTTCAGCACCCTGCGGTAGGAGACTTCATGCGGACGATCGACGCCGACTACCTCGTCGTCGGCGCGGGCGCGATGGGGCTCGCTTTCACCGACACGTTGGTGGCCGAATCCGACGCCACGGTCGTGGTGGTCGATCGCAACGACCAGCCGGGGGGCCACTGGACGACGGCCTATCCGTTCGTGCGGCTCCATCAGCCGTCGGCCTACTACGGAGTGAACTCGCGGAGTCTGGGCTCCGACACGATCGACCACGGCGGCCTCAACGCCGGCTACTACGAGTTGGCCAGCGGCGCCGAGGTCTGCGCGTACTTCGACGCGGTGATGCGTCAACACCTCCTGCCGACGGGTCGCGTGACGTACCTGCCGATGAGTGAGTACCTCGGGGACGGGCGGGTGCGCACGTTCGGCGGCGACGACATCGCAGTGAACGCGGGGCGGGTCGTCACCACCCACGTCGAGATCATTGTGCCGTCGATGCGGGGACCGTCCTATGCCGTCGCCCCCGGCGTCGAATGCGTCCCGCCCAATGACCTGCCGCGCATCCGCGACGCCCGCGACAGATACGTGATCGTCGGCGCAGGCAAGACCGGCATGGACGCGTGCGTATGGCTGCTGCGCCATGGTGTCTCGCCGGAACGGTTGACATGGATCAAACCCCGCGACTCGTGGATTCTGGATCGCGCCGCAGTTCAGCCGGGATCGCAGTTCGCCAAGCGCGTGCTGCGCGACTTCTCCGCCCAGCTCAACGCGGTGCTGGAGGCCGAATCGTTTCCCGATCTGTTCGCCCGGTTGGAGGCCAAAGGCTGTCTGATGCGTATCGACCAGTCGATCGATCCGACAATGTACCGGTGCGCGATCCTGTCGCAAGCCGAAACCGAGCAGTTGCGACGCATCTCCGATGTCGTGCGGATGGGCCATGTCCAGTCGATCGAGCCGGGCCGGATCACGCTCGAGGGCGGCACCCGCGACGTCGACGGGTCAGCACTCTACATCGACTGCAGCGCAGATGGTTTCGCACGCATCGAACCTACGACGGTGTTCACTGATGAGCGCATCGCCCTGCAGGCGGTGCGGACCTGCCAACCCGCTTTCAGCGCCGCCGTCATCGGCCACGTCGAAGCGACATACTCCGATGACGAGACGAAGAACGCGTACTGCAACCCCGTGCCCTATCCGTCGGACCCGATCGACTGGCTACGGATGATGCTGGCGTTCAACAAGAACCAACTGCAATGGTTCACCGATCCGGACATGATGGCATGGGTTGACGCTTCCCGCCTCAACGTCTTGCACCATGTCTCCGCAGGCGTCAGCGAGCGGGCCCGCGAGAAGATCATCTCCGTACTGAACTCCAATATGCCCATCATCAACGACAAGCTGGAAACGCTGGTGGCGCAGGCCTGAGATGCGCCGCGGCACAGACCAGTGGCCTATCGCAGTTCAGTTCGCGTAGGGGTCGGCGTTCCCGGCGACCGTGACCTCCCCGCCGTCCGCCGCGTCGGCGGGCAGTAGCGGCGGGATACCGTACGTCCACCGCAGTTCCTCGAGGTCGCGTTCGGCGGCGGCGAAAAAGTCCCAGTCCGCGGAGAGCACGTCGGTGGCGGTGGCTTCGCCGCGCTGCCACGCGATGAGGAACTTCGTCGGGTCCAGCGCGCTCTGCTGCTCCCCGATTCCGTTCACGTCGTGACCGACGTGCCATTCGAAGATCACCGGCAGGATGTGCGCACGTAGGCCATCACGGCGGTGCATAGCGCCAGTGAACGTGCTGACCAGCAGCTCGCCCTGGATCGATGTGCTGTATCCGGTCAGGACATGCAGGCCGTCATGAGGAACCGCGAAGAAGCTTGTGAACGCCTGCTTTTCGCCAGGAAATGCGAACCCGTGCTTGCGGAAGTGCGCCCAGAACTGGTGGCCGTAACTGTTTTTCGGCAGCTGTTCGAGCGCCAGGAAACGCTCGGCAAGCCGCTTGTCGTCATCTGTCTGCGCCTCGTAGGGTTGCATCGGCTTGAGCGTGTCGTCGGGGTTGGCCCAGCCCGGAAACGTCGAAATGTTGCGCCGGGTCATGTCGGCCATTGCCCACGCCAGGTGCCCGCGCGCGACTTGGAGCAGCTCGCGCACCCAACCGTCGCGCACATGCATGGCGTGCGCGTACTCGACGACGCGGCGCAGCCGTGCCGAGTCTATCTGGCCGTCGGCCAGCGACGCGCACGCGATGAGCGCGGCGGCGTGCTCGGCGAGCTCGGCGTCGCCACCGACCGCGCGGGCCAGCTCCTGCGGTTCGATCCGCGGCAGATCCGCCGGCGTGACGTCGACGGGTGGAATGAACAACAGCCGTCCGGCCGCGACGACCACGCCGTTCCCGCGGTCCGATCGCGGATCCGTCGCGACCAGCACCTGTTGCACGACCTGATGCGCGGCGGCCAGAATCGCGTAAGCCTGGTCCTCGGTGGCGCTTTCGAACATCGGCCATTCGTACCACGCCGATACCGGACTCAGACCGCGAACTAGGCCAGCGATTCTTCCCATGCGCGGTGCAGCGCCGCGTACCGGCCGTCGGTGCGGCCGACCAGGTCTTCGGGCGTGCCGTCTTCGATGATGCGGCCGTGCTCGAGCACCAGCACCCGGTCGGCGACCTGCACCGTGGACAGCCGGTGCGCAATGACCAGTGCGGTCCGATCGGCCAGCACCGTCTCCAGTGCGCGCTGCACCATCCGCTCGCTGGGGATGTCCAGCGAGGACGTCGCCTCGTCGAGGATCAGCACGGCAGGGTCGGCCAAAAAAGCCCTGGCGAAGGCGACCAATTGCCGCTGGCCTGCCGACAAGCGTCCGCCGCGCTTGGCGACGTCGGTGTCGTAGCCCTCGGGAAGCGCGTCGATGAAGCGGTCGGCGCCGACCGCTGCGGCCGCCGCGACGACCTCCTCGTCGGTCGCGTCAGGCCTGCCGAACCGGATGTTGTCGGCCACGGTGCCGTCGAACATGAAGTTCTCCTGCGTGACCATCACGACGTGGCGGCGCAGCTCGGTCTGCGCAAGGTCGCGTAGGTCGACACCGTCCAACGTCACCGAACCCGACGCCGGATCATAGAAGCGCGCAATGAGTTTCGCGATCGTCGTCTTCCCCGCGCCCGTGGTGCCCACGAGTGCGACGGTCTGGCCGGCGGGCACCGTGAAGTCCAGCTCCGGCAGAACGGGCCGCCCCTCGACGTAGGAGAACTGCACATCGTGGAACGCGACGTCACCGCGCACCGTGTCGAGCCTGACGGGCCGCTGCGGGTCACTGATCCCCGGTCGCTCGGCGAGCACGCCTGCCAGTTTCTCCAGTGCCGAGGAGGCCGACTGAAAGGTGTTGAAGAACTGCGAGATCTCCTGCATCGGCTCGAAGAACATCCGCAGATAGAGCAGGAACGCCGCCAGCGTGCCGATAGTCATCTCGCCATGCAGCACCCGGTAGCCGCCGTAGAGCAGCACCACGCCGGTGGTGAGGTTGCCAACCAGTTTCACGCCGGGCATGAAAATCGCGAGCAACCGGAAGGTCTTCTCGTTGATCTCGCGGTAGTCGTCGGCGACGCTTTCGAAGATCTCTTGATTGCGGGGTTCACGGCGGTACGCCTGCACGGCCTTGATACCCGTCATGGTCTCGACGAACTGCACGATCACCAGCGCGGCACTCTCACGGACCTTGCGGTAGATCTTGGCCGACTCGTTGCGGAACCACCAGACCAGCGCCACCAGGATGGGGAAGGCGGCCAGACACATCAGTCCGAGCCGAACATCCAGCGTCACAAGCAGAATGGACGTGCCGATCAGTGTGAGCGCCGCGGTGATCAGGCCGTCGAAGCCGGTCTCCAGCATGTCCTGGATGGCCTCGACGTCGTTGGTGGACCGGCTCACGACACGGCCCGAGGTGTAGCGATCGTGGAACTTGATGTCCAGTCGCTGGAAGTGCCGGAACACCCGGCGACGCAACTCCAGCAGGACCTTCTGCCCGACGCGGCCCGACCGCCGCAGGAAGAACAGTCTGCTGGTGGCCTGCACTCCCACCACCACGCCCATCGTCGCCACGACCATCATCAGGGTGTGCGCCGAGCCGCCGTCGATGATCGGTGGAATGCCGCGGTCGATACCTCGCTGGACCAGAAGCGGAACGGAAAGGCGCGCAGCGTTTCCCACCACGACGACGAGGGCGAGCAGCGCAAGGGTGCGGGTGTAGGGCCGCAGCAGCGAGCCCAGCAGCGCACGGGCCTCGCGGCGCCGCGGCAGGTTCTCGTCGATCGGCAGGTCGTCGCTGCGGTCCTCGTCGAACTTGCCGCGCCATTCGGTGACGGTCGACGGAGTCGGCCCATTAACCGCGGTCGACGGAGTCGGCCCATTGACCGTAGTCATCGGCCCTCGGATTCCGAGGTGACGAACCTGGACTCGACGCGTTCGCGTTCCAGCGCTTCCTGCTCTTCGTAGGCCACCTCGAGGCGGCTTCGGTCTTCGGCCTCCTGCCAGTCGCAGGCGCGCTCGCTTCCGTCGTCGAGTACCCCAAACTCACTGTCGGCGGCCAGCAGGTAGCGGTATTGCGGCACGGTGGCGAGCAATTCAGCATGGGTGCCGATGCGAGTGATGGTGCCGCCATCGAGCAATGCGACCTTGTCGGCGAGCAGAACGGTCGACGCCCGGTGCGCGACGACGATGCCGGTCACCGCGTGCAGCACCCGGCGCAGCGCCTCTTCGACGATGGCCTCGGTGTGCACGTCAAGCGCGGACAACGTGTCGTCGAGCACCAGAATCCTCGGCGCCGCCAGGATGGCACGTGCCAGCGAAAGCCGTTGCCGCTGACCACCGGACAGGCTCATGCCCTGCTCACCGATGCGGGTGTCCAAACCGAACGGCAGGTCGTAGACGAACTGCGCGGCGGCGACCTCGATGGCCTGGGCCATCTGCTCGTTGCTCGCATCCGGTGCGCCCAGCCTCAGGTTTTCGGCGACGGACATCGAGAACAGAGTCGGATCCTCGAACGCGGTGGCCACCGTCTCGCGCAGCGCGGGCAGCGAGAGATCACGAATATCGGTGCCGTCGATGCGAATCGAGCCCTCGGTGACGTCGTACAGCCGCGACAGCAGCGAGACCAAGACGGACTTGCCCGAGCCGGTTGAGCCGACGAGCGCCAAGGTCTCCCCTGGCTCCACGGTGGCCGTGACGTGACGTAGAACCCAGTTGTCCGGCTCGGCGTCCGGAAACCGGAACCCGACGTCGACCAGTTCCAACCGTCCGCCCGACGGTGCCACGGCGTCGGGGCCGTCGACGATTTCCAGTGGCGCATCGAAGATCTCGGCAATGCGGTTCGCGGCGGTGAACGACTCCTGCGTCATCGACAACAAAAAGCCCAGCGACGCGATCGGCCAGACCAGCGACAGCATCATCGTGATGAACGCGACGAGCGTGCCCATGGTGACCAGACCGTGGCCGGCGGCGTACGCCCCGAATCCAAGCACCACGATCAGCGTGAGATTCGGAATGATCTCGAGCAGCGTCCAGAACTTCGCGGACACCGACACCCTGTCGACCTGGGTGTCGTACAGATCGGTAAGTCGTTGGTCGAACCGGTCGTAGACGTAGTCCTCGCGGCCGAACGACTTCACCACCCGCAGTCCGAGCGCGGATTCCTCGACGTGCGTAGCGACCTGGCCAGCTTGATCCTGAGCCAGCCGCGACAGGCGGGTGTACTCCTGCTGGAAGTGCAGCACGGTCGCGGCGATTGGCACGATCGACAGCAGCACCACCACACCGAGTGGCCAGTACATCGCCAGCAGGATCGCGGTAACCACCGTGATCTGGATGACGTTGAGCAACAGGAAGACCAGGCCGAACGACATGAACCGGCGAATAGTGCCGAGGTCGTTCATGATCCGCGACAGCAGCTGGCCAGACGGCCAGCGGCTGTGGAACGACATCGGCAGGATCTGCAGGCGGGCGTAGAGGTCCTTGCGGATGTCGGCTTCCACGCCCATGGTGGCCCGTGCGACCAGCCACCGCCGGATGAACCAGAACACCGCCTCGGCGACGCCGACACCCATGGCCGCGGCGCCGAGCGTCCAAAGCCCCTGCTGGTCCTGATGGCGCACCGGACCGTCGATCACCGCCTTGGTCATCAACGGAATCGCCACGGTGGCCGTGAGACTGAGAAGCGCTGTCATCAACATCGCGAGCCAGCGGCCGCGGTAGGGCATGAGATAGGGCAGGATGCGCCACAGATCCGAGCTCGGCCTCGCGCGCTTGGCAGGCGGCGCAATCGCGGGTGCCGCGCGAAGCGCGTTCGGAGAGTCGGTCATTTAGTACATCTTCCCATTGCGGGCAAATCGATAACCCTTCATGCGACCGCGGGTTCGGGTCCGAACTGCGTTTCGTAGAGCTCGGCATAGCGGCCCCGCTGCGCCAGCAGCTCGAAGTGCGTGCCGCGCTCCACGATGCGGCCGTCCTCGACGACGAGGATGACGTCGGCAGAGCGCACCGTGGACAGCCGGTGGGCGATGACAATCGACGTCCGGCCTGCGAACGCTTCGGCAAGGGCCTGCTGCACGGCGACCTCGGACTCCGAGTCCAGCGACGCCGTCGCCTCGTCCAGCACGACCACCCGTGACCTTCCCAGCAGCAGTCGCGCGATCGTCAACCGCTGACGCTGTCCGCCGGACAGACGGTATCCGCGCTCACCGACAACCGTGTCCAGCCCATCGGGCATCTCCGCTATCACGTCGGCCAGCCGCGCACGTCGCAGCGCCTCCCACAGCTGGTCATCTGTCGCCGCAGGAGCGGCCAACCTGAGGTTCGACCGAATGGACTCGTGGAACAAGTGCCCATCCTGCGTCACCATGCCGACCGTGTCCTTCAGCGACGCGAAGGTCAGGTCGCGTACGTCGACCCCGTTGAGGCGCACCGCGCCGGAGTCGTAGTCCGGTGTCGGCGCCGGAGCGCCTCCGACGTCGTATAGGCGTGCCAGCAGTGCTGCCGTCGTTGACTTACCCGCCCCGGACGAGCCGACCAACGCCACCATCTGACCGGGTCGCGCGGTGAACGAAATGCCGTGCAGTACCTCGTCCCCGCCGCGATCGTCCAACTCGGCGACCTCTTCGAGAGAGGCCAGTGACACCTTGTCGGCAGCCGGGTAGGAGAACCGGACCGAGTCGAACTCGACGGTGACCGGGCCGTCCGGAACCACACTCGCACCCACGCGCTCGCGGATCAGCGGCACCAGATCGAGCACCTCGAAGACCCGCTCGAAACTGACCAGCGCAGTGGCGATCTCAACTCGGGCGTTGGCCAGCGCGGTCAGCGGCGCGTACAGCCGGGTCAGCAACAGGGCCAACGACACGATCGCGCCTGCCTGCAGATGCCCGCCGATCGCCAATGCCCCGCCCAGCCCGTACACCAACGCCAGGGCCAGTGCCGACATCAGCGTCAGCGAGTTCATGAACGTCGACTGCAGCATCGCGGTGCGCACCCCGATGTCGCGCACTCGCCCGGCCCGCACGCCGAACTCGCGGGACTCGGCGGCGGTGTCGCCGAACAGTTTGACCAGCGTTGCGCCGGGCGCCGAGAACCGCTCGGTCATCTGGGTGTTCATCGTCGCGTTGTGAGCGGCCGACTCGCGCGACAGCCGGGCCATCGCGCTGCCGATCCGGCGGGCCGGAATCACGAACAGCGGCATCAAGGCCAACGACAGCAGCGTGATCTGCCACGAGATCCGCAGCATCACCACGAGCGTCAACGTCAACGTGACCACGTTCGTCACGACGCCCGACAGCGTGTCGGAGAAGGCCCGCTGCGCACCCATCACGTCGTTGCCCAGCCGGCTGACGAGTGCACCCGTTCGGGTGCGGGTGAAGAATGCCACCGGCATCCGCTGCACATGGTCGAATACCGCGGTCCGCAGGTCGAGGATCAACCCTTCGCCGATCATCGACGACAACCATCGCGTCACGAGCGACACGCCCGCCTCCGCAACCGCGACCGCGGCGATGACGGCGGCCAGCGTCATCACCATCGCCGAGCTGCCCGCACCGGTGATCTCGTCGATCACCCGGCCCGCCAGCAGTGGGGTCGCCACGGTCAGTCCCGCGGCGCCCACACTCACCGCCAGGAAAACCGCGAGACTGCGGTGATGCCGTGCGGCGAACCGCCAGATCCGGCCGAGCAACCGACGGTCCGCCAACGACTGCAGATCGCCGCTGCGTGCGTGCGTCTGCCGATAGAGCGATTGCCTGGCAACCGTTTCCAAACTCATGAATTCACCGTAAAACCTCAACAATGGATGAGGTCAAAGCCTTCCCCGGGTGTCGGGTCGTGAATTCAGATGCCCGCGCGCATCTCAGCCGTCGTCGCGATGCGCCTTCTGCAGTTCCCGTTCGGCGTCCTCGAGTGCGGTGCGCGCGTCCCGTATCCGCTCGAGCAAATCGTCCTTCTCATGCTCCTTGCGGTCGACAGCCCTGGCCTCCTCCATGGAGTTCAGCACGATGCCGATGAACAGGTTGAAGATCAGGAAGCTGGCGAGCAGCACGTAGCTGATGAAGAACAGGATGGTCCACTGCGAAATCTCTTGGCCCATCGCAACGTTGTCGGGAAAGTTTTCGAGCGTGAGCATCACGAACATCGTCAACATCGCCAGGCCCACGTTGCCGTAGTTGGCTGGATCGTGGCTGCCGAACAGCACCCAGCCGGCCATCCCGTAGATGAAGATCAGCACGAATGTGGCCGCCGCCAACGATGCGATGCCCGGCACACTCTTGCCCGCGGCGCTGACCAGCACACGCAGGTCGGGCAGGAAGCGCACGAGGCGCACGATGCGCAGCAGTCGCACCATTCGGAGCAGCATGGCGTTCGCCCGCAGCGCCGGCACGAACGATGCGACCACGACTATGAAGTCGAAGATGTTCCAGCCGTCCTTGACGAACTCCCGCGGGTTCCACCGGTACGCCGTCAGCCGGATGAGCAACTCGACGACATAGATGCCGAGGATGACGTTGTAGATCGTGGCGAACAGCGGTTCGTGCCGGCTGGCGAGGTCCGCATAGGTCCCCATCCCCAGCACGATCGCGTTGATGACGATCACACCGACGATGAAGAGTTCGAAGCTGCGGTGATTGATCAGCGCGCGGCAGCGATCCGGGATCGAGCGCGATCCGGTGGGCTGCGGTTGGGGTGCCCGTTCAGGCGGCGGGGCCCCAACAGCGTCGGGGAAAGTGAGCGTCACCCTCTGTAGATAGCAGTGTGCGGGTGTGTTTGCTATAGATAGCGCCCACTTTTCTTTCGCTGGCGTCAAATTATCCCGAAATAGCCGATGACACCGGCGGCCCCAACCACAATCAGGGGATTGGTCTTGGTGAAAACGAAGATCGCCGTGCAGATCGCTGTCAGCACGTAGGCCCGCCAGTCGTGGTCCGCGGTTCGGCTCATCACCAACGAGGTGGCCATGATCAGCCCGACGGTCAATGGTGCGAAGCCCTTCTCGACCGCAACCCGCCACTTGGACTTCTGTGCCTTCTGCCAGAACAGCGTCACCACGTACATGAGCGAGGCGGCCGGGACGATCATCGCGACCGTGGCGATGAGTCCCCCGACGATCGCGCCGGGCACGCCACCGACCGACAATCCGGCGCCGTAGCCGACGAGGGTCACGATCAGGATGCTCGGACCCGGCGCGGTTTGGGAGATGGAGAAGACGTCGGCGAACTGGGTGTTGGTCATCCAATGATGGCCATTGACCGCCTGACGATGCATGTCGGGCAGCACCGCATTGCCGCCGCCGATGGACAGCAGGGACAGCGCTGCGAACATGCCTGCGATCTGGAGGTAGGTGTTCATACCGATTGCGCGGCACGGTTTCTCGGCCACGCCCACAACAGCGCCGGCGGCGCGACGATCAGCAGCGTCAGCGGGAGCGGTAACCGCACAAGGCCGTTAAGCGCGAACGCCAATGCGAAGAGCGCAATCGGCACCACCCCGGTCAGACATTTCCTACCGGTCTGGATCACCATGGCAATCGTGAGGGCGACGGCCGCCGCCGACGCACCGTGCAGGACGCCCTTGACCGCGGCCTGCTCCTTGAAGCGGAAGTACAGGAACGCCATCACCAAGACGATGACCACCGGCAGAAAACACAAACCGAACAGCGCAGCGAGCACACCGGGCGCTCCACGCATCTTGCTGCCCGCGAACACCGCCATGTTCACCTGATTCGCACCGGGCAAGATCCGGCACATCGTCATCGCGGACAAGAACTCTTCTTCACCCAGCCACTGCTTCTCGACGACGAGCACCTCGCGCGACCAGGCAGACAGCCCGCCGCCGAACGAAGCCAGCGCGATGTGGTTGAACGTCCACGCCAGCTCGACCAGCGAGACCTTGTCGAGCCCTGCCGGCTCATTCATGCATGAGTTCGTGGTCGTGCGGAAAATCGTCCTCGTGGTGGTGCGACGGCTCCAGCGGGTCCGGCGGCTCGTAGTGGTGCGACAGGGCCCAATCCGCGGCGAAGATCTGCGTCAGACGCGCCACCGTCGGCGGGTCCGAAACGAGAATTCCGAGTTCACGACGTAGATCGAAGGCGCTGCGATCGATGTTCATCGAGCCGATCAGCGCACGCTCGTCGTCGACAAGTAGAAGCTTGGCGTGCACTCGCAGATTCTTTTGCTTGTGCACCTTCACACCGAAGCGGCGCAGCGTGCGCAGCGATGCGAAGGTGTCGAGGATGTCCCATTCGCTGATGCCGTGCCTGCCACCGCAGAGGACACGCACCTTCACGCCGCGATCGGCGGCGGCCGCGATTCGCTCGAGAATGACCGCGTCGACATATTTGGGGTGCTGAATATCGAGACGATGTTTGGCCGTGTCGATGAATTGCGCCATGTGATAGCGGGAATTGGAATTGCTCCAGAGCAGACCCTCATACGCCGAGCACGTCCAGTCCAGCTCCTGCCAATCGGCATCGAAAACCTCGATGATCTGCGCGACGTGCACGGGGTCGTGGGTGATGACGCCGTAGTCACGGGTCAGCGTGAAATATTTCGTGCAGAGATTGAATGTGGCGACCAGCGCGGCCGTGTCATCGGCCACGATCGATTTCTCGTGCGTCACATAGAACTTGGGGTTGGACCACCGGACCGTGACACCGGCCTTGGCGAATCGCTGGAACGTCTCGTCGTTGGCCCGGTCTCCTCCCGAGCGCGCGGGGTTGAGCATGACACGCACGTCGACACCCGCGTTGCGCCGTTCGATCACCGCCTGGATCAATATCTCTTCGGTGAAGGTGAACTGCTTGATCAGCAGCGAATTCTGTGCCGAGGAGATCAATTCGCGGACCGGATCCACACCGTCGTCGGGCTCGACGATCAACCGGGGGGAAGGTGCTGGCACAAGTGTCGGATGCTAGCAGCGCGCGAATTTGCCCGCTTTGCTATCAGTCGATCGTTTCGCCGGCCGTGACACGGCGGTGACAAGACCGTCGCTACGGCGAGACCGTCGTACCTACGCGCCTGACACAGGTTGGGGACGCCATCAGGCAAGATTGGGTCATGGTCAGTGGCGTCAGTGGCATTGAAGGTGCAGCCTCACCGCGGGTGCTCGTGGTCGATGACGACCCCGATGTGCTGGCCTCTTTGGAGCGCGGATTGCGGCTGTCCGGTTTCGACGTGTCCACCGCGATCGACGGCGCCGAAGCGCTGCGCAGCGCCACGGAGACCCGTCCCGACGCGATCGTGCTCGACATCAACATGCCCGTTCTGGATGGCGTCAGCGTGGTGACCGCGCTGCGCGCCATGGACAACGACGTTCCCGTCTGCGTGCTGTCGGCCCGCAGCTCAGTCGACGACCGAGTCGCCGGACTCGAAGCCGGAGCGGACGACTACCTGGTCAAGCCGTTCGTGCTGCAGGAGCTGGTGGCACGGGTCAAGGCCCTGCTCCGGCGGCGCGGTTCGACGGCGACGTTCTCCTCGGAGACCATCCAGGTAGGTCCGTTGGAGGTCGACATCCCCGGCCGTCGCGCCCGCGTCAACGGCGTCGACGTCGACCTCACCAAGCGCGAGTTCGACCTGCTCGCGGTGCTGGCCGAGCACAAGACCGCGGTGCTTTCGCGAGCTCAGCTGCTCGAGCTGGTGTGGGGATACGACTTCGCCGCGGACACCAACGTCGTCGACGTGTTCATCGGGTACCTACGCCGCAAGTTGGAGGCCGGCGGTGCCCCCCGGCTGCTGCACACGGTGCGTGGAGTGGGATTCGTCCTGCGCACGCAGTAGTCCGATGAGCTTGCTGACACGGATCTTCCGCCGCACCCCGTCGCTTAGGCAGCGAGTGGCGTTCACCAGTGCCATCGCCGGGGCGATCGTCGTCGTCGTCGCGGGCACCGTGGTCTGGTTCGGCATCACCGACGCGTGGAATGAGCGGCTGGACCGCAGGCTCGACGAGGCGGCGGGATTTGCGATTCCGTTCCTGCCGCGCGGGCTCGACGAGATCCCGAAGTCGCCCAACGACCAGGACGCGATCATCACCGTGCGCAAGGGCGGACAGGTGACGTCGAACTCGGACGTCGTGCTGCCGCAGCTCGAGCCGGGTTACGCCGACACGTACGTCGACGGTGTGCGCTACCGGGTCCGCACGGTGGATATCCGGCTGCCCGAGCCGATGTCGGTGGCGGTCGGGGCGACCTACGAAGGGACCATTGCCGACATCAACAACCTGCATCGCAGGGTGATCATCATCTGCACCCTGGCGATCGGCGCGGCGACCGTCGGCGGGTGGGTGCTGGCCGCATTCGCGGTGCGCCCCTTCAAACGCCTCGCCCAGCAGACCCGGCAGATCGACACCGGAGACGAGGATCCCGACATCGAAGTCGGCGGCGCCACCGAAGCGGTCGAGATCGCCGAGGCGGTGCAGGGGCTCGTCGAACGGGTGTGGAACGAGCAGGACAAAACCAAGGCCGCGCTGACGTCGGCCCGCGACTTCGCATCGGTGTCGGCGCACGAACTACGCACTCCGCTGACCGCGATGCGTACCAACCTCGAGGTGCTGGCCACCCTGGATCTGCCCGAGGAGCAGCGCAAGGAGGTCGTCAACGACGTCATCCGCACGCAGACGCGCATCGAGGCCACACTCGGGGCGCTGGAGCGGCTGGCGCAGGGAGAGCTGTCGACGGCCGACGACCACGTGCCCGTCGACATCACCGAGTTGCTCGACCGCGCCGCACACGATGCGATGCGCGTGTACCCGGAGCTGGACGTGTCGTTGGTTCCCGCGCCGACGGTGATCATTGTCGGACTGCCCGCCGGTCTGCGGCTCGCGGTGGACAACGCGATCGCCAACGCCGTCAAGCACGGCGGCGCGTCCCGCGTACAACTCTCGGCGGTCAGTTCGCGCGCCGGGGTGGAAATCGCGATCGACGACGACGGCGGCGGCGTACCCGAGGAGGAACGCGCGGTCGTGTTCGAACGATTCACCCGCGGCTCGACCGCGTCACGCTCTGGCTCCGGGCTCGGGCTCGCGCTGGTGGCTCAGCAGGCCGAATTACACGGCGGCACAGCAGCTCTGGACCAGAGTCCGCTCGGCGGCGCCCGATTGTTACTGAAGCTGCCTGGGCCTCAGTGATCCTGCGCGAAACTGAACTTGCGCTCGACTTTTCGCCGAAACTTCACACATAAGTTCAGTTTCGGCTGCTATACAGGCGCGCCGGCAGCACGCAATGCCGCGCGCGTGCGTGCGACGATCGAGACGGGCCGATAGCGCAACATGCCAGCGCTGACGCGCACAATTCGCCAGCCAAGGGCCTCGAGTTCGGCCTGTCGGTCCACGTCACGATCCCTGATCGCCGGATCGGTCCAGTGTTGCCTGCCGTCGTACTCGACTCCGACCTTCCAGTCGTTCCAACCCATATCGATACGGCCGACGTGCTCCGCGTATCGATTGAACACGTCGATCTGCGTTTGTCGCGGTCGCAAGCCGGCGTCTGTGAGCACAAGGCGAGTGCGTGACTCCTGCGGCGACTCTGCGCCGGCGTCTGACAGCTCGACGGCTTCGCGGGCCTGAACAATGCCGCGCGCTCCGCGATGGCGATCGATCAAAACAGTGATGTCGGTCGGCTTCAGCGAAGTGGCCTGCATCAAGGCGTCGATGCGTACGACTGCCAGTGTGCGACCGTACCGGCGTCCGAGGTCGAAGGCCGTCCTAGCCGGAGTGGTAATTGGGATGCTGCCGATTGATTGCACTTCATCGGGTGTCAATGCGTCGTTAATGAGCACAATGCCGTTGGTCTTGTGCTGACTGCGCTGATTGAGTTCAGCAGGCAATCGCGAATCGATCCAAAGAGATCCGTGCAACGCCGCGGCCGAGATGCCGGCGACCGTCGCACGCCGCCCGGACCATAGCCACGCTGCCTTGGCCCGCTGCTTGGGTGTCAGGTCTTGGCCGCGCGGCACATAGACGTTGCGGTAGACGGCGTCATACCGAGTGGTGAGCTGGTATCGGTTGACGAAGCCAGCTGCCAGAGCCTCACTGCCAATGAACGGATCCACATCGATACGACGGCGTGGATCGCGCTGTGGTTCCCGCGCGAAACTGAACTTGCGCTCGACTTTTCGCCGAAACTTCACACATAAGTTCAGTTTCGGCGATGTACTACTTGGTGCCCAGCAGGTCGATGACGAAGACCAGCGTTTTGCCCGACAGTCGGTGACCGCCGCCCGCGGGGCCGTAGGCCTGCGCCGGCGGGATGACGAGCTGACGCCTGCCGCCCACCTTCATGCCGGGGATGCCGTCCTGCCACCCCTGGATCAGACCGCGCAGCGGGAATTCGATCGACTCGTTGCGCGACCACGAACTGTCGAACTCCTCGCCGGTGTCGAACTCGACGCCGACGTAGTGCACCTCGACAGTGCCGCCGGGCACCGCCTCTGCACCCTCGCCGACCACCAGGTCCTCGATGACCAGTTCGGCAGGCGGGGGGCCATCGATGAATTCGATCTCGGGCTTCTGTCCTGAAGTGGAAGTCACCGTACTCACGGTAGTCGGGCACACTGAACCCATGGCGAAGGACCAAGACATTCTCAATCAGGTCAACGAACTGGTCGACGAGGAGAAAAAGCTGCGGGCGCAGCTGCAGCACCGCGAGATCGACGAGTCCGAGGAGCATCAGCGCCTCCGTGCCGTCGAGGTCCAGTTGGACCAGTGCTGGGATCTGCTGCGTCAGCGTCGGGCGCTTCGTGAGACCGGCGGCGATCCGGGGACGGCAAGTGTGCGTCCGCCCGACGAGGTCGAGGGCTACCTCAACTGAGCTCGGCCTATGACACCGGAGCCGCCCGGTCGGCGACATACGATGTCGTCATCGTCGGCGGCGGACACAACGGGCTGGTGGCTGCCGCCTACCTGGCTCGCGCGGGCCGCCGCGTGCAGGTGCTGGAACGCCTCGACCACGTCGGCGGTGCGGCGGTGTCCGCGCACGCTTTCGACGGTGTCGACGCGCGGTTGTCCCGTTACTCGTATCTGGTGAGCTTGCTGCCCCGCCCCATCGTCGAGGATCTGGGCGCCCGGGTACGGCTGGTGCGCCGGCGCCACTCGTCCTACACCCCCGACCCGACGGCAGGTGGCCGCACCGGGCTGCTGATCGGCCCGTCGTCGACGTTCGGCGCGATCGGGGCGGGTGCCGACGAGGTGGGCTTCGACGAGTTCTACCGGCGCGCTCGCGCGCTGACGTCGCGGATGTGGCCGACGCTGCTTCGGCCGCTGTCCACCCGCGACGAGGCACGCAAGCACGTGGGCGACGACGCCGCATGGCACCTGATGATCGACGAGCCGATCGGGCACGCCATCACCGACGCCGTGTCGAACGACCTCGTGCGCGGAGTGATGGCCACCGATGCGTTGATCGGCACGTTCGCGCGCGTCGACGATCCCTCGCTGACGCAGAACATCTGCTTCCTGTACCACCTGCTCGGCGGCGGCACCGGCGACTGGGACGTCCCGATCGGCGGCATGGGTGCGGTCAGTGGCGCGCTGGCGGCCGCCGCCACCAGCCATGGCGCCGAACTCCTCTGCGGTGCAGAGGTTTACGCCATCGATCCCGACGGAGAGGTGCGCTACCACCGCGACGGAAAGGACCACCGCGTACACGCCGGGCAGGTACTGGCGAACGTGACTCCGACCGTGCTTGCCGCACTGCTCGGCGAACCGACGCCCGACCAGGCGCCCGGCGCGCAGGTGAAGGTGAACCTTATGCTGCGCAGGCTGCCGCGGCTGCATGACCAGACCGTTTCATCGGAGCAGGCGTTCGGCGGGACGTTTCACATCAACGAGACCTACCGCCAACTCGACACCGCATACACACGCGCTGACCATGGCGTGGTTCCCGATCCACTGCCGTGCGAAATCTATTGTCACTCGCTGACCGATCCGACCATCCTGTCTGACGACTTGCGCGCCTCCGGTGCGCAGACGCTGACGGTCTTCGGCCTGCACACACCACATTCGTTGATCGTCGCCCGCGATCCCGACCGGATGCGAGATGCGTTGACGTCGGCGGTGCTCAAGTCACTGAACTCGGTTCTGGCCGAACCTATTCAGGATGTGCTGATGCAGGATGCGGCGGGCCGGCTGTGTATCGAGGCGAAGACGACCGCCGATCTGGAGCACTCGCTGGGCATGACGGCGGGCAACATCTTCCACGGTGCGCTGTCGTGGCCCTTCGCCGAGGAAGACGAGCCGCTGGACACGCCCGCGCAACGCTGGGGTGTGGCAACCGCTCATGATCGGATTCTGTTGTGCGGCTCGGGATCACGCCGAGGAGGCGCGGTCTCGGGTATCGGCGGGCACAATGCCGCAATGGCGGTACTTGAGAGCTAACCGGCGGTACTTGAGAGCTAACCGGCGGCAACCCGGTCGAGGATCGCCATCAGCGACTTGAGTTCGGTGTCGTCGAGTGCCGCCAGAGCATCGGGTGCCGGGTCGGTTATCCCGTCGATCTCGCGAACCATCGTTCGGCCGGCTTCGGTGAGCGAGACGATCTTGCACCGTCGATTCGTCGGGTCGATCTCGCGCACCACCAGCCCGCGGGCTTCGAGATCGTTGACCGCTACCGTCGCCGCAGGCGCGTCGATCGTGGCCGCATGCGCCAACTCCTTGACCGACATCGGTTTCCGGCTCAGCCGCTTGAGGATGCGAATCCTGCTGAACGGCAGGCCTGATCGTTCGGTCACGGCGCGCTTCCAGGAGTCGCGGTTGTCGATCACCACGGCGGCCATGATGCGCCAGACCTCGTCGGCCAGCGGGTTAGGAGACATCCACGATCTCCCTCTGCGTTGCCGGTCCGGCGATCAACGGCGCGAGACGTTCAGCCGAGCGCAGCGCACGTGGCGACGTCGAGTAGAAACCCAGGACGAAGATCGTCACGCCGAGTGCGGCGCCGACGAACCACAGCGGGCGAGCCGCCACGGCGAAATCCGTACCCATCGTGGCAAGTGCGGATCCCGCGACCGAACCACACAGCGCGACACCGAGACTCACGCCGATCTGCCTGCTGGTCGACGCGACCGCCGATGCCGCCCCGGCCCGATCGGTGGGCATACCACTGACCGCTGCGGTGGTGATCGGCGCGTTGACCATCGAGAAGCCGATGCCGAACACCGCGAAGATCACTAGCAGCTGCCATACCGGCGTCGTCGCGTTCAGCTGGCTGAGCAGCAGCGTCGCCACGGTGATCAGACTTCCGGCGATCAGCAGTGACGGTCTGCTGCCCCAGCGCCCGACCATCCGGCCGGACAGCGGCGAGAACACCAGCGCGCCGATGGCTACCGGCAGATAGATCAGCCCGGTGTTCAGGGCCGAGAAGCCGCGCTCGTCCTGCAGGTACAGCGACATCATGAACAGGAAGGCCCCCCAAGCGGCGAACGCGCACACCGCGATCACGGTCGCGGACGCGAAAGGGATGCTGCGGAAGAATCGGAGATCGATGAACGGGTCGTGGCGTCGCGACTCGTATGCCAGGAACCCGACGAAGGCCACCACCGCGACCACGCCGCAGGCGATGGTGCGAACGTCACCCCAGCCCAGACCGGGACCTTCGATGAGCACGAAGACGATGCCGAACAGGAATGCCATGCCGAGGCCCTGCCCGATCGGGTCGACGTCGCGCATCGTCACCGACTTGGACTCGGGCACGAAAATCGCGGTGAGCAGAATGGCCAGCGCGCATATCGGCAGGTTGATCCAGAACACCGAGCGCCAGTCGGCGAACTCGATGAGCGCTCCGCCGACGATCGGGCCGAGGGCCATCGAGATGCCGACGACGCCACCCCAGATACCGATCGCGCGGGCGCGCTCTACGCGGCCGGTGAACACCTGGGTGATGATCGACATCGCCACCGGATTCATCATCGAACCGCCGATGGCCTGCAGGAACCGTGCGGCGATCAGCGTCTCGATGTTCGGCGCGAGGCTGCACATCAGCGAGCCGACCGCGAACACCGACAGGCCGAGCTGGAATGTGCGCCTGCGGCCGAACCTGTCGGCCGCCGCACCCGCGAGCAGCAGCAGCGACGCCAGCACCAGCGTGTAGATGTCGATGACCCACTGCAGCTGCGACGCCGACGCGCCGAGGTCGGCCCGGATGTTGGGGATGGCGACGTTGACGATCGTCGCGTCCATCGACACGATCAGCAAACTCAGGCAGCAGGACACCAAAATGATGGCCTTGCGCCGGCTGCTCATAGACCGGACGACAGTTTCATTCACACAACTATTGTGAAACTACAACTGTTGAGAATGCAAGCCCCATCGCGAGTGAAATGGCTCGCAGTGAAATGCGCCTACCGGTTGCCGGTGTCGACGTAGTCGCGCTCGGTGTACCCGGTATAGATCTGGCGCGGACGGCCGATCTTGCCGCCGCCCTCGTCGTGCATCTCGCGCCAGTGCGCGATCCACCCCGGCAGCCGTCCCAGCGCGAACAACACGGTGAACATGCGGGTCGGGAAGCCCATCGCCCGGTAGATCACGCCGGTGTAGAAGTCGACGTTCGGGTACAGCTTGCGCTCGATGAAGAAGTCGTCGGTCAGTGCGAACTCTTCGAGCTCCTTGGCGATGTCCAGCAGTTCGTCGTCGCCGCCGAGCTTGCCCAGGATTTTGTCGGCCTGTTCCTTGACGATGCGCGCCCGCGGGTCGTAGTTCTTGTACACGCGGTGCCCGAAGCCCATCAGCTTGACGCCGTCTTCCTTGTTCTTGACCTTCTTGACGAAGGTCTGAACGTCGTCGTCGCCGACGCGGATCTTCTCCAGCATCTCCAACACGGCCTGGTTGGCGCCGCCGTGCAGCGGACCCCACAGCGCGTTGATGCCGCCGGAAACCGAGGTGAACAAGTTGGCCTGCGACGAGCCGACCAACCGCACCGTCGACGTCGAGCAGTTCTGCTCGTGGTCGGCGTGCAGAATGAACAACATGTCGAGGGCACGGACGAGTTCCGGGTCAACCTCGTAGGGCTCGGCCGGCAGGCCGAACGTCATCCGCAGGAAGTTCTCGACGAGGCTCATCGAGTTATCCGGGTAGAGGAACGGCTGCCCCACCGACTTCTTGTACGCATAGGCCGCGATGGTGGGCATCTTGGCCAGCAGCCGGATCGTCGACAGTTCGACCTGTTCGTCGTCGAACGGATCCAGCGAGTCCTGGTAGTAGGCACTCAGCGCGTTCGCCGCGCTGGAGAGCACCGGCATCGGGTGCGCGTTACGCGGGAAGCCGTCGAAGAACCGCTTCAGGTCCTCGTGCAGCAGGGTGTGCCGCTGAATCTGCGTGGTGAACGCCTCGAGCTGATCCGGGGTCGGCAGTTCGCCGTAGATCAGCAAATAGCTGACCTCGATGAAGTTCGACTTCTCCGCGAGCTGCTCGATCGGGTAACCGCGGTAACGCAGGATCCCGGCGTCGCCGTCGATGTAGGTGATGGCGCTCTTGGTCGAAGCGGTATTGACGAAACCATCGTCATACGTGGTGTAACCGGTCTTGGACAACAGCGAACCCAAGGCGATGCCGTCAGAACCTTCGGTGGCGTGGACAACGTCCAATTCAAGCTCGCCACCGGGGTAGTTGAGAGTGGCGTGCTCGTCTTTTTCGGCCACGGGGATCCCTTCTAGGTTGCAAGGAATGCGGAGTATGTCCCTCAAAAGGTAGTCCCATTGGCGCAATCCCGCCCGAGGGGGGTTGCCAGATGGTCACACCGACTGTCGATTACCTGCGGTGAGGCCGCTGAACTCGGCGAACGTGCGCCGCAGACGATCGGCCACGTCGTCGATGCTCAGCTGCGACCAGTCGCGGGTGCCGGTGGCCAGGTCGGTGAGCGCCGTCATCAGCATCGAACCCCAGACGGCCGAAACCAGCCGCGGTGCATGATCGTCGACGCCCGCTCCCAACCGCCTGGCAATCTCGGTTTCGACGGGGTTGGCGCGGTATTCCAGCGCTGCCTGCCGCAAGGCGGGCGACGACAAAATGATCCGCACAATGCGCATCACCCGGTCCGCCGACAGCTGCCCTGCCGGGGCGACCTTGGCCGCATCGGCCATCGCGAGATAGGCCGTCAGCAACGCCTCGAAATGGTTGAGGTCGTGCGGCTGCCGGGCCAGCTCGACGGCCGTCGTGTCCAGCACTTCGTCGATCAGGGCCAGTGCGATGGCGTCCTTGGTGGCGAAGTACCGACTGAACGTCCGGGGCGACACATCGGCGACCGCGGCGATCTGGTCGACGGTGGTGCGGTCGAATCCCTGGCGTTCGCAAAGATCGACCGCGGCGTCGATGAGGGTGGCACGCGTCCGTTGCTTCTTTCGTTCCCGCAGGCCGAGGTTTGCCTCCCCGGTGAGATCAGACACGGATCGGATGCTAGCCAGGCAAGGTAAGAGCCCGCTGAGAAATGTGGCACCGACCGACAATTGACCCCCTAGGTCACACGGCCGTCGCCGGCCACGCGGTAACGGATGAAGGCGGGTACCAACACCGTGCAGGCCGCCATGCCGATCACCACCAGAACTCCACCTCCGGCCGCCGCCACCGTGGTCCCGACGGCAGCGGCGGTTGCCCCGTGCACGGCATCCGCTAAGCGCGGGCCCCCCGCAACCACCACCGTGAACACCCCCTGCAGCCTGCCGCGGACCTCGTCGGTCGCCGCCAACTGCAGGATCGTGTTTCGGAATACCGACGACACCATGTCGGCCGCGCCGCCAACAGCCAGGAACGTCAACGCAATCCACAAAAAAGGTCCGGTCGCCCCGTTGGCGAAACTGGCTGCGACGCCGAAGCCGATCATCGCGAGCCCCCACACCACGATCGCGAGCACCACCGCCAGCCCCTGCCGACGGATGCGGGGCAGCCAACCGGAGAACAAGCCACCCGCCACAGCGCCAACGGCCATCGCCGACGCCAGCAGCGCCATGGTGGTACCGCCCTCGACCGGTCCACCGAAGCTCTCGTGAGCCATTTGCGGGAACAGTGCCCGCGGCATGCCGAGGATCATCGCGATCAGGTCGACGACGAATGACATCAGCACGACCTGGTTGCCGGCCAGGTAGCGAAAGCCATCGAGGACGGCCGCGAAGCCCCACCTGCTGCGTACCGCCTCCATGACTGCCGCCGGGATGGGCGCCAGGCGGAACGTCGCCCATATCGGCGCAATGCACAAGATCGCGTCGATTAGATAAAGCGTGGACAGGTCGACCCATCGCAGCAGCACTCCCGCCAGCAGCGGACCAACGATCGCTCCGAACTGCATCACCGTGATGTTCAGTGAATTGGCTGCGGCGACCTGGTCCGGTGGCAGCATGCGCGGGATCGCGGCAGAGCGGGTCGGCTGGTTGATTGCAAAAAAGGCCTGCTGCACCGACAACAGGCACAGCACCACCCACACGTTGTTGAGCTCCAGCGCGGCTTGCACCCACAGCAGCACCGACGCCAGAGCCAGTCCGACAGACGCGATGATCAACAGCAGGCGACGGTCCATCGCATCGGCCCACGCGCCGCCCCACAGGCCGAACACGATCAGCGGCACGAGCGCGAACAGTCCGGACAGACCGACGTACGCCGAATTTTGGGTGAGCGCGTACAGCTGAACCGGCACCGCGAAGATCGTCAGGTTGGCGCCGATGACGGTGACGATGCCCGCCAGCCACAGCCGCCGGAAGTCCGGGACGCGAAGGGGTGTGGTGTCGGCGAAGAATCGCCGCACTCAGGGCTGCAATCGCTCGATACGGCTGGTGTGCATCGTCACCGGCAGCTCCGGATCGGTGACGACACGAATCCTGTTGTGCACCCGGTTCTCCCGGCCCTGCCAGAATTCGACGACCTCGGGCGCGATGAGATACCCGCCCCAATTCGGCGGCACCGGGACTTCGTCGAGTTCGGCGAATCGCTGTGTCACACCGGCCAACTGCTCGAGCAGCGCAGCGCGCGAGCCAATCGGTTGGGACTGATGTGACGCCCACGCGCCCAGTTGCGAACCACGCGGGCGTTTTGACCAGTAGTCGGCGGTCTGCTCGGCGGACACCTTGGTGACCAGGCCCCGGACGTGGACCTGGCGGCCGAGCAGGTACCAGGGGAACGTCGCCGACGCGTAAGGCATCGCGGCGAGGTCCTCACCCTTGGCGGAGTCGTAGTTGGTGAAGAAGGTGATGCCGTCGTCGTCCACGCTTTTACAGAGCACCGAGCGGGTCGACGGGCGGCCGCGTGCGTCGGCGGTGCCCACCACCATCGCGTTGGGTTCGGCCACCCCTGCGCGCTCGGCATCGGCTAACCACCTGTGCAGCAGCGCAACCCAGCCGTCCGCGAGCCAGTCGGCATCGAGGTCGCCGCTGCCGTCCTTCTCCACCGAGCCGTACTCGACCCGCATTCTCGCCAGATGGTCGTCGTCGCGCTCAATAATTCCCCGGTCGTCCCCTGCACTCCGCGCGGGGCCCCCCCGCTCCTGCCCTCCGGATGCCACGCGATCACGCTACGCCTCGGCTGTTCGCCGAGGACTTACCGACCGGCAGTGAAGGACGCGGGGCCGGGTGCGAGAATTTGCCCCATGACTACGACGTCAGCGGTACCTGAGGAATTCGTACCCGGACTCGAAGGCGTCGTCGCCTTCACCACCGAGATCGCCGAACCCGACAAGGATGGCGGCGCGCTGCGATACCGCGGCGTGAACATCGAGGATCTGGTCTCCCAGCACATCACGTTCGGTGATGTCTGGGCGCTACTGGTCGACGGCAAATTCGGTCACGGCCTGCCACCGGCCGAGCCCTTCCCACTGCCGATCCACAGCGGCGATGTTCGCGTCGACGTCCAGGCCGGTCTGGCCATGCTGGCCCCGATCTGGGGCTACGCGCCCCTGCTGGACATCGACGACGAGACCGCGCGCGACCAGCTGGCCAGAGCGTCGGTGATGGCCCTCTCCTACGTCGCACAGTCCGCGCGCGGCATCTATCAGCCGGCGGTCCCTCAACGGATTGTCGACGAATGTTCGACCGTGACAGCACGTTTCATGACCCGCTGGCAGGGTGAGCCCGACCCCAAGCACGTCGAGGCCATCGACGCCTACTGGGTCTCTGCCGCCGAGCACGGCATGAATGCCTCGACCTTCACGGCCCGCGTGATCGCGTCGACCGGCGCCGACGTCGCCGCGGCGCTGTCGGGTGCGATCGGCGCGATGAGCGGCCCGCTGCACGGCGGGGCGCCGGCACGGGTGCTGCCGATGATCGAGGAAGTCGAGAAGACCGGCGACGCGCGCGCCGTCGTCAAGGGCGTCCTGGACCGCAAGGAAAAGCTGATGGGCTTCGGCCACCGCGTCTACCGCGCCGAGGACCCGCGCGCGCGAGTGCTACGCGCCACCGCCAAGCGGTTGGAGGCACCCCGTTACGAGGTGGCCGCCGCGTTGGAGCAGGCCGCGCTGGCCGAGTTGCGGGAACGCCGTCCCGACCGCGCAATCGAGACCAATGTCGAGTTCTGGGCGGCGGTGATCCTGGATTTCGCGCAGGTGCCGACCCAGATGATGCCCGCGATGTTCACGTGCGGCCGCACGGCGGGCTGGTGTGCGCACATTCTCGAGCAGAAGCGACTCGGCAAGTTGGTCCGCCCGGCCGCCATCTACGTGGGTCCTGACCCCCGCAGCCCGGATTCCGTCGAGGGTTGGGACAACGTCGCCCGATCGTGACGACGGCGACGTTCATCTCGGCGGCGAGGAGTTTCGCCGCGCTGGTGCACAAGATCCCTGCTGGCGCCTGGGGTGAACCCGGCCTCGGCGAGTGGGACGTCCGGGCACTGGTCGGTCACACGTCGCGATCGCTGACCACCGTACGCAGCTACCTGCGGACCACCGCGGACAGCGAAGACATCGCGACACCGCAGGAGTACTACGTGCGGGTGACCCCTTCGGCGCTTGGCATCGATCCCGCAGACGTCGCGGAGCGCGGCAGACAGGCAGGCCGGGATCTCGGCGATGACCCGGCCGCCGCAGTGGATGAGTTGGTGTCCGGGGTGACGGGCGACCTCGCGTCCGTCGACAATCCGTTGATCGAGGTGATCGGCGGACTCGGCATTCGCCTGCACACCTACTTGCCCACCCGGATATTTGAGCTGGCCGTACACGGGATGGACATCGCCAGCGCGCTCGACATCCCGTTTTCGCTGCCTGAGGCGGTGCTCGCCGAGGCGCTGGACGTTGCCACCCGCACGGCCATCGCGACCGGACGCGGGGAACCGGTGCTTCTCGCGTTGACGGGACGGTCAACGCTGCCGCCGGACTTCTCTGTGGTCTGACCCCGCAAAGTTAGATACAACACGTGCGACCCCCGAAATGAACCTAAACGCGTACGTCGCCTTTTAAGGTGGGCGGGTGCCCCAGATGGATCGCCGCAACATGATGATGATGACGGGTCTTGGCTTTTTGGCCGCCACGATTCCCGCCGCCCAAGCCCACGCAAGCCCGGCAAATCGCGCGCCGCTACCGGCGCAGCCGCCGAGCGCCGACCCGGGCGGGGGCTACATATTCTCCGACGAGTTCGACGGTCCCGCAGGGTCGGCGCCCGACCGCTCCAAGTGGGTGGTGCAGACCTGGCAGGACGAGGTGTGGCCGCCGGTCGAGGGGATATACCGCGACGATCGCCGAAATGTGTTCCTCGACGGCAACTCCAAACTCGTACTGCTCGCCACCCACGATATGAACCAGTTCTTCAGCGGCAAGCTGCGGGGCATCTGGCGAGGCATGATCAACCAGACGTGGGAAGCGCGAATCAAGCTCGACTGCCTGACGCCAGGGGCCTGGCCGGCGTTCTGGGCCGTGAACGAGGATCCGCTGCCCGACGGTGAGGTCGACGTATTCGAGTGGTACGGCAACGGGCAGTGGGCACCGGGGACGACGGTGCACGCGGCGTCCAACGGCAAGACGTGGGAGGGCAAGTCGATCCCCGGTCTGGTCGACGGTGGCTGGCATACCTGGCGGATGCATTGGGGCGAGGACGGTTTCACGTTCTGGCGGGATTACGTCGACGGTGCGGAACCGTACTTCCATGTGCCGCCGAAGCCGATTCAGGTGTCGGGCAGGCCCGACGACTGGCGGTGGCCGTTCAACAATCCCGGCTACTGGATGCAGCCCATGTTCACCCTCGCGGTCGGCGGGCCCGGCGGCGGCAATCCAACCTTGGGTCAGTTCCCCGCGGCGATGCTGGTCGACTACCTCCGCGTTTGGTAACCGCTCATCGCGTCGCCTTGATGACCTGAACCAGGTTGAACTGCCAGCGCTCCAGCAGCCGATAGCCGTGCTCGCGGGTCACCGCGAACGCAGGGGTGCCGCCGAATAGCGGACCTGGCTCCATCGCCGGATTCTGTTCGTGGGCAGGCCTTGCCGGGTCGGCCTGGGTGATGATCCACACGACGCGGCAGACGCCCAGCGGCCCAGCGGATGCCTCAGGTATGAGGTTGGTGTCGAAGACGTCGCGTCGCTCGGTGGCCTTCTGCCACAGGCTGATATCGACCACTTTCCGATATGCGTCGGGACGTGCCGCCAGCAGCGGGCGCATGGGGGCAGGCATGAAGGTCACTGTGTCGTTGACCATCAGGCACTCACCCGGCTCGCCCTTTGCCTCTGCGGCAATCAGGTCGGCGACCTGGCTGTAGTCCATCCCGTACTTCGCATACGGACTGCGTTGTACCAGAAAGAAATTCGGCGCTGCGGCAAGTGTGAAGACGACGAGCACAGCGACGGCTATCCAGGTCCGCACGGTCAACGCGCCGACGCACACGCCCAGCACCAGTGCTATCGCCGGAGCGGTGAAGCACAGGTAGCGAGGCGTGTATACCGGATGCACCAGCGCCGACCAGCCGAGGATCAACGCGGTGGGTACCACCAGCCACGCGATCGCCAAGGCGAGAAGATGGCGATCCGTCTCAGCCAGACGCGCAGAAGTGAAGCGCCACAGGATCACTGCCGTCACGATGACGCAGGCGGAGACGATCAGAAACAGCGGGCTCCTTTCGAAGTACTGCTGCACGAGGACGTCTTCGATCGTCCGACTGCCGACCGGTGAGATCCAGATGATCTGATGCGCCTGACCGACGGCCATGCGGACGAACGGCGCCACGGCAAGGCACGTGCAGACCATGGTGATGCCGAAGCGCACGGCAACGGCCCGGGCCGGCCGGTAGAAACACAGGAATACGGTGTGCGCCAAGAACATCAGTGCGAGGTACACGTCGAGAAGAATCGCCGCCGCCATCGCCGCGGCATAACAGAGCCATATCCAATCGTTGTTGCGGCGTACGGCGTGAACCAGCAGTACGGTCGACCACGCGGCGACCATCATCGTCAGTGCATACGGACGGGCTTCGATGCCCGCCCATGTCGCGCGGGGCAGGATCGCACAGATGATCCCGGCGCTCAGCGCGACGGCGCGAGACGAGAACTGCCTGGCCAGCACCACCACACCGGCCGCCGCACCTCCGACCGCCAGACCGCTCGGCACGCGTGACCAGAATTCCGTGGGTTCGAAGATGGTGAACCAGCCGTGCATGAGCACGTAGTACAGGCCGTGGACGGCGTCGACGTTGCCCATCATCTGCCACAGCTCCCCCAGGGAGCGGCTGTAGGACGCCGAGATCGTCGCGGCCTCGTCGTACCAGAACGACGGGCGGCCAGCGCCCACGAGGCTGAGCGCGGCAGCGAGGACTCCCACAATGACGGGGTCGAGCACGACCGCCCTCGGTCTCGTCAGGACCCCCTGCCCAAGCACGCCGCTATGTTGCCAGAGTTTGGCTTGCGATTTCGGCGTGCTGAGTCACGTTTTCAGCGTGACCAGCCACGCCGAAATCGCAAGATGTCAGTGCCCGGTGCTTGTATGGGGCCCGGTGCGATGAGTTTGGCTCGCCGGGCGGGTCGTACTCGTTGCCCACAAAAGAAGACCCAACTCGCTAGGAGACTGCTCATGGCAATCGACGTTCAGCCTGCCATATCCCCCCACCTCGTCGTCGACGATGCCGCGGCGGCCATCGAGTTCTACGTCAAGGCCTTTGACGCCCAGGAGTATGGCCGGGTCCCGGGTCCGGACGGCAAGCTCGTTCATGCCGCATTGAACATCAATGGCTTCATGGTGATGCTCAACGACGACTTCCCCGAGATGACCGAGGGCAAGTCGACGACCCCCAAGGCGCTCGGCGGCAGTCCGGTGACCATCCACCTGACGGTCACCGATGTCGACACCAAGTTCGCCAAGGCCGTCGATGCCGGCGCCACCGTGGTCCACCCACTGGAAGACGCGTTCTGGGGCGACCGCTACGGCGTGGTGCGCGATCCGTTCGGCCACCTCTGGTCGATGGGCCAGCCGGTGCGCGAGGTCAGCATGGAAGAAATCGAAGAGGCGATGAAGCAGAGCCACTAAGGCTCAGGCGAAAACGCAGGGCAGCGTCTGCGGCCCTCGGATGGCCGGAGTGTCCCGCCAGGCTGGCTCACCGCATAGCGCGGGCCGGCGCGCCAGCAGGTGTCGCAGGGCGATGGCGATCTCGAGGCGGGCGAGCGCCGCTCCGAGGCAGTAGTGCGCCCCGTAGCCGAAGGCAAGTGGGGCGGGCCCGGGCCGGTCTAGTTGGAGTTGCTCGGGGCGGTTGAAGACGATCGGGTCTCGGTTGGCCGCCCCGAGCACCACCAGCGCGGGTTCCCCGGCGTGGATTTCGATGTCATCGATGGTGTGGTTGCCTGCGGCCGTGCGTCCGACGGCTTGGACCGGACCATCCATCCGTAGCAGCTCGGTGACCAGTCGATCGTCGACGGTTTCCATCCTGTCGATAGGCCGGATGTCACCGGAGCCGGGTGTCAGCAGCCGCACCATAGCGGCGCCCAACAGGTTTGCAGTGGTCTCGTGGCCGGCGACGGCGATGATCACCGCCGTGGTGACAACGTCGTCGAGCTCGAGTTCCGGGTCGGCGGCGATGAAGCTGAGGAGGTCGTCGCTCGGGTGGGTGCGACGGTCTGCGGCCACCGGCAGAAGGTCGGTAAGCAACGTTGCGAACGCGGCGGTTCCCGCGTCGACAGCATCGGCGTCGGAAAGATCGCTGAGCATTCGGCTGATCGCAGGTGATTCCTCACGCAGTAGCCGTGCCGAGGCGACGCCGAGATCGAGCCACGCCGCGGCAATTGCGATCGGCAGGTGCAGGGCGATGTCAGCCATGACGTCGAACTCGACATCGGCCGGAATGTGGTCGATCGTTTGGCTGGCGACAGACTCGATGCCGCCTTCGAGGCCCGTGATGAATGAGCGGGTGAACACGTCTCGGACGGAGCCGCGCAGGCGTCGATGATCGGCGCCGTCGGTAAACAAGATGTTGCGTTGCAACAGGTCTGGGTCCAACGCACTTATCGCGGCTGGCGCATTTGGATTCGCTAGCGGATTGCTGGTCGACTCCGTGCTCGCAAGGATCTGCTGGGCGGGCTGATAGCCGAGAATCAGCCACGCCCCGATCCCGTCGTCCCAGACCACCGCACCCTCGCGGCGCCGCAACTCGTAATACGGGTACGGGTCGGCGGCGTCCCAGGGCAGCCGCGCTGTCACCTCAGGGGCAGTCATGATGATCCAGCGCTCCCGGCAGGCCACGCTCACGCACCCAGGCGTGGTGTTGCTTGCCGAGTTCGGTGACCGGTTCGGCCAGCCCGTCCATGTCGTCGTTGATTGCCTGCATGTCCAGCGTCGCCTGCAGGCCACCCGCGATGCTGGCGAACGCGAGTGTGATCCGAGACGTGAACGCGAACTTCGGTGGCAGATTCACTTTGGTGAGCGGATGGTCGGAATCGCGAATGTCGAAGAACCCCCGGACGACACGGCCCGTCGCCTCGGTGGTGTACGTCACCGGTTGAGGCGCCGTGACTTCGTAAGTCAAGTCCGAAATCCAGTGTTGTAAGTCGTCGGCGCTCAGTGACGAGTCAGCGGCTATGAAGCCCAGTTCCGTCATGAGCTCGCGGCAGTCGTGCATTCGTTGCTCGTACGCCGCACGCATGAACGACACCCACAGCCAGCGCTGTCTCTCGGGAAATATCGTGACGCAGCCGAAGTCGAGAAACCCGACGGTGCCGTCGGGATTGAAGCGATAGTTGCCGGGGTGTGGGTCGGACTGCACGAGGTTGGCATGGCGGTAGCTGCCATTGATGAACCGGGTGATCACTTCGGCCCACGTGTTCTTCAAGTCCTGATCGGCGACTTGCGCTGCCGCCCAGTCCATCCCGTCCAGATACGTCATCGTCAGCACTCGGTCACCGGACACTTCGGGGATGACCTGTGGGATGTGGATGAAGGGGTGGCCGCGGTAAAGATCACCGAACGCATCGATCATGGCCGCCTCGTGCCGATAATCGACCTCTTCGGCAATTCGCGCCGTCGCTTCGCGTGCGAGGCTGCGGATATCGACCTTCATGCCCGATGCCGCAACTACGAACCTCAGAAACGTCGCGACCAATTCCGTGTTGGCTAAGTCATCCCGGATAGCCTGTGCCACACCGGGATATTGGATCTTGACGACGACATCACGGCCATCATCCAGGACAGCTCGGTGTACCTGGCCAACCGATGCAGCGGCCATCGGCTCGTCCGAAAACTGCGCGAAATTGTCTACAGCGGAACCTAGTTCGTCGTCGAGCACTTCCCGAACAAGGTCGGGGTGCATGGGCGGCGCATCAGCCTGCAGACGCGCCAGGGCTTTCTGATATGGCCAGAACTCGCCGGTGCCCATCGCCCGTGCGTCGACCATCGAGAGGATCTGGCCGGCCTTCATCAACACGCCGCGCGAGTGGCCCAGACGTTCGGCATACCGCGCGGCGGTGCGCTCGTGAAACCGCTCGACGGCACCGTCACTGCCCGCCTTCTCCCTGAGCCCGGCCACGAGTCGGCCGCCGGCAGCACGCGCAGCGAAGCCCGCGAGTGGCATGGTCCGCCGAATCCGTCCGTGAGGAACGGAGCTGTTCTGATGCGACATGCGATCTCCAACCCCGACCTAGCGTAGTACAGTGATCTCTTGTTAAAGGTAAGCGATCACTTGGGAGCGGTCAATGGCAGCGGCGACACCTACACGAGAACGCCTGGTGACCGAGGCAATGAAGTTGTTCAGCGCGAAGGGCTTCGACGCGACGAGCGTCTCCCAAATCGAGGCCGCCGCCGGGCTGGCGCCGGGTTCGGGCGCGCTGTATCACCACTTCAAGTCCAAAGACGCGCTGCTCGACGCAGGCATCGACCGCCAGTTGGATCGCCGCCAAGCTATGCGGGACATCCGGACACTGTTCGCCGGACTAGGAAATCTCCGAGCAGAGCTCACCGTCCTCGGGCGCTACCTGCTCAGCATCGTCGACGAGGAGATCGAACTGTTGCAGATCGCCGTACGCACACCCGCGGGCCGATCAGCACGTCTTGATACCGCATACGCCGCGCTCGTTGACGGACTGAACGCTGAACTCGGTGACTCGATCACGGCCTGGGCGCCGACGCTTGCCGCCCAAGACCGCACCGTTCTCGCCGCACTCGGGGTCAACGGCATTCTCGGAGCACGTTTCGCGACCGGCCTCTTTCACCAGCTGGAGGCACGCATCCCCGACGATCGTTATCTCCGCGAGTGGACGGCGCTTCTCGCCACCCGCATCGAAGCACTCGCGAATGAGAACTGATCCCCCTCGACGCCCCCAACCTGTTTGATGTTGGACGCAGTACCGGTCCCGCGCTAGTTGTTGGTGGGTGGTTGGGGTTGGAAGGGGTCGTAGTACCACCAGTCGGCGCGTTCGCCGAGGGGTCCGGGGTAGGGCGCTACGTCGGGTGGGGGCCGATTCGGTGGGCGGGCAAGCGATCCCGAACTCAGTGTGCGGCCGTCACTGTCGGTGACGGTGAGGCGCTCGGGTGGTCCTGTGATGGTGATGACACCGCGGTGATGCAACCGGTGATGGTAGGGGCACAGCAAGACGAGGTTGGTCAGGTCGGTGGGCCCGCCGTCTTCCCAGTGCTGGATGTGGTGGGCGTGCAGACCGCGGGTGCCGGCGCAACCGGGCACCGCACAGGTGGGATGGCGGAACTCCAGCGCACGACGCAGTCGGCGGTTGATGGTGCGGGTGGTGCGCCCAGCACCGATGGGCTGTCCGTCGCGGTGAAACCACGCTTCGCAGGTGGCATCACAGGTGAGGTATTGGCGTTGGGCGTCGGACAGCAGCGGCCCCAGGTGCAACTGGGCGATGCGGTCTTTGACGTCGAGGTGGGCGACCACGGTGGTGCGTTGTCCGTGGGGGCGGCCGGCGACGTCGGTGTCCCATCCGGCTTCGATCAGACTCATGAACGCATCACCGGTGTCGGGCAGCGGCGGCCGTTGATCCGCGCAGGGCTCACCGTCCTGATGGTCACGTTTCCACTGCACGATCAGTGCATCCAGGTGTGACTGCAGGGCCGCGTCGAACGTGGCCGCATCCAGTGGGCCCAGTGTGATCTTCCAGGTAGTGGACTGCTCGTCGCAGGTCTTGGTGATCGCGCGCTCCGGGACGGGTTCGCGCCACGGTTCGGGTTCGGGTTTAGGGCGTGGTTGCAGTTTGAGGGCGGTGCGGAGTTGGTTGACGGTGGCGACGTCGGCCAGCGCCACGTAATGCTCATCGGATCCGGGGGCGGCCTTTTCGGCGATGATGCCGACCTGATCCAGCGACAGTCGCCCTTCGCGCAGGCCCGCCACGCACCGCGGGAACTCCTCGATCCGGTGGGCCAGGGTGGCGATGGTCTGGGCGTTTCTCGTCGAGCTGCCGGTCTTCCACGCCACCAACGCCGCGACCGAGCGTGCCCCGGTCATACCCACCAGGTTGCCGTGATCCATCGCGGCGACGATGTCCACGATGCGCCCATCGATGGCGTTGCGCTGACCCATCAACTCGCCCAACTCGTCGAACAACACCTCCAGACGATCCGCCGGACCCATCACCGGTGCGTCAGAAGTTGCGGTCGAGGACATGAACCCATCAAAGCAGAAGGGTCCGACAAGTCCTGGGCCACAACCCAATAGCGACAATGTCGCTGAAGCAAGATTTGCAGAACAACCCTGTGTTCAATCTCGACTATAGGAAGCGATCGACAGTCCTCAGTCCTGCGGGCGAGTGTCGACCTAGCGGCGCAGGCCGGCGAGCACGCGATCGCGCATCGACGGCGCGGGGGCGGCAGCCGCCGCGGCAAGCATGTCGGCGACCGTCGTGAACTTGTCGCGGGGGCGCCGCTCACCGCCGCGGGCGATCTCCGCCACGTCGATGGCCGACCACCCGGCAGCGTCGACCATGTCGGGCCGCCGGCTTCGTACAAGCTTGTCCAGCGCAGCCGGTCTGCTCACCGGATCGGCGAGCGCCCCGGCGTTGTAGTCGGCCACCAGGTTGTGCACCGTCTCCCCGGCGCAGGACTTGTTGGTGCCGATGAAGCCGGTGGGGCCGCGCTTGATCCACCCCGCAACATAACTGCCGCGCACGACATCACCCGACGCCGGATCGACGACCCGGCCGCCGTCGTTGGGCACGACCGCGGTGGTGTCATCGAAAGGAAGATCGCGAATCGCCTTGCCGCGGTAGCCGATGGACGTCAACACCGGTCCGGCGTCGATGCACCGCACCTCGTCGGTGCCGGTCGCATTGAACTCCACACCATGCACGCGGTGCTCGCCGAGAACGCGTATGGGCGTCAGCTGATAAGCCAATCGGATCCGGGGCCGCGTTGCCGGTGTAGATGCACGCCCGAGTTCGGCCAGGATCTCCAACTTGTTGCGCGTCAACGGATCGGTGACGGTCGCGAGGTCACGGATCACCAACTCACGGTCGGCTTCGTCCAGCACCACATCGCACGTCGAGGTCAGCCCGATGAGTTCCGGCAGTGTGAAGGCCGAGTGCGCGGGGCCACGTCGGGCGGCGATGACGACCTCGGCCACCTTCGAACTGCGCAGCGCCACGAGCGCGTGGTCGGAGATGTCGGTGGCCGCCAGGGCGTCGGGGTCGGTTGCCAGAATGCGGGCCACATCAAGCGCCACATTGCCGTTGCCGACGATCACCACCCGCTCATGGCTCAGATCGACTGGCAGGTCGGTGAATTCGGGATGGCCGTTGATCCACGCCACCATTTCGGTGGCGGTGCCCGAGCCGGGCAGGCCCATGCCGTCGATGTCGAGGCGGCGATCGTTGGGCGCACCGACGGCGTAGAGCACCGCGTGATGGTGAGCCAGCAGATCGGCGTGCGTCAGGTCAGTTCCCACGTCGACGTTGAGGTAGAACGAGAAGCCGGGCAGCCGCGTCACCATGTCGAACAGCCTCGTCACCCGTTTGGTGCTCTGGTGATCGGGAGCGACGCCGGCACGCACCAGACCGTACGGGGTTGGCAGCCGCTCGAAGACGTTGACTCGCACACCACGTTGGGTCAGCAGTTCGTCGGCGGCGTACATCGCCGCGGGACCCGACCCGACGATCGCGACCGTCAACGGAGCGCCGGACCGCGGCCGAACCAGAGGTGCGTCGATCACCGGAGCCAGCTTCGACGTCGGTGGCAGCTTCCCGTCGGGCTTGGGATAGAAGGCAGCGTTCAGCTCGATGAACGGCAGCTGCTCGGGTTCCAGCCGCGTGTCGGGTGCGATGGCGCCGACGGGGCACGCCGACACGCACGCACCGCAATCGACGCACGCGACCGGGTCGATGTAGAGCATCTCGGCGGTGGCGAAGCCCGGCTCGTCCGGTGACGGGTGGATGCAGTTCACCGGACAGGCGTAGACACAGGACCCGTCGCTGCAACACGACTGGGTAATCACGTGAGGCATAAAGAGCCCTACGCGACCGACACCAAGTGCTGGCGCGCCGGCTCGCTGCGATACCGGCTTGGCCGACCACTGATCCGGCAGATCCGCCAGATCAGTTTCGCGAGCGGATTCATCATCCCGGTGTCGTGGGCGAGCATCCGCACGTCGCCGAACATGTCGCGCAGCATCTGCCGCGACTCGGGCGATTTGAAGAAGATCTCCTTGCGGACCGACCGCGGGATGTCGAATTCCTTCCAGAACGCGCGCGGCGGAACGATGATGGCCGAGCACAGGACTCGCATTACGACCGGAACGTAGAGCGACAGCCAGAAGCGCTTGCGCCGAGGCAGATCAGGGACCCGCTTGCGCAGGTACTCGTGCGCAAACGAGATGTGGCGAGCCTCCTCGGCGACGTGGATGGCCATCACGCGCTCCATGATCGGATGCAGCGTCTTGCCCTCGCGCAGCACGTTTTTCTGGGTGTGATCGATGGGCTCCTCGCCGGCCAGGATGCCGAACCAGAACGGGATCGGTAGCGGCCCTGCGACCAGCGGGATGGCTGGCTGGATCCACTTCAGCATCCGGGGCATACCGGGCACATCGGCACCGATGCGGTTCACCATCTCTTGGAACATCATGGTGTGGTTGCACTCCTCGACCGCCTCATGCAGGCAGTACCGGTACTCCGGTGAGCCATTGGGCGTCCAGAATGCGTATTCCATGAGTCCGCGGATCAGGATCGACTCGAAGTGCAGTCCGACCTTGGCGACGTTGGCCTGGCGCCACATGCCGATCTCGATCTGCCGCTCCGTCGACTGGGACTGATACCAGGGGTGCTGGCCGATCGGGTCTGTCGCGGGCAGGATCCAGCGCTCGTCGTTCTCGATCACCGCGAACTCCGGGGAATCCCAGTCGATGTCGGTGTATGGATTGAAGTTGCGTCGCACCGACCCCTCGGACAATGTGGTGAGCATGTCGACGTACGCCTTATCTTCTGGGCGGTCGCCAATTTCCATATTGCGGCGCCAGCGCCTGACCAGCCGCGTCTTGGCTTCTTTGACTGCCATCCGAAGCCTCCTAATCGAGGTTTACAAGCCTTGGTTGTGAAACACGGTACCGCAGGTATCGCATACCGGGAATACCCCCTTCCGCCGAGTGTCACACCAGACGCGGACGGACAACTGTGACGGAGACCACACATGGTTGAGTTGAAAACGAGAACAGAGATCGACTCGATGGCGGATGCGGGCGCTGTCGTCGCCGAGGCTCTGCGCGCGGTCGTCGAGTGCGCGAAACCGGGCATGACCACTGCCGACCTGGACCGGGTCGCCGCGGAGGTGTTGACGCGCCACGGGGCATTCTCGCCTTTTCTCAACTACCACCCCCGCTGGGCGCCCACCCCGTTTCCCGGCGTGCTGTGCGTCAGCGTCAACGACGCCGTCGTGCACGGCATCCCGAACGACTACGTGCTGGCCGACGGCGACCTGGTGTCAGCCGACTTCGGCGCCACCCTGCGTGGCTGGACCGGTGACGCCGCGCGCAGTTTCATCGTGGGCACCCCGCGCGACGGGGATGCCGCGCTGATCGAGGCCGCCGACGCGGCGCTGGCGGCGGGCATCGCGGCGGTGCGGCCCGGCAACACACTCGGCGATGTCGGGCACGCAATCGGATCTAGCGCCCGCAGTGCGGGTTACGGCATGCTCGCCGACCACGGCGGGCACGGCATCGGCCGGACGATGCACGAGGATCCGGATGTGCCCAATGAGGGCAGGCGCGGCAAGGGCATGACCTTGCGTCCCGGCTTGGTCATCGCGATCGAACCGATGCTGATCGCCGATGGCACCGACGAGTACCGTCACGATGCCGATGGTTGGACGTTGCGGACGCTGTCGGGTGCACGCGCGGCGCACAGCGAACACACCGTCGCCGTCACCGCCGACGGCGCGCGCATCCTCACCAACTGACGACTCGCCCGACCGCGGCCCTACTTAGTCCCGAAATCCCCCGTCACGGTCAGCATGCTGCCGCTTCGCACCGCCGAGAACCCCGCCTCGGTCAGCGCACAGTCGGTGATGACTGCGCGGTGACCCGGGCTGTTCATCCACCAATTCACTGCAGCAGCCGGGCTACCGCCTGGGCCGTTGGCCCAAAAGACGATCTCACCGAGATCGCTGTACGACGTGTACCCGGCTTCCGTGACTCGCTGGACAACGGAGGAGCCGTCGGAACCGGTGTGAGCCTGCACTCCGGTCCTGAGCATGTCGTTGGCATGGCGCGCCGCCGACGCCGTCAGCTGCGGATTCGGCGCCACCGGACCACAACCATTGGCCGCGCGCGTGGCGTTGATCTGGTTCAGCACCGCGCCGCCCTCGTCACCAGCGGCTTGCGCCGGCACCGCGGCAATCGCCGCACCAAAAGCCATCATCGCCGCTGCACACACCGGCATGAGCGACGAAACATTCCCATGACTGATCACGTGCCCCCCAAGGGCTCAGTCCCCGACACATCACATTATGGATACAAAACGGTTCCAACGTGTGTTCTTTACCCACTTTTCCCACATTTTCTGCTTCCCCTCCCCGCTGAAGGCACACAAATGCGGTCACTACTCTTGACCGCATGGCCGATTTCACGATCCCCGCCGTCCTCAAGCCCCGCGATGGCCGCTTCGGCTGCGGACCGTCCAAGGTGCGTCCGGAGCAGCTGGCGGCGCTAGCCGCAGCGGGTGACTTATTCGGGACCTCGCATCGGCAGGCACCGGTGAAGAACCTCGTGGGCCGGGTCCGGGACGGGCTGAGCCAGCTGTTCTCACTGCCCGACGGCTACGAGGTGATCCTCGGCAACGGCGGCACCACCGCGTTCTGGGACGCCGCGGCGTTCGGGTTGATCGACAAGCGCTCGCTGCACCTGACGTACGGCGAGTTCAGCAGCAAGTTCGCCTCGGCGGTGGCCAAGAACCCGTTCATCGGCGACCCGATTGTCGTCAAGGCCGATGCGGGCAGCGCCCCCAAACCTCAGTCGGACCCGTCCGTCGACCTCATCGGTTGGGCGCACAACGAAACCTCCACCGGCGTCGCGGTTCCCGTGCAGCGACCGGAAGGCTCCGAGGGCGCGTTGATCGCCATCGACGCCACCTCGGCCGCCGGCGGCCTGCCCGTAGACATCACCGACGCCGACGCCTATTACTTTGCGCCGCAGAAGAACTTCGCCAGCGACGGCGGTCTGTGGGTCGCCATCCTGTCCCCTGCCGCGCTCGCCCGGGTCGAGGCCGTCGCAGGGACGGGACGCTGGGTGCCCGAGTTCCTGTCGCTGCCGATCGCTATCGAGAACAGCCTCAAGAACCAGACGTACAACACGCCGGCGATCGGCACGCTGATCATGTTTGCCGACCAACTCGAATGGATGCTGGGCAACGGCGGCCTGGACTGGGCGGTCAAGCGCACCGCGGACTCGTCGCAGCGGCTGTACAGCTGGGCCGAGGCGTCGGGGGTCGCCACGCCGTTCGTCAGCGATCCCGAGCTGCGGTCGCAGGTGGTCGGCACGGTCGACTTCGCAGACAACATCGATGCCGCGGCGATCGCCAAGGCACTACGAGCCAACGGAATCGTCGACACCGAGCCTTACCGCAAACTCGGCCGCAATCAGTTGCGGGTGGGCATGTTCCCCGCCGTCGATCCTGATGACGTGAGCGCTCTGACCGCCTGCATCGACTGGGTCGTAGAACGCCTCTGACCTGCCCGCGTGTCGCCGTTATTACGGGCAGATAACACAGTAGGGTCCCTCTAATCGGGCCTGATGCCAGCCCGGAGGAGGTCGTGATGCGGGAACTCAGAGTCGTCGGATTAGACATCGATGGCAAACGAATCATCTGCGAGGCCGACGGCTCCGGCGAGAAGTTCATCCTGTTCCCCGATGACCGGTTGCGGGCCGCCGTGCGCGGCGACAAGACCGGTTCCACTTCCTCGCAAAATGTATCTCAAACCAACGACGAGGTTCCAAACGTGCTGCGTCCCAAAGAGATTCAGGCCAAGATCCGCGCGGGCGCATCCGTCGAGCAGGTCGCGTCGGCCTCGGGAGTGGACTTGGCGCGGGTCGAGAGATTTGCTCACCCGGTCCTGCTGGAACGTTCGAGGGCGGCCGAACTGGCAACCGCGGCGCATCCCATACTTGCCGACGGCCCCTCGATTCTGACGCTCCTGGAGACGGTGACGACGTCGCTGATCGCCCGCGGCCTCAGCGCCGAGGACACCAACTGGGATGCCTGGCGCAACGAAGACGGACGCTGGACCGTGCAGATGGCATGGAAGGCGGGCCTGTCCGACAACGTCGCGCACTTCCGGTTCACCCCGGGTGCTCACGGGGGCACGGTGACGGCACTCGACGACGCGGCGTCCGAGCTCATCGACCCGAATTTCGCACGTCCACTGCGACCGGTTGCCGCGATCCCGCATTTCGAGTTGGAAGACGAGCCGGAGCCACTCCCCGAGCCCGAGCCCGACGTCGAGCCCGAACCGGCACCACCCGCCGCGCCGAAGCCGCGCGCACGCAAGGGCAAGCCACCGGTGCCCGCGTGGGAGGACGTGCTGCTGGGCGTGCGGTCCAGCGGCCAGCGCTGAGTCACCCTTGACCTGAACTTTCGTTGAGGTCCTAGCGTGCGTGTATGACCACGCTAGGACCTGTCGGCCTCGCCAGTGCCTTTCCCTACACAGATGACGCGGCCGTGGTGGTCGACGAGGCCCGGCACGCAGAACACCTGGGTTTCTCCACACTCTGGCGGTCCGGCAATCTGCCGATGGTCGACGCCGCGGTGCGTGCCACCGACGCCATTGCCGTGGCCACCGGCATCATCGCAGTCGCTGCGGTGGCGGCGCCCGACGTCATCGCCACCTACACCGCACTGCAGCGCGATCAACCGGACCGCTTCATCGTCGGGCTGGGCGGCGCCCGCAACGCGCATCCCCTGGCGACCCTCAACGCCTACCTTGACGAGTTGGACACGGCGGGGATACCCGCCGGTTCGCGGATTCTCGCCGCGCTGGGACCGCGCATGCTTGCGTTGGCCCGTGACCGCGCCGACGGCGCCTACCCGTATCTGGTGACGCCGTCATACGTGGCTGCCGCACGCCAGATGCTCGGTCGCGACCGGCAACTGGCGGTGCTGTTGATGGTCATCCCGGTCACCGACCGGGAACAGGCGCGACAGACAGCCGCCGAACCACTGCGCTTCCTGACCAAGGTCGGCGGCTATCGGCGGAATCTGCTGCGGCTGGGCTTTACCGAGACCGACATCGACGATGTGAGCGATCGGCTGCTGGACGGCATCTGCGCGTGGGGTGACATCGATTCGATCGCGGCGCGCGTCGCCGAGTATCGAACCGAGGGTGCCGATCAGGTCGTCCTGCGTATCCTGGGCGTGGAGGATCTAGCGGCATGGCGCACCCGGCTCGCCGAGGCGCTGATCGCGTGAATCCCGTTATCCCCCAAGCGCGATGGCGAGAACTCCGACCCATGCGCAGGCCACGCCGACCGCGGCGCCCAGCACAAACCAGCGCCAGACCAGTCGCTTACGCCATTCCCACACGGTCGGAGTCAGGCCACCGACGGCCACCAGGTTGAGTCCCACGGCCAGCAGCGGATGCACCTTCATCAGTCCCACACTCAGCACGACGATCGCGGCCGCGGTGACCGCGGCGACGAAGGCGGCAACCGTCAGGCCCATCGCCCACGGGGTCGAGTCGTCGGTCACGGGTTCAATCTAGCCCGTTCATAGAAGGCCAGTGCCGCGGCGGTGGCGACGTTGAGCGAGTCGGTACCGCGCGACATCGGGATGCGCACCCGCATGTCACTGGCGCGCATCGCACGTTCGGACAGCCCGGGTCCTTCGGCGCCGACGAGCACTGCCAGCCGCTGATCGGCGACGTCGGTCAGCGCATCGGCCAGAGTGCCGGCCGCCGGATCGGGCGTCATCGCAAGGAGACGAAAGCCGTTGTTCCGTAACATCTCCAGGTCCTCAGGCCACGCCGCCCACGCATACGGCACCAACAACGCGTGACCCATCGACACCCGGACAGCGCGTCGGTACAGCGGGTCGGCACATCCGCTGCCGAATACGATCGCGTCGACGTCGAGGCCCGCGGCATTGCGAAAGATCGAGCCGAGGTTCTCGTGATCGTTGACTCCCTCGAGGACGGCAATGGTTTTAGCGCCGTCCAGCACCTGCGGTACGGAGAGTTCAGGTGGGCGCGACGCCGACGCGAGCACACCGCGGTTGAGGTGAAACCCCACGACGTCGGCCATCACATCGGCATTGACGCGGTAGTACGGTGCCGCAACACCGTCCAGGTCTGAACCCAGCTCGGTCAGGCGACGATCGGTGCCCAGCAGCGCCCGAGGAGTGAACCGCGACACCAACATTCGCTGCACCACCAGCACGCCCTCGGCGATCACCAAGCCCTTGCCAGTGGGCAGGTCAGGCCTGCGGTCGATGCTGTTGAGATCCCGGAAGTCGTCCAGCCGCTGATCTGCGGGGTCGGCTACGTCGATTACTTCTGACAATCCCCGCTCGCTACGCTCGTGTCCGCCGGATAACGCTCACGCGCTTTCGTCGACTATCGCAGACATCAGGTCAGCGGCGGTCAGGAGGGTTTCACGTTGTTCGTCGTCAAGTTTGTCCAGCCGTTGATTCAGCCACTCCTGGCTCGCGCGACGTTCGGCGTTGATCAGCTCGATGCCCGCCGGTGATACCGACACCAGGACCTGGCGACGATCGACCGGGTGTGCTTTGCGCACAACAAGACCCAGGTCACAAAGGGAGGCGATCACCCGCGTCATCGACGGCGGACGGACCCGCTCGCGCTCGGCTAACGCGCCGGGCGTCATCGCACCCTCTTTGGCGAGGGTCGACAGGGCCGACAGCTGCGAAAGCGAAACGTGGGAATCCGGACGTCGGAAGCGTAATTGGCGTGCCAGCCGGATGACCGCAAGGGAAAGATCGCTCGCCAGTCGGCCATCGGGGTCTTTCACGAGGCAAAGAGTACATAGCAGGACTGAAGAAAAGCAGACTTATGGGTTAGGTTTTCACCGATGACGCCGCAACCCCCGGTCCTGCCGCCAGGCCTGCTCAAGCCGTGGCCGGTGATCGTCGTGATCACTGCCGCCTGGCTGGTCGCGACATTGTTGGCGTTCACGGTGTCCGGGTTGGACGAATACCGCCCGTTCGCGGTGGCCGGGCTCGGCGTTGGAGTGCTTGGCACATCGATATTTCTGTGGCAGCGTTCGGCGGTGCGGCGCGGATCGCGCGGCGCGCAGAGCGGACTTGACTGAATTCGCCGACATGCCAAGGAGGTAGCGATGGCAGAGCCTCTGTTGCAAGCACAAATCGAGATCGACGCCCCAGTAACGAAAGTCTGGTCTTTGGTCTCCGACCTGAGCCGGATGCCACAGTGGAGCCCGCAGTGCCGGCTGATGAAGACACTCGGCGGCCCGTTGCGCCAAGGCAGCCGGACGATAAACCTCAACCGGCGCGGGTACTTGATGTGGCCGACCACCAGTCGCATCACCGAGTTCATCCCGAACCAGAAGCTGGCCTTCCGGGTCAACGAGAACGGGACCGTCTGGAGCTACGAGCTCGAACCGACGGCGACCGGAACCCGGTTGATCGAGACCCGGCACGCGGAGAACGGCGTCTCGGCCTTCTCCAACATGTCGGTGAACGCCCTGATGGGCGGCGTGCCCAGTTTCGAGCGCGAACTCGTCGAGGGAATGAACGAGTCGTTGTCGCGGATCAAGGCCGCGGCCGAAAGCTAATCAGCCGGCTCGGTGAGGTCGAGTACGCCGTCGTCGTAGGGATCGAAGAGCGGAGAACCGGTGCCGGCCGGTTGCGGCGTATCCGAATGCGCGCCGCAGCCGTACTCGGCGTCGACGACCTGGCCGTCGGCGGACATCTCGTTGGCGCAGACGCCGAACATCAATCCGAGTGACCCAGAAATTGGGAGATAGAACCCGCAGTCACGACAGACGCGGCGGGTGGACCGAGCCATCGCCGAACCGGGACCGTGCTCGCCGTCATGCCAGCGCTGAGCGGCGTCGGCGCGGCCCCACGGACCGAGCACCTGCTTGCGGCCGAAGCCCACCTCCGCGGCGACCTCGTCGACCTCAGGATCCCCACTGGACATGAATCCAGGCACGAGCCGGGGGTCATCGGCGGGCGGAGCGAGCAGATCGCCGGGGCTCAGATCGCCCGGCTTGACCCGCTCATCCCACGGCACCCATTTCGGTGCGAGCAACGCCGTCGGACCGGGCACCAGCACGACTTCACTGATGGTGGCGTGATCCGCGCCAGGACACGCAGCCATGACGACGGCCCACTGCCAGCCGCGATACCCGGGCATGTCGGCAAGGAACCGGTGGGTGGCCGCGGTCGGATCGTCGAAGCCGGCGCCGAGGTACTCCCCCACGGTGCCTTCACCGCTGAACTCGATGATCGCCGCACGTGCGTCATCGACGGAGCCCAAAAGCACCGTTTCCAGGTCAGGCCGGGCCGCGGGATCCCCGGTGGGCGACGCCAGGGAGGGCTCGGCGGATTCCGTGATGCTGTCCATTGCCATTGATTTTGCCGTAGTGACGCGCAAGTAGCCACACCGGTCGGCTGCACGTGCCCTGTCGCCCTCATGGGGGAGAATCTTCTGTGTGACCGGACCGCGTCGTGACGACAGGGATCCGGCGGGCTGGCGTGCGGATCGCTACTACCCGCCTCGCCCACCCGCCGACGCCGGCGAACAACACCCGGGGATGGCCAACTACCCCAGCGACCCCGGCGATGGCGGCGTCCGCCGGCCGCGGTCCAATCCCATGCCGAGTGCCAACCGGTGGCTGCCGCCGCTCGACGAGTCGGCCCGGTCGCACGCGTCGCGGCCCTCGTCGCACTCTGTCGGCGCTGGAGCGGGCGAACGAGTCACGGTGACCCGGGCGGCCGCGCAACGCAGTCGGGAAATGGGCTCCAAAATGTACGGCCTTGTGCACCGCGCCGCCACCGCCGACGGCGCCGACAAGTCCGGACTGACCGCGCTGACGTGGCCGGTGGTCGCGAACTTCGCAGTCGACGCCGCGATGGCCGTCGCACTGGCCGACACCCTGTTCTTCGCGGCCGCTTCCGGCGAAAGCAAGGGCAAGGTCGCGCTGTACCTGCTGATCACCATCGCACCGTTCGCCGTCATCGCTCCCCTGATCGGGCCCGCGCTGGACCGGCTGCAGCACGGCCGCCGGGTCGCACTGGCCACGTCGTTCATACTGCGCACGGCGCTGGTGGTGGTGTTGATCGCCAACTTCGACGGCGCCACAGGCGGCTTCCCGCCATGGGTGCTCTACCCATGTGCATTGGGAATGATGGTGCTGTCCAAGTCATTCAGCGTGTTGCGCAGCGCGGTGACGCCCCGGGTGCTGCCGCCGTCCATCGATCTGGTCCGGGTGAACTCGCGGCTGACAATGTTCGGCCTGCTCGGCGGAACCATGGTCGGCGGCGCGGTCGCCGCGGCCGCTCAATACTCGTTCCGGGTATTGGAACTGCCCGGCGCGCTGTACGTCGTCGCCGCCGTCTCGGTTGTCGGCGCGGCACTGGCGATGCGGATCCCCAAATGGGTCGAGGTGACCACAGGCGAGGTTCCCGCGACGCTGAGTTACCACGGCCGCACGGGTGAACTGCGCCGCGAGGCCGGCCCTCGCAAGTCAGCACCGGCACGACAACCGCTGGGCCGCAACACCATCACCGCGCTGTGGGGAAACTGCACCATCAAGGTGATGGTGGGCTTCCTCTTCCTCTACCCCGCCTTTTATGCCAAGTCGCACGACGCCAGCGGTTGGGAACAGCTGCGCATCCTCGGACTGATCGGCGCGGCCGCAGCGATCGGCAACTTCGCAGGCAATTTGGCCAGCGCACGCATGAAGCTCGGCCACCCGGCACAGATGGTCGTGCGATGCACCATCGCTGTCACCGCAAGCGCGCTGGCCACCGCCGTCGCCGGCAATCTGCTGGTCGCCGCGATCGGCACGCTGATCACCTCCGGTGCGAGTGCGATCGCGAAGGCATCCCTCGACGCGTCGTTGCAGGATGACCTGCCCGAACGATCACGCGCATCAGCCTTCGGGCGTTCAGAGTCGTTGTTGCAACTGGCGTGGGTCGCCGGCGGCGCGATCGGCGTGCTGATCTACACCCAATTGTGGGTCGGCTTTACGGCTGTCAGCGCAGTTTTGATCCTCGGCCTGGCCCAGACGGTGGTGAGCTATCGCGGTGACTCACTGATACCCGGCCTCGGCGGTAACCGTCCGGTGCTGGCCGAACAGGAGGGCGGGCGCCGCAAGGACAACGCGGCGGTGGCGCCGGAGTGAAACGCGTCCTCGCCGTATTGGCGGCCGTGGTGGTCGTCGCGTCCGCCGCAACCGGTGGGCTGATCTGGCGCCTGTCCCAGCATCCACCACCCACGCATCCGGAGATCAGCGCGTATGCGGACGGCCAATTGGTTCGGATCGGACCCTACAGCTACTGCGACCCGGTGAACCTCAATGACTGCGAAAACCCGCAAACGGTAGGCGAACTCGCGGTCGACGGGCGCCATCCGGTGCAGTTGTCCGTGCCGCCCGAGATCGCCAGCGCGCCGTGGCTGCTCGGTCGCAAGTACGAGGGTTCTGACGTGCTCGAGGAGTTCCGGCCGGACAGCACGCTGGCGGTCACCATTCCCACCGTCGACCCGCACCGCGGAAAGCTGACCGGCTTCGTCGTCCAGCTGCCCACGCTCGTCGTCGACCAGGACGGCAATGAATTTCCGTCGTGGCACGCGGAGTGGTCGGTTCGAACCGTCTGGCCTCAGCCCGCACCGTGACCGGCGGGCACGCGTTCGCCGTCCGGTGTCGGACCCGGCGGGGTGCCATCGCCAAACGGCCTGCCGCCCAACGCCTCCCGGCCGTGCGGAGTCAGCCAATTCGACAGATCCGGCCCCTTCGGCACGATCTGTGTCGGGTTGATGTCGGAGTGCACGATGTAGTAGTGCTGCTTGATCTGCACGAAATCGGTGGTGTCCCCGAAGCCCGGGGTCTGAAACAGGTCACGGGCATAGGCCCATAACACCGTCGACTCCGACAGCTTGTTCCGGTTGCACTTGAAGTGGCCGTGGTAGACGGGGTCGAATCGGGCCAGCGTCGTGAACAACCGCACATCGGCCTCGGTGATGGTGTCGCCGACCAGATATCGCTGGTTCTCGAGCCGGTCGGACAGCCAGTCCAGCGCGGTGAACAACCGGTCGTAGGCCTTCTCGTATGCGTCCTGGGAGCCGGCGAAACCGCACCGATACACCCCGTTGTTGACCTCGGTGTAGATGCGCTGAGCGACCTCGTTGATCTCGTCGCGCAGTTCTTCGGGATACAGCTGTGGTGCGCCGTCGCGGTGGAACTTCGTCCACTCGGTGGAGAAGTCCAGCGTGATCTGAGCGAAATCGTTGGTGACCACCTCCCCTGTCGGCACATCGACGATCGAAGGCACCGTGATGCCCTTCTCGTAGTCGGGGAAACGCTTGAGGAAGGCGTCTTTGAGCCGCGGAATCCCCAGAACCGGGTCGACGCCGTCGGGGTCGAGATCGAATGTCCAGCTGTCCTGGTCATGGGTGGGACCACAAAAGCCAATGGAGAGAACGTCTTCGAGCCCCAGCAGCCGACGCACGATGATCGTGCGGTTGGCCCACGGGCAGGCCCGCGCAACGACCAGCCGGTACCGGCCGGCCTCGACGGGATATCCGTCGCGGCCGTCGGCGGTGATACGCGTGGTGATGTAGTTCGTGTCGCGATTGAAGTCGCCACCGCTGGAGACATAGCTCATGTGTCCAGCATGCCTCCGACGAACGGTGGGCAGCTAGGCGTCGAGCTCGCTTGCGACGGCCCGGACCACTTCGGACACCCGGCGCGCGACCTTTCGGTCGGGGTAACGGCCCTTGCGTAGCTCGGGCTGAACAGCGCCTTCCAGCAGCGTGATCATGTCCTCGACCATGCCGTGCAGTTCGTCGGGCGTGTGCTTGTGCTCGGCGGCCGCGGCCTCACGGCGGGTCCGCGTCAAGCTCGGTGGCGCATCGATGAGCTTCACGCTCAACGCCTGCGGGCCGCGACGACCGGCGGCCATGCCGAACTCGACCTTCTGTCCGGCCTTGAGCCCCTCGACACCGGACGGCAGGGCCGACGACCGGACGTAAACGTCCTCGCCGTCCTCCTGCGACAGAAAGCCGAAGCCCTTTTCGGCGTCGTACCACTTAACCCGGCCGGTCGGCACTGGTCCTCACCTGCTTGTCTTCTAAAGCGCTGAACAAAAGGAAAGCGTCCCGTGCGCAGGGACGCGTCTGTGGTGATCTTACTCGGACCTCCGACCGCCCTCACCCCCTTTACTCGGTAGGCTGGGACGACCGCTGGAGGGAAGATGCGCCTGATCCTGAACGTCATATGGTTGATCTTCGGTGGCCTCTGGCTGGCGTTGGGCTATCTGCTCGCCGCCCTGATCTGCTTCATCCTGATCATCACGATTCCGTTCGGTTTCGCGGCGCTGCGCATTGCGTCCTATGCGCTGTGGCCGTTCGGCCGCACCGTTGTCGACCTGCCGGGGACGCGTCCCGGTGCGCTGATCGGAAACATCATCTGGGTCATCCTGTTCGGCATCTGGCTCGCCATCGGCCACGTGGTCACTGCGGTCGCCATGGCGATCACGATCATCGGCATTCCGCTGGCGCTGGCCAACCTCAAGATGATCCCGATCTCACTACTGCCGTTGGGCAAGGAGATAGTTCCGGTGGACAGCATCAACGGCCAAGGCACCCGACCTATCGGTGCCGCGGCATGACGGTCATCGACCTCGGCGTGCCGTCGTTGGGCCCCGCGAATCAGGCGCCCGTCGACGGTCCCCTGGTCGACACCTTCGGCCGTATCGCCACCGACCTGCGGGTGTCGCTGACCGACCGGTGCAACCTGCGCTGCACCTACTGCATGCCGGCCGACGGGCTGGACTGGCTGCCTGGCGAGCAACTGTTGGCACCGGCTGAACTGATCCGGCTGCTGCGGATCGCCGTGACGAGGCTCGGAATCACCAGCGTGCGCTTCACCGGCGGCGAGCCCCTGATCTCGAAGAACCTCGATGACATCGTCGCGGCCACCGCTTCACTGCGACCGCGGCCCGAAATAACGCTGACCACCAATGGAATTGGGTTGGCCAAGCGCGCAGCGAAGTTGAAGCACGCCGGGCTGGACAGGATCAACGTGTCACTGGACACGGTCGACGCTGCGCGGTTCACCCAAATCACCCGCCGCGATCGGCTCACCGATGTGCTCGCCGGCCTCGAGGCCGCCAAGGCCGCCGGGTTGAATCCGGTCAAGGTGAATGCGGTGCTCGATCCGGTCACGGGTCTTGACGATGCCGTCGACCTACTCCGGTTCTGCCTCGAGCACGAATACCAGCTGCGCATCATCGAGCAGATGCCGCTCGATGCGGGCCATCAGTGGGAGCGCGGTAAGGCCATCGGCGCCGACGATGTCCTCGCCGTGCTGCGCAGGCATTTCGATCTCACTCCGGACTCGAAGCCCCGGGGTTCGGCGCCCGCGGAACTGTGGCGGGTCGACGGCGGTCCAGGCCTCTCGGGAACGGTTGGCATCATCGCCTCGGTCTCGCACGCGTTCTGCGCGGCGTGTGACCGCACCCGCCTCACCGCGGACGGCCAGGTACGCAACTGCCTGTTCGCGCGGCAGGAGACCGACCTGCGCCACCTGATGCGCACCGGTACCGACGACGACGGCCTCGAAGCGGCGTGGCGCGCCGCGATGTGGGCCAAGGCCGCCGGGCACGGCATCAACGACCCCGACTTCGTCCAGCCGGACCGCCCGATGAGCGCCATCGGCGGGTAGCGCGTGACCACTTCTTCTTCCAATTCTTCCGAAACCACCAACCCCACCAGTATTGACGTGACCGTTCGGTTTTTCGCTGCGGCCAGGGCTGCCGCGGGTAACGAATCCGAGACGATCCGGATTCGGCCGGGCACGACACTTGCTGGTCTGGTCCATCAACTCAGCGATCGAGACGAAAATCTCGCAAAAGTATTGAAGCGCTGCTCGTTTCTGTGTGACGGCGTGGCCGTCCGCGACGCCGAGATGGCGCTCTGGAACGCACAGACCGTAGATGTTCTTCCGCCCTTTGCCGGCGGATAACCGTGATATGCGTCACATAACGAATTGGTCACAAACTGGCTACGAGGTGGTGGCGCGCCGTAGGCACCTGCACGAACGATCGAATCTCCTGCGGGTTTAGAGCTCTATTAGGATTTGCCGCTACCGAAAACGCCGTTATCGGCAAAAGATGACGCTCGCAGGCATAGCCATTACGGTCACTCGCAAGCCCCTCGACCTCAATCGGGTGGCCCGCTGTGCCCCGATCGCGCCGAGCTCCGTCCAATCGGGACCCAGTCAACAACGAACACCTCTGGACGGAGGCGGGGGACCCACCGGTCCACCGAATCAGAAGGACCTGGAGCCGATTTCGACTCCTTGGGGTGAAGCCGGCGTCGTTTCGACGGCACCGGCCGGGCAACCTCTCCAGCCCGAACCCGACAGCTGACCTCGCGGGCGCCGAAGAGAGGAACAAACGCACCTATGAGTGGACGGCATCGCAAGCCCACTACATCGGCCGTAAGTGTCGCCAAGATCGCCTTCACGGGTGCCGTCATCGGCACCGGAGGCCTAGCCCTCGCCGGGCAGGCCAACGCGGCCACCGACGGTGAATGGGATCAGGTCGCCAAGTGCGAATCCGGCGGCAACTGGGCCATCAACACCGGCAACGGATACCACGGCGGACTTCAGTTCTCGCCGAGCACTTGGAGCGGCAACGGCGGCGGCGAGTTCGCGCCGTCGGCATACCTGGCCTCCAAGGAAGAACAGATCGCCGTCGCCGAGCGCGTGCTCGCCGGTCAGGGCAAGGGCGCCTGGCCGTCATGCGGCGGTCCGCTCTCCGGGCCCACCCCCCGCAACGTCGTCGACGAGGCGATCGCCGACCTGAACAACCTGCTGCCGCCTCCACCGCCCAATCCCTTCGCGCCACCGCCGCCACCCCCGCCCGCGCCGTTCGACGCGCTGGCCGCCCCTGTTCCTCCGCCGCCTCCGCCCGTCGACCCGATGGCACCGCCGCCACCCCCGGCACCGGTCGATGCGATGGCCGCACCCGTTCCACCGCCGCCTCCGCCCGTCGACCCAATGGCACCGCCGCCACCCCCGGCACCCGTCGAGGCGATGGCAGCCCCACTCCCCGAGGCTGTTCCGCCGCCCCCGGCCCCCATGCCCCCTCCGCCTCCGGCACCGGTCGACGCGCTCGTCGCGCCGGTTCCTCCGCCACCCCCGGCCGACCCGACGGCACCCGCACCGCCGGCGGCGATCGACGCGTTGGCCGCGCCGGTTCCTCCGCCACCCCCGGTCGACCCGATGGCACCCGCACCGCCGGCGGCGATCGACGCGTTGGCCGCGCCGGTTCCTCCGCCACCCCCGGTCGACCCGATGGCACCCTCCACTCCGCCCTTCCAGGCAATGGCCGCAGCCGCGATCACTGAGGCCGCGCCCGCCGATGTCGTGCAGCCCGTGGCGAATTGGGATGTCGCAGAGGGCGCTGAGGGCTTAGTGCCCGGCGACCAGCCACAGGTATGGGCATTGCATACGGATGCCCCGCTTCAGCCGGCCCCGGCACTTCCACCGCCGCCGCCCGCGCCCCCCGCGGCACCGGCAGCCGTTGCGGCGCCCATGCCCGACCCGCTGGCCCCGATCAACGCGATCGACGTTCCGCAGTCGGCGGTCGACGCGGCCAACCAGGCCGTGTCCGGTGAGCTTCCCGTACCCGCCGAGGTTCCACACCTGTCGAGCCCCGACAATCTGAATCCGGGAACGACGACCGACCGGGCCGGCGTCACGGACTCCAGCCCCAACGTCTCGTACCTGAAGGAGATCTGGCACGCGATCCAGACCCAGGACGTCACCGGCACGGATGCGCTGCTGGCGCTGACTCAGCGTCCACTGACGACACCGGACCGCGTGACCGGCCAGGCGCCGACTATGCCGGGCCAGATCCCGGATCCGGCGTTGGCACCTCCGCCACCCCCGGCTCCGGCGCCCGGACTGCCCGTGCCTGCCCCGCCTCCGGCCCCCGGCGTTCCCCTTCCGCCGCCGGCACCCTTGCCGCCGGCCTGAGCCCGATCAGCCGCTCAGCCCGATGTCGCCGCCGGGGCGGCTCCTAGGCGGATCCGACCCATTCCTCGGAGCCGTCCGAAAAGAACTGGTGCTTCCACACGGGTAACCGGGCTTTCACGGCGTCGACCAACCGTTGACACGTTTCGAACGCCGCACCGCGGTGGTCTGCGGCCACCGCCGCAACAAGTGCGGCGTCGCCGATGTTCAGTGCGCCGATTCGGTGACTGACGGCGATGGCCCGCACTCCCTGGCTGTCTGCGGCGATCTCGGCGGCCACATCGGCCAGCGTCTGCTGCGCCGTGGGGTGCGCCGAATACTCGAGCCTCGTCACGGCGCGACCGCCGTCGTGGTCACGGACGACGCCGGCGAAACCCACGACCGCCCCCGCAGCCTCATGTGCGACGAGCGCTTCGTACGCGGCCAGCTCGATCGGGTGGTCGGTGAGTTCAGCGCGCAGAACGACGGTCATCGTGGATGGTCCCCTCCCGCGAGCTGATCCAGCGCGTGCTCGAGTACCTTGTCCAGCACCCCTAAGCCGTCTTTGACACCACCGGGTGACCCGGGCAGGTTCACGATCAAGGTTCGTCCTCGGACGCCGCACACGCCTCGGGAGAGCACCGAGGTCGGCACCTTGTCTTCGCCCGCTCGGCGGATGGCGTCGGCCAGGCCTGGAATCTGGTAGTCGACGATGTTCGCGGTCGCCTCGGCGGTGCCGTCGGTCGGCGATATCCCGGTTCCCCCGGAAGTGATCACGACGTCGACGTTTTCCCCGACCGCGGCCAACAACGCGCGGTCGACCCCGATGCCGTCGGCGACGACCGAAGGCGCGGGGGCGTCAATTCCTCGTCGATTGAGCCAGTCGACGATGATCGGCCCGGTGCGGTCCTCGTAGACCCCCGCGGCGGCACGGGTGGAGGCAATCAGGACGCGGCCTGATCGCGCGCGTGTCGCGGTCATCTCGTCCACGTCCCGGTCTTGCCGCCTTCCTTGCGCAGCACCCGGATGTCGTCGATACGCGCGGCGGGGTCCACCGCCTTGAGCATGTCGTAGAGCGTCAACGCGGCGACGCTCACCGCCGTCAGCGCTTCCATCTCTACGCCCGTGCGGTCGGTGCTGCGCACCGTGGCGGTGATGACCACCTCGGCTTCGCCGATGGCGAAGTCGACGTCGACACCCGTCAGGGCCAGCTGGTGGCAGAGCGGTATCAGATCGCTGGTGCGCTTGGCCGCAAGAATCCCCGCGACCCGCGCGGTGGCCAACGCGTCGCCCTTGGGCAGTCCGCCCGTGGCGATCATCGCGACGACGTCGGTGGTCGTGTGCAGGGTGCCCGCCGCAACGGCGGTGCGCCTGGTGGCGTCCTTGGCGGTGACGTCGACCATGTGGGCCGCGCCCGTTTCGTCGAGGTGCGAGAGCCGGCGCGGTTCGCCGGGGGCGACCCCGGCTGGTTCGGTCACTACCTGTTGACGACCGTCACCGGGTGCACGTACGGGACGTCGTCGGTCGGCAACGGGAACGACAGGTCTCCGAACGGCGACAGCGCTCCGGTGCGGTCGGTAGCCAGCTCGCTGACTGCGTGGTCGTCATCGCCATCGGTCGCGGGCCAGCCCGGGTCGACATACTTGTTCTTCTGCCGTTTGTTGTCAGCCACGCCTGACATTGTGGCAGGCGCTGCGAGCGGTGGCGACACCGACGGGCTGCCTTACGCTGGTCAGCAATGACCGAAAACGCGCCGGGCATTCCTCTGGGCGCCTGGCTGGCCGAACTCGGCGATGAGCGGCTGATCCGGCTGCTGGAGTTGCGGCCCGACCTCACACAACCCCCGCCGGGGACCATCGCGGCGCTCGCGGCGCGGGCGCAGGCACGGCAATCGGTCAAAGCTGCCACCGATGACCTGGACTTTCTTCATCTCGCCGTGATCGACGCGTTGCTGGTCCTGCATGCCGACACGACCGCGGTGCCGTTGTCCAAGCTGTTGGAGCTGGTCGGACACGCCGACGCCCAGGCCGCGGTGACGGGAGCCGTCGACGACCTTCGTGAGCGTGCGCTGGTGTGGGGCGACGATTCGGTACGGGTGGCCTCCGAGGCCGCCACGGGCCTGCCCTGGTATCCCGGCCAGGCCACGGTCGAGGACACCGAGCCGAAGGACCTCGCCGAGCGCCTCGCCGGCCTCGACGAGGCGCAGTCGGATTTGCTGCAGAAGTTGTTGGAGGGCTCACCGGTAGGACGCACCCGCGATGCCGCTGCGGGCACGCCGCCGGATCGCCCGGTCCAGCGGCTGCTGGCGGCCGGCCTGCTACGCCAGGTGGACGCTGACACGGTGATCCTGCCCAGACTGGTCGGCCAGGCATTGCGCGGGGAGCTACCCGGACCGGTGGGGCTGATTGCACCCAACCCCGTGGTGTCGACCACAACCACCTCCGATGTCGATGCGGTGGCTGCAGGCGCAGCGATCGACCTGCTGCGCGAGGTCGAGGTTGTGCTCGAAACCCTCAGTGCTGCACCTGTTCCCGAGCTCCGCAGCGGCGGGCTGGGGATACGCGACGTCAAAAGGCTGACAAAGGCCACCGGCATCGAAGACACAAGGCTCGGGCTGATCCTCGAGGTGACCGCGGCGGCCGGCCTGATCGCGACGGGCATGCCGGAACCGCAGCCACCGGACGGCACGGGTCCGTACTGGGCGCCGACGGTGGCCACCGACCGATACCTCGAATCCCCCGTGGCGCAGAAGTGGCATCTGCTGGCGACGACGTGGTTGGAGCTGCCGGGCAGGCCAAGCCTGGTCGGCAGTCGGGGTCCCGACGGTAAACCCTATGCGGCGCTATCGGATTCGCTGTACTCCACCGCCGCGCCGCTGGACCGGCGGCTGCTCCTCGATACGCTCACCGGCCTTGCGCCGGGCGCAGGCGTCGACGCGACCGAGGCGTCGCGGGCGATGATCTGGCGGCGGCCCCGCTGGGCCGCCCGGCTGCAACCGGACCCGGTAGCCGCGCTGCTGTCGGAGGCGCACATGGTCGGCGTCGTGGGCCGCGGTGCGATCACCACCCCGACCCGCGCCCTGCTGGCAGGCGCCGAGGTCGAGGACGTCGTCAAGGCGATGGACAAGGTGTTGCCGCGGCCGATCGACCATTTCCTGCTGCAGGCCGACTTGACGGTCGTGGTGCCCGGACCGCTGGAACGTGACCTGGCTGAGCAGTTGGGAGCCGTGGCGAGGGTCGAGTCGGCGGGCGCAGCCATGGTGTACCGCATCAGCGAAGCGTCCATCCGGCGCGCTCTCGACACCGGTCAGACCGCCGTGGAGCTGCACTCCTTCTTCTCGCGGCACTCCAAAACGCCTGTGCCACAAGGCCTCACCTACCTGATCGACGATGTGGCCCGACGGCACGGACAGCTGCGGGTCGGCATGGCCGCCTCATTCGTGCGCTGCGAGGACCCGGCACTGTTGGCGCAGGCGATCACCGCACCCGCGGCTGAACCATTGGCGATGCGGCTGCTCGCACCGACCGTCGCGGTATCGCAGGCGCCCATCTCCGAGGTGCTCACCGGCCTGCGAGAGGCCGGCTTCGCGCCCGCGGCCGAGGACTCGACGGGCACGATCGTCGACATCCGGGCCCGTGGCGCCAGGGTGCCCGCTCCGCCGCGCCGTCGCGCCCCGCACCGGCCGGCGAGCCCAACGAGCCAGACACTCGGCGCGATCGTCGCGGTACTTCGCAAGGTGGCGGCGGCGCCGTCCAATGGCATGCGACTCGACCCGACCGTCGCGATCACGCAACTCCAGGAGGCCGCCCATCTTCAGGCATCCGTGGTGATCGGCTACGTCGACCCGGCGGGTGTGGCCACCCAGCGGGTCGTGGCGCCCATCAATGTCCGCGGTGGGCAGCTGACCGCCTACGATCCGGCGTCCGGGAGGGTGCGTGAGTTCGCGATCCACCGCGTCACGTCGGTGGTGTCCGCCGACTCTGGATAATTCGTCGCGCGGACGGTCAAACTGTGACCGTGCAGATCAACGGATCGATCGCCTTCGTCACCGGAGCCAACCGCGGCCTTGGACGTCACTTCGCCGAGCAACTGGTCGCCCGCGGCGCGGCCAAGGTGTACGCAGCGGCCCGCAGACCGGAGACCATCACCGGACAGAACGTGGTGCCGGTACGCATCGACATCACCGACCCCGAATCGGTGGCGGCCGCAGCTGACATCGCAGCCGACACCACCCTGCTGATCAACAACGCGGGTATCGCGTCCTTCAACTCTCTGCTCGACGCGCCGATGGAGGATGTCCGCGCCCAGATGGAGTCCCACTTCTTCGGGACGCTGTCGGTCACCCGCGCGTTCGCCCCGCACCTCATCGCCAATGCGCCGGCAGCCGTGCTGAACGTCCTGTCGGTGCTGTCATGGCTGCATCCGCCCAGCGTAGGCACATACAGTGCGGCGAAGGCCGCGCTGTGGGCGCAGACGGACACCGTGCGCGATGAGCTCGCGCCGCGTGGGGTGGCAGTCACCGCGCTGCATGTCGGCTTCATGGACACCGACATGGTCGCCGCCGTAGAGGGCCCCAAGAGCGACCCTTCGAATATCGCCGCCGCCGCGCTCGACGGCGTCGAGGCCGGCCTGGTCGAAGTCCTCGGTGACGAGCTCACACGCAAGGTCAAGGCCGGTCTGTCGGCGGACCGGGGCGTCGTCACGACCCACTGAAACAACCCGTGTCCGCCCGTTCTGGATAATGGTCAGAGTGACCGACGGACCCCTGATCGTGCAGTCCGATAAGACCGTGCTGCTCGAAGTCGACCATGAGCAGGCCGGCGCGGCGAGAGCCGCGATCGCACCGTTCGCCGAACTCGAGCGTGCGCCCGAGCACATCCACACCTACCGCATCACTCCGCTCGCGTTGTGGAACGCCCGTGCCGCCGGTCACGACGCGGAGCAGGTCGTCGACGCGCTGGTGTCGTTCTCGCGGTACGCGGTGCCGCAGCCGCTGCTCGTCGACATCGTCGACACCATGGCGCGCTACGGGCGCCTGCAGCTGGTCAAGTCTCCGGTACACGGCCTGACGCTGGTGAGCCTGGACCGCGCGGTGCTCGAGGAAGTGCTGCGAAACAAGAAGATCGCACCGATGCTCGGCATGCGCATCGACGACGACACCGTCCAGGTGCACAACAGTGAGCGCGGCCGGGTCAAGCAAATGCTGCTCAAGATCGGTTGGCCCGCAGAGGATCTCGCCGGGTATGTGGACGGCGAGAAGCATCCGATCAGCCTCGCGCAGGACGGCTGGCACCTGCGCGATTACCAGGAGATGGCCACCGACTCGTTCTGGCAGGGCGGATCCGGTGTCGTGGTGCTGCCGTGCGGCGCGGGCAAGACACTGGTCGGCGCGGCGGCGATGGCCAAGGCATCGGCGACCACGCTGATCCTGGTCACCAATACGGTGGCGGGCAGGCAGTGGAAACGCGAGTTGATCAGCCGAACATCGTTGACCGAGGACGAGATCGGGGAGTATTCCGGCGAGAAGAAGGAAATCCGCCCGGTCACCATCGCCACCTACCAGGTGATCACCCGCCGTACCAAGGGCGAATACCGGCACCTCGAACTGTTTGACAGCCGCGATTGGGGCCTGATCATCTACGACGAGGTGCACCTGCTGCCCGCGCCCGTGTTCCGGATGACCGCTGACCTGCAGTCGCGGCGCCGGCTGGGCCTGACCGCGACCTTGATCCGGGAGGACGGGCGCGAGGGTGACGTGTTCTCGCTGATCGGACCGAAGCGGTATGACGCGCCATGGAAGGACATCGAGGCCCAAGGATGGATCGCGCCGGCTGAATGTATCGAGGTGCGGGTCACGATGACCGACAACGAGCGGATGCTCTACGCCGTCGCCGAGCCCGACGAGCGGTACAAGCTGTGCTCGACGGTGCACTCCAAGATCGCGGTGGTGAAGTCGATTCTGGAGAAGCACAAGGGCGACCAGACCCTGGTGATCGGCGCATACCTCGACCAGATCGACGAGCTCGGACGCGAGCTGAACGCCCCGGTGATCCAGGGGTCGACCAAGACCGCCGAGCGCGAGGCCCTGTACGACGAGTTCCGACGCGGCGAGATCCCGACGCTCGTGGTGTCCAAGGTCGCCAACTTCTCCATTGACCTACCGGAAGCCAACGTGGCCGTGCAGGTTTCGGGCACCTTCGGATCGCGACAGGAAGAGGCGCAGCGGCTGGGCCGGCTGCTGAGGCCCAAGGCCGACGGCGGCGGCGCGATCTTCTATTCCGTGGTCTCGCGTGACAGCCTCGACGCCGAGTACGCCGCGCACCGTCAGCGCTTCCTCGCCGAGCAGGGCTACGGGTACATCATCAAGGACGCCGACGATCTGCTGGGCCCGGCGATCTAGGTATGCGGCCCAACGGGTTTCGAGACGGTCAGTAGGACCACCGAATCTTCGATCGCGTTCAGGCCGTGCCGCTCGCGCGGCAGGATGATGTGGTCACCTGGCGAACCCTCCCATCCCGACGATGAATTGGTCACCCGCACCCTGCCGTGCAGCACCTGAAGCGTGGCCTCGCCGGGGCTCTCATGATCATCGAGCTTGCTGCCCGCCCTCAACGCCATCAAGGTCTGCCGCAACGAGTGCTCGTGGCCGCCATAGACCGTATGCGCGCTGCGACCACTGGTGGCCGCCCTGGCAGTTTCCAAATGCTCACGTGCGAGGGCCGTGAGGGAGATCTTCTCCATCGTCAAGACAGTCCTTTCAGACGATCGGATATGCACTGGGTCGTCGAGTGCATCGATCGTCTCGTTTCGGGCTGTGAAACCAGACATGATCAATGCAACCACCACCATTGTCGTCATCGGCAGCACCGGCAAGGCCGGAATGCCCGTGCAGACCGGTTCCGGCCGTAACGCCCCGACTGCGCCGAGCGACGTCAGGGACATCGCCCTAACCACGCGGTGGCCGAGCAAACGCGTTAGCCTCGTCACGAGTCAGCAGCAGCCCTACGGGCTCTAGCAGGAAGCACACACGCCACATATGAGCGGACACACCTTCTCACTTCGACAGGTCGCGAAGATCGCACTTGCCTGCGTCGTGATCGGCTTGGGCACGCTGGCCGCTGCGACCCAGGCAACCGCGCAGCCAGCGCCGCCGCTGCCGCCGCCGGTGGGCGGCGAGGCCCCGCCCCCGGGACAGCCCGTGGCGCTAGACCCCGGCGCACAGCCCGTCGCTGCGCCCGCGCCGCCGCCGATCGGGGCACCGCCCGTGCCGCAGATCGCCAACCAGCAGTACGGGCAGGGCAACGCCGGGGGACCGTTGGGCTTCCTGCGCGACGCCTGGCACATGGCCCAGGATCCGCAGGGCTTCTCCGGAACCATGCAGCCCGGCGACATCAAGCCGACCGCGCCCCCACCGGGAGCCGGTCCGGCACCGCAGCTGCCAACCGGATATCAATCGCTCACCGACCCCGCGTCCAGCGGCCCCGTGCCCGACAGGACCTCCTACGAAGGCGGGCCGCCCCTGCCGGAGGGTTACTACCCGCTCACCGGGCCACCGCCACCCGGATACTTCGATCCGCCGCCCGGCCCGAATGTGCCACAGCCGGTCGACCCGAATGCGCTACCGCCGTCCGGGCCCATTGCACCGAGGCCCTGACGCCAAGCTAAGCCAGCGCGGGAATGACCTCGCGCTCGAACAGCTCGATGCCGGTGCGGTCGTACGCGGCTTCCGGAAAGTACATGATCGCGTATTCGCAGCCGAGTTCGCGTATGCGCCTTAGTTTCTCGACGACCTGCTCCGTCGTGCCACTTGCCGATTCAGGTGCGCTGACGGTGCTGAGCATGGCGTCGATGGCGGATTCGTCGGCCTTGGCGACCTGCCGGGCACGCAGCCGCGCGACGCGCTCCTTCACGTCGCTCTCCGACGTGCCGATCACGGCGTTGAAGTTGGCCGACCGGACAATCGAGTCGTAGTCGGTGCCGACGGACCGACAGTGCTCGGCCAGGATCTGCGACTTGTGAGCGAAACCGTCGGGCTCGGACGTGAAGTTGGTGTACTGCGCGTACTTCGCGGCGATGCGCAACGTCACCTTCTCACCACCGCCTGCGATCCACATCGGTGGTCCGCCGTCTTGCAACGGCTTCGGAGCGACGATCGCACCGTCGACTTGATAGTGCTTGCCGTCGAGGCTGACCCGCCCGTCGCGCCAGGCGTCGCGCATGATCCGGACGCCCTCGTCGAGCTTGCCGAGCCGAACGCCGGCTGACGGAAACCCGTAGCCGTATGCCTTCCATTCGTGCTCGTACCAACCGCCGCCGATACCCATCTGCACCCGGCCCCCCGAGATGATGTCCGCCGTCGCGGCCACCTTGGCCAGATAGACCGGGTTGCGGTAGCCCATCGCGGTACACATCTGGCCGAGCTTGATCCGCGATGTGGTTGCGGCGTAGGCCGACATCAGCGACCACGCCTCGTGCGTCGCCTCGTCCGTCGGCACCGGCACGGTGTGGAAGTGGTCGTACACCCACAGCGAATCCCACGCGCCGCCGCCGGCCGAGCCGGCAATCGAGCTCTGATCGGCGTACGTAGCCAGGTCCCGCATGACCGGCCACTGCTGATCCGGCGGAATGTCAACGAGATCGAGTCGCCAGCCCTGCGGGATGAACAGTCCAAAGCGCATGGCTTGCAACTCTATGCAATCAGCGGTGGCGGACGCCATCCTCCAAGAGCCGCTTCGAGGTGACCGGCCACCGCGAGCGCGGTCGCGTCTTGGAAAGGTCTCGCCACGACCTGCACGCCGACGGGCAACCCCTCCTTCGAGGTGCCGCAGCGGACGACGGCCGCCGGCCAACCGGTCAGGTTGTGCGCCATCAGATGCGAGAAGTCGCGGATCTCCACGAGTCCGTGGTGGTGGGGCTTGGCGGCGGTCGGCATCGCGGGGCCGATGATCACGTCGTAATCGGCCATGAATTCGAGCATTTCGATTCGGTAGTTGTCGATGTCGGTCAGCCGGGCGCGCGCTTCGGTCAGCGAGAAATCGACCAATCGCGCTTGGGCGAGGAACTCGGCGAGTTCCTCGGACGGATCGGTCGCACCGATCGCCGCCAGATCCGCTTCGAATCCTTGACCACGGTCGCCGCCGAGGAACACGGACTCCCACAACAGGTCGATCGTGCGTCCGAGGCACAGCGGCGCATTGTGCTCGACGACGCCGACGACGCCCGTCAGCGCCCGAACGGCGTCACCCACGACGGCGGCGATGTCGTCGTCCGGTGGCGAGATGCCGTCGTCGAGATATGTGGCAACACGAAGGCCGGCCAGGTCGACGTCGGCCGGGTGGCCGAGCGGCGCGGGCACCGCATAGGGGTCGCGCAGATCCGGGCCGTTCATGATCGACAGGCCGAGAAACAGATCCGGCACCGACCGAGCGAGCGGGCCGTAGCAGTTGAACGGGCCGAAGATGCCAAGCGCATCACCGAAGACACTGCCGGTCCGCGGGATTCGGCCGTGAGTGGGCTTGAGCCCCGCGATTCCGGTGTTGTGGGACGGCTGTCTGATGCTGCCGCCGCCGTCGGACCCAACGCTCAGCGCGGCGCCGCCTGCGGACACCAGGGCCGCGGAGCCGCCGCTGCTGCCGCCCGGTGTTCGCGACAGATCGAACGGATTGTTGGTGCGGCCGTAGAGGTTGTTGTTCGATTCGCCGCCGCGGCCCATCTCGGGAACGTTGGTGAGACCGAGCACGATGGCGCCTTCGGCGCGCAGCCGCGACACCGCGGTCGCGTCACCTTCGGCGGTGGCCCGCAGCACCGGACTGCCGCCGGAGCATTCGAGTCCGGCGACGTGCATGACGTCCTTGACCACCACCGGCAGCCCATGCGCCCGGCCAACCGGAGCACCGCGGGCGACACGGGCGTCAGCGGCGTCTGCGGCGGCCAGGCACTGCTGCGGATCGACGGCCTGCACGAGCGCGTTTAGCGCGGGATTGACCGCGTCGATGCGCGCGAGGTGTGCCTCGATGACCTCCCGGCAAGACACCGTCCCGCCTGCCATCAGCGCCACCAGCTGGTGGGCCGGCAGCTGGCAGAGATCGGTCATGCTCGCTCGTCTCGGTATTCCGGCGCGGTTCGAGTCGAAGTGTCCACCAGAAACCCGGTGGTCGGGGCGTTATCAGGCTGCAACGACGACATCTTCTGATCGGTATCGCCCAACGCATGTGGGTGTTATATGGTGTGCATCACATGTCGACAACTCATGTGATGCAAGCCACAAAGGAGGCGATTGTGGTCCGTGACCAGATGACGGGGTTGGAATCGCACCCGGTTCATACCCGCGCCGACCACCACGTTCGCTGGTTTTACGTCCTGCTGCTCGTCGTGATCGCGATAGCCGCGATCGCGGGCATCGTCAGCACCATGGCGATGGGGCAGCCACAGGTGGCGTTCGTCATCGGCCTCGTGGCCGTGGCGTTCTTCTCCCGGATCGGGTGCTGACGTTCGTCAGACCCGCGTGACGGTGTCGGGACTAGCCTGGCGGCATGGCCCTCTCCAAGGAAGAACGCGAACAATTTCTGGCCGAACCCCACGTCGGGGCACTCTCGGTGAGCGCGGGCGACAAGCGCGGACCGCTCACCGTGCCGATCTGGTATCAGTACAGTCCCGGCGGTGAGCCATGGGTGCACACCGGCGCCGGCTCGCGGAAGCACCGCCTGATCGAGTCGCAGGGGGAATTCACCCTGATGTGTCAGCGCCTCGAGCCGACGGTGCGCTACGTCGCGGTCGACGGGCCGGTCAGCCGCATCGAACCGGCCACCGACGAACAGCTCGTCGAGATGGTCAAGCGCTACCTACCGCCCGAGAAGGTCGACGGCTATCTCGAATTCGCACGGCGCGAGCACGGTGACGGCGTGGCCATCTACATGAAGCCCCAGCATTGGCTGTCGGCCGATCTCGGATCGGTTTAGCGCGGCGCATAGAGCGCGGCCACCGCGGGCAGGCTGACCTTCAGCGCCGGGTTGCGCGGCAGACCATTGACGACGGTGAATGCCACCGGAACGTGGTAGACCGGTAACTCCCGGCGGACCAGTTCGGCGAGTTCGTCGTCGGATGGCGGCCGGGCTCCCGGTGTCAGCTCGATGGCCGCGAACGGCACTTCCCCCAGTCGGGTATCGGGCACGCCGACGACACAGGCGTCACGCACGGCGGGGTGTGAAATCAACACGCGCCGAACACTTTCGGGCAGGATTTTGAATCCTCCGCGGTTGATCGCGCCGTCGGCCCGACCATGCAGATAGACAAAGCCGTCGGCGTCGATCGAGGCGATGTCCGTGGTGCGTATCCAGTCGGGACCGATAGGGGCCACCTTTGCTTCGAGCAGTCCCTGCTCGCCGGCAGGCAATTCCGCACCGGTGTCCGGGTTGACGACCCGTACCCGGGTGTCGGGCAGCGGCCTACCCACACTGTGGCGCTTGGATTCACCGAACTCCTCGATGACATCCGGGGTCCATGCGCATAGCGAGCCGGCGAACTCCGTTGCCCCATAGGCCAACCGGATCGGGATGCCGAAGTGCTTCTCGAATTCGTCGCGGGTCTCGGGGTCGAGCGGACCCGAGGCGCTGATCAGAAATTCCAGCGACGCCAGATCCTCTTTGGCCACTGCGGCGTCAAGTAGCATGCGGACGACTGCGGGCTGCACGCCGGAACGCGTGATGCCGTGCGCCTTCACCGCGCCCACGAATCCGTCGACGGAGAATCGCTCGAGCATCACCATCCGCCTGGCGTTGTACACACCGGCGACCAGCTGGCAGACACCGATACCACCGAACTGCCAGTAGGCCAGCTCAGGTGGCGCATCCGATGGCGCGGCCTCGCCGCTGGTCACGCTGAACACCGTCCGCTCCAGCACCGGCGTCATGATCGCTTGACGCTTGGGTGGGCCAGTCGTGCCACTGGTCAGAATCTGTAGTGCCACACCGGGTTCCACCGCTGCATGACGACGGGATTCGTCGCGTCGCTCGAGCCCCTCGACCGGTACCACGGTGGGATCGGTCAGCGAGATTGCGACGCCCGCGCAGCCGACCCGCCTGCACGCGGCGATGACTTCGTCAGTCCAGTCCTCGCGATCGGCGACGACCGCAGACAATTCCAGCTTCTCGATGTCACGGCCGATCGACTCGGGCGACTGGAAGGAGTAGATCATCGACACCGGCCGGCCGGCAGCTAGGAAGCCGATGATCGCCCCGGCGTGCTGAAGACGGTTGCGGACCACGAGGCCGACGGGCGCACTATCGGCGACCCCACCGCGACGCAGCAGATCGGCGATCGCAACACCGTACGCGGCGACCTCGTCCCCGGAATACCACCGACCGCCGAACTCGATGCACTGGCGATCGCCGTAGCTCGCCAGACCTTCGGCGAACAGTTCAGTGAAGCTCTCGGGCATTCCGTCAATCTAGCGAGTGCCGCACATGGGTACGCCTCCCGGCTGTTGCGGCTCAAAGCCCCAGCGCAGCCATGGCACCGTCGACGGTCGCGCGGCGCAACTCGTCATGGTCGGCGTCCGGGAACTGAAGGCAGCAATCCTGTAACCCCCCGAACGCGATGACTGCGCGGGTTGACTGCTCGAGAGTCGGCCTGCTGCCGAACACCAACTTGCTCAGTCGCTCGCGCCACGCCAGCATCCGGTCGATCAGGCCGAGGTCGGCGAGTGTGGTGAGTTCAGAGACGATGAGGAGCAGGTCGGCGCGATGTTTGTAGTGAAAATCGAAGTAACCTTCGAGCAACTGCCGCGGCGTCGCACGTTTGGACCCGCGCAGCTTCTCGCGCGTGGTGACGAACTCCTCGCCTTCGTCGATCAGCGGCTGCAGGATGCTACGGACGAGGTCCTCGCGCGAGCCGAAGTGGTAGTACAGCGCGGGTTTCGTGATGCCCAGCTGGTTCGCGATGTCCTGGAGGCTGGTGCGCTGCACTCCCCGCTGGGCGAACAGTTCACGGGCCACACCCTGGATCCGTGTCCTCGTATCCGACGGGAGCCTCGCCACGTGGCCACCCTAACTTACTTAACGATTGGTAGGCTCCGATGTAGCGCACTTACCGACCGTTAAGTAAGGACAAATCGTGAGAATACTCATTCAGGGTGCGAGCATCGCCGGACCGGTCCTCGCGTATTGGCTGACACAGTCCGGACACAACGTGACCGTCGTCGAGCGGGCACCCGGACTGCGCAAGACAGGCGGGCACGCCATCGACCTCTTCCGTCCGGCGATGGAGATTTCGGAACGAATGGGTGTCCTGCCGCGCATCGAGGCACGCGCCACAGGCACCGCGATCCTGATGGCGCACCGTCCGTGGTCGTCACGTCCGGCCCGGATCGACTACCTGAAGCTTGAAAAAACCATGTCGGACCGGCACGTCGAGATCATGCGGGACGACCTCAGCGAGATCTACTACGACGCCGCCCGCGACGACGTCGAGTACATCTTCGGCGATCACATCGTGTCGATCTCGGGCGACGGCGACGTGACGTTCGCCCACACCGCTGAGCGACGATTCGACGTCGTCATCGGGGCGGACGGATTGCATTCGGGCGTGCGCCAACTCGTGTTCGGCGATGTTCCGCAGCGCTTTCTCGGCGGGTATCTGGCGGTGGTCTCTGTCCCGAAATCATTGGCGCACAACGGCGAGATGACGGGATATTTTGAGCCAAACCGAGTGGCGATGGTGTACACCGCCGACCACCTTGACGATGCGCGGGCGGTGTTCATGTTCCGGCCGAAGTCGGCGTTGGATTTCGACCACCGCAATGTGGAACGGCAGAAAGATCAACTCCGCGCCGCCTTCGCAGGCACATCGGCCGAGGTCGATACCTGGCTCGATGAGTTGGGACGCACGCCGACCTTCTATTTCGACGCGATCACCCAATTGGAGATGGCCGAGTGGTCACGCGGTCGCGTCACTCTGGTCGGCGATGCCGGCTATTGCCCCGGCCCCGCGGTGGGCGGCAGTACCAGCCTCGCGGTGTACGGCGCGTACGTGCTTGCCTGTGAACTCGCCCGAGCGGGCGGCGATTACACCGAGGCCTTTGCCGCCTACGAACGCACGATGATGCCGTCCGTGCTGGGCAGCCGAACGTTGGCCAGAACCAATGCGAAGACGATCGTGCCCGGTTCCCACTTGGGCTTGCGGGCACTGGTCGGCGTCGCGCGCACAATCTCGTTGATGCCGCTGGGCGTCACCCGATCGCTGGCCCGGCTCAATAGCAGAGGTGTGCGGCTCTACGACACGATGCCGCTGCCCAGCTTTCACGTCACGCAGCCGACGAACACGTTGAGCACCCCGTCGAGCGGCGCCAGATACGACAGCCGCCTACCGTCGGGCGAGACCTGAGCCGACGCTCGTTGCGGGTTACCGACCAGCACTTCAAGTGGAATGAGCGGCGGTTCTGCCATCGAAGTATCGTCATACTGATTTGGCGACAGACGCGAAAACCCCCGAAAGTCAGGCGGTTTCGGGGGCGTTCGCGACTGCTCGGGGGACTAGAGCAGCGACTTCGGCGGGTTGAACCGGTCGCCGTACCTGGCCGCCAACTCCTTGGCGCGGGCGACAAACGCTTCCTTGCCCACTCCGAGGGCGCCCTGGTAGCCGACGATGAACTGCGCGCTGCCTCCGGTGTACGGCGGGAACCCGATGCCCATGATCGAACCGATGTTGGCGTCGGCCGTCGACGTGAGCACGCCCTCGTCGAGACACTTCTGGGTCTCCAGCGCCTCGGCGAACAACATGCGGTCGATCATGTCCTGGAACGGGATATCGGTGCTGCCGGAGTTGAAGGCCTCCGCCAGCCCCGGCCACAGACCGGTGCGCTTACCGTCGACGTATTCATAGAAGCCGGCACCCTTCAGTCGCGACGGCCGCTCGAGTTCGATCATCTTCTCGACGACGGCCTCGGCCGGGTGCGGCGTGTAGGTGCCGCCCTCGTCCTCGACACCCTTACGAGAGGCGACCGCGATCTTGTGCATCAGCTCGAGGTTGAGCTCGTCGGACAGCTGCAGCGGCGGCGCGGGATACCCGGCCTGGCTGCCTGCCTGCTCGATGCTGGCCGCCGCGACACCCTCGCCGAGCATGGCCAGCGCCTCGTTGACGAACGTGCCGATGACGCGGCTGGTGAAGAAGCCGCGGCTGTCGTTCACCACGATCGGCGTCTTGCCGATGGCCAGCGTGTAATCGAACACACGGGCCAGTGCCTCGTCAGAGGTCTTCTCGCCCTTGATGATCTCGACCAACGGCATCTTGTCGACGGGTGAGAAGAAGTGAATGCCGATGAAGTCCTCCTGGCGCTTCACGCCGGCCGCGAGACCGGTGATCGGCAGCGTGGAGGTGTTCGAGCCGAGCAGCGCGTTCGGCTCGACGATGTCCTCGATCTCCTGAAACACCTTGTGCTTCAGCTCAACCGACTCGAACACGGCCTCGATGACGAAGTCGACGCCCTTGAAGTCTGCGGCGTCGGCGGTCGGCGTGATCCGGGCCAGCAACGCGTCGGATTTCTCCTGCGTGGTCTTGCCCCGCTCGAGCGCCTTGGCTTCCAGCTTCTCCGAGTAGCCCTTACCCTTGTCGGCCGCTTCCTGCGAGACGTCCTTGAGGACGACGTCGAAACCGGCCTTGGCCGAGACATAGGCGATGCCTGCGCCCATCATGCCCGCGCCGAGCACGCCGATCTTCTTGATCTCCTGCTTGGCGATGCCGTCGGGCCGCGAACCGCCGCCGTTGATGTGTTGCAGGTCAAGGAAGAACGCCTGGATCATGTTCTTGGCGGTCTGGCCGGTGACCAGCGACGTGAAGTAGCGGCTTTCGATACGGCTGGCGGTGTCGAAGTCCACCTGCGCGCCCTCGACGGCCGCATCCAGGATGGCCCGCGGGGCGGGCATCGGCGCACCCTTGAGTTGCTTGCGCAGCAGCGCCGGGAACGACGGCAGGATGCCCGCCAGACCCGGGCTGCTCGGTGTGCCGCCGGGCATCTTGTAGCCCTTGGCATCCCACGGCTGGGTGTGGCTATCGGGGTTGGCTTTTATCCACGCCTTGGCGGCGGGCACCAATTCGTCGACGGTCGGCAGCACCTCGTCGACCAGACCGATGTCCTTCGCCTTGCCCGGCTTGAAGCGCGTGCCCTGGCTCAGCACCTCCATGAACGCCTGCTGGATACCGAACATGCGCACCGAGCGGGCGACGCCGCCGCCGCCGGGCAGCAGGCCCAGCGTCACCTCGGGGAAGCCGACGACCGCGCCGGGTACGTCGGCGATGATCCGGTGGTGGCACGCCAGCGCGATCTCTAGGCCACCGCCGAGAGCCGCACCGTTGATGGCGGCCACGACGGGCTTGCCGAGCGTCTCGAGCTTGCGCAGGTCGGCCTTGACGGCTTCGACCATGCTGAAGGCCTCGCCAGCGTTCTCCGGGCCCAGCTTGATCATGCCCTTGAGGTCACCGCCCGCGAAGAAGGTCTTCTTCGCGCTGGCGATGACGACGCCGGTGATCGAATCCTTTTCGGAGACAAGCCGTTCTACGGCGTTGTGCATTGACTCCTGGTAGTGCTCGTTCATCACATTCGCCGAGCCGGTGGGGTCGTCCAACGTCAGGGTGACGATGCCGTCGGCATCCTTGTCCCACGCAATGGTGTTCTCTGCCATGGTCTTAAACCCTCTCGATGATTGTCGCGACACCCATGCCGCCGCCGATGCACAGCGTGATGAGCGCCCGGCGCGCGTTGCGGCGCTCGAGCTCGTCGACCATGGTTCCGGTGATCATGGCGCCGGTGGCGCCGAGCGGGTGGCCCATCGCGATGGCGCCACCGTTGACGTTGAGCTTCTCGTCGGGGATGTTGAGGTCCTTCTGGAACTTCAGCACCACCGAGGCGAACGCCTCGTTCAGCTCGAACAGGTCGATATCGTCGACGGTCAGTCCCGCGCGGTCCAGCACCTTGCGGGTGGCCGGCGTCGGGCCCGTCAGCATGATGACGGGATCAGCACCACTGGTGGCTGTCGCCACGATGCGCGCCCGTGGAGTCAGACCCTGTGACTTGCCCGCACTCTCACTACCGACGAGCACCAGCGCGGCGCCGTCGACGATGCCGGAGCTGTTGCCGCCGGTATGGACGTGGTTGATCCGCTCGACGTTGTGGTACTTCTGCAGCGCAACGTCGTCGAAGCCGCCCATCGCGCCGATACCGTCGAATGCGGTCTTGAGCTTGCCAAGGCCCTCGAGCGTCGTGTCGGCGCGCATGTGCTCGTCGTGGTCGAGGATGACCAGGCCGTTCTGGTCCTTGACCGGGACGACGGACTTGGCGAAGTAGCCGCCCGACCATGCCGCGGCGGCCTTCTCCTGGCTGCGCAGCGCGTAGCGGTCGACGTCCTCGCGGGAGAAGCCTTCGATCGTGGCGATCAGGTCGGCGCCGATGCCCTGCGGGACGAAGCCGATGCGGTAGTTGGTCTCGGGGTCCAGTGCCCAGGCACCGCCGTCGGAGCCCATCGGAACGCGGCTCATCGATTCGACGCCGCCGGCCAGCACCAGATCGTCCCAGCCGGAGCGGACTTTCTGCGCTGCGGTGTTGACGGCCTCCAGGCCGGACGCGCAGAAGCGGTTGAGCTGGAATCCGCCGGTGGTCTCGGGCAGCTTGGCCACCAGCGCCGCGGTGCGGGCGATGTCGCCGCCCTGGTCGCCGACGGGCGACACGACGCCGAGGATGAGATCGCTGATCAGGTTCTCGTCCAGGTCGGGGAAACGGGTGCGCAGTTCGTCGATCAGGCCGACGACCAGGTTGACGGGCTTGACCTCATTGAGGGCGCCGTTCTTGTTCTTGCCGCGAGGCGTGCGAATGGCCTCGTAGATGAAGGCTTCTTCAGACATGAAGATATTTCCTGTTCAGATGGGTTTTGTTGGGAGCCGGCCCACATGGGCGGTAGTCCTCTAACTCGCAGCCTAACAGCCTCGGCCAACCTGTTGGTTGGTCGGTCTAAGTACCGCGCGAACGTGGGTTACCCGCACACGAATCGCGGGGCGGATTCATACGGTCAGTGCAATATCTGTGATCAGAGGGGTTGCACATGCCGAGTGGTTATCCGCATTCGAGGTCGACGCGGCGGGAGTTGTTCGATCGGGTCTGCCTGGGTGAGCCGTTGGAGCGGGTGGCCAGGGACATGGGCGTGTCGACTACGGCGGCGAGTCTGTGGTGGCGTCAGGCTGGCGCAATGCCACTACTGCGCGGACAGAACTCCGAGAGAACCCACGGCCTGATCACCTCCGGCGATCCCGACCGTCTCGGCGGCCGGGGGCATCGCCTCAGCCTGGATGAACGCATCGAGATCATGCGCGGCCGCGACAACGGGCTCACCTACGAACGGATCGGCGAGAAGATCGGCCGGGACGCCAGCGTCGTCTGGCGAGAAGTGCACCGCAACAGCAACCCTGACGGGGATTACCACGCCGGGATGGCCCATGCCCGGGCTGCTCAGAAGGCCAAGCGTCCCAAGGGGTTCACCCTCGATGACCCGGTGCTGTGCGCCATGATCGAAACGGCGATGGACGACGGGTGGAGTCCGAAGCTGATCTCCGAGCTGTTGGTCCGCGATCATCCCGATGACAAGCTGGCACGGGTGAGCCACGAAACCATCTACAAATGCCTCTACGTCCAAACCCGTGGTCAACTCCGGGCTGACCTGCACAAGTGTCTATCGACCAAACGGGCGGCCCGTAAACCCCACCGGTCGGTCACCCGTGCCGGCGTCTATCCACCGGGATCGGTCTTCACCATCCGTGATCGCCCCGCCGAGGCCGCCGACCGGGCAGTGCCCGGGCACTGGGAGGGAGACTTGATCATGGGCGCCGGAAATACCAGTGCCATAGGCACATTGGTGGAGCGCAGTACTCGGTTCACCATCCTGTTACACCTGCCCGCCGATCACACCGCCGAGTCGGTGGCCACCGCGATGATCGGGGCGATGAGCGAGCTGCCGGCGCACCTGCGGCGCACCATCACCTGGGACCGGGGCAGCGAGATGGCCAACTGGCGCACCATCGATCTGCAACTGCAGGCGCCGGTCTACTTCTGCGATCCTCACTCGCCCTGGCAACGGGGCACCAACGAGAACACCTATTGGTGCACAGTGTTAGAACCGGACGGTTTCGACGGGAGCCGACCCGGTGAGCTGCTCGGTGACTCGGAAAACACGTGCCGTGAATGGCCTTCCGTTGATTTGTCCACAGCGGCTCGAGGCAAGAGCCCTGACCGGTGTGACCTGATAGAAGCCTGCTGAGCCTTCAACTCGCAATAGGTCTGTCCACCGGGCAGAGCCCCCGCCATCGTCCCGTCACCCGGATGAGCGGAGGGACATTTCGATGGTGACAGTAGGGATCGACCCACACAAGCACGTCCATGTTGCGGTGGCTGTCGATGCTCGCGGTAATCGCATAGGCAAGCCGCTGACCGTGAAAAACGATGGGCTGCTGATTACCGCGGTGCTCACCTGGATTCGCGCGATCACGGACGCCACCCCAGTGACCTGGGCCATCGAAGACGGTCACGGCTTTGCCCGCCGGCTGGCCGATGGACTGCTGCTTGCGGGTCAAGAGGTGGTGTGGGTTCCTAGCCGGCTGACCGCCGCGCATCGTAAGTTGCACGCCGCCACGGGCTCCAAGTCAGATGCCATCGATGCCGTCGCGGCCGCACATGCCGCGATCGCGACACCGGATCTGACCCGCCATCGCATCGACGAGCGGGTCCGCGAACTCCGCGTTCTCACCGACTACCGTGCTGACCTCGTCAAACGCCGCACCATGATGATCAACCAGCTCAAGGCGCAATCGCATCTGTGGCTTGACCACACGCCCGGCGACCTGGCGCGGGCCAAGGTAGTAGCGGCGTTGACCGCGCGGCTCGAAGCCGCAGAGGTGGGCATCCACGTACGACAGGTGATCGTCACGATGATCAGCGAGCTCGCCGAGGCCAACAACCGCATCCACGATCTCGACATCAGGATCAAAGAGCTCGTCACGCCCCTTACGCCGAACCTGTTGGCAATAACCGGGATCAGCCACAACTCCGCAGCGGTGCTGCTCTCCGAAATCGGTGACATCGAACGGTTTTCGAGCTCAGCCAAACTAGCCCGCTACACCGGGTGCGCTCCGATTCCCGTCTATTCATCAGACAACGAACGTCACCGACTTCATCGAGGCGGCAACCGCCGTCTCAACAGCGTCCTTTACACGGCGGCGATCGTGCAGACACGCTTCAACCCGGCGGCTCAAAAACTCATCGCACGCCAAGAACCGACGAAGGGTGCCCGCGGCGCCAGACGCATCCTCAAGCGCCACCTCGTCGATGTGATCTACCGAGCGATGCACACCGACCAAGCCTCCTGGCAGCACCAAATCGCCAGATGCCAACCACTCGCATTGACATAGAACCATCAACCGGCTCCTGCGGTTCTGGTTCGAGAAGGGCGCCGACCTGAGCATGCACACCAAGGCCGACCTCAAACGGATCCAAGACAAACTCAACACCCGACCCCGACCTACCTTGGACCTCGACACGCCCGCCGACCGACTCGCCGCACTCATCGACCAAGCAGCCTGACCAACAGCCGACGTTGCATTGACCGCTTGACAACGCCCGGGATCTGCGTGCGGGTAACCCACGTTCGTCGCAGCACTAGGCTCGGGACCCGTGACAGTCCGCCGCCTGCAGCCCTATTCGGTCACGATCTTCGCCGAGACGTCGGCACTGGCCGCGCGCCTCGGCGCGGTGAACCTGGGCCAGGGCTTCCCCGACGAGGACGGTCCGCCCGCGATGCTCAAGGTCGCCGAGAACGCGATCGCCGACGGCGTCAACCAGTACCCACCGGGCCTGGGCATCGCGCCGCTGCGAGAGGCGATCGCTGCGCAGCGCAAGCGGAACTTCGGCACCGAGTACGACCCCGACACGGAGATCCTGGTGACGGTCGGCGCCACCGAAGCGATTGCCGCCGCAGTGATGGGCCTTGTGGAGCCCGGCTCGGAAGTGCTGTTGATCGAACCGTTCTACGACTCGTACTCCCCCGTGATCGCGATGGCAGGCTGCGAGCGGCGGGCAGTGCCGATGATTCAGGACGGTCGCGGCTTCGCCATCGATGTCGACGGATTGCGCCGCGCCGTGACGCCCAAGACCAAAGCGCTGATCGTCAACTCGCCACACAACCCGACGGGCATGGTCGCCAGCGATGCCGAACTCCAGGCGTTGGCCCAACTCGCCGTCGACAAGGACCTCCTGGTCATCACCGACGAGGTCTACGAGCACCTGGTGTTCGACGATCACAAGCACATCCCGCTGGCCAACTACCCCGGTATGGCCGAACGCACCATCACCATCTCGAGCGCGGCGAAGATGTTCAATGTCACCGGCTGGAAGATCGGATGGGCCTGCGGCCCTGCCGAACTGATCGCAGGCGTGCGCGCCGCCAAGCAGTACCTGACCTACGTCGGCGGGTCACCGTTTCAGCCCGCGGTGGCCTACGCACTCAACACCGAAGACGCATGGGTGGCGACACTGCGAGACTCACTGCAGGCCAAGCGCGACAAACTGGGTTCCGCGCTGTCCGACATCGGCTTCGAGGTCCACGACAGCTTCGGCACCTATTTTCTGTGCGCCGACCCCCGCCCGCTGGGGTTCGACGACAGCACGGAGTTCTGCGCGCACCTCCCCGAGAAGGCGGGGGTGGCGGCAATCCCTATGTCAGCGTTCTGCGACGCCGGCGCCGCGCACGCCGACGCGTGGAACCATCTGGTGCGCTTTGCGTTCTGCAAGCGTGACGACACCCTCGATGAGGCGATCCGCCGGCTGTCGTCGATGCGACGTGACGGGCACCATCTGTGACGATGGACGGGTGGCAGAACCCGGCAGGCCGATAGCGCCGACCCTCCTGGCCCGGATCGACGATCTGTTGGCGGGGATAGAGGCCGACCTCGAGGCCCGTTACCCCGGTGACGGCGCCACCGCCCAACCCGTGCACACCGTGTATGTCAGCGCCGCCGATGCCACCGTCGACACCCCGACGGACTGGGGTGCGGCCGCCACCGAACTGCTCGAGACCAACATCGATCTCCTCGTGGAACTCGGCGGCGAGGATGCCGTCGACGCCGCGCGACAGCGGCTGGCGTCCGCGCCGATCCAGGACCTGCGCCTGGATTTCGAAGACGGTTACGGACGCCGGCCCGACGACACCGAAGACCGCGACGCGCGGCGCGCGGGCCGCACACTCGCTGCGCTGGGCACCGACCTCTGCGGCATCCGCATCAAGGGCCTGACGTCCGCCGAACGCAAACGCGCCGTCCGCACCCTCGAGTTGGTGCTCGACGCCGCCGGCCACGTCCCCCCGGGCTTCGTGTTCACCGTCCCCAAGGTGCGGGCGGCCGAACAGGCCACCGCCGCGGTCTGGCTCTGCGAGGCGCTCGAACAAGCGCACGGACTGTCCGACGGCACCCTGCGATTCGAGTTGCAGATCGAGAGCCCGCAGGCGATCCTCGGTGCCGACGGCACCGCCACCGTCGCCAAAGCGCTGCACCGAAGTAACGGGCGGTGCATCGGATTACATTATGGGACTTATGATTACAGCGCAGCGTGCGGCATCGCGCCGCAGCATCAATCGCTCGACCATCCGGTCGGCGACCATGCGAAGGCCGTCATGCTGACCGCCGCGGCGCAGACCGGAGTGCGCGTCGTCGACGGGTCCACGCAGGTAACGCCTGCGGGCACCACCCGGCAGATACGGTCGGCAATCCGCCGCCACCATCACCTCGTCATCCGGTCGCTGGAACGCGGCTACTACCAGGGCTGGGATATGCACCCTGGACACCTCGTCACCCGCTGGCTCGCCACGATCACGTTCTTCCGGGCGGCGCTGGCGGCGGCCGCACCCCGCCTGCAGGCCTACCTCGACCGCCGCGGCGGCGCGATCGTCGACGAGCCAGCCACCGCGGAGGCGCTCGCAAGCGTCGTGTTGCGCGGGCTCGCCGTCGACGCGTTCACCCTCGACGATGTGCTGGCCGCCGCCCCTGGCGCCGACATCACCGTCCTGCGAAACCTGAAGGAACGCAAGCTGTCATGACAGATTCGGCACCGGATTTCACCTGGCTTCCCGACCTGGCGCTGCGCACGGCGGGCGGCGCGGTCGTGTGGGCCAACGACGATTCGTTCGCCGAGAAGGAGAACCTGATCAAGCCGGGGCCTGCGAAGTATCAGCCGGCCACGTTCGGACACCGCGGTCAGATCTATGACGGCTGGGAGACCCGGCGCCGCCGCCAACCCGGCTTCGATGAAGCGATCGTACGACTCGGTGTGCCCGGGTTGATCCGCGGCGTGGTCATCGACACGGCGTGGTTCAAGGGCAACTTCCCGCCGGAGGCATCGCTGGACGCACTGGAGGTCGACGGCTATCCCACCGCGGAACAACTTGCCACCGAACCGGATTGGGTGAGCCTCGTCGAACGCGTCAAGATCTACGGCGACAGCCGCAATCCGTTCGAGGTGTTCTCCGATCGGCGGTGGACGCACGTGCGGTTACGCATCTATCCCGACGGCGGCGTGGCACGGCTGCGCGTCCATGGCGAGGGCAGGCCCGACCGACGCTTCCTCGCCGTCGGCCCTGTCGACCTGGCCGCACTGGAGAACGGTGGGCTGGTGCTGGACTGCTCGAATCGGTTCTATAGCTCGCCGCAGAACCTGATATTCCCCGGACTCGCCAAGGTCATGGGCGACGGCTGGGAGACTGCGCGCCGACGCGACGGCGGCAACGACTGGGTGCATATCCGGCTGGCCGGGCCCGGCCGAATACGGCTGGTGGAGATCGACACCTCCTACTTCATCGACAACAGTCCCGCGGCGGCATCGCTGACGGGGCTTGACTCCCACGGGGAATGGGTGGAACTGCTTCCCCGGACCGACCTCTTGCCCGACACCCGGCACCGCTTCCTGGTCGACACCGAGGCGACCGTTTCCGAGGCCCGGATGGATATCTACCCCGACGGTGGGCTGGCCCGGCTGCGGATGTTCGGTTACTTGCCGTGAGCGACTACCCGCGCGACATGGTCGGCTACGGCGCGCACCCGCCCGATCCGCAGTGGCCCGGCGGTGCCGTTATCGCCGTCCAGTTCGTGCTCAATTACGAAGAGGGCGCCGAAAACTGCGTACTGGACGGTGACCCGGCTTCGGAGACGTTCCTGTCCGAGATCACCCCCGCCGAGCCCTTCGGCAACCGGCACATGAGCATGGAGTCCCTCTACGAGTACGGCTCGCGGGCCGGATTATGGCGGGTGCTGCGGATTTTCGAGGACCGGGGTCTGCCGCTGACAATCTTCGCGGTCGCCCGCGCGATGCAACGCAACCCCGAAGCCGTCGCAGCCTTTCTTCAACTGGGCCATGAGATCGCCTGCCACGGGCTGCGGTGGAAGTCCTACCAGTTGACCGCAAAGGACACCGAGCGCGCGCATATGGCCGAAGCCGTCGCCATCCTCACCGAGCTGACCGGATCGCGTCCGCTCGGCTGGTACACCGGTCGTGATTCGCCGCACACCCGCGACCTGGTCGTCGAGCACGGCGGCTTCATCTATGACTCCGACTCCTACGCCGACGACCTGCCCTACTGGGTGCGGGTACGCGATAGGGATCACCTCGTCGTGCCCTACTCATTGGACACCAATGACATGCGCTTCGCGTCGGCCGCGGGATTCGCCAATGGGGACGAGTTCTTCGCGCACCTGCGCGACGCGTTCGACGTGCTCTACGCCGAAGGCGTTGCGGGCCGACCCAAGATGCTGTCGATCGGTCTGCATTGCCGCATCGTCGGGCGCCCTGCGCGGGCCGCTTCGCTGCAGCGGTTTCTCGATCATGTGCAGGCCCATGACGGGGTCTGGATTGCGCGACGCATCGAGATCGCGCAACATTGGCGCGGCACTCACCCTCCAAACGTGTAGTCCTTCGGCAGCGGTGCGGCGAACTCGCCGCGCTTCGACGTCCCAAGGCCCATGGCGACCAGCGACTGCACGGTCAGCGTCGCGGCCGTGACACCGTCGACCACGGGACCCCCAGTTCGGTCGAGATCGACGCGCACATGTCGGCCATTCCCGCGCATCCCAGCACCACGACGTCGGACCCGTCGGATTCGACCGCTTCACGACAGGCTTCGGTGACCATCTTGCGGGCATCGGGATCGGTGTCGAGATCGAGCACGGCAATCTCACACCCGTGGATGCCCCGGCAGAACCGTTGCATCCCATAATGTTCGGCAAGGTCCGCGGCGCGGCCCATGGTGCGGGCCAGCGTGGTCACCACACTGAACCCGCGACCAAGGTGACTTGCGGTGTGCATGGCCGCCTCCGCGATACCGATAACCGGACCTCGCGCGATCTCACGGGCGGCATCCAGACCAGGATCACCGAAGCAGGCAATCACATAGCCGTCGATACCCTGGCTCTCGCCACGCTCGATCGCCCGCAGGAGTCCGGGCACGCTCATCGCCTCGTCGTAATGGCTCTCGATCGACGGTGGCCCGTATTCCGAGGTGACGCCGGTGACCGAGGTGCCGGGTGCGACGACGGCACGCGCACACTGCTCGATCGTGGCCGTCATCGCCTCGGTGGTGTTGGGGTTGATGACCCAGATCTGTGTCACGACACCGATTCTGCAACCAATGCGTCGCGGGTGCCCACCAGGTAGTAGAGGACGAATCCCACGCCGCAGCCGATGAACCAGCTGTACTGCGCAGCGGTGTGCATACCCGCCACCGAACCGCCCAGCAGAACCGGGATCATGGCCAGCACCGCGCCGACGACGGTGGCGAGTACGGCGACTCTGTTGAAGCCCTTGGTGTACCAGTACTTTCCGCCCTCGTCCATGGTGAAGAGGTCGTCGACGACCACCTTTTGCTTGCGCACCAAGTAGTAGTCGGCGATCAGCACGCCGAACAACGGGCCGATGAACGCACCGAGGGTTTCCAGCGTGTAGTGGATGACCTCGGGATTGTTGTAGAGGTTCCACGGTGTGATCAGGACCGAACCGACTGCGGCGATCATGCCGCCTGCGCGCCAACTGATCCGCTGCGGGCTCACGTTGGAGAAGTCGAATGCCGGGCTGATGAAGTTGGCCACGATATTGATGCCGATGGTCGCAATCGTGAACGTCAAGGCGCCCAACATGATTGCGAATGTGCTGTCGATCCGGGCCACCGTCTGAACCGGGTCGGTGATCAGTTCGCCGAACACCGGCAGGGTCAGCGACGCGGTGACGACCACCAGGACCGAGAACACCAGGAAGTTAACCGGAAGGCCGAGGAAGTTGCCGCGTTTGACCGCCGCGAACGACTTGCCGTACCGGGAGAAGTCACCGAAGTTGAGCATCGGCCCGGAGAAATAGGACACCACCAGTGCGATCGCCCCCATCATCACCGGAAGCGAGGACCATCCGGTATAGGTGACATCGCCCAGGTTGAGATCGATTGCACCCCAACCTGCTTTGTAGATCAGGTATCCGCACAGGATGAACATCACGACATAGACGGCGGGCCCGCAGAAGTCGATGAACTTACGGATCGACTCCATACCGCGCCAGAACACGCAGGCCTGCAGCACCCACAGCAGCAGGAAGCTGGACCAGCCGAGCAGCGACAGGCCGGCGAACCCGTAATTCTCGACCTCCGCATATGGCATGAGGCCCGGAAACAGCTTGAGCAACACGATATCCAGGGCCGCCGAGGCCAGGTAGGTCTGAATGCCGTACCACGCCACGGCGATCAGACCGCGAATGATTGCCGGGATATTGGCGCCAAGGACGCCGAACACCGACCGGCAGATCACCGGATAGGGCACGCCCGCGACCTGGCTGGGCTTGGCGACCAGATTGCAGAAGAAGTACACGATCGTGATGCCGACCAGCAGCGCCACCAGGACCTGCCAACTGGCGAGGCCGAGGGCGAACAGGCTGCCCGCCGTCACGTAGCCGCCGACACTGTGGACGTCGGACATCCAGAACGCGAAGATGTTGTAGGAGGTCCACGTCTGCTTGCCGAGGGGCGCGAGGTCCTCGTTCGTCAAGCGTGGGTCATAACCCGGTTTGATGACGCCGCCGCCGACCGGGTGGCCGGATGCTTCGACGAGGTCACCCGCGCCGATAACCGCGCCCGGCGGCAGGTCCTTCGTGGTCTGAGGTGTGTCGAGGTCGGTCATGCGCGGACGCTATCCACGACGTGTTGCACAGGTATTTCCTGCGAACTACCCGGCTATTGCGCAGAAGATATATTCGGCGCGACGAGCAGGCCCGTGTCGGTCGGCAGGGTGGCGATCACGGAGTTGAGTCGCTGCGCGTGCAGTTCAGCGGTGGTGAGCAGTTGCTCGACGTCGCCGGCGAGGAACAACTCGACCATCCGTCGGTGGTCGGCGTGCAGCGCCGACCTCGCATCCGGCATCACATGCACCATCGACTGCACGGGTTCGGTGACGTTCCAGGCCGACTCGAGCATGCGCAGCAGCCGGTACATGCGGGACGGACGAGTCAGCGCGAGGTGGAACTCACGGCTCTGCCGGTGGTAGGTGAGCGGATCGTCGTCATGAATCGCCCGTTGCAGGACGTCGTGGACGGCCACGACCGCCGCGCGATCCTCGTCCGTTGCGTTGGCCACCGACGCGGCCAGCGCCGCCGCCTCCAAAGTCTCACGCACGATGTACATCTCGCGTAGTTCCTGCGGGGTCAGCTGGGCGACCGCGTAGCCGAAGTTACTGCGGTGAGCGACGAGTCCCTCGCCGATCAGGGTCTTCAACGCCTCCCGCACCGGGATCTGGCTCACCCCGAACAGGTCGGCGACCTCAGCGAGTGGAATCGCGGTTCCGGGCAGGACAGCGCCGTCGAGGATCACGCGCCGCAACTCATCGAGAATGGCCTGTTGGGACCCGCCCGGAGAGGCGACGGTCAGCCGGTCGACCAGTACCGAGTGGCGCCGCATCCGTTCACGGTAGGCAGACTATGTTGCGTCGATGTTGCGTGCGAGCGCCCAAAGCGCTTCGAGGTCAGCCTGTTCCGTGCGCAGCGGACTGAGCACGACGTCGGTGGCACCTGCAGCCAGATACGCTCTCAGCTGTTCGGTGACCCGCTGAGCCGATCCGATGCCCGCGAGGTCGACCACGCTGTCCACGCCCTCCCTGGCGATCACCTTCCGATACGACGGAATCGACTCGTAGAAGCTCAGCCGCTCGGTCGCCACACGTCTCGCGAGGTTGTCATCGTCGGACACGAGCACCGGCACGGCGGCGATGATCCGCGGTTCCGGCCTGCCCGCATCCGCGGCGGCCTTGCCGATCGTCGGCTTGATGAACTCGGCGATCGTCTTGGGACCGGCCAGGAAAGGCAGTGTGCCATCGGCGAGTTCGCCGGTCACCTGCAGGGCTTTCGGTCCCATTGCCGCCACGTAGATCGGCACTCGACCACCACCTGCGACCGTCACCGGCCATCCGGGTTCGGCAGTCAGTTCATCACCGTGGAATGCGACGGAGCCGGTGTCGAAGATCGAACGCAGGACGCTCAGATGGTCTCGCAATCGTCGAATCGTGTTGGGGAAGGACGTTCCGAACGCCTGCCGCTCGGGCTCGTGCGCCCCCAGCCCGAGACCCAGGCTGAAGTTGCCGTGCGAGGCGGCCTGCGCGGTCTGCGCCAGCGACGCGACGATCAGTGGATGGCGTGGGTTGATCGGCACGACCGAGGTACCCACGCCGAGGCCAGGCACCGCCGCGCCGACGAGGCCGGCCAGTGCGATCGCGTCGTGATCGAACTGCTGCGCGAGCCAGACCTGGTGCACCCCGGCCTGATGGGCGAGGCGAGCCTGCTCGATCACATCGTCGACGACGTTGGCGGCGTTCGGTCGGGCGGAGAGGACGAGTCCGGTAGGCATACCGCGAGCAACCGGTGATGGGTCCTGAGGTATTCCGACGGAACCCGGTTGAGCGAAAGTCTTGCCCTACGCGGTACGGCGGGCCATCACGCGTGTGCGCAGACACTCCGTCGCGATGTCGAGGACCATCTTCTTGCCCCGCCGGATGAGGAAGCCGGGAACCGGCGCCGCCAGATCGAGGATGATGTCGAACCGCACCCGCGTCCTGCCCTCGCCCTCTGAGGTGAGGTTGTATTCGGCATGCTGACCGCGCTGCTGACCGGTTTCGGTCGCGTCCCAGACCACCCAGTCGTCACCCCAGTGGTACTCGAGGAGCTCCTTGTCGGTGATGCCCAGGATCCGAAACGTCGCCTTGACGTGGTGCGGCCTGCCGTCCGGATAGCGGTCAAGGACCTCGGTGTGCTTGTGCAACGGCGACCAGGACGGAACGTCTTCGATGTCGGCCAGCGCATCCAGGATCGCCTCAGGCGAGGCGTCGAAGACTAATTCTCTGGAAGCGCGAACAGCCATAGTGGCAAATCATACACACCTCGTGTGCCTCATGTAATGGATTTCGTAGCTAACCCGACTACCAGCCGATCTCGCCGATGGGTGTGGCGGCCTGCGGCGGGGTTCCTACCGGGCCTGCCGGGGTGCGGGAAAAGCGCGGTGCCGGCGCCGCCTGCTCGACGCCGTGGGCCGACATCACCGTCGAACGCGCCAGCAGATGCTCGTTCTGAGCGGCTTCGGTCCAGGTGAGCACGGGTGTGACGCATGCGTCGGTGCCCGCGAAGACGGCGGTCCACTCGTCACGGGTCTTGCTCGCGAACCGGTCGGTGAAGATTCTGCGCATCTCGGGGTAGGCCCCCGCATCGAACTGGTTGGGCACCTCGTCGGGCGACAACCCGAGGCCGTCGAGCAGTTGCGCGAAGAACTGCGGCTCGATCGAACCGACGGCCATGTACCGGCCGTCGGCGGTTTCGTAGGTTCGGTAGAACGGTGCGCCGCCGTCGAGCATGAACGACTCGCGCTCGTCTTTGAGTGTCCCCCCGGCCTTTATCGTCCACATCATCTGCGCCAGGATGCTGACACCGTCGACCATCGCGGCATCGATGACCTGGCCCGTGCCCGATCGCTCGCGTTCGTAGAGCGCGGTCACGATGCCCAGCAGCACGAGCATCGACCCACCCCCGAAGTCGGCCACCAGATTCAAGGGTGCGACCGGCGGGCGGTCACGGAACCCGATGGCGCTGAGTGCTCCGGTTTGCGACAGGTAGTTGATGTCGTGGCCCGCCGTCATCGCCAATGGGCCATCCTGTCCCCAGCCGGTGATCCGCGCGAAGATCAATCGCGGATTGAGCGCAGCGCAGTCGTCCGGCCCGATGCCGAGGCGTTCACAGGTGCCGGGGCGGAAGCAGTCGAGCAGCACGTCGGCCTTGGCCGCGAGGTCCAGCAGCGCCTGCGGATCCTTCTTGACGTCGAGGTCTACCGTTCGCTTTCCGCGGTGCATCAGGTCGATGTTCTCGGCGGGCATCGCAAGCCCGCCGGGCCTTCGCACCCTGACGACGTCGGCACCCAGATCGGCGAGCACCATCCCGGCGTGCGGCCCCGGCCCGATACCGCCGAGTTCGATGACCTTCACCCCGGCAAGGGGTCCGCTGTTCACCACGGTTGGACGCTAGCTCAGCCGCCCTTTTTCACCTTCAGCACCTGCTTGCGCAGGCCGTCGGTGGCGGTCTCCATCGCGCCCTTCATCGCCCTCTTGAGCACGAAACCGGGCAGCGGCACCGACAGGTCGACCTTGATGTCGAATCGAACCTTGGTCTTGTCCCCGTCGGGGGTCAGCGTGTACGACGCATCTTGCGCTTTCAGCGCGCTGGCACTGATGAGGGTCCAACTCGCCTTGTTCTCGGTCCACGTGTATTCGATGACTTGTTCGTCGGTGATGCCTGCGGATTTCACCTTCATCTTGACCCGGCGCGGTCGTCCGTCGTCATAGGACTCCAGGACCTCGGCGCTCTGATACTGCGACGACCAATCAGGTGTCGACTCGACGTCGGCGATCACGTCGAGGATCTCCTCGGGACTTGCCTCGATCACAACCTCGCGGGAATCGCTGGTAGCCATGGCGCGACCCTAGCCCGATACGGTTGACCGCATGGAACTTTGGGAGCTTTCGGCGCGCGAGCGGATCAGGGACACCCTGGCTCGTTACAACTGGTCAGGCGACGCGATGCGACTGCCCGAGCTCGCCGAATCATTCTGCGAGGACGGCGAGCTCGAGCTTCGCGGCGGTGTGCCCGTTGAGGGTCGTGACGCCATCATCGAGTTCCTCGGTGGGGCTGTCGCGTCACCCAATGCGGCGGCCCGGGATTCGGGAGTGCGGCGCATCGTCCGCCACAACGTGACGAACATCCGGTTCACCGAGATGACGCCCCAGCGGGCTGAGGTCGTCTGCTACTTCACCGTGGTCACCGAAATCGGCCTCGACCACTACGGCCGCTACCGGGACCTCTTCGTGCCTGTCGGTGACGAGTGGCTGATCCGCCACCGCTTTGTCTCGACCGACTGGCACGCGCCGAACTCGACGATGGCCGGCTAGGGAGCCGGCGGCACCAGCATCGACTGCCAGGTCCGGCGGACAAGGTCGCGTTGGCGTCACCCTTCCAGTTGTAACCGTCATTCAGGTCGCAGCCCGCTTACCCGGCACCGTTTCACATGGAATATCGCGCACACCACGAACATTGAGATCGGACTCCTGCGCCACCCGGCAGTACAGCCGTCAATTACGGTAATTCGCAGGCAGCCTCAACGCATTTGGTTTCGCTCACCAAGATCGGATCTCGATGAGTTAAAGGCTTGTCCGCGGGCGGCACCAAAATCGGTAGGCTCATCGCTTATGAGTGACGCCGTCGATCCGACTGTTCCGCCGAGTGGCACCGGGTGTGTGGAGTGCGACGAGCTCGGCGGATGGTGGGTACACCTTCGCCGCTGCGCCGCGTGCGGCCACATCGGTTGCTGCGACGATTCGCTGGCCCGCCATGCGACGGCGCACTGGCGTACCACCGGGCACCCCATCATCAGGTCGTTCGAGCCGGGCGAGGACTGGTTCTGGGACTACGACGCCGACGAGTACTACGACGGGCCGGAACTCGCAGCGCCGGAAAGCCATCCCGAAGACCAGCCCCCTCCCGGGCCTACGGATCGTGTCCCCCAAAACTGGATGGCCCAGCTTCGGAGTCGGTCCGACTGAGTTTGGGTAACCAGACGAGCATGACGAAGAAAAACCCCGACGATCCCGACACCGCCGAAACCGATGCGGGCCCCAGCGGCGCTGATGACGACGTCGAGAGCGATCCGGCCAGGGGCGGAGAGGGCGTCGACTGGTCCGATGAAGGCGGCGCGACGCCCAGCGGCCCCGCCGACACCGGCGATCACACGCAGTGAGCTAGAGCGACTGCCCCAGCGCCGACAATGTCTCGGCGCCAGTATATTTCGGTGTCCAGCCCAACCGTGTCTTCGCCTTGGTGGTGTCCATGACGACCGAAGTGCGGCTGGCGTGCAGCCATTCCAGCGAGGACGGGACGAAAGGAAGCCTGGCAATCACCCCCGAGGCCACCGTGGCGGTGAATCTCGGCACCCGGACGGGACGGGCGCCGAGTTCGTCGGCCACTGCCGAAATGGACACCAGGCCGTCACCTGCCAGGTTGTAGGCGCCCGGAGGGGCGGGGGTCGTCGCGGCCAGCGCGATCGCGGATGCGACGTCATCGTGATGCACCAGTTGCAACGGTGTGCCGGGATCAGGGAGCGGCGGTTTGAACAGTGGCAGCATCTGCGTCACCCGCTTGACGGGTCCGGGGAGCTGATTCCACGGCATGACCTCGGCCAGCGCGGGCGCCTTCGGGCCGGCGACGACGCACGGCCGCAATACGTACACCTCGAGGTCGGACCCGCCGACTATGTCCCGAAGTGCGTTCTCGCACGCAGCCTTCTGTTCGGAGTAGTAATGCTCCGGCGAACCACGCGGCGGCACATCCTCGGTGATCGGATTTGGGTTGTCGGAGTGGTAGCCATAGGCGGCCACCGACGATGTGTAGACCAGGCGTCGCGGGCGTTGCGCGGCCACCGTCGCCTCGAACACATTGCGGGTTCCTGCGAGGTTCACCCGCGCGCTCTCCTCGCGCGTGCCCATGATGATGAAGGCCAGATGAACGACGACGTCTGCGTCGGCGACCAGGCCGTCGACCGCCTCGCGCTCGGTGATGTCGCCCTGCCGGTACTCGGTCTTGGTCCAGCCCTGACCCGCCGGGTCGAATGGTCGACGGGCCATCCCGATGATCCGCTCGACAACGGGATCACGGTCCAGCGCGGTGACGGCCGAGATCCCGATTTCACCCGTCGGGCCGGTGACGGCGACAGTAAGACCCATGCCGTCCTGGATGCCCGCTGCCACCGGATGCGAAACGGCCGCGGCAGGGCCGCATACCTAAGCGCGAGTGTGCGGATTTCTCCGCCGATGCGGCGTGTTGCGCACGAAACCGCACACTCGCCAGCCAGGTCGGCCTACTTCGCGTCGGCCAGCGCCTGCTTGGCGGCGTTGTAACCGGGTACGAACGTGATGCCGGGTCCGCCATGGCAGCCTGCACTCGCAAGATAGAGGCCGTCGATCGGGATCGGTTGATCGACAAAGCCTTTCGGCCCGGGTCGGTTGGGTCCCATTTGGTCGGGATGGATCAGCCCATGGCAGTAATCGCCGCCCGGCGCACCGAACATGGTGCCCATGTGCTTGGGGGTGAAAGTGGTGTGCTTGAGGATCAGGCTCTCGAAATTCGGCGCCAGCCGCGTGATCTTGTCGATCACTCGCTGCCCCATTTCGGCCTTCATCTCCCCGTAGCTCGACTCTGACTCCTCGATCGGGAACCACAGCGAGAAAGCCGACGCCGCGTGCTTGCCCTCGGGCGCCAGGGCCTGGTCGTTCACCGACGGTATCTGCAACGCGATGGACGGGTCGGCGGGCACGATGCCGCGCCTGCAGTCTTCCCACTGCTGCTGCAATTCCTCAGGGGTGGAGAAGATTCCGATGTTCGACTGCATCACCGGATCGTTGAGCAGTTCGTAGGGTGATGCGAACTCCGGTATGCCATCGAGCGCGAAGTGCATCTGCAGGTAGCTGCCGCGGTGATCCTGGCCCGAGAAGCGTTCACGAACGTCGGTGGGCAGCGCGGCGGGGTCGATCATTGCGTTGACGGTGAGATCCGGTGCGATACCGGAGATGACAACGGGTGCCGTGATGACCGAGCCGTCCTCCAACCGGACGCCGCTCACTGCACCGTCAGCGACCTGTATCTCCTCGACCTTGTTGCGCAGCCGCAGTTCGCCGCCCGCCGTGGTGAACAAGTCGCGAAGGTGTGACGTCAAGGCGCCGATACCGCCCCGCAGTTTCTTGACCAGCAGCGCGTTCTCGTCTGGAACAGCGAACCCGTAGGCCAGCGCCGCCGCGGTGCCCGGTGTCGCGGGTCCGCGATAGGTGGTGTTGCACGCCAGCAGCGCGAGCATGCCACGCAATGCGCCCTGCTTCTCTTTGTCAGGCAGGTAGCGATCGATCACGTCGGTGACCGATCCGAAAAGCAGATCCGTGATGGTTGATCGCTCGAATTCGTTTGTCGCGCAGGCATACATCTCGTCGAGCGTCTTGGGCGGCTGCCCAGCTTCGAACCGGCCCAACGCGCGCGTCGGCGCTTGGCACCACGCCATCAAACCGGCCATTCCGTTGACTGCCTCGGCGCCGTGCACCTCGTTGATATGCGTCATCAACTTCATCGGATCGGTGTAATAGACGAGCGGTTCGTCGCCCACACCGCGCAGGGACACCGACATCACATCGAGGTCGACGGTCGGCAATTCGTCGAGTCCGAGCTCGCGGCTGACCACGGCCGAAGTCGGAATCTGCACCGACCCCGCGATCTCGAACTGGAAGCCGTCGAATAACTCGACGGTGGAGGCCATTCCGCCGGCATAGAGCTTGGAGTCAAGGCAGAGCGTGCGCAGCCCCGCCTTCTGAAGCAGTGCGGCAGCGGTCAATCCGTTGTGACCCGCGCCGACGACGATCGCATCAAAGTCAGCCATGTGCTGAGGCTGGCATGCGCTCCAGGTTTTGTCAATATTGACAAAACTTTCAGCTGATCCCCTTGGCCAACGTGTCCAGCGCCGCCCGCGTCAACCGCGACAGCTCGGGTAGCGAGCGTTCCTGACCGAGCATCCAGACCTCCATCGCACCGAAGACCGCCGCCGCGATGCACCGCGCGGTGACGGCGATCTGCATGCGTTCGTCGGTGCCGGGCTCCGGCGGGTTTTCCTCGCCGAGGCGCTGCTCGATCACCTGGGCGAAGTCGGCCTCGACCTGCCGCATATGCCGCACGATCCGGTCGGGTTCGATTTCCTCGGCGCGAAGTGAGGCGGTCTGCGCGACGGCCCAATCGTCGTACGGCCGGGCCATCATCGCCGAGTGCACCGAGTCGAGGATCGACTCATCGTGCCCGCGTGCGGCCAATGCCGTCCTGAACCACTGCAGTCCTGCGTAGTCGGCGAAGAGCAGATCGTCCTTGGACGCGAAGTGCCGGTAGAACGTCCGCAGCGATACGCCGGCGTCGGCCGCGATCTGCTCGGCAGACGTGTCCTCGACCCCCTGGGCGAGGAACCGCACCACCGCAGCCTGCCGCAGCGCCTCACGGGTGCGCTCGCTTCGTGCCGTTTGCGCGGGACGGACCATGGGGAGAAAGTACCGCACAGGTTATGTCATTATTGACAAAACTTGGGTCGGTGGTGAGACTGCCTGCTTATGGTTTCGCTGATCGTCCACCTAGTTCTCGGGTTCGCGACGATGGCATTCATCGTCAAAACGAATCCGTCGATCTTCGCGCGTTACTCGTCCGGTCCGCAGGTCACCGGGCTCGAGCTCTTCTACTACGTCGCCGGTATCGCGTCGGTGGTGCTCGGCTATTACTTCAACAACCAGTACGTGGCCGAGTACGCGCCGCCGGGCGGCATGCATAACTTCATCTGGGGTCCCGGGAGCTGGTGGGAATTCATCACGCTGGGATACGCCAACCCCGCGGCCAGCTCAGCCAGCCAGGACTACACGATCATGAGCCTGCTGCTCTTCCCGATTTGGTCCATCGTCGACGGTCGCAGGCGTGGCATCAAGCATGCATGGCTGTTCTGCGGTTTCATCTTGTTCGCCAGCTCCGCCTTCGCGTGGGCGGCCTACCTGGCCGTCGTCGAGCGCCAGCACCGCCACCAACAGCTCGGGGCGCCGCTGCAATCCGCGGTCTGACACCGACCCGGCGGCATACAGTTCAGGGGTGATCACAGACGATCTGCGTGACCGCCGCTTGGAGGTCATCCGGGAACACATGGACACCGAGGTGACCAAGGAGTTCGACCGCACCCTGGCCACCTTTAACGGCCACCCGCACTACGAGATCATGGCCACCGGTCAAGTGTTCGACGGTGACGACGAAGTGATGGGCTACTACCTGACCACCAGGACGGCCTTCCCCGACCAGCGCCACGACAACGTCCGCTTCCACGTCACCGAAGACGCGATCATCACCGAGTTCGACCTGCTCGGAACCAATCTCGGTGAGTTCTATGGGCTGCCGCCGACCGGTAAGGCGTTCCGGGTGCCGATCATCGCGGTGTTCTTTTTCGACGGCGACCGCATCGTCAACGAACGCATCTACTTCGACTCGGCGAGCCTGGTCACGCAGATCGGACGCGGCGAACTGTTGGCCATGGTCGGGACAGGAGAGCTGTGAAGGTCCACCATCTGAACTGCGGGACGATGAACCCATACGTAGCACCGAGAATCGTCTGTCATGTACTGCTCGTCGAGACCGACAACGGCCTGGTTCTCGTCGACACCGGATACGGGACGCACGACTGTGACGACCACGCCCGCGTCGGGCCCACGCGCCGGCTCTTCAAGCCGGTGTTCGACCACGGCGAGACGGCGCTGCGCCAAATCGAGCGCCTCGGCTTCACCCGCGCCGATGTACGCCACATCGTCGTCACGCATTTCGACATGGACCACATCGGCGGCATCTCCGACTTTCCCGACGCGCAGATCCACGCCACCAGCGCCGAAATACAAGGCGCTGTGCGAGAACCGACGTTCAGAGAGAAGATGCGCTTTCGCGCCGGCCAATGGGCGCACGAGCCCAAGATCGTCGAGCACAACCCCGCCGGGGAGAAGTGGCGGGGATTCGCCGCCGCCAAGGAACTCGACGAGATCGCACCGGGAATCGTGCTGGTGTCGTTGCCCGGCCACACCCGCGGACACGCGTGTATCGCAGTCGACGCCGGGAATCGGTGGGTGCTGCACTGCGGGGACGCCTTCTACCACCAGGGCACCTTGGATGGACAGTCGAAAGTCCCCACGCCGATAAAAATCATCGAACCCCTGCTCGCATTCGACCGAAAGAAGGTAGCCGACAACCACGCTCGCCTCATCGAGTTGTACCGGCGTCACGAGCCCGACCTCTTGATGGTGTGCGCCCACGACGCGGACTTGTATGAACACGCGAAGGCGACGGCGTAGCCATGCGCGCCGTCGTCATCACCAAGCACGGTGACCTTTCGGTGCTCAAGGTCGAGCAGCGGCCCGATCCACCAGCGCCTGGCGCAGGCCAGGTACGGATCGCGGTGCGTGCGGCGGGTGTGAACTTCGCCGATCATCTCGCCAGGGTCGGCCTGTACCCGGATGCCCCCAAGCCGCCGTGCGTGGTCGGTTATGAGGTGGCGGGCACGATCGAGGCGGTCGGCGAGGGAATCAACGCGTCACGTGTCGGCGAAAGAGTTTTGGCCGGAACGCGTTTCGGCGGCTATGCCGAGATCGTCAATGTCAAATCCTCCGACACGGTGGCACTGCCGGACACGATGAGCTTCGAGCAGGGTGCGGCAGTGCCGGTCAACTACTCGACGGCGTGGGCGGCGCTTCACGGGTACGGTTCGCTGCGCGCCGGCGAACGTGTGCTCATCCACGCAGCAGCAGGCGGCGTCGGGGTCGCGGCCATCCAGCTCGCCAAACCCACCGGTGTCGAAATCCACGGCACCGCGTCACCCGGTAAGCACCAGGTGCTCCGCGAAATGGGCGTCGACCGCACCATCGACTACCGGCGCGACGGCTGGTGGAAGGATCTGCCGCCGTACGATGTCGTGCTCGACGCGATCGGCGGCACCTCCCTGCGCCGCTCTTATGACCTGCTGCGGCCCGGCGGCAGGCTGGTCGCCTACGGTATCTCGTCTCTTCAACAAGGCGAAAAGCGTTCCCTGCGTACCGCTTTACCGCAACTGCTTCCGATGCTGCGAGGGTTCAACCTGACCAAGCAGATCTCGGAGTCGAAGGCCGTCATCGGCCTCAACATGCTGACGCTGTGGGACGACCGCGGGACCCTCGAGCCGTGGATAGAACCCCTATCAACGGCACTGGCCGACGGCACCGCATCACCGGTCGTGCATGCCGCGGTGCCGTTCAACGAGGCCGCCGAAGCACACCGCATCCTCGCGGCGCGTGAGAACGTCGGCAAGGTCGTATTGATCCCCTAAGCCGGGGTCGGCGGAGCAGTGGGGGACTCGACGGCCGGCTGCCGTCTGATGCGCGTCGCCAACTGTCCCAGCGCGTTGCCAAACGTGCTGATCGCCCAGTAACCATGAGTGGGCGCGACCCTGGCGACCGCGTCAAGGAGGTATGCGTCGGGTCCGATGAGGATTCGGCCCTTGCCCTTCTCGACGCCGCGGTGAATCTTCGCGGCGGCCTTCTCGGGCTCAGTCAGCGCGACCGCGGCGAAGTCCTTTGCCATCTTCTCGCGGTCGATGCCCTCGGGCCCTTCGTGGAATCGCGCGTTGTGGACGATGTTGGTGTTGATGCCGCCGGGATGCACGGTGATGGCCGTGACGCCGGTGCCGCGCAGTTCATGCCGCAACGAATCGGTGAATCCGCGGACCGCGAACTTGGCTGCGGAGTAGGCGCTTTGGTTCGGTACGGCGAGCAGTCCGTACACGCTGGAGGTGTTCACGATGGCGCCTTCGTCCTGCTCGATCAGGATCGGCAGGAACGCTCGGGTGCCGTTGACGACGCCGTGGAAGTTGATATCCCACAGCCAGTTGTCGTCCTCGACGACCGCCTCACTGACGGTGCGGGCGACCGCCACACCCGCGTTGTTGAACACCGCACCGATCGGGTGGGGCGCCCACTCGCGGACCTCCGCGGCGAACGCACGCTGATCCTCGGCATCACGAACGTCCAGCACACGCACGAGCGACGGCCCGTCAAGCAGGGCGTCGGTCTCCTTGAGACCCTCCTCGTTGACGTCGGCGATGACGACGGCGCAGCTGTGCGCCGAAAGCCGTTGCGCCAGCGCGCGGCCGATACCGGATGCGGCGCCGGTGATGACGACGGTGCGGCCGCTCAGCGTGCGTTTGGCCTTGCTCATGGGTTCTCCTCGTCGACGATGCGCCGCCAACCCCCCAACGGGCTCCATGACCTCAAGTTGCGATGCACTACCGGCAGCATAACGACCGGCTCGACGGGGTGCAGCAACTGCCCCTGCCGGGCAAAAGTCGATGGTACGACAGGGTACCAGCAAACTATCGGACCTCATTCCGCGGGCGGGCCGTCACACCCATACCCGCGCAGCATTGGATGTACTTGCCTGCGGGGCGGGCGCACGGCGCCGGTACACGACTGCCCGGCCGCCGCGCCCGGGCGCAGTGGCCACGCCACGGGAATGGCGGCGCTCGCCGGCTGAGTAGGTGGTGCCGAATTCGAATTCGCGCATCAACGTTCGCAGTGTCACGACCATCTCCATGTTGGCGAACGCGGCTCCGATACAGCGGCGGATCCCACCACCGTAGGGAATCCACGCGTAGTTGTCCGGCGGGTTGCCGATGAACCGGTCGGGATCAAAGTCCGCCGCCTCGGGGAACGCGGCCTCGGTCGAGTGCGCCAAGTTGATGCTGGCCATCACCACATGACGCTCGGGAATGATCCAGTCGCCCAGACGCATTCGCGTCTTGGTCATGCGTGCGGTGCCGTTGATGACGGGTCGGGTCCGCTGGACCTCCCAGATGGTGGCCTGCACGAGTTCGGATTCGCCGCCGTCGACGCCTGCCCTCAGCCGGGACAACAGGCGCGGATGTCTGCGCAACCGCTCGACCGTCCACGCCAAGGTGGTGGCCGTGGTCTCGTGTCCCGCAGCCAGCAGCGTGAGCAATTCATCTGCCACGTGGGCGTCAGATATCGGCGAACCGTCCTCATACCGAGCTTGCAACATGAGCGACAGGACGTCGGTGCGGTCCTCGAACGCCGGGTCGCTGCGGATATCCGCGATGAGGCGCGCGATGATCGCGTCATAGCGCTTGCGATTGTCGGCCAGCTTCCGGCCGGGGCTTCGCGGCCCGAAATCCCTGCGCACTACGGGCGGCGTGACGGCCAGCCTTGAGGCGTGCAACACCATCGAAGGCAGCGCATCGCGCAGCTCGTCCAGCGCCGCCCCTTCCGCTCCGAACACCGCGCGCAAAATCGCGTTGAGGGTGATGCGCATCATCGAGGGCATCGTCTCGAATTCTTGACCTTCGGGCCACGACTCGATCTCGCGCATGACCTCTTCTTCGACGATCGCCTCGTAACCGGCCATCCGCTTGCCGTGGAACGGCGGGACCAGAAGCTTGCGGCGTTCGCGGTGCTCGGCGCCCTCGAGGCTGAACGTCGAACCCGGACCGAACATCTCACCGAGCACGCCGGCGCGGGCGATCAGGTCGGGCTTGGCGGTGAACAATTCCTTGATCAGCGCCGGATCGCCGACCACGACGGTCGGACCGAATATCGGAAGGTTCAGCGTGAAGGTGGGGCCGAAGCGTTTGGCCACTGCGGCGATGGCCTTGTCCCGGGCAGCGAGGAATACCACGCCCTGCAGCAGCTTCGGTATGCGCGGCGCCGGTGGCATACGCACCGGATCGGTTGTCGGCTCAGCCATAATCCCTCCGTGGTACACGATGGTACCAACGGAAAACGTAGGTGCTCGCGCCAAAAAGGGCAACCCTCTGGGCCGAGAGCAAAGGGGGGATCGAAGACAGCGATGGGAATCGAGGCAGACCGCCTCTGAAGTGGCCAGGGCCGGGATCGAACCGGCGACCTTCCGCTTTTCAGGCGGACGAGATAGCCACTGACCTGCGGTTAATCTGCGTCTGTGCGTCGTATGCGCCGTATTGAGCAGCGCTGACGTATTCAGTATGTCCGGCGAACGGACATAAACCGGACACGGTGCTTGCACTCCCGACCAGGAGCTTCGTCGCTGCCGCATGCGTTGTGGCCAGCTTCGGGGGCTCCGGGGAGCAGGCACCCCGATGCCCAGCATCGCATCATCAGCCACCGACTCGACACTGTCGCCCAACGTCTCGACGTCCGCCTCAGAGCACCCGCCATTCAGGCACGGTTCATCCGGTGCCTCGGTTGACGGGAGGTCGCGAGCGCCCGAGGCCGCCAGGCCGCAGGGCGCGAGAGCGGCAGTGGTCGGCCGTACGTCGACCGAGGCACCGAGCCTAAACCCGGCCGCGGCCGGCGGGCTTGTTATATGTGCCGAAAATGTCCGCGAGTCGGTTCGCGACGGAATCTCGACCGGCGAGCTGCGGGCGATCGACGCATTGGGGCTGCGGTTCCCGAGCCCCGAGATGGTCACGGCGGCAGCGGCATTGTTCGAGCCGGCGGCACCGTGGGCCTATGGTCCTGGGCGCCGCGGTGTCGAACCGGAATCCGGGCAGTTTCGCATCACCATCGGTCCCGGTGTCGTGCGGCTCGGGTGGACCAATCCCGTTCGGGTCGAGAAAACCGCCGAACGGGCAGTTGGCCATCACCAACGTGACGTGAACGATGCAAAGTCTCATGTCAGGAACGACCTCGAACGCGACGCTGGGCACGATGATCAGGCCGTCGTGTCTTTGACACGACGGAGTCCTACGGAAAACGACCACGGCCCTACCGGCGGTGTCATTACCGAGTGGTCCCGAAAATCGCGGTCGGCGATGTGCCGCACATTCGCCGAACTCGACTACACCCCACTCGTCGAGTCTGGCCGCGTCCCCGCGATGGTCACGCTCACCTACCCTGGCGACTGGGAAGTCGTTGCACCGGACGGTGCCAGCGTGAAGCGGCATATGGTGCTGTGGCGCAAACGTTTTAAACGAGAGTACGGAGAACCGGCCCGCTACATCTGGAAGCTGGAATTTCAGCGGCGCGGTGCCCCACATATTCACCTTTGGATGGCACCGCCGATCTCGCCAGGACGATCAGGCCGGGGCTTCGCGCACTGGTTATCCGAGACGTGGGCGCAGATTGTCGACCATCCGGACGCTGAGCAGAAGTCGCGGCATCGGCTGGCAGGCACCGCCATCGACGTGCGCAATGGGCTCAAGGCGTGCGACCCCAAGCGGTTAGCCATTTATTTCACCAAGCACTCGTCGCCAAACATGCACGGCGAGAAGGAATATCAGCACATCGTTCCCGAACTCTGGCGCCAACCGGGCCGAGGACCGGGCCGGTTTTGGGGTGTGTATGGGCTGAAAAGGGCGATTGCCGCCGTCGAGCTGACCCAGGATGCGTACTTCGCTGCTCGTCGGATCGTGCGGCGCTGGTCGCGCAGCCAGGCGGTGTATGGCGATTCGGCGAGTCGCTTCCCCACTACCGTAGTGCCGCGCACGGCTACAGTCCTCGTCCCACGCGTTGACTGTGAAACGGGTGTTGTGACTTATCGACGGGTTCGTCGGCGACGACCTATCTGCAACCAAGGTGGGCTGGCTGGCGGATACGCACTCGTGAACGACGGTCCAGCGTTCGCCTCCTGCCTGGCTACGAGCACCACTGCACGGGGCTCCTGATCGACGAGTCCAACCCGATGGGCATCGTGTTCAGCACAACGCACAGATGAAATCTGATCCGTTTGGGCATAGCTGTTCGTAGTTCCGGATTTTAGGGTTCCGAACATGACAACTTCTCCACCGCAATTCCATTCACGTGCACGACGTCCGCCGGCCTGGCAACGCTGGGTGCTCAAGGCGATCTACAACTTCGACAGACACATGGTCGACGAGTGGGTGACATTCATGGGAGATCACCTTGATCGATCCGGCGGCGCGACCCCAAAGCAAACTGCTCGATACACCGTCGATCTGCTGCACTACGTGGAGCGGCTCAGGTTGGCGGCTGCAATCCTTGCTACACAGGGCAACCCCGCAGGCCGTTGCCAATTGGCTGACGCCGCTCTCGACTTGAGGTCCGCTTTCCATGGTCTATACGAAGCGCGCGACCAGTTGCTGAAAGCTGCTGGTACTGAACGCGTTACCTATGATTAGTTCGCGTCAGGAAGTATGTCAGTGTGGTCCAGTACATTCCCGCCATGGTGACGTACCTGCTGAGCGACACACCCAACGGATGGGTGCTCTATGACGACGAGGGTCGGACGGCACTGCTCGCCTCCAACCTCAGCGCCGCTCTCCTCGATGCGGCAAAAGTGATGCGAGACTACGGCGACCCCGTGAAAGGGAATTGGGCGCTGTTGCCGAACGAGGGAGCCATGACGCTGCGGTTTGCACCACTCGGTTAGCGGGGCACGTCTGTTTGTCGGACCTCGCACTTACGCTGAGCCCGAACGGAGGAGGACCGCATGAACAAGGCTGAGCGCCTGTGGAATCTTCGGGACGGAGTGCTCGCGTGGCTGTACGCGCTAAGAATCGAAGGAGCCGCCATTGCCGAGGCGAAACCTGCTGCCTTCATGGAGGCGACTTCTTGGTCGGACACCGAGGTGACCCGCGAGGAATTAAACGCCGCACTGGAGTGGCTCATGGAGGAGGGCTACGTCGACGGCACCGGCACCATGCAACGGATCGTTATCCGGCCACACTTGACACCGTACGGTGAGAAGTACGCTGCGTCGGGCAAGTCGGTGCGTGACCTGCCGGGCGTCGCTGACGTCCAGAATCCGTACTTGCACATCGAGGGCAGCAGCGGCGTCGCCATCGCCGTCAACAGCCCCGGCGCCACGCAGACCGTCAACGTCCAGCAGACGGTCGAGCGGGCCCGCAGCCTTGCCGACGCAATCGAGCAGGCACTGCCCGCGGTGACCGACAACGA